>NZ_JAWHPL010000001.1:0-16275 GCF_032587875.1 Pseudomonas syringae group sp. 243L2
ACTGGTGTCCGGAGATTTTGCCAAATTAGGAAGTCTTTTTCAGAGTTTCCTTAGCACCCACGCATCGGGCATTGAAAAAAGGTCAGGTAGGCATTTGCCTTGAGCCACTAAAGGACATGGCAGTGCCTCACGTAATGTATTTGAGTGCTCGTGACCGCAGGCCGTGCTACAAAGGCCACAATCAGGAGTATGGCTCTCAGTCCTCCTGGTAAGAGTTCAAGCAATCCACGCTTTGCCGCGTCCTTTAGGCAAGACGGGCAGACGATGAGCGAAAGAACTGACCGTAACCGCCGTGTATAGACGCGCTTTCGTATGCATCTCACCTGGGTAAGACCTTAGTGGTGTAGACGCCCTGATGGCCATCAGCTACTCTCCGGCACAAGCCCGTAGGGCATAGGATCATCGGCTATCTCATTTGACGTAGGTTGGTAATGGAATATCTCTCGCATATTTTGACATTTGTCGCAGGTTTGGGCGCTGGCTGGACACTGAAATTAGCTATAAGCAACCGCACTTCTCGTAAATCGAGAAGTACATTTACCTCTCAGAAAGGTAACAGCGCTGGCAGGGACATGGCTGGTGGTGACATAGTTAACAAAAATAAAAGAGTGTAGTTGGCTCTTGTCTATCAACCAATCAAATAATACCTCTGGCCGAGATATTGCCGGGGGTAGTATATATAATACCGACGTTAATATAATAACGCCGGAGTCGATACAGGAGCTGGCGATTCTTTACGCCAAGCTCAAACTCGATGGGGTTGGCGAGTTGTCAGGCAACACGTTCTCCCAAAAACTACAGCATTATATGTCTATGCCGACAGATGGCGATGTCCGTGGGCTTGAAGAAAAGTTGCGTGATAGTGGCCGGCTGGATATGCTGCATTTTGCGATGGGGGAAAAGGAGCGCGCTTACAAATTGGTGATGAAATACCAGTCGTCACGAAGCGCCCAGCGCGTATACACTATTCTTCTTGATGAATTACATACTATATATATGCTGACTGTTACTCCTGTTATTGAAGGTGGAGGCGACAGATTATCGATTGATTCTAGCATCAGTAGAGCGCTGCAAGCCGTTAAGTCAATGTTGGGCGAAAACTTTATGGAGTTTACGGTAAAAGATCTGCTTGGTTTGCTTTTCTTTTTGGCAGGGAATTGCCATATACGGTGGGATAAAAATGCTGATCTATCATCCGGCGTTTGATGCGTATCACTGTGTGTTTCGGATGATGGCATTGATGGGCTTAATCCCGGATCTTGAGGTGGATAAGGCTCGTCTTTTAGATTTTTATTTGGCATTCCCCTCTGCGATAAGCGATATAAGGCTCCCGTCTACGCTTGCGCACGGAAGGCGTTTGGCGAAAAGTTTATCTAATACGTACCGGGATCCACTGAATCCCAAGGCGGCTTTCAGAGATATGAGTCAAATTCAATTGGCGGCTCTGAGGAATATTGCCGCACTAGGATTGATTGATTTGAATGGTTTTGAGCAAGGTGTTGTTAAGCGGATTGACTCGGTCGCGATTCCTGAAAGTTTAGGCGAAAACCTTTCTAGTTATTTGGCTGCACAAGCAGAGGTTTTAAAATTTCTTTCAAATGATCTCGCGCAAATTCCTTTGCGTGGGCTCGATGGTTTGAAACATCGGACAGCGCTGTTAGAGTATAGATATGACACTCCTTAAGCCAACTCTTAAAGTAGCACGGCTTGTTGTTCTCCAAGGCGGGCATCGAGCATTTGACTGTGCATTTCATATGGGAGTTAACGTTCTACGAGGGCGTAATACCTCTGGGAAAACGACCGTCATGGATATGCTCGCATATTCGCTAGGTGCTGAGAATATTCGTTGGAAACCGCATGCGTTGAAATGCTCGAATGTAATGGTGGAGGTCGAATTAAATGGCGAACCTGCAACATTTCTCAGGGAAATCAGCCAAGATGCTCAGCGTCCATTATCTATATTCTGGGGGAGAATGGAGGGTGCCCTGTCAGCGGGTCCGAGTCAGTGGGACAGATTCCCCTTCAAACGCTCTGAACAAAAAATAAGCTTCTCTCAGGCTATCTTTGGTGCGTTGGATTTGCCACAAGCCCAAGGACAAGGAGCAGCAAACTTAACTATGCATCAGCTGCTCCGTGTGCTTTACGCGGATCAACCATCTGTCCATAGTCCAATTTTCCGAATGGATAATTTCGATAGCGCTCTTACTAGAGAAACGATCGGTGGCTATCTTTCTGGAGTATATGACGATCAACTTTATACTGCTCAGCTGCGTGTCAGAGAGCTTAACAAGGCATTAGATAAGAAAATTTCCGAGTTGAGAGGAATATTTAGAGTGTTAGGCCAGTCTGGTCAGACGCCTGATATTGAAGCATCTCGAAATATTATCCAAGAGTTGGAGCAGCAAAGAACCCAGTTGACTGATTATATTGATCAGTTAAAGGTCAGCAGGACATTATCACGGAAGGAGTCAAATGAGGCTGGCAAGAAAGCTGATAATCTAAGGGGGCGCCTTAGCTCCGCCAAAAGATACGAATCAGTGTTGAAGGATTCTATTGCTGCGATCAATTTAGATATTTCCGACTCCAAGCTCTTCATAGAGGAACTGACTTATAGGCTTCAAAGTCTTGATGAGTCTAAAGCAACTCGTGATTACCTTGGGGATATGTCGTTCCAGTTTTGTCCAGGTTGCCTTTCCGAATTAAAGACTGAATCGATAGAGCATTCTTGTCAGTTATGCAAGTCGCCTATTGAAAGTGGCGCTGACGGTCAGTTGCTTCGAATGCGGAATGAGCTGAGTATTCAACTTAAAGAGTCTAAGCTGTTGTTGGCACTTAAAGAGGAAGAGGCGCTGAATTTGAGTAAGGACTTACCTTCAGCTACTCAAGAGGTTAAGAAGTTAGAAAAGGAATATAAGTCCGCGTCCTCAAACTGGTCTTCAGATATAGAAACAGTTCTTGAAAGCACTGGTCGACGTTTGGGCGTGCTTGATCAGGAAATTCAACAAGCATATGAGAAGCAGAAGCTTTTTTCTGTTATCCAGGAGCTGCAAAAGCAACGTGATGATTTAGCTAGAGAACTCACTGAACTAGAAAGTACAATAGAGTCACTTGAAGCCGGCCAGCAGTCTCGAAAGATCGACGTCGCAAGGGTGCTCGAAAAGAACATGATCAGGCTGCTCAAGGAAGATCTCCCTCTACAGCCTGAGTTCGTTGATGCTCAAGTGGTGAAGTACGATTTTGAAGAGAATTCGGTATATGTAAATGGCTCAAGAAACTTTTCAGAAAGCTCAACGGTAGTTCTTCGGCATATTTTTCATTTGGCATTGTTGTCCACAAGTATGGAGCTAGATTATATGCGAGTTCCACGCTTTTTGATGTTGGATGGTATTGATGATGGCGGTATGGAGCAAAACCGTAGTCATAATTTACAAAAAATAATTGTCAAAGAGTGCGGTGCTTATAAGTTTGATTATCAGGTTGTATTCGCGACGTCTGAAATTCAGGCCGATATTGAAAAAACCGATATGGTTGTTTCTCGCCCGTTTACTCCGGATTCTCGCTCTCTAGATGTACGATAGCGATACCGCTTTCAGAGGCTTGTCGCTATTTGATATGGTGCTTAACGTTGATTTAGTGCTGGAGCATTTTATTGGCATTGTTAATATAACCTGAAAACCAACTCTTAAATTCATCTATGGTTTCAAAATTCCGCGTACTAGGCATGGAAAGGAATAACGACTTGGACGTAAGTATCAGCTTTGATGAAGAACTAGCAGTTGCCAGCATACACTTGGTCGATTGGGCTCCGCCTCTGGTCGAACATATAAAGCGCTATTTTGATGTTCAAGCGTGCATCCTTCGCTTGGACTACACCCATCTGTCTGCCGACAAACTCAGCGTCCAGCGCTTTTGGGGGTACACGGAGCGCGAGCAATTCGTATTCGACTTTAAGCTCGCTGCGCAAGATGGCCCCATTGCCTTGACCTTCCTGATTCTGGGGCAGGGATCAACCGGCATTGAAGGGTCATCGTCTGTACTGCAACAAGAGGCATATAGCTCCGCCGTAGAGGCCTTCAGGGAGGACGTGCTTGAAGTTGACTCACGGGCGCTACGCGAGACCATCGTCTCGGAAATCAAGCCTCGTAAGACATGGGTCAAATGGTTGCTCGATACCAGATCGAATACACGGAGTCGTTTTTTAAATAATCAGGAAATTATGCAGGCGCTGGTGGTGAGCAGCATTGGGGATGATTGGATTGATGGCGTTCAGATAGTCGCCCCAAGTAAGGGGCAGAATAACTGGGCCTTTGAGAACTTGGTCGAGAAAAACTGGCAGCAGGTACGCGATTACCTAGAGGCCTATTTCGGTTCTGCTTCGGGCTATCCTGGCCATAACGTGGACGGTCTGATCTATTTGTTGTTTGAAAATTCGCCGACTGTTCAGTCGTCACGGTGGGCATGCGAGCAGGTTCTGGAGCGAGCTAGGCCTTCTGTATTCCCTCGGCTTGTCCAATATTGTCGCCAGATCAGGTCAGACGATGCTCGGAGCCTATTCCAGCGCTGGCACGGGCTTCCGAATCCAGATAAGAATGACGGGTTCAAAGAGTGCGTTGCTAAAGCCTTCACAACGCTTGCCAAATTATTAGCTGGCTCCATGCCCTCAGACCTCGCGCTGGCGGCGATCTGGCACCAGTTCGAGGAGCCACTGAGGGCCGACCAGCAAGCTATTGTTGCAAGCCTTAGAGAGTTACCATCTGAGATATGGGGCCGAGATGCATTGTGGAACGATTTAGGCCCTGCGGCCCGTGAGGCATGGCGTCAAGATCTATTCGACCAGGTGAGTGGAGATCCTGAGCTGGCCCAGGGGCTTTTGGCATTTGTGTGTCTTTGGCTCACGCAGATAGCCTTCGCAGAAGTCGAGCCCGTACTTCTGCGATTGCTGGGGGAGAGAAAAAACCTGGCCTTTGCGGTTCAGCTTGCAACCAGTGGCCCGAGGCAGGTGCAACTTAGGGCCAAGGGGCTGGTGCGGTCTAGGGAGGGCGCTCTCGATCTCGAGGGTTTGGCAGTCCAGCGCGAGGATGGCTTGGCGCTGCCCAGCGTCGGTGCCCAGACCTGGCTAGGCGACCCGACTGTGGAGCGCTTTATCCATAAGGCGGTCAGCCAGATTGAGGAAGAATTTTGTCGTGACTATCCGGAGACTTGGGGAGAGGACGAGGAGGTCCATACTAAACACCTCTTGGATCTGACAAAGTTTGCAATTGGCAATGCGACCCACCAGTTACGCCAACTGTCAGCCACCACACGGGTTAAGTATCCGAGCTTGTCCGTGAAATATCGGCAACCCGGCAAGCGAGAGGAAGGTGCAAGCACGCATGCAGGGGCTCCTCTCGGGGCGGATGTGTTGTTCTTGACACGGGTCGTGGACGAGGGCAGAACAGTGATCCAGCGCGCCACCCTTGTGCAGGTAAAAAAACGCACCGGCACTTCATCAGGGAGGGGCTTTAGTAAGACGATAGGCATTGACCTGCAACAATGCCAGGACTTACTTACTCAGTCAGAGCACTCTTACTACCTGTTTGCGACGCCAGCCTCGCCACGGCCGACACTCTGGGTTACACCGGCCCGTCTCGTCAGGAATTTGACCCAGATGCACACTAGCAAAGCCTCCGTTATGGCAGTTCCTGTGAGGGATGCTAGCTGTTCGTATGCAGATTTTTTCCTTCATTACCTGGTCGGCCTTTGGGCTGGTGACGAAGGTGAGGACGTCATTGCCATAGCTAACGGCAATGTACGGCTTGGCCGAACGCCCCGCCAGATTGTCGAGATTGAAGTGCGTCGCCAAACGGATTGATCTTCCCGGCAGTCGTCTTTCCAACGTTGAGCCAACGATTAGAGGGGGCTTCGGTCGGGTTGGGCCACAACAGACGCCGCTTTTAGAGCGTCTTTAAACAGGCATCGTAATCGCTTGGGTTGTTGCTGGCCAGCCCGCTATCTCAGGCGTTTCTGGCGCACTTATCAAACAATTCGGCCCGATTTTTCTTTCGTGGTTGAAGGCGTTGCACTTGGGCATCACGGATTAGGATATTTGAAATGGCGCGAAGGCCCAGCCAACGGGCTGGGCGTCGTGAGTGGTGTTGACGTGACAGAAGTCAGCGATGGCAGGATTGTACGTTTATGGATCTTGTTAGACTCGGATGGGTACAGCCTGGAATTCGTTTACAAAAAATGGCAGCACGTCCAATGAGCACTCTTCTGATCTACGGCGCAACAGGCTATACCGATCGCATGGCCTCTGAACGGGGCGAAAGCGATGAGCCATTCATCATGATACTCAAGGACATCCCTAGCTTCGGGGCAGCAGGATAGGTCGGAGCCTCACCAGCTTAATGGATTGTCAATAAATCCTGCCATATAGAGCTGCCGCTCAATATCTCTAATCGTGTGTGGAAGAGGGTCGGAGGGCTGCATGAAATGCTTTGCCAAAATCAGGGGCAAAGCCTCATGCACCTCCAGTCGCTCACAGATTCGCGCTAAAACTGCAAGCGAGGGCGTTCGCTTGCCACGTTCTAAGTCACTTAAATATTGAATAGATACTGTGCCTAAGAAGTCTTTTTGCGTGAGTCCTTTGTGACGACGTAATGCCTGCACGGCTAAGCCGACAGCTTCGTTTAAATCCATTAATCATCGCCCGGGCAAAGCTGGCATTGGACGCAGGAATGAGCTATTTTTGGAATCAACGATAGGCGAACATTAGATATATCTTATTTGGTGGCTGCCACCGGGTTTCGGGCTTTGGTTGCGCCCTGCCGCTTGGTATACCTGTTTTTTTGGGGGGCACGCTCCCACTCATTTTTTAAGAGTGCGATGGAATGAATGACAGAACTCAAGCTGCAATATTAAAGCTGAAAGCAGATGCCATCGGGGTCATATTCACCGGTTTCATTACGCATGCGAAGGTGGAACCCCCCGCCATGTTGACAGGTGAGGTCTGGGGCCATGTATGTGCAGATGGATTTGGAAACTTTGCGGACGGGCACAGGATCGAGACGTCGGACATTTGCGAGATTCATTCCCGTGGCGAAAGCGTTTGGGTCACCACGCGAAATGGGAGCGACTACGGAATCCTTTCCTTTGCGCCCTTAGGTTGGACTTATTTTGCAGATATCTATAAAGCTCACCTCCGGCTCGATCAGCACGTCCCAGGCTCACCAATCTGGCACATGGCATTGTCTCCGGAAAAGGTTCCCAGCATGGCTAAAAAGCCTAGGAAGCGACACAGTAGTGAGCCCGAGTCGCACGACGCGCACGTGCGTAAGCGGGAAATACTCGGGCCGAAGGAAAATACAAAATACATGGATCAGATGGAAGTTTTTGTTAATAAGACAATTGAGACGCTGGAGCAGAATGGAGTGAGCACTTTCAAGCTCCGCCGCTGATCAGGCTGCCAGCCCATCGCATGCTTCTGTATCCACTCAGGCTAAAAAGGTTCTCAAATGGTCAAACAGGCTGATTTCGAATTAGATCTTAGGAGCCGATATCCTGCTGCGTTCCATGCTTCGATGCATTTCAGGTTTGACTGTGGCGAGGGGTGGCTCGCAATCGTAGAGACGCTCTGTACGCTCCTGTCTCACGCAAACGAACGTACTGAAAATGCCCCGACCCATCTAGTGGGTGCGGTGGAGAAGACAGGAACGCTGCGAATCTTGGTAGCTGGCCGTGACACTCGTGCTAACGAATGGATCATGTTTGCGGAGCAGCACGCGGCTCGTACGTGTGAAATTTGTGGAGCGAACGGCAGACTGTTGTACATCGACGGTTGGCAGCGGGTGCGTTGTCAACCTCATGCGCAAACCACGCGACCTTTCGGAGAGGCCGACTAGCGTCTTGTAACCGGCCCCGTTTGCTAAGCGTGTGCTTAAATAGTTAAAACGACATCTACTGACCGTAACGCATTTTTTTTACGTAACGTAGTTGTGTTACGAGCAAAAAATTGCGTTACGTCATGCTTGGCTCAGGCATGTTAGAGGGCTCCAAATCGAAAACTGGTCAAGTCGAGTGTCACCATCCACCGATCTGGAGGATGGCTCAATTAGAAATGTGCAAAATTCGCACTTTGCTATTCGAGAGTTGGCTAGATCGGGGCGCCCAAGTGTACTGACAGACGTCTATCGACCGATTCTGTTGAAAAAATCGGATTTTCAAATGTCCTGAATTTAAGCACGACCACTAGCGGAGAAGCAGTCAGGGGCATTTGACTCGCTTCGTGAAATTCATTCCATCGGGTCGTTTGGGCCTAAGGCGCTTGCTAGAAGCGTCGCGCGTCGGTGAGCTGTATGAACATCGGATCGCCACGATGCTGCGTGACGCCGAGCGCATCGGCAATGGCGCTGCGCACAGATTCACGACCTGCCAGGGAGATATATTGAACCCTCGACTGATGGCATCCAGTTGATCCCATGGGTTTGAGTTCTGGCTTGCATGACATAACGAAGGATAGCGCCCCGCACGCGGAGCGCAGAGAAGCCGCTTTGGGAATAGCCCTATCTCAGCCTTTGATGTCACGGGGATCATTGCCCGGCTTGACAGTGTCCTTCGTTCTGAATTGCCCTTCGCGCCCTTTGGTAGTCATTTCACCACCACCCTGGTTTTTCAGCATTTCTCGTGCGGCCTGCTGAGCCTCGGCCTGTGTGTCATGTACGCTTGAGGCTCGCTCAGAATCGTTGCGCTTGTTCTCCCACTTCCCATCTGGGCGCTGGGAAATGGTGCGGTCCTGAGGTTTACTCATGATGAAACTCCTGTGATTGGGTCTCCATATATAGACAAGCATAGGGCCTTTTGCCAGCCAGCATGCTCACCGCAAGGCTGTAGTCTGGCAGTGTGCGGATTTTAAGGTTTAGTATTCAGACCCAGCACGTCACGCAACGACTCGTTGTCTGGCCAAGTCCTGTGCATCAGCCACCAAACGCATGCTTGGCCGATACCTCGGCTAATGGCTCCGATGCCTTGAAGATGAGTGATGCACAAGGCACTGATCTCTGCTTGTTCAGTTGGAGGCTCACTGTGGCCATGCGTTTCAAGTGATAACAGTCGATAGAAAACGGTATACAGGTCCTGCACCTCGGCTTCCCTCGCTTGATCTTCTATGTTTTTGCGTCGACGAGGCTGCTTTGCTTGCTCGCTTTCCAGATAATTGGCGGTCACGTCTTCCCCAGTGGTGCGATCAAACATCCTGGCGGTGCCTGATTTCAGGTTCATTTTGAGGGCTTTCGCCAACTCGGCAGGGCCTGCGTCCATCTGGGATTCCGTATTCTCGACGGACCTGATACCCCACAAGGTTGTGATTAATTGTTCAAGCAAGCTTCGGCTCAGAATTCCCAAGCACACAGAATTTTCAATTGTACCCAAAGCCACAGCGCCTTTTACCAACACAGATGCACGCCTCAACTGTTGCCGGGTAAATTCATCGCGTTTATCCAGTGAGGCTCCGCCCTCAATCTGTGATGCCTGGATAAGCACCCCAGCTTGTAGCGTCAATGACTCAAAAAGTTCATTCATATTCGGTGGTGAGCTACTCATACAGTTTCAACGCCTTCTGATCGATGTAGGTGCAGGGCAGCAAAGCTCTCCCTGTGGAGTGTGATGAATGTAGTGCATGTGTTATCGAGCAGGGAGGGATTTCCGACTTGATGGGGGGCATGATCACTCAGTCATAGCAGCGCTATATTTTGGGATGTGATTTTGCGTTCACCAGGTGGATTTTAGGCAGCCACTGGCCGGAAATTGAGTAGGATGGCAATCGAACTTCAGACACTTCGAAACCTACTCCTCGGACCGTTCGCACGATGACAATCAAATTAGAGATCCACTCTACCGATCCTGAAGTTATCGCTTTGATCCAGCGCTACTGGGCACTGAATGAAGAATGTAAGCCTGTCGAGAACGTGAGCGCGATGCTGCCTTTTCGCGAAGTCCTCAAGCCACATGCCCTCGCGGCCTATATCAAAGCGCATTGCACCGTTTATGACGAGAACCAGAACTGTTCGGTCTGCGGTAGCGCGTTGGTTATCACGAGCAGGTCCGAGGTGAAGAGATTTAAGCAACACCCGCTCCGCCCTTGCGCGGTATGCAAGGCCGAACTGGACGAGGCTAGGCGAGTAGCTGAGCAGAAAGCGGAGGCTGACTTGCAAGAGCGAGTTGCGCAGCATACCGAGCGTGTCATAGCAAAAAAGACTGACTACTCGACCATCCCTAATGACCTAGCATTCGTCATGATGGCACTTGAGCGCGCCATCGCTCCTCGCTTGTTCGGTGGCAGATTCACCTTCAACGATTGCCAGGCTCTAGCACCCACGCACTCGGAGATGTTCATCAACCGTCTTTGGAAGTCCGGGGTACTGTCGGACGATCCACGCGCTGCTGGCACAAGCGCCTATTTCGCAAACGCGAACGGACTGAACTACGACCCCAATAAAATTCGGTTCATGCTAGTTCCCGATGAACTTCTGGGCGGAGGCGAGGAAGCCTTCAATGAGTTGGTGGTACGACCATTTACGAATGAAGGCATGTTGGCGCTTTGGTACGAATACGCCGTGGCCGATTGTATGGCCTACCTGAACAATCAGTTGCAGGAATTCAGGCAAGTCTTTCCTGTACACAAGACGGAAGAAATCAAAAGCGCGATTTACACGGCGTTGAAGTACTACAGCACCAGGGACGTATGGAGCTTGCTGTGGCGGGTCGTGCAGACAGTATCGTCTAACTCGAATCATAAGTACTCCAACAAAGAGCGGTCGGCTGGCACCATTGCGTCAAAGCTGCGGCTTCAATTTGAAAAAGCACGTAAGGAGAAAACCGATTTAGGTGAGTGGAATCGTTTGAAATCGATACCGGCAGGAACGTTAGGTCAGCTTTTCTACGAGCTGTATGACATTGATGAAACGACTGATGCCTCCGTAATCATCAAAGCACTTTCTGATGAAGAACCCTTAGATCGCGAAGAAATTGAAGCGAGTATCGACGCTCATGTTAAGAAGTTGATGACTTCTGCGCTAGCCAATGGAAGCGGGGCGGCGGCAATTTACGATTTAGCAGAATTGATCCGTAATGGTGCGGGAATTTCTGATGCGGTGGAGCAGATTGCTGAAATCTATGCTAAGCATCCTGCTGAGGAATTCTCTACTTGTTGAAAAAAATGGTGCCCTGATAGTTGGCACTTGGATCCTGGCTTTGCCGCAATTTCGTCAGTATGGGGAGGAGAGGGCGCTTTATAGAAAAGCTACTATTATCACAGCCCCCACCAAGGCGCCAACGCCCAGTGCCTGCCGGAAGCTGGAAGCGTCCCCGAATTCCAATGAACAGATACCGCCAATACCGGCTAGCAGCTTGCTGATTGCGGCGATAAATATGGATGTGAGCTTCATACTGCTGTACCGGCAGGAGAAAATCTTTGCTCGGGCCGGGCTGGCGATTTTGCTCGCTCGACACTGGCGCAATGGGTCGGACAGACCGGCGTACAAATCCTGCCTCTGATCTATGCGCTGCGTTAACAAGTGTTGGCCCAGGGCGTGATCCACGCCGATGAGAATCCGGTTCGGATTCCCGCGCAAGGCAAGCAGAAAACTCACGGCGCTTACGTCGGGGCCTACGGCACCACGCTGTTTTCGGCGCTCAAAGCTGTGGTTTCGGGAACCGCCACTCATTAGACAAAATGATATGTGCGTGCTCTAACGAGCAGGGCCAGTGGATCGACGGATGAGTCGCTCGCAACGTCCTGCACAAGCCGGCCGACTTCACCGCCTTGGGGCCGCCCGTGCAACGTTCGGAATCCTCGCCAAACCTTTCGAATGAAGTCTTTGACTCGATCTATCGCACCGAATGAGTTGGCTGACGGACCTCGTTTTCAAGATCTGAGCATTTGCGGCATTAGAAATGATTGATTGGTATGAAAAGAAAAATGCATCCGAATATTCCAAGCTCCAGCGGCTCAGTTATCAGATGCACGGCGCTAGCACTTCATTCCTTCCTAGGTGAGGGCGACTATCGGCCAGCCCCAGCAGTTGATAAAAGCTCGATAGGAATTTGAGTGAATTGTTCCGCGTTATTGTTATCTGGCATCGCCAACGGGCCCCCTAGGGTTATGAAAAATATTGAGGGGCCTACTTCCGATTGCGGCATTAGCTACCTAGGTCCGCGACGAACATTTACTAACAACCCTAGAAAATTAAAAAACCGCCCTGATACGTATGTCGAGCAAAGCACCGCCTAGGCCGCACCGGGGAGCCTCACCCTCCTCGGGGAAGCTTCGGAAGGATAGTCAGCTTGGGCTATCCAAAAACAACACTTCATAAAAAAACATATATTTTTCAATACCATACAGTCAATTAACATTGCAGCATTAATAATTATAAAAGTTTAAAGCGTCAACTAAGCTGACAACTAAGTCGCAGTGCATTTTTTTCTTGCAAAGTTAACTTTGGTGGGGATAGGATTGCCCTACACATGAGTCATAAAAAGTACGCCAGACACAAACCCAAACCCAAACCCAAACCCAAACCCAATCCCACTTAAAGTTTTCGAGGCATTATGTCGTCTCCTACGGAAGCCCCAATTACTGGAGGTTACAGAAAAGTATTGCTAAAAAACGTGGTTCTCTGGCGTAAGTGCATGGCTGCTGAAGACAAGATGAATGCTACGTGGGGCAGCGGTTATGGGGCGAAGTTAGCTAACAGCATCAGTTACGCTATAGAACCCTTTGTGCCAGCCGAAACAGACCTAATTCGCCATCATGTAATCCTGAGACCAGACGGTAGCATATGGAAAGAAGGAAGCCTCTATTTACTCCGGTGTGCTCTCGAGGGGGCAGATCATCCGACAATCTCCGGAATGGCAGGCGATTTGTGTAATTTCGCTAATGCCATGTGGTACTCCGGGAAAGATATGTGGGACTTCAGTGGGCCTAAAGCTAGTAGGCCTACCTATTTATATAAAAGCATTTTGAAAAAAAGAGTAATGGAGAATGCTAATCGCGTAAATACTGAAAACCGAAAAATCAATAGAATGGTCGGTTTTTATCGAGCAGAAGCAGATCGAGGATTCAAACCTGAACAGGAAATGTGGAAAACGATTAAGAAAAGAATACCGATCCAAGATAAGTATGGTTTTACACAGTACAAAGAGGTTTTGGGCACAGATCTAACTTTCAAAACAGTAAAAGAAAACCACGATATGCCAAATGGTAAGTACATCGTGGATGGCGGAAAACTTTGTCCCATGGGTAAAGAGAATCAAGAAGCACTGCTTGAGGCTCTTGATACATCAAATAACGTGGAGATGCTGCTATCCCACATAGTAGCTTTAACCGGTGGGCCTCGCATGCAAACCATTTTCACTATGCGACATAACTGTATCAATAAAGATGCTGAAGATCGCCTAGTGCAGGTTGGTTTTGATGCCGGTGGCGACACAATGATCGATACGAAGCGCAACAAGAAGGAATGGATAGTCCTGCCTGAATGGGTACACTTCCTGATCGCAAGGTATCTCGAATCTGAACGGTATAAGAAGCGAGCCGCTAAATCCATTATCGGTACTAGCGAAGATCAGTATGTTTTTCTCACCGAAACAGGAAGGCCCTACTACATTGGAAAAAAAGATCAAGCAATCTTCAACAGCGTCGAATCGGGATCGGCAGTTAGAAAATTCCAGCAAGAAACACTAAATAAAATTCTGAAAAAAACAGGAAAGTTTTTCAAATATCGTTTTCACGACTTGAGAGCCACCTTTGGAATGAATCTATTAGAAGGCTTGAAAAAAAATGATGTGAGCGAACTTGCGGCTTTGGACACTCTCAAAAATAGGCTAAATCACGCTAACGTCGCGACATCAAAACGATATGCGGACTTTAAGCCTACAAAGGAGCAGTCAGCCGCCGCTCAATCGGAATATGAGGAGCACATAAGGTCACTCATAAACATCGAAAGGCTAAGCCATGGCTCTCGTAAAACGTAATACGCATGAAATTGACATACGTCAATATGAACTCAGCTCCATATCTCAAGCGATACGCTCGGTTCCGCTGGAAGATTTAGCTATACGATTTGAGCACAACCGCAGGTACGATATTGGTTCTATGTGTTACGTGTCGCGATTCTCTGCTGTTAGGAAACAGTCACGCCCAGTCGATGCTGAGTCCTTGATCTCATATCGTCCTCAAAAAATTCAAGATTGGATTATCGCAATAGTGTCTGAATTCTACATAAATTCAAGAGGAATGACTTGTTACGCGAATACTATAAATTTCGCAAAGTTCGCAGATTGGAATGATCAAAATGGTTTCGAACATTTTCTTGCCACCCCTGAAAACTATCACAAAGCATATCAAAAATACACCGCAATGCTGATGGAGAAAATTGATCTTGGCACTATACTTCCTTTCACAGGGAATCGGAACCAGGCGGGGGCGTTCGACTCGGCCACCCTATTTTTCCCAAATGATAATTTTAACTTCCGCAGTGATGTTCCTCTAATCTCAAATTCTAAGCCAACGGGAAATCCCACAAAGCCACCTACAGAGAAAGAGCTGGGCGCCTACATCAGTGTCTGTGATTACCTGTTCAACGGTATCACTGATTTTTTGCTCGAATTTAAATCTTTTCCAGCACGGCTAGAGCTGGGAATCGAACAGCCTTGGCTGATGATTGGCGAGCTGCCCTTTGCAACTACGTCTATATTAGAAACTTCGATAAAATCAAAAGAATACATCTATTGGGATTATGAACTCGGCCGACTACGTGCTCTTGAAGAAGCCTGTAATTATTCTATCCGACCATCATGCTTTGTTGCTCATGGTCATCGGGAGCAGGAAGAATTACTAGGGGAAGCTAATGCCGACCCAAGACATTTGAAAAGAATGCGCTTGGCGAAAATTGCTCACGATGCCTTTCTGGCAATGTTTTTTGCAAATACAGGGCTTAATGACGCTCCAGTCAGAGCAATCCCTTGGGACGAGAATTATGAGGTTGGTTCAAGCAAAAATATTGGTTTTAAAACTATAAAGTTTCGTGGACACGACCGAGTTGTAGAAGTAGAAATCCAGTCAACTTTTTTAAAAAAATTTCTGCAATTCGTCAGGTTGCGTGCGTTCATCTGCGGTGCGGACGATTCAGAATTTCTATTCATAGGAATGAAAGTTCACGGAGAGATGATAATCACGCAATTGCGAGCGAACGAGCTTTTTAACTTTAACCAGCGACTCACACATTATTACGACAAAGATTTTAATGGTTTGGGCGTGCAAGAACTCAGGGCGTACAGAGCACATTATTGGTTACAAAAAGGGAAATCAACTGAGCAAACCGCTCAAGCTATGGGCAACACACCAGCCATCACGCGAAAGCATTATAGCGTTGCAGATGAAGCGACTGCCGTTGGCGAAATAGTCCCAATGCTCAATCGTCTTATGCAATTGCTCGATGATTACAAGGGTGAGGACATGCCAGCCGGGGCCTGCGACAAACCTGGTCACCCAGAGGAAGAAATAGCGGTTCCTAAAGGATATGAGCCGGACTGCAAAAAACTCGAAGGTTGCATTTATTGTCAGCACTTCAGATTACATCCGAATGAAGAAGACATTCGGAAATTGCTAAGCATGCGATTTGTTATTAAACAGCGCATAACTAAATGTAGTAATGCAGAACACTTTCTAGCAGTCCACCAGCCCGCAGTTGACCATATTGATTTGCTCCTGAATGCTCTTAAATCTGAACGTCCCACGTCCGTAGAATTAATCGCTAGAGTGTCGCTTGAGATCACTGAAAACTTCCAGCTTACAGAGTACTGGGAGCGCCAATATTCACGCATGATTAACCTCGGAATAGCCTGATGAAATCGAAAAATACTCAAAAAAAAACGCCACCAAATTCCACACATGTACGCCGCGTCCGAGAAAATCAATTTCAAACTGATGCTTACCGTGGAATGTCATTTGACCGCATAGGGCCAGACCTAGTAGTTTCTCGGGATAAAGAAGGAAACGTAATAAGTAATTTTGTACAGAATTACTGGCATTTTCCTAACTATGCACACTCGGCCACAGACAACACAGAGTTTTACTTCGATGTACCACGGTTATGGCATCAACATGCTTTTAAAAATAACATCTTTGTAAAAACAGTTTTTATTGCATCCATGTTTTCACCAAATATCAAGACTGGAGCCGTTAGGGAAACTCTGAAAAAGACTTCCTAATTTGGCAAAATCTCCGGACACCAGTCGCCG
>NZ_JAWHPL010000002.1:0-234072 GCF_032587875.1 Pseudomonas syringae group sp. 243L2
CAGCAGAACATCGTCGCATTGCTTCGCACCCTGTTGATCGGCCAGATTTTGCTTGATTCGAAGGCGCGTATTGCAGTCGATCAACAGGTATTCACCAAGCTCAAACAGTGGATACGCGAGTGGCAGGTCCTTAACAAGCAGATCAGCGATACCCGTCGCCGGTGGCTTTATCCGAATGCCTACAACACACGCCAAAGCACCGCTCGCAACCTGCACGCCCATAAACAGAAACTGCGCGTCCACGAACTGAGCATCCCCGCTCTGCTCGACTTCCAGAACAACGAATACGCCAAATTACTGCAGGACGAGATTCGCCAGTACTTCCAGTCCGGCAAAACCCTGGCCAAGGACTGGCTCGCCCAAGCCAAACGCTGGACCAACCGACTCGGCGGCACTGCGGGCTCGATCACTTGGGGTGTGATCATGCTCAATTTCATCAATACCGCGCTCACTTACCGGGACGTTACTCGTGATGGAGACTTCAGTGCCAAGGATATTGGCAAGGTCACGTATGGACTGGGTTACAGCTTCAATCTGTTGATGGTGGTGTTTGTTGAAGCGCCGTGGAGCGTAATAAGGGATGCGACGCCGGTACTGATCGATGGCAAGAATGTAGGGGTTCTGGACAGGTCCAGTGCGTATTGGAAAGCCAAGGGAAATGCGACGTGGAGTGATGCAATACGTGGGTTCAGGGTTTCGATGGTGGCGATGGGTGGGTTTGGAGTAGCAGCAGTTACGCTTGAACTATTTGATATCACAGATGATTTTTACGCAGCTAAAACACCTGAGGAAAAGAACACGATTATTGTTAAAGGTATTTCTATATTCGCAATGGGAGTAGGCTCCACTTTTCAATTTATAGCAGGGTTGTCCCCCGCAAGCACATTCACAATTGTTGCGATGAGTCCATGGTTCAGCGTGGCGCTGCTCGTAATAGGATCTATATATCTTTTTACTACAATGGCTTTAAGTTATTTCAAGCAAGACAGCGTCGGCTGGTGGCTACGTAAGTGCTGTTGGTCGAGAACCCTAGACTATCGTTACCCCGAGACTGTCAAAGGTGAGAGCGAAGAGGTTCGCGCATTGATGGAAATTCAATTATCTCCGCAGGTTTATGTAAAAAGCACTGTGCATTATGAAAGCCGTTATCTTGGCAAAGGCGATCACTACAGCGTAGCGGTACAAAATGGCGTTGGAGTACAAGTGCGCTTGCCCAACCTAGTGCGCGGGCAGTCCGTGCACTTCAATGTCATTAGCAGCAAGCGCCCATGGGGAGTGCTACCGGTACAAAAAATAGACGACCCTCTGCATGAAGCTTTTCTGGCCCACGGGCAATTCAGGAAGGCCGAACAGTTCGGAACGCTAACCAACAAGCCTGCTGGCAAGGCGAGTGAAGACTTCACCTACCCGTTGATGCCGCCCGAAAACGAAGACCTCATCTGGGAAACCTGGGTGCCGCTCGACAAGGACGCAACCTATCTTGAGCTGCAAATCTGGTACCCCAGCAATCTGATACATCCTGGCGAGGAAGATCAAGGCTATCTGTTTCAGATGGAGCTTGGCACAAGAGGCGATACAGCTATCGATGGTTTGGCTGCTGTGGAGCTTGAAGTAAAGACATCAAGCAGTGTCGGCACGCTGACCCTAGAAGTAGCAGAGGGTACACCTGTATGAACCAGCAAGAAAAAGCCTTGTACCTGCCAAAAAACAAAGACGTTCTGAACTGGAAGATCAAAACACTTGCGAGATCGCCTAGAGAAATGATGATAACTCAGTCCATATTCATTGCCGTCTACGTGATAGGAAGCACACTTTACATGTGGGGAGGCTGGATAATGTTCTCAGACAGTCTTTACTCATTAGTGGGCACCATACTCGCGCTTGCTGGAATTCTTGCGTATTTCATATGCCTGCTCATCCGTCAAAAAACCATCTACAACTACACCATAAAAACCAACTGCGCCCACCTGGAGTACTACCTCCATTACCCCGACTTCGCCTCGTCCTTCTTCAAGGGCATTGCCATAGCCGTCATCCTGATATTCGTCTTCATAGCCGCCCTCACCGGCTCACTGCTCTTCCTGATCGGCCCGGCAGCCATGGCCTGTATCGCAGCCCTCAAGCTACTAAACTGGGAAAACCCCATTCATCATGAACAAAGCCTGCCCTGGGATGAGTACAACTTTGTAACCGTCGACCGTAAACGCCTCATGATCATCACGCACCGCACTGACGTCACGCTAGGCTTTGAGGCCCGTTTCCAGCACGAAGTACTGTTCAACAAATACCTGAATTTTCTCCACACCGTACTCCCCTCCACCGCCGAGTTCACCGAAAAAGCCTGGAAGTGGTAGCACACCCAAGCTAACGTACACGCCGGAATTCAAGCCATACCCACCAAGGCCCCACCATGATCCAGATCCGCCCCATGACCCCGGAAGACTTCGAGCGCTTCTGGCCCACCTTTCAGGCTGTCGTCATCGCTCAGGAAACCTACGCCTACGACCCTGCCGTCACTCAGGAGCATGCCCGCAGTCTGTGGATGGAGCTGCCGCTGCACACGCTGATTGCCGAGGAAGACGGCCAGCTGTTAGGCAGTTACTACTTGAAGGCCAATGCAGCAGGTCCGGGGAATCATGTCTGCAATTGCGGCTATATGGTGACGGATGCGGCGCGGGGTCGTGGTGTGGCGCGGTTGATGTGCGAGCACTCGCAGCAACTGGCGCGCGACAGCGGGTTCCTGGCGATGCAATTCAATTCGGTGGTGGCCAGCAATGAAGTAGCTGTCGCGCTGTGGGCCAAGCTGGGTTTCGAGACAGTCGGGCGTTTGCCCAAGGCTTATCGTCACGCACGCTTGGGGCTGGTGGATTGTCTGGTGATGTTCAAGTGGCTGGCTGATGCCCCGATGGCCAAAGAGCCTGCGCAGCCAAAGCTGATCGGCCGCAAGAATATCGAATCTGTGGTGTCGCGTCCGCGTCGCAAATAAGCGCGACGCTCACATGAAAAACGGGGCCTGCTCACCATGAGCAGGCCCCGTTTTGTATTACAGCTCCGTGCTTATTTGCCAGCATCGACCTCAGGCTGTTTCTGCAACAACACCCGAGTCACCCGGCGCTCTTCCACGCCGACAACCTGAAGGTTCCAGCCCTGCCAGTCCAGGCTATCGCCGGTAGAAGGCAGGCGATCCAGCAGGCTCATGACCAGTCCGGCGAGGGTCTGATAATCCTCGGTGGCCTTGGCCTGGAAGCCGGTGCGTTCGCGAATCAGACTCAGGTTCAAGGCACCCGATACCACGAAGTCCTCGCCTTGCTTGACGATGTCCGGGCCTTCCACTTCGCTGGCGTCTGGCAGCTGGCCAGCGATGGATTCCAGAATGTCGGTCATGCTCAACACGCCGATGAAATCACCGAACTCGTTGACCACAAAAGCGATGTGCGTCGACTCCTTGCGCATCTGCTCCAGGGCATTGAGGATGGTGAAGCTTTCCAGCAGGTTGATTGCCTTGCGCGACATCAGCTTCAGGTCGGGCTCGTTGCCGGACAACAATTCCTTGAACAGCTCTTTCTTGTGCACGAAGCCCAGCGGCTCATCGATGCCTCGCTCACCAATCAACGGCAGACGCGAGTAGGACGAGTGCATCAGTTTCAGACGGATTTTCTCGGCATCATCTTTCAAGTCGATGTAGTCGATTTCGGCCCTCGGCGTCATCACCGTGCGAATCGGCCGCTCAGCCAGTTGCAGTACGCCGCTGATCATCACCCGCTCACGACGGTCAAACACCGGCTCGCTGCTTTCGCCTTCCAGCATGTCGGTGATTTCCTCATCGACATCGCCAGACTCCAGCTTGCGACCGCCCAGCAGACGCATCACCGCATGGGCAGCCCGCTCGCGACGCGGCAGGTGGCCATGAGCAGACTTCTTGCTGCGCTTGCGAGCGATCTGGTTGAACACCTCGATGAGGATCGAGAAACCGATGGCCGCATACAGATAGCCCTTGGGAATATGGAAACCCAGGCCCTCGGCGGTCAGGCTGAAACCAATCATCATCAGGAAGCCTAGACACAGCATGATCACTGTCGGGCGGCTGTTGACGAATTTGGTCAGCGGCTTGCTGGCAATCATCATCAGGCCGATGGAGAAGATTACGGCAATCATCATGACCGACAGGTGTTCGACCATGCCGACGGCCGTGATTACGGCGTCCAGCGAGAACACCGCGTCGAGTACCACGATCTGCGCAACGATGGGCCAGAACAACGCATAACCTGCGTTACCGGCGCGCTGGGCAACATGGCCTTCCAGCCGTTCGTGCAGTTCCATGGTGGCCTTGAACAACAGGAACACACCACCAAACAGCATGATCAGGTCACGACCGGAGAACGTCTTGTCGAAGATCTCGAACAACGGCTCGGTCAGCGTCACCATCCAGGAGATGCTCGCCAGCAGGCCCAGGCGCATGATCAATGCCAGCGACAGGCCGATGACGCGCGCCTTGTCGCGTTGTTCGGGGGGCAGTTTGTCCGCCAGAATGGCGATAAACACCAGGTTATCGATACCCAGCACCAGTTCCAGCACGATGAGGGTCAGCAGGCCAAGCCATGCCGTGGGGTCAGCGATCCATTCCATGGTAGTTATGCAGCCTCACGAGAAAAATGGCGGGAAAACTCATCGTTGGCCACAGCTGGCCACGCACTGCAATGAATTGCCATGCGCAAAGGTGCCTTGCGACCATGCACAGGCATGTCGGGGCCATTGCAACACGAGAGAGAGGGTAAACCGGCGTTCGAATCAAACGGCCTGCCTGGTGAATGGGATATCACTGGCCAGCCATCAGCGGTGAAGGGAAGGCAACTCGGAGGCTCCTGGAGGGTATTCATACGGTCCTGAAAATCAATACGGGCGTTGATCGTACAATACACACAACTGTTTCGTATTTTGTATAAGTATTACAAGACTTGACCAAAAGCACGGCGTATTCCTAAGCCTCGCTCAACCCGGAGCGACGTTTTGCCGCACCTCCAGGTACGACCAGTTGTCTGACAACGGCAGTGTCCGGGTAGATCACACAAATCATTTGTTTTAAAATGTTGCAATAACGGCAGGCCTGCGCAGTGTCCAACGCGACTTGTGTGAATGCACGATCCCCTGCCCTCTGACCAGAATCATAAAAAGAAAGCCCGTCATAGACGGGCTTTTTTCGTTTTCAGCTTTTGCACCCCGACGCCGGTGACCGGCATCGCGGACGACCTGTTTCTTTTAACCTTTGAGGTGATTTCCCATGCTGCGTATCGTTGTCGTTCATTTGTTCCAGTGGCTCAAGCGCCTATCGTCCGCGCTGTTCTTCCGTAGCGCCGAGGACAACTATTCCCGTAGCTTCACTCGGGAAAACGATGACGAAGGCCGCTGGACCTTTGTTTCAATCGTCATCGTTCTGACCCTTAGCCTTTACTGCCTGGCTGGCCTGGGTTACTACGCCAAGACCAATATCTGGGACGGTTTCACCCAGGAGCAGAAAGAGAATATCGCCCAAGCGATGGTGGTCAGTTCGCAGAATCTCTGACGAACGACACAATCGGAATACGACGGGGAAGCGAAAGCTTCCCCGTTTTCGTTTCGC
The DNA here is from genome assembly GCF_032587875.1 of Pseudomonas syringae group sp. 243L2. Classification (NCBI taxonomy): domain Bacteria; kingdom Pseudomonadati; phylum Pseudomonadota; class Gammaproteobacteria; order Pseudomonadales; family Pseudomonadaceae; genus Pseudomonas; species Pseudomonas syringae group sp. 243L2. The sequence continues at coordinate 5,618 of NZ_JAWHPL010000002.1, forward strand.
CCGCTTGTCACAGGCATGCTTTTCTGCGAGAAAGCGCTGCGAAAATGCACGCTCTCGGCATTCATTGAGCGCGCTAAAAACGGAAGCCTTGTAATGAGCAAAGAATTACAGATTACCGACCTGCATCCCGGCGAAGGCAAGGAAGCGGTCAAAGGTGCGCTGATCACCACGCATTACACCGGAACCCTCGAAGACGGCACTGTCTTTGATTCCTCTCACCAGCGTGGCAAGCCGTTTCAGTGCGTGATCGGCACCGGACGCGTTATCAAGGGCTGGGATCAGGGCCTTATGGGCATGAAGGTGGGCGGCAAACGCAAACTGTTCGTGCCTGCCCACCTGGCCTATGGCGACAGAACGATGGGCGCGCACATCAAACCGGGTGCCGACCTGACGTTTGAAATAGAGCTGCTGGAAGTGCTGACCCGCGACGATTGAGCCGGCTGCCTTGCAGATCGCCTTGAATCGGCCGATGACCTTGGCTGACAGGCATAAGCCTGATTGCTTGTTATCGCGGAAAAAGCCATGCTCCGGGTATGGAATTCAAGGTCTTGGCACAGGAACACGTATGGCGCTCAATAAGTCGACTCAGGAGCTGAAGCGGCACCTGAAAGGGACAGCAACCAATCTGGAAAACACGGCGGAAGAAATTCTCAAACTCGCCTCGCAAATGAAAGATGTCGACGTTACGGCAGTACTGCAGATGGTCAACCGCCTTTACAGCGATGCCGATCAGCTCAAGGCCTATGCCGATGAGGTCAGGGCCAAGCGAATAGTACGCGCCAAGCCGCTATGAACCGCTGAACCAGCGATCAAACGCGCTTCCATTGGTCCAGAGGGCCTTCGATGCTGCCACAGCCCGCCAGAATCAGCGCCAGCCCCAGGCACCTGAACATGCAGAAATGGCGTGGCCGGGTCGGCATGTGCCTGGTGGCGAGCCTTTCGGTTCTGGCGGGCATGACCGATGCCATCGGTTTCATGGCGACCGGCGACTTCGTTTCGTTCATGAGTGGCAACACCACCCGGCTTGCCGTCGCGATCAGTGCCGGCGACCTGAGCGTGACCCTTCGCCTGGCACTCGCCATCTTCGCCTTTATTGCCGGCAATGCGCTGGGCGTCGTCGTTGCACGGCTTGGCGGCCGACGCGCCCTGCCCCTGCTGCTGGGGATCGCCACGCTGCTGTGCGCCGCAGCCGCATGGCCGCTGGAAAGCAATATGCTCGCACTGATCTGGGCCATTCTGGCGATGGGTATGCTCAACGCCGCCGTGGAACAGGTCAACGGGCTGCCGGTCGGCCTGACCTATGTAACCGGCGCGCTGTCGCGTTTCGGGCGTGGCTTGGGCCGCTGGATACTGGGCGAGCGCCGAGATGGCTGGCGCGTGCAACTGGTGCCGTGGGTTGGCATGTTCATCGGGGCGGTCATCGGCGCACTGCTTGAACAACGCCTGGGGCTCAATGCCCTGTTGATCAGCGGCAGCCTGTCGGCATTGCTGGGGCTGGTTTCATTGAAAATCCCGCATCGCTGGCAACGTCAATACATGCCTCGCTGAACCCTGCGATTCCCATCTGCTGAAATACGTTTACCATACGCCGCCTTTCATAACCGACCTTCGTCATGACCCCTGAAGCACTCGCCATCCTGCAACAGCATCTACTCGCCGCCCTGAACAACGTTCCGACTGAAACCCGCCGCCTGTTTCATGGCCGTGGTCGCGTATGGCCGGGGCTGGAGCACATTACCGTCGACTGGATGCAGGGCGTGGTGCTGGTCTCGCTGTTCAAAGAGCCTCTTGAGCCCGAACTGGCAGCTCTGACGCAGCTGTTGAACGAGTTGATCGAAACGCCGCAGTGGCAACAAAGTCAGGCCCATACCCTGTTGTTGCAACACCGCTATCTGCCGCAAAGCACTACGCAATGGCTGACCGGCGAGGTGGTCGATGAATGGGTGATCACCGAAAATGGCCTGCGTTATAAAGTCGATTTCGGCAAGAAGCAGAACAGCGGTCTGTTTCTGGACATGCGCTATGGCCGCGAATGGGTGCAGGCCCAGGCAAAGGGCAAGCGCATCCTGAACCTGTTCGCCTACACCTGCGGCTTCTCGGTCGCCGCCCTTGCCGGTGGTGCAGACCATGTAGTGAACCTGGACATGGCCCGCGCGGCATTGAATCGCGGTCGTGAGAATCACCGGCTCAATGATCAGGACCTGGGCCGGGTGACCTTTCTCGGGCATGACCTGTTCAAGTCATGGGCCAAAGTCACCCGCTCCGGCCCTTACGACCTGATCATCATTGACCCGCCGTCTTTCCAGAAAGGCAGCTTCATGCTCGACAAGGACTACCAGCGAGTCCTGCGCCGTCTGCCAGAGTTGCTGGATGAAGACGGTTCGGTGCTGGCATGCATGAACGATCCGGCGCTGGGGCCGGACTTTCTGATCCAGCACACGGCAATCGAGGCACCGTGCCTGCGCTTCGAACAACGCCTGGAGAACCCGCCGGAATTCCCGGATGCGCGGGTCGATGGCGGCCTGAAGGCTTTGGTGTTCAAGGCTGAAGGCTTGAGTCGGACAGGGTGGGCGTAAACCCTAAAGAATTTAGCCAGCGACGCGCGAGTATCGCTGGCTACCGTCAATGGAACAAGTAACGTTACGGGAAATGCGTTTACAAACTTTTCACATTCAAAAACAGTCCTCGCCATTAAAAGTCTGACTATTTTCCAACTTTTTGTTTGTTTAACACTTCCTGAATGACCAATAAACTTTTTGTGTCAGACAGTAGTTTTTTCCAGGCCACAGCACTAGAGTGATATCAAGTCACCATCATTTGTAATGATGGCCCCCGCCATGAAGTGGTGACACAAAGGGGATCCATAATGCCAATAAGAAATATCGGATTGAACCTCAGGGCGTTTGTCAGCTTTGGCTTTATTTGCTTGCTGCTCGCTGGCCTGGGCATCAACGCACTGTTCAAAATGGAAGGGCTCCACCAGTCCGCCGAGCGGTTACAGAATGACTGGCTGCCCAGCGTGAGGCAGGCAGGCCGCATTAATACCGCAGGCCTGCTGTATCGCCTTGATGCTCGACGCTTCGTGATGGATGACGACAGACGGTCTTCCGAGTCCATGAACAAGCTGACTGGATTGAAAAATTCGTTACTGCAAGAAGCTGACACTTACGGCCCTCTGGTATCAAGCCCGGAAGAAGAGGAAGCCTATCGAAAAGTGAAGGCTGATGCGTCGGCTTACATCGCCAAAATCGATGAACTGGTTGAACTTAGCAAGAACAAGTCCGATAGCGAATTATTCGCATTCATTCGCGATGTGACGAGCCCGCAAGCCAAGGCGTTACAAGCATCGATAGAAAAACTGATCGAAGTCAATATCAAAGGAGCCGAACAATCGGGGTTGGTGGCTAACAGGAATTATCAGAGCGGGCTGACCGTGACCATGACGCTGATTATTCTCGCCATCATCATTACGTTGATTGTTGCCACCTTATTTACGCGCAGCATTGCAAAGCCGGTCAAGGCGCTACTCGACTCCACACGACGGATCGCCGAAGGTGATCTGCGCACGACTGTCGAAATCAACGGGGCAGACGAGCTGACCGAACTGCAAAAAGCCAGCGCAGCGATGCTCTCTAACCTCAAGGGCACCATTCAGCATATTTCCGATGCCTCAGGCCTGCTCGCCTCGGCCGCCGAAGAAATGAGCTCGATCACACAGGATTCCACACAGGGCATGCAGCGTCAGACCCAGGAAACCGAGCAGGCGGCCACGGCGGTCAACCAGATGACAGCCGCCATCGAAGAGGTCGCACGCAACGCTGTTGCGGCCTCTTCCTCTACCCAGGCCTGTGAAAAATCCGCGCAGACTGGCCAGGATTGCGTCGGCCAGACCATCACTGCGCTGGAAAAGCTCAGTCACACCGTGGACAGAACCGGCACAGAAGTAGAAGGCCTCGCCAATCAGGCTCAAAGCATCGCCAAGGTTGTGGACGTGATTCGCGCCATCGCCGAACAGACCAACCTGCTGGCGCTCAACGCCGCCATCGAAGCGGCGCGGGCTGGCGAACAGGGCCGTGGGTTTGCGGTGGTTGCCGATGAGGTCAGGGCGTTGGCACATCGCACGCAGACGTCTACCCAGGAAATAGAACAGATGATCCAGGGTATTCAGAAGAACTCCAATGAAGCCGTCCAGTCGATGAAGCAGAGCAATGCGGAAACCGACGCCACCTTGCTGATCGCCCAGCAGGCCGGGATTGCGATCAAGGACATCACCGCGTCGATCAGTCATATCAATGAACGCAACCTGATGATTGCGACAGCCTCTGAACAGCAAGCGCATGTTGCGCGGTCGGTCGACGAGAACCTGGTGAGCATTCGCGATCTGTCGGCGCAGAGCTCTTCGGCTTCCAGCCAGACCTCCACTGCCAGCCAGGAGCTGTCTCGCCTGGCTGTGGATCTCAACCGTATGGTGTCGAAGTTTTCAATCTGAGACGGACCTCTCCTTTACTCCGCCTGCCCAAATACCTGGCTGGGCCGTCGCAGCGAAGGATCGAAGGGATTGATTCTGGCACTGATGGCCGTGGCTTCACGCTTGAGCAGTTCTACCACGGTCATCAGGCGATCAGGCCCCAAGCGGTCGGAGATAGTTGCCACGCTGAGCGCTGCCACTGCCCGGCCGCTGCGGTCCAGGATCGGCACGGCCAGCCCGGCCATGCCCGGTAGCGCGCCGGTGTTGCGCCCGGCGTAGCCGAGGCGGCGCACGTTTTCGACCTCTGAACGCAGAAACACCTCGTCGTACAGGTGAAAATCCTTGAGCCGTGGCAGGTTGTAGGCAATCACCGTTTCCCGCTCGTCCTCGGGGAGAAACGCGAGAATCGCCAAGCTGCCCTGCCCCACGCCCAACGCAACACGGCCACCAATGTCGCCGGTGAACGTGCGAATCGGGTACGGGCCCTCACTGCGGTCCAGACAGATCGCGTCAAAGCCACTGCGTGCCAGCAGAAACAGCGAGTCGCCCAGCGATGCAGACAGGCGTAACAGACTGGGGCGTACCACGTCGCGCAGATTGCCGGTGTTGCCCGCCTTGGCGGCCAGCGCAAAGAATTCGATGCTCAACCGATAGCGCTTGCTGAGCAGGTCCTGCTCGACCATGCCCTCATCCATCAGACTGCGCAGCAAGCGGTGCGTGGTGGGTTGCGAGAGCCCGACACGCTGGGCGAGTTGTGTGACCCGCTCGCCGCCCTCGTCGCAATCGCCCAGGCAACGCAATACGGCGAACAGACGCGACACCGCGCCGACGCCCACTTGCGCAGAATCAGTATTCCGATCAGTGGAATTATTCATGAATATAGCTCGCTATTTTTCCACTAAAAGAATTAATTCGAAGAAAGATGTTATTCAGTGAAATTGCTTGTTGAGCCCATCCTAGCCTTCGCCCTACTCTCAGTCCACAGGGGCGATTTGAACAATCATCGGTAGCCGACTCAGAGCGAGCACCAACGTCCACAGAACTGCATGACTTCATTTCGCATCTGCCCATGACAAACGCGTGCCTCGGCGCGCATGCACACAGGTGGAAGCAGGCATGGCATTTCTGCAGCTCGAAGGTCTCTCCAAACGCTACGGTTCCATAGACGCTGTGGTCGCCACGAACCTGGCCGTCGACAAGGGCGAATTCGTTTCACTGCTCGGCCCTTCCGGCTGCGGCAAAACCACCACTCTGCAAATGATCGCCGGCTTCGTTGAAGTCAGTGACGGGCGCATCGTGCTCGACGGCCGCGACATTACCCACGCCAAGCCCAGCAGTCGGGGTCTGGGCGTTGTATTTCAGAGCTATGCATTGTTTCCGCACATGACCGTGGCCAACAACGTTGCGTTTGGCCTGCGCATGCGCAAGGTGCCTGCTGCCGAGTTGCAACAGCGTGTCACACGGGTGCTGGAACTGGTTCGTCTCGGCCAGCATGCCGAGCGCTACCCGCGCGAGTTGTCTGGCGGGCAACGGCAGCGGGTCGCGCTGGCCAGAGCACTGGTGATCGAGCCGCCGGTGCTGCTTCTGGATGAACCGCTGTCCAACCTGGACGCCAACCTGCGCGAAGAGATGCAGTTCGAAATTCGCCGTATTCAGAATGAAGTGGGCATCACCACACTGATGGTTACCCACGATCAGGCTGAAGCCCTGTCGATCAGTGATCGGGTGGTGGTGATGCAGGCCGGACGGATCACGCAGATCGACGAGCCCTACACGCTCTACGAACACCCGCGCACGCGCTTTATCTCGGGGTTTGTCGGCAAAGCCAATATGTTGCAGGGCGACCCGGACAGCAGCGGCAACCCGCAGATCCGTCTGCTACCCGGCGATGGCACGCTGACACTCAGCCTGCGTCCAGAGAAAATTGATCTGGTGGACCCCGGCTGCGGACGGCTGTCGGGGCGTATCGTCACGCGTTACTTTCTCGGCAGCCAGTGGCTGTATCGCATTCAGACCGGCATCGGCGAAATAACCGTAGTGCGTCGCAACGACGGCCAGGCACCGCTGGAACAAGGTGCTGCGGTCGGCATCGATTGGCCAGCCGAATTGCTGCGCGTACTGGACGCCGACGAGGTGCGCGCATGAGCCTGATGAGCGAAATGCGTCAGGGTGGCCGCGGTTATTGGCTGTCAGCTCCGGCACTGGCGTTGTATATCGGCTTGCTGGTGCTGCCGCTGGGCCTGACGCTGCTGCTGTCATTCAACGTGTTCGACTATCAGGTCGGGGTGAAAAGCGACAGCTATACGCTGGCCAATTACACGGCCGTGGTCACCGATTCGTATTTCTATGAAATCTTCCTGCGCACCTTCTGGATCAGCGCGCTGGTGACGTTGCTCTGCGTGCTGATCGGTGTGCCGGAGGCCTACATTCTGAGCCGCATGGGCACACCGTGGCGCTCTATCTTCCTGATTCTGATCCTCACGCCGCTGCTGATCTCGGTGGTGGTCCGGGCCTTCGGCTGGAGCCTTCTGTTGGGGGCGGACGGTCTGATCAACCAGGCTATCCAGTTCATGGGCGGTCGCCCGGTGAAACTGCTGTACACCCCGTTTGCCGTGATCATCGCGCTGGTCCACGTCATGTTGCCGTTCATGATCATTCCGGTCTGGACCTCGTTGCAAAAGCTCGACCCCACCGCCGAACAGGCCGCGCTGTCGCTGGGTGCCAGTCAGGCGAAAGTCATGCGCCTGATCGTCCTGCCACAGGTCATGCCGGGCGTGCTGTCCGGCTCACTGATTGTCTTTGGCCTGGCCGCCAGTTCGTTTGCCATTCCCGGCCTGCTCGGTGGTCGACGTTTGAAGATGGTCGCCACGGTGATCTACGACCAGTACCTCTCGGAGCTCAACTGGCCGATGGGCGCGACCCTGGCGGTGGCGCTGCTGCTGGTCAACCTGCTGGTCATGCTGTCCTGGAACCGCCTGATCGAAGGCCGTTACAAAAAAACTCTGGGGGAATGATCCATGTCCAAGAACGGTCCTTTGGCCCTGTCGTTTCATGCGCTGGTAGTGATCTTCATGATGGCCCCGCTGGTGGTGGTGTGCCTGGTGGCGTTTACCCCGGAAAACACCCTTAGCCTGCCCACTACCGACTTCTCGCTGCGCTGGTTCAAGGCGGTGTTCGAACGCGCCGACTTTATCGACTCGTTCTACAACAGCCTGATTCTGGCGTTTGTGTCCGCAACGCTGGCGACGTTGATCGCGGTGCCTGCTGCGCTGGCGATCACCCGGCATACATTTCCGGGCCGCAACTTTTTCAATGCGCTGTTTCTTTCGCCGATCATCATTCCGCACCTGGTGCTGGGGGTGGCGATGCTGCGCCTGTTTGCGCTGATGGGCGTAAACGGCAGCTTCACCTGGCTGATCTTCGCCCACGTGCTGGTCATCACGCCTTACGTACTGCGTCTGGTGCTGGCGGCGGCGATCGGTATCGACCGCAGCGCCGAACACGCCGCCGAGTCATTGGGGGCCAACCGTTTGACCCTGTTTCGGCAGATCACCCTGCCGATGATCCTGCCCGGCGTGGCAGGCGGCTGGCTGCTGGCGTTCATCAACAGTTTCGATGAAGTCACGCTGTCGATCTTCGTCACCTCGCCTGCTACCCAGACGCTGCCGGTGCGCATGTACGTTTACGCCACCGAATCCATTGACCCGATGATGGCTGCCGTATCGGCACTGGTCATCGCCCTCACCGCCGCCACCATGATCCTGCTCGACCGGGTCTATGGGCTGGATCGGGTGCTGGTCGGCAAACACTGATCCGGAGCTTTCACGTTATGGCATTGCTGAAACGACTGGCTGAACATGATCGCCCCGTTCTGCCCTTCACCCTCGATGGGCAACCGGCCAATGGTCTGTTGGGCGACACCGTGCTGACTGCGGTATTGACCGCCAGTGAGCACCTGCGCGGCAGTGACTTCAGTGCCGAGCCGCGCGCCGGGTTCTGCATGATGGGCGCCTGCCAGGACTGCTGGGTAAGACTCGGCAACGGCCAGCGAGTGCGTGCCTGTTCGACGCTGCTGGAAGCTGGCCAGGCGATTATTCGTGAACCGGGGCGGCGGCCATGAGCAAAGACCGCGTTGCCATTATCGGCGCCGGCCCAGCCGGGATTCGCGCTGCCCAGACGCTGCTGGAGCACGGTGTCAAAGCCTGCCTGATCGACGAAGGTCTGCGCGGCGGCGGGCAGATCTATCGTCGCCAGCCAGAGAATTTCCAGCGTTCGGCCAAGGCGCTTTACGGCTTTGAAAGCGGCAGGGCCGTTGCGCTGCATCAGGCGCTCGATGCACTGACAACACAGATCGACTACCGACCGCAGACGCTGGTGTGGAACGTCGAAGGCAATCAACTCGATACCCTGCACAACGGAACAGTCGCAACCCTGGATTTCACCCGACTGATTGTCGCCACAGGTGCCACCGACCGCATTCTGCCAGTGCCCGGCTGGACACTGCCCGGCGTGTATAGCCTGGGTGCAGCGCAGATCGCACTTAAATATCAGGGTTGTGCGATTGGCGAACGCGTGGTGTTTTGCGGCAGCGGCCCCTTGCTGTATCTGGTCGCCTATCAATATGCCAAGGCTGGCGCGAACGTGCTGGCGGTGCTCGACAGCGCGCCGTTTTCAGCCCAATGCAAGGCGCTGCCTGCGCTGCTCGGCCAACCGGCAACCCTTGCCAAGGGCCTGTATTACCGCGCGTGGCTGAGTGCGCATGGCATTCCCGTGCACCAGGGCGCATACCTCACACGCATCAACGGTGACAAACGCGTAGACGGCATTCACTGGCAACGCAACGGCCAATCAGGCCACCTGGCCTGCGACGCAGTAGCCTTTGCCCATGCGCTGCGCAGCGAGACACAACTGGCCGACCTGCTCGGCTGTGAATTCGGTTGGAGCCCGCTTAACCGAGCGTGGCTGCCCATTCGCGATGACTGTGGGCGCAGCAGCGTGCCAGACGTGTATCTGGCAGGCGACGGTGCTGGAATCATGGGCGCAGACGCGGCGGAAATGGCCGGAGAACTGGCCGCGCTCGGGCTGCTGCAAGACAGCGGTGTCACCGTCGACGCCGTGCGTATCAGTGACCTGCAAACCGCACTGCAACGCATCGAAAGCTTCCGCCACGGGCTGGAAACCGCGTTTCCGTTCCCCGAAGACTGGGCTGCCAATGTAGCGGATGACACGCTTGTGTGCCGCTGTGAAGAGGTCTCTGCGGGCGATATTCGTACCACCGTGCAGGACGGCCATTGGGAGATCAACCGGGTCAAGGCCATGTGTCGGGTGGGTATGGGCCGCTGTCAGGGCCGGATGTGCGGCCTGGCAGCCGCCGAGATCATCGCCCGCGAGAGCGGCCGGCCAGTTGAGCAGGTCGGCCGTCTACGCGGCCAGGCACCGATCAAGCCACTGCCGTTCGGCCTGGAGATGCTGCCCGTGGACAAACAATCAGCGGAGACACAACCATGAGCACGCTGATTGAAAGCGATGCGATTGTTATCGGCGGCGGCATCGTCGGCTCGTCGGCAGCCTTGGCGCTTGCACTGAAGGGCAAGCGTGTCGCCTTGCTGGAGCGCGACTTTTGCGGCTCGCACTCCAGCGGCGTCAATTATGGCGGCGTACGCCGTCAGGGCAGGCCCTTGTCGCAACTGCCCTTGTCGCAACGGGCGCATCAGATCTGGAGCGGCCTGTGCGATCTGATCGGTATCGACGGCGAATACCAGCGCTCCGGCCACCTCAAACTGGCGCGCAGCGAGCAGGACATGGATGCGCTACGCAGCTACGCCGAAGCCAGCCAGGGGTTCGGGCTGGATTTGCAACTGCTGGATCGAGAGCAACTGCGCGCCCGTTACCCTTGGGCGGGCGATGTCGCCGTCGGTGCATCGCTATGCGCCGACGACGGGCACGCCAATCCGCGTCTGGTATCGCCCGCCTTTGCCCGCGCAGCTCGCCGGGCGGGCGCTCAGGTATTCGAGCAGGCGCCGGTCAGCGAAGTCAGTCACGACGGCAACGCCTTCATCGTCACGACCGCCAGCGGCCTGACACTGCGAGCCCCCTGGCTACTGAATTGCGCTGGCGCCTGGGCAGGAGCGCTGGCGGCACAATTCAACGAACCGGTGCCGATGTATTCGGGGCATCCGGCGATGCTGGTGACAGAACCACTGCCAATGTTCATGGACGTCAGCACCGGTGTCGAAGGCGGCGGCATCTATGCCCGGCAGGTGGCACGCGGCAATTGCGTGCTGGGCGGCGGACAAGGCTTTGCCCTCGGCCCGGCACACGCCAGACCAGGACAGGCGGCAGTGCTCGACATCCTGCGCAACGCCGTCGAACTCTACCCGCCATTGGCCGGGGCCCAGGCCATTCGCACCTGGAGCGGCACTGAAGGCTACCTGCCTGATCGCGAACCGGTGTTGGGCCCGAGCCTGACAAGACCAGGCCTGCTGCACGGCTTCGGCTTTGCCGGGGCAGGCTTTCAGATCGGCCCGGCCGCGGGCGAAGCGCTGGCCGAATGGGTCTGCGGCGGTGCCTCAACGATCTCGCTCGAGGCTTTTTCCATCGGCCGCTTCCGCCAGGCAGCTACCCAACCCACTGCGATAGAACCCGCTACGAACGTCATCCCATTGCACAGAGGAAGGTCGTCCTTATGAAAAGCACCAAACGTCTCGCCCTCACCAGCCTGTCATGCCTGCCCTTGGCTGCCGCACTCGTGTCGTTGCCTGCCCAGGCCGAAACCACGCTGTACCTGGGCATGAACGGCGGAACCATGGAGCGCCTGTATGCCGATCAGGTGCTGCCCGCTTTCGAGAAGGCCAACAACGTCAAGGTGGTGATCGTGCCCGGCACCTCGGCCGACATCCTCGCCAAGGTGCAGGCGAGTAAAGACAACCCGCAGATGCATGTCATCTTCCTCGATGACGGCATCATGTACCGAGCCATTTCCATGGGCCTGTGCGACACCCTGCAGCCCAGCGCCAGCCTGGCTGACCTGCCTGCCAAGGCAAAAATCAAGGAACAGGCAGCGGCCGTCAGCCTGGGTGTGACCGGCCTGGCCTACAACACGCGGATGTTCAAGGAAAAGGGCTGGAGCGCGCCCACCTCATGGATGGACCTGGCCGACAAACGTTTCAAGGACAAGGTGGTGTTCCAGTCACTGGCCTCCTCGACCTTCGGCCTGCATGGCTTTCTGATGTTCAACCGTATCCAGGGCGGCAGCGAGAAAGACGTCGAGCCAGGCTTCAAGGCCTGGCCGAAGACCATTGGACCGAACGTGCTGGAATACATCGCCAGTTCGGCGAAGATCTCGGAAATGGTACAGACCGACGAAGCCGCGCTGTTCCCGCTGACGCCGACGCAAGTGACCGCCTTGAAGATCAAGGGCGTGCCGGTGGAATACGCCTCGCCCAAGGAAGGCGGCGTGGTGTTGAACGTGGCTGAATGTGCAATCGCCAATAACAACCAGCCAGAGCTGGCCCAGAAGCTGGCGGCCTACCTGCTGACACCGGAAGCACAGGCACCTGCGTTGGAATTCGGCGATCAGATCCCGTCAAATCCGAAAACACCGACCTCCGAGAAGACGCGCGCGCAAGTCGAGGCCATGGAAAAGTACCTGGAAACAGCGGTAACCATCGACTGGGATCAAGTCAACCAGATCCGCCCCGAGTGGAACGCACGCTGGAGCCGCAGTATCGAGCGCTAGTCGCAAGCGGCAAGGTCAAAAGGCCGTGCCGTTTACAGGCAAACACCGGCTGATCACCGCCCGGCAAATTATTTCAACTTATTACCGCACAAGAGAGTCCCACCGTTACGCCCTCTTCTTGAGGCGCATTTAACGGTGGTTCTTTCTTTATGAGTTTTATTGTCTGCATGAGCGTGCTTGGCGTGCTCTTGATGCTATTGGCGCTCACGTCCTCGTACCTGCGCTGGATGCCGGTGACCACGTCAGCGGTATGCCTGGGATTCGGCTTTGGCATCGGGCCGATGGGCCTGGATATCGTCAATCTGGATTTCGAAAAATCCTACGAATGGCTGGAGCGCCTGACCGAGGTGGCGGTACTGTTTTCCCTGTTCGGTACGGGCATCAAGTTGCGCCTGCCGCTGCGCGGCAAGGCCTGGCACTCTGCCTACTGGCTGGCCGGGCCAGTGATGCTGGCGACCATTGCTGGCGTGACGGTCGCGGGGCACAACATCATCGGCCTGGACTGGGGCGTGTCGTTGTTGCTCGGTGCCATGCTGTCGCCGACCGACCCTGTACTGGCCGGGATGGTCCAGGTGAACAACGCCCAGGACCAGGATCGCCTGCGGTTTGGTCTGTCCGGCGAAGCGGGCCTCAACGACGGGACGGCGTTTCCGTTCGTGATCTTTGCCTTGCTGTACCTGAGTTCCGGGGGCGCAATGAGCGACTGGGTCCAGGGATGGCTGATCAAGGACCTGATCTGGGCGGTTCCGGCCGGTTTGTTGATTGGTTACGGCATGGGCCGCGGCGTTGGCCATCTGATGATCTTTCTCCGCATCAAGAACGCCGACAGCACCACATCACCCAATGACTTTCTGGCGCTGGCATTGATCGCCCTGGCCTACGTGGTCGCGCAAGGTGTGGGAGCCTTCGGTTTTCTTTCGGTCTTTGCCGCCGGATTCGGGCTGCGTCAGGCTGAAGTACGTGTCACGCGCTCAGAGCTGCCATCGGAGCATGTCGCGCAACCGGTCCTGGGGCATATGACTGCGTCCCTCGAACAGGGCACAGTAGCGCAGGGCGAAGACATGAGCGACTCGCAACTGGCTGCCGGGGTAATGATGGGGGATATGCTCGCGTTCGGCAGCCTGGTGGAACGCGCGATGGAAGTGTTGCTGATCACCCTGCTGGGCGCTGCGCTGACGATGTACTGGGACTGGCGCGCGATTGGTCTGGGTATCGCGCTGTTCTGCGTGATTCGTCCTGCCAGCGTTTGGTTGCTGGTGAGTCGTCGCCTGCTCAACGTCCGACAAAAAGCACTGGTTGGATGGTTCGGTATTCGTGGGATCGGCAGTCTTTATTACCTGTGTTTTGCGTTGTCACACGGTCTGGCACACGATGTCGGCCACGTTGTGATCGGCATGACACTTTCGGTCGTAGCGCTGAGCATTCTGGTACACGGCATCAGCATCCAGCCTTTGCTGGAACGTTACGAGCGCAGCGCCGCCGCAAACCCTGATTAACAGGCCTGCTACGGCAAAGGGCCATAGATGAGGTCGATGAGGGTATTGGAAGAAGCAATTGGACTGCGGCATTTCGACTCGGTAGCGTGGCGGCCATGTAGCAGGTGCATAGCCGCCAGTGCAAAGCTTGAGGCGTGCAGCTAATATGTGAGCAGGCTTGGGCACTTTGCCAGCCTGCGCAAAGGCCCGGATGCTGCACCTTGCAAAAGAGCTGAACCCCTGTAGCACGCTGGCCTCCAAACCTGGAATACAGCTCTCTCGATCATTTAGAAGGTGAAATGTCAGAACCCGTCCTGATGGACCGCTTTGCACGTAAAGTCGATTATCTGCGCATGTCGGTCACCGACCGGTGCGATTTCCGCTGCGTGTACTGCATGGCCGAAGAGATGACGTTTTTGCCTCGGCAACAGATTCTGTCGCTGGAGGAAATCCTTCAGGTAGCCGAGCGCTTCGTCGCGCTGGGTACGCGTAAAATTCGTCTTACCGGCGGTGAGCCACTGGTACGCTCCGGCGTCGTGGGTCTGTGCGAAAAGATCGCCGCCCTGCCCGGCCTGCGCGAACTGTGCATGACCACCAACGGTTCACAACTGGACAAACTGGCCGCCCCGCTGTTCAAGGCCGGCGTCACCCGTTTGAACATCAGCCTGGACAGCCTCGACCCGCAACGTTTCCGCGAGCTGACCCGCACAGGCGATCTGCACAAGGTGATTGCCGGCATCGATGCCGCCAACGCCGCAGGTTTTGTGCACACCAAGCTCAACTGCGTGGTAATGCATGGTCGCAATGATCACGAGATCAACGACCTGCTGGCGTTCGCCATCGATCGCAATCTGGATGTCTCGTTCATCGAAGAGATGCCGCTGGGCATCATCAGCGAGCACAGCCGGGCCGAGTCCTTCTACTCCAGCGATCAGGTTCGCGAGCGCATTGCCGAACGTTACACGCTAGTGCCTTCCACTGACTCGACCCAGGGGCCGTCGCGCTACTGGCGTCTGGCCGAGGCACCAGGCATTCGCATTGGCTTTATCTCACCGCACAGCCATAACTTCTGCGGCACCTGCAATCGCGTGCGCCTGACGGTCGAAGGCCGCTTGCTGCTGTGCCTGGGCAACGAGCACTCCGTGGACTTGAAAGCGGTACTGCGCGCCAATCCCGGTCAGCCTGAGAAACTCGAAAAAGCCATCATCGATGCCATGCAAATCAAGCCGTGGAGCCACAACTTCACCCACGACGATGGCGTGCAGGTGGTGCGCTTCATGAATATGACGGGCGGCTGACAGCCGCACTGGTGGATAACGCCTCAGCTCATGAGGCGCGGTTTATTTGCCCGACTTGCGAAAGAACAAAGTGATCTGCCCGACTTCCACGCCCAGTTTGGTCATCGACGAACGATTGGCCATGGTCTGCTTGTCGATCAGGTACATCCAGTCATCCAGGCTGACGTCATACTCGGTGCCGTCCACCGGCAACCTGAGCACATAGTTCCAGTGGAAGCTGTTGCCTGACACTTCGCCATAGGCCTCGCCAACCACGTCACCTGCCGTGCCTTTCCAGCGCCCCGGACCATCGGGACGCAAGCGCCACTCCCGGACCTGCTTGGTGCCATCGCTGTAGCTGAAGGCCTCGTGCATGACCAGCACTTCGCCTTCACTGTGCCCGTCGATCACCACGGTAAAGCGCTTGGTGACTTCACCGGAGCGCTTTTGAAACATTCCCCAGGCCTCGACACGCCCGGTGAAGTACTGGCGCAGATCGAGCTTGGGCTCTTCCTGACTGTAACGGGTTACCGGCACACCGCCGCAGCCGCTCAGTACAAGCCCCGCAAACAACATCAACATCCACTTTCTCAGCATGCGCCCTCCTTGATGGGTCATGAGCCGGTACTGCCGAGCAACTGCTCACGCAGCTCGGGGTTACGGGTTTTCGGGTCAAGCCAGATGGAAAAGAAAGCCTTGGCGAACTCACTGTCGGGCACGACATGCTGGAGTTTGTCGCCGACATAGAAACGCGCTTCGCGGCCGGGCAGGTAAACCCCGGTAATCTTCATGCCCGGCTTAACATCGACAAATGACTGGTTCATTTGCTGACGCCATTGCGCCAGTTGCTGATCGTTCACCTTCGACCCGGAAATACGCTTGATCTCATCGATACTGGCATCGACCAGATCTTCGCGGTCAATATCGCGATGGTAAGTCAGCTCAAGAGCCAGCGGCGCACTCGCTACAAAGGGCTTGGCGGGACTAAGCAACCTGGCCGTGTAGACACGAAAGCCGAACAGGCTGAGATCACCGCCACCGACAACCTGGGCATTGGGCAATGCCTCCCGCCAATCCGCCGAAGCGCCAGCGCTGAGCAACATCACCAACCATAGCCATCGTGGCGCACGCATCGGCAACCTCTGTGTAGGTCAGGTGCAGGCGCTGCCATGAAAGCATCGGCAGGCCGGGAATGAGAGAAGCCAGATAACTGACTCATGGCCGGAATCTATACCAGCAAAAACACTTTGTACAACCAATAAGGCAATTACCCTTTCGGGCGCTGAAAATAAAAAAGCCTGTTCCCGATCAGGTTCGGGAACAGACTTCAGGGCTCAATACTTATCGCACCTTGAATTCAGGCGACCTGAGAGTGTGCCTGCAGACGGCTCTTTTGCCATTCGCCTTTCAGCGCCTGCAGCGTATTTTCCACATACGTGCGGTCGGCCGCCGCTTTTTTGCCGACATAACCCTGACCGCGGCGAAACATCTTCAGCGCAGTGCGCATCTGTGGATGAGCGTCACGGAATTCGTCTTCCTGGGTGAATGGCGACATGGCGTCGACATGGACTTCACCCGAATCGGCAATCCATACGATGTGGTTGTCCAGCGTGTCTTTGCATACTGCAAACAGACGAGCCAGTTCATCAATAGTCGGTTGCTTGTTGATATTCATGTTGATGCTCCTTCGCTCGTAGACCGTTCAATAATTGATACATCAAGTTCATGCGCCAGAGCGTCATCAATGCAACACACGTAAGTGTTGGTCGAATGTCGCTCCAGCCCCTCAAGGACATGCAGGTAGCCTTGATGAAGAGCCGCTACACAGCGGCATCAGCGCAGAGAGAAGAAGTCACGAAACCCAAAGACCTGACCCAGGATCGGCAATCGATCCATTACAAGCATCATGAGGACGTTTCGCCAGCTTCTCGCCCATATCGACGACAAATGCCAGTTCAGCTCCATCAATCTGCCTTGTGGGCAGCCTACATCCGGGAACATCTCGACGGCTTGCCGAGCCTGTTCAGTACACTTTGCAGCGCTCCCGATCGGGGAGACAGCTGCATAATGCAAAAGGAAAACGGGTACGTCAACGATTATGTAGTGATTATTTTATAGCACTACATAATTATATGAGGGACGTGGGGTTACGTTAAAAGGTGACTGAATGGTCATGCTGGGCAGGCTCAGGGACATCGGCACGACAGCATCTGAAGACCAGCAAAAAGGCCTGAAAGCGTTCGCTTCCAGGCCTTTTCACAACACACAAACAGCTTAGTATCAGCTCACCTTGAAGCGACCCACTAGCCCCTGCTGCTGCTCGGCCAAACGCGCAAGTTCGCGACTGGTGACGGCAGTCTGCTCGGCACCGGCACTCACCTGGATGACCAGCGAGTTGATGTCGTCGACGTTGCGGTGGATCTCTTCGGCCACCAGGCTTTGCTCTTCAGCGGCCGAAGCGACCTGGATGTTGCGGTCGCTGATGGTCGCGATGCCTTCGGCGATCTCTTCCAGCAGTTCGCCAGCGCGTACGACGTTGCTGGCCCCCTCCTGCGCCTTGCCCAGGGTTTCCTGCATCGACGCTGCTGCGCGTTCCGAGCCGGACTGCAGGTTGGCGATCATTTTCTGGATGCTGACGGTAGAGTCCTGAGTCTTCTTGGCCAGATTGCGTACTTCGTCGGCAACCACCGCAAAACCACGCCCCTGCTCGCCGGCACGTGCAGCCTCGATGGCTGCGTTGAGCGCCAGCAGGTTGGTCTGGTCGGCGACGCCACGAATGACATCGAGCACCGAGGAGATCGAGTTGCTCTCGCCCTTGAGCTCGTCGATGATCCGCGAAGTCTCTTCAGCCTGCACCGAGAGCTCCTGAATCAGGCCGATGGTGTTCTCGATTTCGGTCTTGCCCTGCACGGTGCTGTTGTTGACGCGTTGCGACATCTCGGCCGCGTCGGTGGTGCTGCGCGCTACATCCTTTACCGTGGCGCTCATCTCGCTGATGGCAGTAGCGACCTGATCGGTACCCTGGCGTTGTTGCGCCACGTTCTGATTGGTTTGCAACGCCACTGCGGAGGACTGCTCGGCAGCGGTGGCAACCTGCGCCGTGGCGCTGCCGATTTCGCTGATAACCTCACTGATCTGATGCGCCATGTTGTCAAGATTGCGTGAAATCTCGCCAAACTCATCCTTGCCGATATAGCGGGTCCGCGCGGTCAGGTCGCGGGTGGAAAGTGCCATCAATGTGCGGTTCACATCGACAACTGCGACCTTGATGTTGCGGATGATGACCGACGCCAGCCACAGCACTACGATCAGCATCAGGACGACAGTAGCAACCGCCACATACAGGCTGCTTTGAGCAGAGCTGCGCGCATCCGTTGCCAGGCCGACCACGTTCTGGCCAAGCTCTGCTTCTACCTGAGCCATCATGTCGATACGCACGGTGGCAAGGTTGAACCAGTCTTCCGGCTTGACGTTGAGCGGATCACCCATCGGGGTATCGAAACCCAGGCGTTGCAAGCGCGCCACTTCCAGCGAGCCCGGCTGCTGCATGACGTCATTGAGTTTGGTCTTGAATACTTCAGGGGACCAGCGTTGAAACGCTTCGAGGTAACCGGAGAACTCTCCGAGGTTACGACTGAAGCGTGACAACAGGGGCGCGTCAAAGCGGTTCTGGTTGAATGCCTGGCCGAGCAGCACGCGCTCGCGACCGGCACGTTCCTTCATGTCGATGAACTGGTTGAGCGAACTCAGGCCACGCAGTATTTGCGGATCTTCGATACTCGCCTCCAGTGAATAGGAGAACCCGACAAGTGTTTTGATAACGTCGGTGAAGCGCGTAGAGGACTCGGTGTTGTTGATCCCCAGCGTATCGATCTTGAGGCGCAACGCAGTCAGGTCATCCAGTGCACGGTAGACTTTGTCCGGACCGGGAATACCGTCGGTCGACTGGGCACGCATCTCGCTTATCGCCTTGTCGGTTTCCTGACGGAAGGTCTTCAATTTGTCCTGCATGGACTTGCCGCCGCTGCCCAGAAACACGCCGCTGGCACCGCGCTCGCGCTGGATGGTAGTGACCACGTTGCTCAGTTTCTGTGCAACTGCGGTGGCTGTTACTGCTCGCCTCATGTCACCGAGGTTTTCGCTTTTGTCAGCGACGAACAAACCTGCAAAGGCCAGGAAGCCCAATAGGGGGAATATTAAAATAAGCAGCAGTTTCATACTCAAAGGAGCATTTCTAAGCATTGCAGACCTCATGACGTGCAGACTTTTCTATAAAGGCTATCCAGGGCGTAACGTTCTGTATTCGTCGACGTTTTTTTGTCGCCAGGGACAATTGGTTTATCAGCCTGCCGTAGCCGGTCTTGCTTCCGTATCACTGTCTCGGCCGCCTTCCGGGAAGCTTTACCCACTATTTGAATTTGTTAATTCAAATAGCGAACTTGATAAAGCAGAGGGCGTGAGAAGTTTGGATCCGCAAAGAAATGACCGCCTGGGGCGATCATGATGAGAAGATAAATATAAAACACCGAGAGTGTCACCTGTAACAGCGATGACAATCTCGATAGAGAGAAGTTGCAACTTTTTTCTATTAAACCCATACGTTTTTATAATTGATTAACGCAGGTTGGTTTTCGCCAGCTCCAGCACCTCACTGCCCCGCCCGCTCATGATCGCGCGCATCATGTACAGGCTGAAGCCCTTGGCCTGGGCCAGCTTGATTTTCGGCGGGATGCCCAGCTCCTGCTTGGCAGTGACCACGTCGATCAGCACCGGACCGGGATGATCGAACGCCTTGCGCAACGCTGCAGATAGCTCTTCGGCGTTCTCCACGCGCAGGCCGAGAATGCCTGCGCCCAAGGCGATGCCGGCGAAGTTGGTTTCATGCAGGTCGGTGCCGTGCGGCACGTAGCCACTGGCTTTCATTTCCATGTCGACAAAGCCCAGCGAGCTGTTGTTGAACACCACCATCTTGATAGGCAGGTTCAGTTGGCGGATGCTCAGCAGATCTCCCAACAACATCGACAGGCCACCATCGCCACACAACGCCACCACCTGACGCTCAGGGTGCTCGGCCTTGGCCCCCAGAGCTTGTGGCAAAGCGTTGGCCATCGAGCCGTGGTTGAACGAGCCGAGCAGACTGCGCTTGCCGTTCATGTGCAGGTAGCGTGCGGCCCACAGCGTTGGCGTGCCGACATCGACGGTAAAGATTGCATCGGCGTCGGCCTGTTCATCGACCAGACGGGTGAGGTATTGCGGGTGAATAGGCGTACCGTCTGGCGTAGGCGTGGCCAGTTCGTCCAGCTCTTCACGGGCCTTGGCGTAGTGCTTCAGGGCCTTGTCGAGGAAACGGCGATCGGTATGCGGCTTGAGCCTTGGCTGAAGCGCTTCAAGGGTTTCCCGCACGCCTCCAACCAGACCCAGCGCCACGGGCGTGCGGCGGCCCAACTGCGTAGGGTCGAGGTCGATCTGGATGATGTTGGCTTTTTCCGGGTAGAAATTCCGATAGGGGAAGCTGCTGCCGAGAATCACCAGCGTGTCGCAGGACAGCATGGCGTGATAGCCGGAGCTGAAGCCGATCAGGCCGGTCATGCCGACGTCGAACGGGTTGTCGTATTCAACGTGCTGCTTGCCACGCAAGGCATGAACAATGGGGGCGCCCAGCGTATCGGCCAGTGCAAGAATCTGCTCGTGAGCACCTGCACAGCCTGCACCGCACAGCAAGGTCACGGCTTTCGAGTCGTTGAGCATGTCGGCCATCGACTGCAAGTCGTTGTCTGCCGGGACGACAGCTGGCGGCGTGGGCTCAATCCATTTCGCAGCTACATCAGGGGATTCGCTGAGCGCTACATCGCCGGGCAAGACGATAACGGCAACACCTTTCTGGCTGATCGCCGCGCGCATGGCACGTTCCAGCACACGGGGGAATTGCTCGGGGTTGCTGACCAGTTCGACGAAGTGGCTGCACTCCTTGAACAGCTCCTGCGGGTGGGTTTCCTGAAAGTAATCCAGGCCGATTTCCGAGGAAGGAATGTGCGCAGCAATCGCCAGCACCGGCACGCGGTTGCGATGGCAGTCGTACAGGCCATTGATCAGGTGCAGGTTGCCCGGTCCGCAGCTGCCTGCACAGACCGCCAGCTTGCCGCTGGATGCCGCCTGGGCACCGGCGGCGAAGGCTGCGACTTCTTCATGACGGGTGTGCATCCAGCGAATCGAATCGGTGCGTTCCAGGCTGTCGGTCAGGCCGTTGAGGCTGTCACCGGACACCCCCCAGATGTGGGAAACACCTGCCGCTGCGAGGGTTTGCGCAAGATGGTCGGCGATGGTCTTGGACATTAGGGGTTCCTTGTCGAGGCAATAATGAATTCGGTAAAACGCGCGCAGCGCTCTGCTACGCCTGTTGTGGTCGACCCGATGAATTCTCGACAGTTCAGAAAACCTGAGCCCTGTTCAGGGCTCGGTCAGACAGTTTGCATTGGCAAACAATTCAGGCGTGCGGGTTGCCCGGCGCCTTGGCAGGGACTGCGTATTGCGGTTTGAGCTTGCCCTCGCTGTCGAGCAGCCAGGCATCGAGAATTTCCCGGACTACAGGGCCCGCGACTCGACCACCCGCCTCGCCGTTCTCGATGGTCACAGATACCACGATCTTCGGATGATCGGCCGGTGCGAAGCCGACGAACAAGGCGTTGTCACGGTTACGCTCCAGCGTCTTCAGGCGGTTGTAACGCTCACCCTGCTTGATCGCCACCACCTGCGCCGTACCGCTTTTGCCAGCGATGCGGTACTGCGCGCCCTTGGCGGCATCGCGCGCAATGCCGCGTGGGTCGTGCATGACCATCTGCATGCCGGTGTTGACCTGATTCCATTCATTGGGATCGCGCAGCACGATGTTTGGCATCGGGTGCTCATCAAGCGGCACGTCATGACCTACTTCCATCGCCAGGTGCGGCCGATGCCAGACGCCTTTGCTGGCAATCAGTGACGTGGCCTGGGCCAGTTGCAACGGAGTGACCTGCATATAGCCCTGGCCGATACCGAGAATCACCGTTTCGCCCGGGAACCACGCCTGGCGGCGTGTAGCGCGCTTCCATTCGCGGGACGGCATCAGCCCGGCCGATTCCTCGAACATGTCCAGCGAGACCTTCTGACCGATGCCGAACATGGTCATGTAGTCGTGCAGGCGGTCGATGCCGAGCTTGTGCGCGACAGTGTAAAAGTAGGTGTCATTGGAACGCATGATCGCTGTGTCCATATCCACCCAGCCATCGCCGCTGTGGTTCCAGTTGCGGTATTTGTGATCGAAGTCCGGCAGCTGGAAATAACCGGGGTCGAAGACCTTGGTCGAGGCTGTGACCACACCGCTGTCGAGACCGGCAATCGCCACCTCCGGCTTGACCGTCGAGCCCGGTGCGTAAAGGCCACGCAGCACCCGGTTGAACAGCGGCCGGTCAATGGAATCGCGCAGCGCAGCGTACTGCTTGAAGCTGATGCCGGTGACGAACAGGTTGGGGTCGAAGCTTGGTTTGCTGACCATCGCCAGCACTTCGCCGGTTTCCGGGTCCAGCGCAACCACCGAACCACGTCGATCACCCAGAGCGTTTTCCGCTGCGGCCTGCAAATGCGCGTCCAGCGTTAGGGTGATGTTCTTGCCCGGCACCGGGTCAGTATGTTTCAGCACCCGCAGCACGCGGCCCTGGGCGTTGGTTTCGACCTCTTCGTAGCCTACGTGGCCGTGCAGCTCGGATTCGTAGAAGCGCTCGATACCGGTCTTGCCGATGGATTGAGTGCCGCGATATTCGTTGTCGAGATGCGACGCTTCTTTTTCGTTGATACGTCCGACATAGCCAATCGAATGAGCAAAGTGTGCGCCCAACGGGTAGTGACGAACGAACTGCGCTGCCACATCCACGCCCGGTAGCAGGTACTGATTGACCGCCAGTATGGCGATCTGCTCCTCGGTCAGCTCATAAAGCAGTGTTGCGGGCTCGAACGGGTGACGAACCTGTTTCAGTTCCTTGTCGAACAGAATCCGGTCTTCGTCGGGCAACTCCAGCAGGGTCATCAGTTCATCGATCACCTTGTGCCAGTCACCGGCGCGTTCACGGGTCAGGGTCAGGTTGAAACTGGGGCGATTGTCAGCGAGCACTTCGCCATTGCGGTCAAAGATCAAACCGCGCTCGGGCGGGATCGGCAGCACGTGAACACGGTTGTTTTCGGAAATGGTCGAGTGATAGTCGAACTCGGTGACTTGCAGGAAATACATGCGCGCGACCAGACAGGCAGCCAGCAGGCCGACCAGCACCGCGCAGGCAATCAGGCGCTGATTGACCAGCCGCGTCTCTTTTTCGTGGTCTTTCAGGGGAATTGGATTGGGCATTTCTACAGCTTCTCGGTGAAGGGCAAACGGCGCAACTAAACGTGTATATAAAGATTTCGGCGCGCACCATACCAAGAAGCGGCTGATTGCAGGCGATCAAGCCGACAATCGCAGGATGAAAAATCTGTCAGAAAAGACTCATTCGGGCGTGATCTGCAGCGTATTCGACACTTCACGGGCCTGCATAATGCGCGGCAGATTGGTCTCGATCCAGGTGGCGAGTGTTTCAACCTGCAAGGCGACTTCTTCGCCCATCGGGGTCAGCCGGTATTGAACATGCGGCGGCACTACCGGCAGTGACTTGCGGCTGACGAAGCCGTCCTGCTCCAGGTGCTGCAGGGTTTGCGCGAGCATTTTCTCGCTGACCCCGCCAATTTTGCGCCGCACCTCGCTGAAACGATGCATGCCGCCGCGCAAAACCACCAGCACCAGCACGCCCCAACGGCTGCAAACATGGTTGAGCACAATCCGTGAAGGGCAGTCAGTGGCCAGTACCTGCCCCTGACGAACGAAGGCCAGCATGGACTCGACCGTTTCAGACTGTGGATGCGAGGCAGATTCACTCATAGCACTTACCTTTTTGTACGTACTTACGAAAGGTAAGCATCATGACTATGCTGGCGCTTCCTTTCAACCTGATTCAAGGAATCCTTCCATGATCGTTGTCACCGGTGCCACTGGCCAGCTTGGCCGTATCGTCATTGAACAGCTGCTCACTCGTGTACCTGCCGGGCAGATCATTGCCGCAGTCCGCAGCCCGGAAAAGGCCAATGACCTATCGGCAAAGGGCATTCAAGTTCGTCACGCCGACTATTCGCAGCCGTCGACGCTGGACAGCGCGTTTGCCGGTGCCGACAAAGTGCTGCTGATTTCTTCCAGCGAAGTGGGCCAGCGCCTGCCGCAGCACAAGGCCGTGGTTGATGCGGCGAAACGCATCGGGGTCAAACTGCTGGCTTACACCAGTGTTCTGCATGCAGACGCCTCGGCACTGGGCCTGGCCAGAGAGCACCGCGAAACCGAAGACTACCTGCGCGCCAGCGGGCTGCCTTATGTCCTGCTGCGCAATGGCTGGTACACCGAAAACTACACAGCAGGCATTCCCGGCGCGCTGGGCCATGGCGCGGTCATGGGCTGTGCCGACGAGGGCCGCATCAGTTCGGCGTCGCGCCTCGATTACGCTGAAGCTGCGGCGGTGCTGCTGACCTCCAGCGAGGATCAGAGCGGTCGCGTGTACGAGCTGGCTGGTGACGATTCCTACACACTTGCTGAGTTCGCTGCCGAGCTTTCAAAGCAGGCCGGCAAGACTCTGCCTTACGTCAACCTGCCGCAAGCCGAATTCAAAGCCGCGCTGATCCAGGCAGGCTTGCCAGACTTCGTTGCGCAGTTGCTGGCTGATTCCGACGCGGCCGCAGCCAAAGGCGCGCTGTTCGATGACAGTCACCAGTTGAGCGCACTGATCGGCCGTCCGACCACCAGGCTCTCTGCAACCATCGCCCAGACCCTGCAAGGCTAAGCGCGGCAAACCCGATCGAATGATTTGCAAACGTGAGGGTCTCAGTTGTTACGAGGCATTAAGCCATCGCCTGATACCAAAGACTGGGAGTCTTTACATGAATAGCAAATCGTTGATCGCCTGCATGACCTTGCTCGGCTGCTTCTCCGCCGTCACCCTGCCCGCTCACGCAGAGACGGCGGACCCGAAAGTCACCGAATCCAAGGACAATATGCACGAACTGGAAATCGGTTCCCGCGTGCCGGAAAAATATCGCCGCAGCGATCTGGAAGTAAAAGACTGGAAAAGCAAAGGCCTTGAAGCACCAGCCAAGGAAAGCGAATGGGTGAAGATCAATGACAAATACGTCCGCTTTCAGAAGGTCAACGGCAACATCATGGATATCGTGCCGGTGAAGAAGTAAGGTTCAACAAGTATGCACAGCGCTATGGAGCACAAGCCTGGCGCTAGTGTTTCATATATAGGCTCATTGCAACTGAGCCTGGTGCCAATGCCACGCATTGGCACGCTGCACTGCGGGCATAGCTCGTCGCAAACAGCCCCTCCACCAACCAAAACCATTGCTTTTTTGTCCGCATGCCTTACAAATGCAGTGTTGCCAGCCTGTAACATCACTGCCACCTTCTCTGCGAGCCTGCTCCATGTCCAGAACCGTCGCCATTGCCTTCGCCTGCCTGCTTTCATCAACGGCCCAGGCCGCCTGCCCCGCCGCGACCCCGGTCGATACAGCGCGCTGGGTCTACGAAAAGCATCAGGACTTCTACCTCAGTGGCAAAGGCTCGGCTGATTACCTGTCCAAGCCTTTGCTGGGCTTGCTGAAAAAAGACTGGGCCTGTCAGAACGGTGATCAGTGCGCAGTCAGCGCCAACCCCTGGACCGACGCGCAGGATGGCGATGTGCAGAAGCCCATCGACTGGAAGCTGGTGTCCAATTCCGACAAGCAGGCGGTGGTCGAGATGACCTACAACCTGGGCTACAAAGACGCCCCGCAGCAGCCGGTCACCAGCCAGACCACTCGTCTGTTGTTGACTAAAAATGCCAGCAGTTGCTGGGTGCTGGACAATCTTCAAGGGCCGCAGGGTGTCGCACTGATGCAGACCTTGGAGGAATTTCCTTACGAAGGTGATTGATCGGCCTTGAAACAATCCGTCATTCTCGGTATCACAGGCACTTGAATTTCACGAGCGAGCACCATGAATACCTTTGAGCAATCGATTATTGAGGCTGCGCAGGCCGCCACGCCCAATAACACCGATGCCGAACGCGAAGCTGCCAGAATTGCCGCCACGCAGGCAGTGGCCGAAATCATGTCCAGCCGCAGCGGGCTGGACCGTACCCTGGCATTGGCCGAGTTGCTGGATTCCTACTCGGAACATGACGATCAGGAAGACGATTAGGCTGGGCGGCAGCGGGCAAAAATTTATTACCTGTTTATTTACCTGCGACGCTAAAGAAAGCTACTGTAGCGGTCGATAATTCGATTGAGGGGGTTCATCACAGCCCCCCATTCATTTAGTCATTTAGTGCGCTCGGATGCGACCTATAGGGGAACCATCCGTGCAAGTCGAACAACTGAAAGACATCCAGGCCTATGTCAGGCGCACCGCCGACGACCTTGAACGCGTCTCGGCCAATCTTGCCGGACATCTTTTGTACCTGGAGCGTACTTCTCGCCCGCATGAGGCGCAGGAAGTCAGCGAGCGGATCGTCGGCTTGCGTGCGTCAGTCGATGGCCTTCGTGGCGTGTTCCGGTAACTGACCATTTACCTTTCCCCGGCCTGCGACAGCGGCCTCGCTACTTCCTCCAGAGACTTGCGCTCGGCAGCCGCGCCCCATATCGACTGCACCAGCGCCGCGAACACCATCAACCCTGCCCCGATCAGATAGCCGATCAGCACATTGCTGCGTTCGCCGGTTTCTATCAACTCACCAAACAACGTAGGGCCTATCATCCCGCCCAGCCCCGTACCGAAGGCGTAGAACACTGCAATCGCCAATGCGCGGATTTCCAGCGGAAAGGTTTCGGCCACTGTCAGGTAGGCCGAGCTGGCCGCTGCCGAAGCAAAGAAGAAAATCACCATCCAGGCAATGGCCTGCTGGGTTACGTCCAGCAGACCTTGCTCGAACATATAGCCACTGATCGCCAACAGCACGCCTGACACACCATAGGTCAGGCTGATCATGACACGCCGCCCCACCACGTCAAACAACCTGCCCAGCAGCAGCGGACCGCAGAAATTACCCAGCGCCAGCGGCAACACATACCAACCGACGCGCTCGGACGGCACGCCATAGAAGTCGGTCAATACCAACGCATAAGTGAAGAAAATCGCATTGTAGAAAAAAGCCTGCGCCGTCAGCAGCGTCAGGCCAACCAGCGATCGCTGGCGAAACGTCACCAGCAAGGTTCTGGCAACCTCCCCCAGCGGCGTGTGGTCGCGCACGTGCAGGCGCAAGGGTTTGCCCTGCACGGGAGGCAGCACATGGCCCTGGCGCTGCAAATCGGCCTCTATCTGTTCAACGATCTTTTTCGCCTGCGCGGCCTGGCCGTGAATCAACAGCCAGCGTGGGCTCTCCGGCAGCCACAGACGCATCAGCAGCACCAGCAGGCCCAATACCGCACCGATCCCGAAACACAGGCGCCAGCCCAGTTCGGCACCTACCCATTGCGGATCGAGCAACACAATCGAGCCAATCGCGCCCAGCGCAGCACCCAGCCAGAACGTGCCATTGATGGTCAGGTCGACCCAGCCCCGGTAACGCGCCGGGGTAAATTCCTGGATCGTCGAATTGATTGCGGTGTACTCGCCACCGATACCCATGCCGGTCAGAAAACGGAACAGCATAAAGCTCCAGACACTGAATGAAAACGCCGTGGCGGCCGTGGCACCGACGTACAGCAGCAAGGTGATGAAGAACAGTTTGCGACGCCCGAGACGGTCCGCCAGCCAGCCAAAAAATAATGCGCCGAGTACGGCACCGGCGATATACGCGGCACCCGCCAGGCCCACGTCACTGTTGGTCAGGTTGAGCGCCGGACTGGCTTTCAGGGCGCCAGCCACCGAGCCTGCAAGGGTCACTTCCAGGCCATCGAGCAACCAGGTGATACCCAGCGCCACAACCAGTAAGGTGTGAAACCGCCCCCAGGGCAAGCGGTCCAGACGGGCCGGCAAATCGGTTTCGAACACTGCACCCTTTTCATCGGTTGTGGTCATTTCCGGCTCCCTGACAGCGAACATTGGTGTCAGGTTTGAGAGTGACTTACGGCGATCAAGTTCAGCTCACCCAGAACCACAGCAACGTCAGATTGGCCGCCGAGATCAGACCGAACAGACCCCAGGCGGCAATCTTGACCAACCGACTGTTGACGAACGGCCCCATCAACTGCGGATCACTGGTAAAGCGAATCAGCGGCCAGAGTGCAAACGGCAGTTGCAGGCTCAGCACCACCTGGCTGAGCACCAACATCTTGCCGACCGAACTGTCGCCCAGCCAGATCACGCCGATCAGCGCCGGAATCAGTGCCAGTGCGCGAGTAATCAAGCGCCGCTGCCAGCAGGGAATTTTGGCCTGCAGAAAGCCTTCGAGCACCACTTGCCCGGCGATGGTCCCGGTGAACGTCGAACTCTGCCCTGCCGCCAGCAAGGCGACGCCGAATAGCACGCTGGCAATGGCACCGCCTACCAATGGATCAAGCAGGTGATAAGCGTCCTGAATCTCGACCACTTCGGTATGCCCGGTCTTGTGAAACGCCGCAGCCGCGAGGATCAGAATCGCCGCATTGATCAGCAACGCGAGACTCAGCGAACCAATGGTGTCCAGCCGGGCGTAGCGAATGGCAGTGGCCTTGCTGGCCAGATCAGCACCATTGACCCGGGTCTGCACCACTGACGAATGCAGATAAAGGTTATGCGGCATGACCGTGGCACCCAGAATACCGATGGCGATATACAGCGGCTCCTGGCTGCTCAGTACATCCCAGCTCGGTTTCAGGCCCGCCACCACATCCGGCCAGAATGGCTTGATCAGAAACAGCTCGATGGCAAAACAACTGGCAATGGTTGCAATCAACCCCAGCACGATAGCTTCCAGACGCCGGAAATTGGCGCCCTGCAAGGCCAGCACGATCAGGGTATCGAAAGCGGTCAGCGCTACACCGGTGGTTATCGATACGCCCAGCAACAGATGAAACGCCAACGCCGCCCCCAGCACCTCTGCCAGATCGGTGGCGATGATCGACAGCTCTGCCAGCAGCCACTGGCCTTTGGCGACATTACGGCTGTAGCGGGCAGCAGACAGCTGCGCCAGATCACGCCCGGTGGCGATGCCAAGTCGGGAACAAAGGTTTTGCAAGACCATTCCCGACAGACTGGCGAGCACCACCACAAACAACAATGAATAACCAAAGCGTGAACCGGCCTCGATAGCC
Source organism: Pseudomonas syringae group sp. 243L2 (assembly GCF_032587875.1). Lineage (NCBI taxonomy): Bacteria > Pseudomonadati > Pseudomonadota > Gammaproteobacteria > Pseudomonadales > Pseudomonadaceae > Pseudomonas > Pseudomonas syringae group sp. 243L2. Next base: position 34,892 of record NZ_JAWHPL010000002.1, read on the forward strand.
GTCGCCCAGTTGCCGGGGTCCATGTAACCGATGGAAACCAGCAGGCCTGGCCCCACGAACAGCATCATCTTGCGTAGCAAGGATGCGTTCGGCGGGATGGTCACGCTGTCGGTGGTCGCCGATGGGCAGAAAGGGGCTGTTGCAGTGGTGGGCAGTTTGTACGTCACGGGAACCCGACAGGCAGAAAATCAAGACCCTCATCCTAAGGTTTTGCGACACATGTTGATACATCATTGGCGGCTTCATGCCTGCTGTTTTGACGCTTGCTGGTCTTTGAGGCTGGCACTGCATTGCTAATCTCAAGCTATTTCAACGGCGTACAGCCTGAGCTAACCGGTATAAACACTCAAAAACCGCACCAACTAAACAATTATTAATCTTTTAGGGGCCATTAACCGCATTAAAAGACCATTCATTACAAATTGTAAAGAGTACCATTCAGGCATCTACAAGAACTCAGGATGGCCATCGATGAACTCATCACCTCGCACAGGTGCACCCAAGGGCGAACAGCTGCGGGCAGCGTATATCTCGGCGCGAATTGATCGACTGCCTGCGGTTGCCACTATCTGGAAACTGGTCGCCCTGCTGTCTATCGCCGGTTTTTTCGAGCTTTACGACCTCTTTCAGACGGCCTATATCAGCCCCGGCCTGATTCGCGACGGAATCTTTGCCACGGGAAACCAGGGCCTGTTCGGCTTTTCCGATCAGGCAGCCTTTGCCTCGGCGACCTTTCTGGGTCTGTTTTTCGGTGCCAGTCTGGTTAGCCCGATTGCCGACCGTTACGGTCGCCGCGCAATTTTTACCTTCGCGCTGATCTGGTACACCATTGCCACGGTGATCATGGGTCTGCAGACCTCCGCTCTGGGCGTGATAGGCATGCGCTTTGTAGTGGGTATCGGCCTGGGCGTCGAGCTGGTGACCATCGACACTTACCTGTCGGAACTGGTACCCAAACGCATACGCAGTTCGGCGTTCGCCTTCGCATTTTTCATCCAGTTCCTGTCAGTCCCCAGCGTGGCGCTAATGTCATGGTGGCTGGTGCCGCAGGCACCCTTCGGCTTTTCCGGATGGCGCTGGGTGGTGATTGGCAGCGCGGTATTTGCGCTGTTTGTCTGGTGGCTGCGTTCAGCACTCCCAGAATCACCTCGCTGGCTGGCGCAGCAGGGGCGTTTCGACGAAGCCGAACTGATCATGGACGGAATTGAAGCACGTTGTATCAAAGACCAGGGCAAGCCGCTGGATGAACCTGAACCGGAGAAAGTCGCGCTGTCAGGCAACGGCCGCTTCGCTGATATGTGGCAACCGCCATACCGTCGTCGTGCACTGATGCTGATCGTATTTCACGTCTTCCAAGCCATTGGCTTCTTCGGCTTCGGTAACTGGCTGCCCGCCCTGCTTTCTGGCCAGGGCCTGAGTGTCACACACAGCCTGGGGTATGCGTTCGTGATCACGCTGGCCTACCCGCTCGGCCCGCTGCTGTTCGTGAAATTTGCCAACCGCTTCGAGAACAAATGGCAAATCGTCGGCTCAGCGTTGGGAGCGATGATCTTCGGCAGCCTGTTTGCCTTCCAGACCAGCGCGGCAGGCCTTATTTTCTGCGGGATCATGATCACATTCTGCAACGCATGGCTGAGCTTCAGTTATCACTCGTATCAGGGCGAGTTGTTTCCGACCAACATCCGCGCACGTGCCGTGGGCTTTTGCTACTCGTTCAGCCGCCTGTCAACGGTGTTCAGCAGCCTGCTGATCGGGATTTTCCTCGACCACTTCGGCACACCGGGCGTACTGGCGTTCATCGTTGGCAGCATGCTGATCGTGATCATTACCATTGGCCGGTTCGGACCACGTACACGCCATCTGGCGCTGGAGCAGATAGCCCACCGTTGAGTGAACTGACCGAGGAGTGGGTTCAGGCCTGAGCCCACTCCACATTGGTGACACCAAAGTGTTCCGCATAAGGTTTGGACACTTTGGCGACTTTCTCCAAACGGTATTTCGGTATGCGCGCAAGACCCGCGTCGACACTTGCACAGTGCCAGGCTTCAGCGTTGTCCATATTCTCGGTGCGTATATAAAAACTCTTGAACGAACCGTTAAGCAGATAATCAATGCGGTAATGCTTTGGAAGTGCCATTGAAAGCCTGATCCTTTTTTCAGCAGTGGCTTGAAGTATAGGTGACTGCATTCACTGCAAAGAAATTCATTCTTTTTTCAATATCGGCGACCAACGAACATCCCCATTCGGATATATCAGCGAATACCCAGGCGCTTGGCAAGTCGATTGAGATTGGCTCTGTCCACCGCTAAATCGCGCGCCACTTCTGCCCAACGGCCTTGATGTCGTTCAAGACAATCAACAATCAAAGAACGCTGAAAAGCATCCACCGACGCCTTAAGCCCTGCCCCCTGCGCAGCCGCTGAAAGGGCTTTTTCAGCCGTGGGCAGTGGCGTGGCAGACGCCGAGCCGTCGAGACCCAGCGCTGGCCCTTCGACCGTCAGGATGCGCGGCTTTTGCGGATGGGCAGACAGCGCCTTGAGCACCGCCCGGCTGATCAGGTGCTCCAGCTCACGAACGTTACCCGGCCAGGGGTGCGCGAGCAGCAGCCGCTGCGCCTCGGCGCTCAGGCGCAGCCCACGTAGCCCCATGCGCACACGGTTTTCCTCGAGAAAATAGCCAGCCAGCAGCAACACATCCCGTCCGCGCTCGCGCAGTGCTGGCACGAGCAGCGGGTAGACGCTCAATCGATGATAGAGATCCGCCCGAAACCGGCCGGAGCGCACTTCCTCGGCCAGATCACGATTGGTGGCAGCGATGATGCGCACATCCACATGGTGTTCCTGATCAGCACCGACCCGTTGCAACTGACCACTTTGCAGCACACGCAACAGCTTGGATTGCACCGACAATGGCAGCTCACCCACCTCGTCAAGGAACAACGTACCGCCATCCGCCAGCTCGAACCTGCCGCTACGCCCATTGACCGCCCCGGAAAAAGCGCCTTTGACATGCCCGAACAATTCGCTCTCGACCAGCATTTCAGGCAGCGCGGCGCAGTTGAGGCTGATCAGCGGCTTGTGTGCCCGCGGCGAGTGCAGATGGATGGACTCGGCCACCAACTCCTTGCCGACACCGGTTTCACCCATGACCAGTACCGTCAGCGGGCTGTTGCCGACCAGTTCAATCTCCTGCTGCATACGCTGGTGAACCGCACTCTGGCCAATCAGCTCGCGAGGCGCTCGCCCTCCGGCAGCGCGCTTGTAGACCTCGGCCAACTGGCGCTGATCTTCAAAACCCCGCGCCAACTGGTTGATGCGCTCGCCCGCCATGACCGTTGCCGCCGCGAGACTGGCGAAGGCCTGCAGGTTATCCAGATCGACGCTGCCAAAGCTGGAGGGGTCCAGCGAATCCAGGGTAATAAGCCCCCAGGGCCGCCCCTGAACAGACAGCACGCAGCCCAAGCAATCATGCACTTCCAACGCGCCATGACCGTCGACCAGCCCGTCATAAGGGTCCGGTAAATCGCAATCGGCAGCAAAGCGCAGCGGCCCGTCACTCGCAAGCAACGCCTCGAAGCGAGGATGCTCGCTGACCCGGAAGCGACGACCGAGCGCGTCCGGGCTGAGACCGTCGACCGCCAGCGGAATCAACACATCACCTTCAAGCCTGAGCAGTGCTGTAGCGTCGCAAGGCAGCCAGTGGCGCAGCGAGCACAGCAGACGCCGATAACGCTCTTCGTCCGGCAGTTCTCTGGACAGGTCGGACACCAACGGTATCAGCTCACGCAACAGGGGGTGGGTCATTACGACTCCAGCAGACGGCCAACAAAGGCGTCATTATGACTCGCCAGGCTGAATAAGTGGTCACCGCGATGTTTATCCAGGCTCGCCCGTTCTGGCACCGTATGTCGAACACGTTGTATCAACGCGCGAATCAGAGCTACCGCCGTTAATCAGCCCTCTGAAATGACTCATTAACTTTACAGTTTCCGTACCAGATTCCGTTATTTGGTCAATCAATGAATCAATAGCGTTCATGCAATTACAGTTGCCCGATCCTTAATTTTCCTGACGCCACAGGCACGGCTGAATGATGGATATCGTTTAATTTTATTGATGTGGCGATTGTCCGGTCTTGTTCCATAGTGCGCTCACTTTTACAGGAGCAACTGTTCATGCCCGGCACTCAAGGAGGAGTTCTTGAGGTTGATACACCTCTGGTTGTCGACCTCGATGGAACGCTGCTGCGTTCAGATTTGCTGTTTGAAACCGCAGTAGCTTTTATCCGCGGCCGACCACTACAGGTATTCAGGATTTTTACCTGGCTGTTACAAGGCAAGGCGCCCCTCAAGCAAGGGCTGGCTCTGGGCACCGACATCGACGTTGCGTTACTGCCCTACGATGCTGCGGTCATCGCTTATATCCAGACCAGTCGGCAGCACGGGCGCAGGGTGGTTATGGCAACGGCCTCTCACGAAACCCTTGCCAACCAGATTGCAGCACACCTGCAAATGTTTGATCAGGTCTGGGCCTCGGACGGTAAAACCAATCTTTCTGCCCATCGCAAACGCGATTTGCTGGTCAGCCATTATGGTGAGGGCGGCTTTGATTACATCGGTAATTCCCGGGACGACCTGTGCATCTGGAAAGTCTCACGCAAGGCCATCGTCGCCAGCCCGCTCGCAGGTGTGGAGCGCGCGGCGCGGGCACAAGGAAACGTCGAACAGGTGATCAAATCCACATCGTCCCGACGCAGTGCGTGGTACAAGGCGTTGCGCCTCCACCAATGGCTGAAAAACACACTGATTTTTGTGCCCCTGCTCGCGGCTCACCAAGTCCAGAGCACGCAATTGCTGCTCGACGGATTGCTGGCGTTTTTGTGTTTCGGGCTCTGCGCATCAAGCGTTTACCTGCTCAATGACCTGCTTGATCTGGCAGATGACCGCCACCATCGAAGCAAACGCGAGCGCCCGTTCGCCAGCGGTCAGTTGTCGATCGAATCCGGCTTACTGGTGATCCCGCTGTTGCTCGCAGCAGCCTTCGCCGGCGCGGCAATCATGTTGCCATGGCAATTTGCGGCGGTGCTGGCTGCCTATTACTTGCTGACGCTGGTCTACTCGCTTTACCTCAAGCGCCACATGGCAGTGGACGTCATTGTTCTGGCGATGCTCTACACCACGCGCATCCTGGCCGGTGCAGCGGCGTTTCAGTTGCCGCTGACGTTCTGGATTCTGGCATTTTCAATGTTTCTGTTTCTCAGCCTCGCGCTGGTCAAGCGCTATGCCGAACTGCGCGACGCGAGGCTGTGCGATGTGACCGTCAAGACACGCGGCCGCGGCTACTACCCGGGCGATCTGGACATGATCGCCTCCCTGGGTGCATCGTCGGGCAATCTGGCGGTAATGGTCCTGGCGCTTTACATCCATGAGGGCGCGACGGTTGCCCTGTATCAGCATCCGCATGTGATCTGGCTGGCCTGCCCGTTGCTGTTGTTCTGGATCACCCGGATCTGGATGCTCACCCATCGCGGCCAGATGAACGAGGACCCGGTAGTTTTCGCAATCCGCGACCGGATCAGCCAGGGGATCGGTTTTCTGTTCCTGCTGGTGTTCTGGATCGCCGCATGAGCGCGCCTCTCTACTCCTGGGGGCGCTACCCGCAGGTTGCCCAGCAAGGTCATGACTGTGAGGCGGTAAATCGCTTGCCGGCGCACATCTCGGAAACACTTGCGCATCATCACACCAGCCTGCCGTTCGGCAACGGCCGTAGCTACGGCGACAGTTGTCTGGCAAGCAGTGGTCACGTACTGGACATGCGCAAGCTGGATCGCTTCATCGCCGCAGACTGGCAGAACGGCGTGGTGCAACTGGAAGCAGGCATGACCCTGTCACAACTGCTGGCGGCAGCAATCCCGCGCGGCTGGTTTCTACCGGTCACACCGGGCACGCAGTTTGTGACGATAGGCGGCGCACTTGCCAACGACGTGCACGGCAAGAATCATCATCTACGCGGCACCTTCGGCTGTCATGTCATGCGTTTCGAATTGATCCGTCATGGCGAGCCGCCGATGGTTTGTTCGGCCGTGGAAAACCCTTTGTTTTTCGCTGCCAGCATCGGCGGCCTGGGCTTGACCGGCGTTATCAGTCGGGTCGAGCTGCAATTGATGCCGATCCGTACCAGTCAGATCAACAGCACGGTGGTGCGCTTCGCCAATCTGGCAGAATTTTTTACCCTGTCGCACGAGCTGGACGCGCAGCACGAATACAGCGTGGCCTGGATTGATTGCCTGGCGCGAGGCAGTAATAGCGGCCGTGGCGTGTACATCGTCGGCGACCACGCTCGTTACGGGTCGCTAACGGTCGATGCGCCCAAGCGTCTGAGCATACCGTTCATTGCCCCGCTTTCACTGGTCAACCATCTGTCCTTGCGTGCATTCAATTCGATCTACTGGCACGCCCATCCACAACAGGCCAAGGCCCGCCGCAGCGCGTGCGAAGCGTTCTTCTACCCGCTGGATCGCATCCGGCACTGGAATCGTCTTTATGGTCGCAAAGGGTTTCAGCAATACCAGTGCGTGATCCCCGAGCATTGCGCGCCCAAGGCCATGCAACTGCTGCTCGATGCGATTGCTGCATCGGGCCGGGGTTCATTCCTTGCGGTACTCAAGCGCTGCGGCGATATCGCTTCGCCGGGGCTGCTGTCCTTCCCGATGCCGGGTACTTCGCTGGCACTGGATTTTTCGCAGACGCGCGAGCTGGCCGAAACACTGTTCCCACGCCTGGATGCCATTGTCCGTGAAGCGGGTGGACGTCTATATCCGGCAAAAGATGCACACATGACCGGGAGCGATTTCCGCCAGGCCTATCCAGCCTGGGAGCAACTTGAAGCCCTGCGTGACCCTTCCTTGATGTCCCGCTTCTGGAAACGAGTGATGCCATGAAAAAAATTCTGATCATCGGCGCGACATCAGCCATCGCCCACGCCTGTGCCCGACTCTGGGCCGCGCAGGGCTGTGATTTTTTTCTGGTGGCGCGCGACATGGAGAAGCTCGACAGCAATGCAGCCGATCTCAAGGCGCGCGGTGCCGGGCGTATCGACACACACCGACTGGACGTTACGCACTTTTCAGAGCACCCGGCGATGCTGGCCGACTGTCTGGCTGCATTGGGGCAGATCGATATCGTCCTGTTGGCTCACGGCACCCTGCCCGACCAGAAGGCCTGCGAGCAATACGCAGGCCTGGCCATACAGGAATTCATCACCAACGGTGCATCGGTTATTGCCTTGCTGACCCTGCTGGCCAGGCATTTCGAAGTGCAGCGCTGCGGCACACTGGCAGTGCTTTCCTCCGTCGCTGGTGATCGAGGACGCCCTTCCAATTACCTGTACGGTTCGGCCAAGGCTGCCGTCTCGACGTTCTGCGACGGGTTGCAGGCGCGGATGTTCAAACTCGGCGTACACGTAGTGACCATCAAGCCGGGTTTTGTCGACACGCCCATGACCCACGGCCTGCCGTTGCCTGCCTTGCTGGTTGCGCAACCGGCAGCTGTTGCCGAGCGCATCGTCAGGGGCATCGCACGCCGGTCTACAAGCCTTTATGCGCCGGGCTTCTGGGCATGGATCATGTGGGTGATTCGCGCGATTCCACAGCCATTATTCAAAAGGCTCGACCTTTGAGCGACATGCCGCTGCTGTCAGGCTGGCGCTATCGGGCGGTGCTGCTGTCGGTCGTCGTCTCGGCACTGGGCTATCTGGGATTTTCCCTGTGGGGCGGCTGGCAGGCAGTCAGCGCAGCAACCGGCAAGGTCGGGGCGCAGGGCATTGGCTTGGTCTTGCTGATGTCGGCAATCAACTACGCGCTGCGCTTCGGACGCTGGCAGCTTTACCTTGAGGTGCTGGGGCATCCGCTTGCCTGGCGGCAAAGCCTGCGGATCTACCTGGCCGGCTTCGCCCTGACAACCACGCCCGGCAAGGCCGGCGAAGCACTGCGTGGCGTATTACTCAGGCCGCTGGGCGTACCGTACCCACAAAGTTTTGCTGCATTTTTCAGCGAACGCCTGTCCGATCTGCTGGCCATCGTGCTGCTGACGCTGTTCGGTCTGTCGTGGTACCCGCAGGCGCAACCCATGATTTTTATCGGCCTGGCGCTGGTTCTGGCGGGGCTGCTGGTGCTGTCTCAGGGTCATTTGCTAAAGCGCATGCGAGGTGCGCTGCCGACGGAGAAGAGCACACGACTGCACAGGCTGCGGCGGCAGCTGTTCGACATCCTGCTCGCCGCCCGTCAATGCCTGCACGGGAGAGTGTTGCTGACCGCCAGCCTGCTCAGTCTGCTTGCCTGGAGCGCCGAGGCACTAGCGTTTTACTGGATGCTTGGCTGGATGGGCGCGCAGATCCCACTGACGTTTGCCGTGTTCACCTATGCACTGGCAATGCTCGCCGGAGCGTTGAGCTTCATGCCGGGTGGCCTGGGCAGTGCCGAAGCAGTGATGGTCGGGCTGCTGATGTTCAAGGGCATGCCTGGGGCCGACGCGATTGCCGCCACGCTGCTGATACGTCTGGCGACCCTGTGGTTCGCAGTGGCGATCGGTGCCGTGATGCTTTCCCGATTCAACGCTGCAGCACCGGGACGTCAGCCTTGAGGCAGTAAAGCAGGCACCCGACACCTTTTGTTCACCTACGGAGGAGCTGTTCAATGCCACCCGATTCGCGCACCTCGATTGCCATGCCCCTGTTTCTGCTGGGTGCCGCCATCGCCGCAAGTTTTCTGGCCTCCAGCGGGCCGGTGCAATGGATGGACAATGGCATGTTTCTGGCCAACGCCCGCGAAGGCCATTATTTCAGTCAGTCGCTCGGACCGCTGGAGCATCCGCTTTATCAACTGCTCAACTCGGTATTCTTCACACTGTTCGGCTCACGCGCGCTCAGCCTGCTGAATTCGTTACTCCTCGTGCCGTTGGCATGGATTGTCTATCGACTGGCGCAAAGCCTCGGCGCCGGGCAACGTCAGGCCGTACTCGCTGGCGCAGCGACGGTATTGGCGCACGGAGTGTTCTGGGTGTCGACCAAAGCCGAGGTTTACCTGCTGCACACGCTGTTCGTACTGCTGGCTTATACGCTGCAGTTCAATGACAGTAACCGTCTGACGCCGCTGAAAAAGCTGTTCATGATTGGCGTGCTGACTGGAATGGCGGCCTCGACTCATCAACTGACCTTCGTGGTCCTGCTGCCGCTGTACCTGCATCTGCTGTACCTGTATAAAGCGCGCGTTTTGATCACCCTGCCCGGCTTCATGCTCGGCTTCGCAGCGGCGGCTGTCGCGGTGTTCAATGACCTGAACACCGGATTGGGCCTGCTGGATATTGCTCGACGTTACCTGACCGGTGCGTCCGCGACCATTGCGGGGCCGGAGTGGGAGGGTAGCCTGTTGCGTTTCGACGAACTCCTGGAGGAAAGGAACGCAGCCATACTGGTGCTGCTGTCACTGATAGGGCCGCAGTTGGCGGGGCTGCTGCTGTTTCCCAAGGAGAGTCGGCTGCGGTTGTTGTGGAGTGCGGCGCTGTTGAATCTGGTTTTTGCCATTTCCTATAACGTGACCGACCGTTTCACCTTTTTTCTACCCGGCGTGGCGATGCTGAGCATCATCGGCATGATTCAGCTGCGGCGGGTTTTGCCACACAATGTGACACGCAGCACCTTGCTCAATCTCTCGGTATTGTCCTCGCCGACAGTGGTTCTGTTGGCGTATTCACTTTACGCAAACGGGGTCATACATTTTCCTGAGCATAAGGAGAAGCTGCCCTATCGCGACGATATCCGTTATTTCATGGTGCCTTACCTGCGCGACCGCTCTGCCGAGCAGTTCGTGCGCGCCTATGAACAGGTCGTGCCCAACGGTGCGTTGATCATCGCCGACTGGACACCGATGGGTGCCATGCGCTCCGGGCAAGCCATCGGGCTGCTTGGCGGTCGCAGGCTGGCCATGTGCGACGACAACGTTGCCATTCGAGCGGCCTTGAACAGCAACGGCGTCTATCTGCCACGGTTGAGCTATTGCGGGACGCTTACACAGAACTACCGGCTGGAAGAACAGCCGGCAGGATATTCATTGCAGGCGAACTGATCATGAATGAACCTCTGACTCACATTCATGACACATTCGCGCATACTCTCAAGGCTGCCAGAGCGCCTGCCCGCCGCCCAGTTTGCGGTCCAGAAAACTGGCCGCGCTGATCAACGCCAGATGGCTCAGGGCCTGCGGTGTATTACCGAGATGATGAGCATGCGCGTCGAATTCTTCGGCGTACAAGCCCAGCGGGTTGGCGTAACGCAGCAATTGTTCGAACTCCAGATGCGCCTGCTCGACCCGACCGGCACGGGCCAGACATTCGACGTACCAGAACGAACAGGCAACGAATGCGCCCTCTTCGCCTGCCAGTCCGTCATCGTGATCATCATCGTTGCGATAGCGGAATACCATCCCGTCACGCACCAGTGCTGCCTCGATGGCGTCCAGCGTCGCCAGCCACTTCGGGTCATTGGCACCGACAAAGCGTACCAGCGGCATCAGCAGCATTGAGGCATCCAGATTGCGGCTGCCCTTGTGCTGCACGAAGTGGCCCAGGTCTTCGTTCCAGAAACTCTCCCAGATGTCGTTGTGGATCTCTTCACGTACCCTGGTCCAGCGCTCGAAGGGCCCCGACAGCGAGCGCTTGAACGCCAGGCGCAGTGCCCGGTCCAGTGCAACCCAGCACATCAGCCGCGAATGCAGAAAATGCTGATCGCCACCGCGCATTTCCCAGATGCCCACATCGCGGTCGCTCCAGTGTTCGCACACGTAGTCGACCTGGCGAACGACATGCTGCCAGCCATCATGGGAAATAGCGTCTCCATACTTGTTGGCCAGGTAGACGGCGTCCATCAGTTCGCCATAGATATCCAGCTGAACCTGCTTGTAGGCCTCATTGCCGATGCGTACCGGCTGAGCACCGCCGTAGCCGGACAAATGATCGAGATTGTCTTCCGGCAATTCTGCGTGGCCATCGAGGGCATACAGAATGCCGAGTTTCTCGGTCTGTTCACAGCAGTCATCCAGTCGCCCGCGCACCCAGCTCATGAAGGCATTGGCTTCATCGGTGTACCCCAGGCGCATGAACGCATACACGGTGAATGATGCGTCACGTATCCACGTGTAACGGTAGTCCCAGTTGCGCTCGCCGCCCTCGGTTTCCGGCAGACCGAACGTCGCGGCTGCGACAATGCCGCCATGCTTGCGCGAGGTCAGCAGCTTGAGCGCCAGCGCCGAACGAGTGACCATTTCACTCCAGCGGCCCTTGTATTGCGATTGCCCGGCCCAGCGCCGCCAGAATTTCAGTGTGTCGTCGAAATAGCGCGAGCATTTGCCTGCGGCCACGTTCGGGTCGTCGATACCGCCAAGAATGAACTCGACGGTCTGGCCTTTATGCATGTGAAACTCGGCTACAGCGTCCTGCTGGTCCAGCTGTAGCGGCGTAGCAGCCGACAAGCGCATGCCTGGCTGCCCTTCGGCCTTGAAACAGATGTCCTGGCCATCGACGCGAGCGGTGGTTTCAGCACGGCTGTAGTCCATGCGTACCCGGCAGCGCATGCGAATGGTGGCCTCGCCAAAACGCACTTGGACCCTGCGCACGATGCGCGGCAGATCGTCCTGATCTTCACCGATCGGCATCAGGTCGGTGACTTCCACCACCGCGTCCTCGGAAATCCAGCGGGTTTGCAGGACATTGGTGTCCGGCAGGTAGATCTGCAGCCGCCTGGCGTCAGGCAAATCGGGCGCCAGCTGAAAGATCCCGGCATCGGGCGTATCCAGCAGCGCGGTGAAAATTGACGGGCTGTCGAAATCCGGCCAGCAGCAGAAATCGATGCTGCCGGTGTTGGCGATCAACGCGGCGCTGCGCATATCGCCGATGATGCCGTGGTCTTCGATACGGTTTTGCGCTTCTTGAGGAAAGTCAGCCATTGCCACGGAACTCCGGGTAAAGGGTCATCCCGCCGTCGATGTACAGGGTTGTGCCGTGCACATAATCCGAGGCATCGGAGGCCAGCCAGAGCACGGCATTGGCGACGTCTTCAGGCTCACCGATACGGCCATAAGGGATCAGCTTGAGCATTTCCTTCTCGGCGTCGCCCTTGCGCGCATCGGCATTGATCGGCGTGCGAATAGCACCCGGCGCGACGCTGTTGACGCGAATTTTCAGTTCGCCGACTTCCTGAGCAATGCTGCGCATCAGCAGATCGACGCCGCCTTTGGATGCAGCGTAATTGACGTGCCCGGCCCATGGGATCAACTGATGCACCGAACTCATGTGAATGATCTTGCCCATCGCCCGTGACACATCAGGGCGCATGCCTTGCTTGATGAACTGGCGCAACGCCGCGCGGGCACAGAGAAATTGCCCGGTCAGGTTGACATTGATGACCGTGTTCCAGTCTTCCAGGCTCATGTCGACGATGGCTGCGTCTTTTTGCAGGCCCGAGTTGGCGACCAGGATGTCCAATGCGCCAAAGTGCTCGATGGTCTGCGCAAACAGGCGCTCGACGTCTGCTTCTTTCGACACGTCGGCCCCGACAGCAAGGGCGCGACCGCCCGCTGCGCGAATCTCTTCAGCCAGCTTCTCGGCAGGTTCAGCCTTGGAGTTGTAATTGATCACCACCGCCGCCCCGGCGTCCGCCAGCGCTCGCGCGGCACCCGCGCCGAGACCGGAACTGGCTCCGGTGACGATAGCGACTTGTTGCTTGAGTGAGATATGCATCGAATTTCAGCCTCGGAGTAAGCGTACTAGTGCTGACTGACGAGGCTGAAAGTAAGTTCAGTTCGGCTTAGGGTGCCGGGTTGGGCTGAGTGGTATGAATGGCTTCGATGCCGGCGATGACCTCGTCGGACAGCGTGACGTCGATGCTCTCCAGATTGATCTTCAGTTGATCCAGTTTCGTGGCACCAATGATGTTGCTGGTCACGAACGGACGGCTGGTGACATAGGCCAGCGCCATCTGCGATGGATCCAGACCATGCTCGCGAGCCAGCGCGACATACTTGGCTGTGGCAGTGACGGCCTGCGGGTTGTTGTAGCGCTGGAAACGCTCGAACAGGGTCAGGCGGCCATCAGCCGGACGTGCACCGTCCAGGTACTTGCCGGCCAACACACCGAACGCCAGTGGCGAATAGGCCAGCAAGCCGATCTGTTCGCGAATAGCGATTTCTGCCAGACCCACTTCGAAGGTGCGGTTAAGCAGGTTGTAGGGGTTCTGGATCGAGACAGCACGTGGCAGATCGAGGGTTTCGGCAAGGTGCAGAAAACGCTGAGTGCCCCATGGCGTTTCGTTGGAGAGGCCGAAGTGGCGAATCTTGCCCGCCTTGACCAGATCGCCCAGAACCGACAGGGTTTCTTCGATTTCGACAGCCTGATCATCCGGGTCGTGGGTGTAACCCAGCACGCCGAAGAAGTTGGTCTTGCGATCCGGCCAGTGCAACTGGTACAGGTCCAGGTAATCGGTATTAAGGCGCTTGAGGCTGGCTTCCAGCGCCGCAGTGATGTTCTTGCGGTCAAGCCGCGGATTGCCATCGCGGATATGATCCATGCGACCTGGACCGGCGACCTTGCTGGCCAGTACCCAGTCGTTGCGGTCCCCGTACTTCTTGAAGTACTCGCCGATGATGCTTTCGGTCTTGGTGTAAGTCTCGCCACGCGGCGGCACCGGGTACATTTCTGCCGTGTCGAGGAAGTTGACCTTGGCATCCTTGGCCATACGAATCTGTTCGAATGCTTCATCCTGGGTGTTCTGCTCGCCCCAGGTCATGGTGCCCAGACAGATCGCGCTGACCGACAGATCGGTTTTGCCCAATTTACGAAATTGCATCGATGTCTCCGTTTGATTCAAAAAGATACAGCTTGAAACAGGGCTCCCATAAAACGCCGACTGGTCATTCACTGCAACACTTTTTATCTAACGATAGCCTTGCGCCTGCAGATCGAACAGCGCGGCGTAGCGCCCTGCGGCGGCGATCAGGCTGTCGTGATCACCGCGCTCCAGCACCCGCCCATGCTCCAGCACCACGATATGTTCGGCGTTGCGCACACTGGAAAAACGGTGGGAAATCAGCAGCGTCATGCGTCCCTTGGCGTACTCGCGAAAGTGCTCGAATACCGCAGCTTCTGCCCCGGCATCCAACGCGGCAGTGGGCTCATCGAGAATCAGAATATCGGCATCGCGGCGCATATAGGCGCGTGACAGCGCGATTTTCTGCCACTGCCCGCCGGACAGCTCCTGACCGCCTGCGAACCAACGCCCCAATTGTGTGGCGTAACCCTTGTCGAGCTGTTCGATAAACTGCGCTGCCATGCCTTGCGCAGCGGCTTCGCGCCAGCGGGTTTCGTCGTGAAAGGCATGGGTATCGCCGACCCCGAGGTTTTCACCGACCAGAAACTGATAGCGGATGAAGTCCTGAAAAATCACGCCGATGCGCGACCGCAGGGCGTCTTCGTCCCAGTCCTGCAGATCGCTGCCATCCAGCAGAATGCGGCCTTGGTCGGGCTGATAAAGGCGCGTCAGCAACTTGATCAGGGTGGTCTTCCCCGAGCCGTTCTCGCCCACCAGCGCCACGCTACGACCCGGTGCAAGATGCAGATCGATGTTTTCCAGTGCTGCGCGGCTGGTGCCAGGGTAAGTGAAGCTGACGTTCTCGAAACGCATGCCATCGCCGGGCAGCGCACCCTGGGTCAGGCTGCCAGCAGACGGCGTGACCGGCTGACCGAGGTAAATGTACAGGTCGGCGAGGTACAGCCCGTCCTCGTACAAACCACTGATCGCACTCAGGCTGCTGCTCACAGCGGCCTGCCCTTGCTTGAACAGCACCAGGTACATGGTCATCTGCCCCAGGGTAATACGCCCATGCACCGCATCGACCACCACCCAGGCGTACGCCAGATAGAACGAAGCAGTGCCCAGCAAGCCGAGCAGAAAGCCCCAGCCATCACGGCGCACGGTCAAGCGGCGGTCTTCGGCATACAACCGTTCAAAGGTGTCGCGATATCGTTTGAGCAGCAGCGGCGCGAA
Organism: Pseudomonas syringae group sp. 243L2; assembly: GCF_032587875.1. Taxonomy (NCBI): domain Bacteria; kingdom Pseudomonadati; phylum Pseudomonadota; class Gammaproteobacteria; order Pseudomonadales; family Pseudomonadaceae; genus Pseudomonas; species Pseudomonas syringae group sp. 243L2. The sequence goes on from NZ_JAWHPL010000002.1 coordinate 49,982, forward strand.
GCCGAACAGCTTGACCTCTTTGATGTAGCCCTCGTGGGAGAGCAGTGTTTCGATGTAGTTCTGCCGACGGGTTTCCGGAGCACGCCGGGTAAACAGGCGGAACGCGTCGCCGGAAAAATGCGCCTCGGCAAAGAACACCGGCAATGCGCCGAGCACCAGAATCAGCAACGCCCAGGGCGAGAAATGCACCAGCAGTACGGCAAAGCTGATCAGCGAAATGAGGTTTTGCAGCAATCCCAGGGATTTGGTCACCAGTGCCAGCGGCCGTGTCGAGGCTTCACGCCGGACGCGCACGAGCTTGTCGTAAAACTCCGAGTCTTCGAACTGCGACAGTGACAGGGTCTGGGCCTTCTCCAGAATCAACGTATTGACCTTCTGCCCCAGCAACACCCGCAACAGCGCCTGCTGCACCGACAGCCCGCGTTGCGCACCGGCCAGCAGGGCCAGTACACCGGCCTCAAGCAACACATAACGCAACACCGGCCATAAAGGAGCCTCGCCAGTGCTGGCATGCAGTTGCATGGCACTGACCACCGCATCGACAATCCGCTGCCCCAGCCAGGCGGCCAGCGCGGGCAGCAAGCCTGCCACCAGCGTGGCAACGATCAAGCCAACGGAGAGCGCTCGGGACGTGGTCCAGACCAGATGCATGGCCCGTAAGGCCTGCTGCATGAACGACGTGAAGCGTTTGAAAACCGGCATACGTTAAAAAATCCTGAAGAGCCTTACATATAGGGGGCAGTTCACTGGAGCGCTCATCGTTATACACAAAGCCTTGAGATGACTATCGTGCCAATGCTCCGCGTTGGCATGCAGTTCGTGACGCTCTGCGTCACATATCTTCAGTCTGGTGAAACAGCAGGCGTAACCGGAGCTCAGGCCTGCATCTGGTACGGCCTGAATCAGGTGTCAAGGCTCTAATGTGTGACGCGGAGCGTCACGAACTGCATTACCACGCGGAGCGCGGTAACGATAATCGATGTGTGATCGCTTATTCCGGACTCACCCTCCCTTCGGCGCACGCAGCACACAGCGTTCGCGGCGGTCGTCGACGCGCTCGGCGAACCAGGCGGTGGTCAGGTTGCGGGTGATTTTCGGGCTTTTCAGGGTGATGCCGGGCAAGATGGCTCTTGGCAAGGGCTTGCCTGCTGCCTTGTCCGCCAGCGCAAACACCTTGCTGTACAGATCGGTCTCTTCGAACTCCAGGGTATCGCCCTGCTTGAGCTGGTTCCATATCTGTGACTTGTTCATGCCCAGCCGGTCAGCCAGGGTTCGCACTGCCAGCTCGGTGGAGCCTGGCGAGGTGGAGTCGAAACGAATCAGATCGCCATCAAGCGCCAGCTCGATGCCGGTCGCATGACTCACCGCGTTCTGAAACGCGGCATTGCGACTGGCGTACCAACCGGCATTGAAATCGGCAAAGCGGTACAGGGACTGGGTGTAGTTCACCGGGTAACCCAGTAGATGAGCGATGCCGAAATACATGCCGCCACGGCGAGTAAAGACTTCGCGTCGGATCGAGCCATCCACCGTGTAGGGATAATCTTCCGCATGCTTCTCGGCAAAGGCGATGCTGACCTGCATCGGGCCGCCGGTCTTGACCGGGTTGAAATTGCCGAACAGTGTCTGGCCCAGCGGTACCATGCCGATGAAATCATCAAAGATCGCGCTGAGGTCTTTCTCTGTGCGGGCTGAATCGAGCCGCTTGCCATAGGTCTTGCCGTCTGGTGAACGTACGCGCAATGCCGTGGCTATCAACGCATTGGGGATATGCAAGCGCGCCGCGCGGCGGTTTATTTCGGCACGGGCAATGCGGCCCATGTCCGGCACCGCAGGGTCGACCTGAAAGGTTGACTCCTGTTCGGTCACAGCCAGTACCGAGCACAGGTTTTCAGTGGTCATCGGAATTTTCTGCGCGGCAAATGCGGCATGGATATCCGTTGCCCAAGCCTGCCGATCCGTAACAGTGGCAGGCATCAGGCGCACGATCTGCGCACGCGCCTGTTCCGGGCTCAGTTCCGGTTCCTGCACACTCTGGGTGCCACAACCTGCCAGCACCAGCAGCCCGACGCTCAGCATGAGCGATTTGCTTAGCCTTCGATTCAATCCATGACTCCTGCCAGGTTCGCGCTTTACCGCACCGTTCACTTCAGAAGGCTTTAAAACACCGACCAGTCGATCCTCGCGCTGAGTTTTTCCAGCGCAGCCATACCGACAAGGGAATTGCCCGCCGCGTTCAACTCCGGAGACCACACACAGACCGAAGCGCGCTCCGGCACAATCGCAACGATACCACCCCCTACTCCGCTCTTGCCTGGCAGGCCGACGCGATAGGCAAAGTTACCGGCTTCGTCGTAAAGACCGCTGGTGGCCATGATCGAATTGACCTGAGTGGCCTGGCGTGCGGTGAGTATCTGCTCGCCACTGTGAGTGCAGAAGCCCTGATTGGCCAGAAAACCGAAGGCCTTGGCCAGATCAATGCAATTCATGCTCAGCGCGCAATGGTGGAAATAGCTGCGTAGCACGTCTTCCACATCGCCATGAAAATTGTCGAAGGACTTCATCAGATAGGCCGCTGCGGCGTTGCGCGAACGGTGCTGGTATTCGGATTCCGCAACTTTGGAATCGGAGGTGATCGCCCGGTTGCCGCACAGGCGTCGAACGAAGTCACGCATTGACAGCGACGGCGCCGCAAACCGTGCCTGATTGATGTCGCAGATCACCAGCGCGCCGGCGTTGATGAAGGGGTTGCGCGGCCTGCCCCGTTCGAATTCCAGCTGCACCAGCGAGTTGAACGGCTGGCCGGAGGGCTCGTGCCCCAGGCGCTGCCAGATGTCCTCACCGGAGTGCCCGATGGCCTGCACCAGGCTGAACACCTTGGAAATACTCTGTATCGAAAACTGCGTTTCGGCATCACCGGCGCTGAACACCTGGCCGTCGTTGCCGTACACCGCAATGCCCAGTTGATCAGGCCGCACCCCGCCCAGCGCCGGAATGTAATCGGCCACCTTGCCCTGACCAAGCAAGGGTCTTACTTCATCGAGGATTTCGTTCAGCAGGTCTTGCATGTGTGCGCCCCTTGTTTTGGCTGCGCACACTACACCAACCCCAGGCGCCTCGCATCACTGTGTTGCAGGCTCAGTCCCGGTAATCGGTGCCGCTACGCTCCAGCTCGCGGATCAGCGCATTCCAGTGTCGGGCGACACCTGGACCATTACCGTCCTTAATGGCCTTGGCCTGCTCTTCCACTTTGGCGATGACCTCCCGGGGCGGAAACACCAGCTCTGCGTTGCCGGCAGACTGCGCCGCAATCTGGATGTTGCAGGCGTACTCGAGGGCATGCAGCTGCTGGAATGCGTGCTCTACACTCACCCCGCCGGTGAGCAAGCCGTGATTGCGCAGGATCATCACGCTCTTGTCACCCAGGTCCGCGACCAGTCGTTCACGCTCGCTCAGGTCCAGCGCAATGCCTTCGTAACCGTGATAGGCCACGCGCCCGGAGAAGGCAATGGAGTGCTGGGAGATCGGCAGCAGTCCGTCCTTTTGCGCCGACACTGCGATACCGTCACGGGTGTGGGTGTGCAGCACCGCTTGCAGGTCATGGCGCGCAGCGTGAATGGCACTGTGAATCACGTAACCGGCGTAGTTGATACCCAGCCCTGTCGGGTCATCGACAATCGTGCCGTCGATGTCGACCTTGACCAGATTGGATGCGGTGATTTCATCGAACAACAGGCCAAATGCGTTGATCAGAAAGTGCTCGTCCGGCCCCGGTACCCGCGCCGAGAAGTGCGTATAGATATGGTCGGTCCAGCTCTTGAGCGCGGCCAGCCGATAGGCCGCCGCCAACTTGACCCGGACTTCCCATTCCTGCGGCGAAACCCTGTCACGCACACTGCCGCCACCCGACGGCGTAGTACCTGGCTGGAGTGGCAAAGCGCTGACGTTGCTCATAATGTTGCTCCTTGGTGACTGCTGACTGGCCAGCCAGACTAGGCGCATTACAAATCAATTAAAAATCACATTTACTTCTAAGCTAATTATAAAAAACAAGAATATTAAGAACGACTGGTGTATAGGCTTCCCAAGCGCATCAGGCGGTCTATTCATATTCGTTAAGGTTATTTAAATAAATTTTTATATAGCTATATGCTCCAGAAAATTTCGTTTCCGTTTTGGAGCCATGCATGTCAAAACCTGCCCCCTTTCTACCTCGTTTCAGCCGTCTGGCAGCGGCCATCGGGCTTAGTGCCGCGCTACTGACCGGAACGCTGATTGCGCCCGCCAGCGCACAGGCTGAAGGCGAAATTCGCATCGCCGAGCAGTTCGGCATCGTCTACCTGCTGCTCAACGTGGTGCGCGATCAACAATTGATCGAGAAACACGGCAAGCAAGACGGCCTGGAGATCAAGGTGGACTGGACCCAACTGTCCGGAGGTTCGGCGGTCAACGATGCGCTGCTGTCGGGCTCCATCGATGTTGCCGGTGCAGGGGTTGGCCCGTTGCTGACCATCTGGGACCGCACCAAGGACAGGCAGAACGTCAAGGCGGTCGCATCGCTGGGCAACTTCCCCTATTACCTGGTGAGCAATAACCCCAACGTCAAAACCATCGCCGACTTCACCGAAAAGGACCGCATCGCGGTGCCGGCAGTCAGTGTTTCAGTGCAGTCACGCTACCTGCAATTCGCCGCCGCAAAACTTTGGGGTGATAAGGAATACGCACGCCTGGACAAGTACACCCTGAGCCTGCCGCACCCGGACGCCGCCGCCAGCCTGATCGCGGGCGGCACCGAATTGACCGGGCACTTTTCCAACCCGCCCTATCAGGATCAGGAACTGAAAAACCCCAACGTGCATGTCGTGCTCAACACTTATGACCTGCTGGGGCCTAACTCTCCCACCGTACTGTTCGCCACCGAGAAATTTCGCAACGAAAACCCGAAAACCTACAAGGCCTTCATTGAAGCGCTGGCCGAGGCAGAAGCTTTTGTCAGCAAAGACATTGGTGCTGCCGCCGACATCTACCTGCGCGTCACCAAGGCGAAGATCGACCGTGCCGAACTGTTGAAGATCATTGATCAGCCGGAGTTTCAGTTCACCATCACGCCGAAGAACACCTACCCGCTGGCCGAGTTTTTGTACCGTGTCGGCGCGATCAAGAACAAGCCGGCGTCGTGGAAGGATTACTTCTTTCAGGATGCCACCCCGTTGCAGGGCAGTTGAGTTCTCGCACTGATCCTTATACGCAACAGTCGCTCGGCGTATAGACAAGTCCGGATGACGGGCTTCTGCCCGGAGGGCGTGGGAGCGTCGCCCGGTCCGCTCCCACGGCCTTCGGCCAGAATCAAGAGCGGACTTGTGTATCACGCGAAGCATTGGGACGACAATCAGCGGCAAGTCAAATTACCAGTTGTACGTCACCTTGCCGTAGTAAAACGCCCCGCTATACCCGTAAGGCGAGAACGTGCTGTAAGCCAGGTTGCCGCCGCTGGACGAGAAGTCGTTGAGCTTTTCGGGGTACTTGTCGGTGATGTTGTCGCCGCCCAGGGTGAAGACCCAGTTCTTGAGTGTGTAGTCTACTGCGAGGTCCAGCAGCCACGCAGCGCTGAAGGTCTGATCGTTGACCTTGTCGGCCTGGTAGCTGGTGAACTCGCCGTAGCGAACCAGGTTGGAATGCAGTGCCCAGTTACCGAACGTCAGATCATTGCCCAGCGTCAGTTTGTGCTGCGGGGTGGTGTCACCCAGCAGACCGATGCGCTCCCTGCGATCCACCCGAACCAGATTCACCCCTAACTGATCGAGAATCGCCGGGTTGGCTTTCACGTCGGTGACTTTAGTGTGGTTGTAGTTGTAGCCCACTGTGCTGTTCCAACGGACGCCGTTATCGAACTGGTAGCGGTAATTGGCGACCAGATCGACACCATCGGTGCTGGTGTCTGTGGCGTTGGTGAAATAGCGCGCGCTGGTGTAGTTGATATCACCCACGCCATTGCTGCGCAGGTAGTTGATGGCCGTGTTGTTGAGCACCAGGTTAGAGGACAGCGAGATACGATCCTGAATATCGATGCGATAGACGTCGGCGGTCACAGTCAGGCTGTCCAGTGGCTGGAGCACCAGGCCCAGGCTGTAGTTGCGCGACTTTTCGGGCTTGAGGTCTTCGGCGCCTAACAGTTGCGCAACGTTACTGCCGGCCGGAAACGTGCCCGCTTCCTGGATAGTGTTGCCAATCAGTTGTGACGAGGTAAAGGTGAAATTCTGCTGCGCCAGTGAAGGGGCGCGGAAGCCTGTCGATACGCTGCCTCGCAAAGCCACCTGCGGGGTGAAGTCATAACGCGCCGAGAGCGAGCCGCTGACGTTGGAGCCAAAATCGCTGTAGTCCTCGTGGCGAACGGCAGCCGACACACCGAGCTTCTCGGTCAGGTTGGTTTCCACATCCAGATACTGGGCGAAGTTGTGTCGCGAGTAGCTGCCTGCATCGGCGGCGCGGAAGCCGCCCAGCCCGGAACTGCCGGTCTGAAAATACGACTCGGCCTGCCCCGCCTCGATCTGATAACCCTGGTGCAGGTATTCGGCGCCGAACGCGACCGACACCGGGTAAGGCAGCCATGCCGCGCTGAACTCCCGCGACAGATCGAAGCCAAGTTGCTTCTGATCGTTGGTCAGCGTGCCGTTATCGAACGAGCGCGGCGTGTTCAGGCCAAGTGACGTATTGATGGTTTTGGTGCGCAGTTCATAGGTGTTTTTCCCGTAGTTGGCAGACACGTCGTAGTGCCAGTCATCCGCCAGCTCGCCGCGTAATCCCGCTACCAGCGAGGTGTCTTCCAGCGTGCCGTTAATCAGTGGCAGATAACCGTTGGGGTAAATCGCAGCGATGTTGTTGGAGGCGTTGCTCGGCCGATAAAACGCGGCTGTTTCACCACGGCGCTTGCTGTAGCCACCGAAGCTGTAGAACTCCGCCGCATCATTGAAACTGTACTCGGCGTTGTATTGCAGCTTGCCCTCGTGGGTTTGCGGCTCACCCTGACGGAACACCTGCTGACCGTAAGTAGTGGAACCTATGCTGGAAGTACGAAAATCATCACCGGCACGGTTGGTGTAGTCGTTGTTGGAGCCTTCACCCGACAGGTTCAACGTGCCGTTGTCGCCCAGCGCGAAACCGGTGTTGCCGGACACCTGACGCTGAATCCCGTCGCCCTTCTTGTATTGGCCGTATTTGCTGGAAATCGAGCCGCCATGATCGGCGCTTTTGAGGATGATGTTGATCACCCCGGCAATCGCATCGGAACCGTAACGCGCTGAAGCACCGTCGCGCAGCACTTCGATGTGGTCAATGGCAGACAGCGGAATGGCGTTCAGGTCGGCAGGTGCCGAACCGCGTCCCACCGCCCCACCCAGGTTGACGAAGGCCGATGTGTGGCGGCGTTTGCCATTGACCAGCACCAGCACCTGATCCGGCGACAGCCCGCGCAATTGCGCCGGTCGGGTCAGCTCGGCACCGTCCACCAGGCTGGGCCGCGGAAAGTTGATCGAAGGGATCAAGCGCGCCAGCACCGTGCCCAATTCGCTGGAGCCGGAACTGCGCAGGCTGTCGCCGGAAATCACATCGATGGGCGACAGCGAAGCACTGGCGGTGCGCTCCTGCGCCCGAGTGCCGGTAACGATTACCGTGCCCAGGGTGGATGCGCCCTGGCTGTTTTGCTCATCTGTTGCCTGTGCAGCATGAGCGCTTGCACTGATGCCTGCGACGCTCAGCAAATTGGCTGAAAAAATCGCCGTGGCCAATACATTCCGTTTGAAACTCCCCATACCACTACCCCTTGAAAATCCTTGATCCAGAAACTCTGTTCTGGTTACAACGAGCGATCCGTGCGGCGGACGGTAGCGATCATTACAGTGTCTGATTGGTGTTCCGGAAGTCCGATGCTTTATAGCTTAATGACATTGATTTAAATATTTAAATATCAATAAAGAATAAGCATCTACATTTGTGTCCAGACTGAAAAATGCCGGAAGCGCGGACAAAAAAAGGCCGCACCTGCCTGAGGATGCGGCCCAAAACTGATGAAGCTGATGGACGAAGAATTGCTTACTTTGCGGTGATCACCGACAGTTTGGTAATGCCTGCGCGTTCGATGGAAGCCATGGCTCGTGCCACTTCGCCGTAATTCACGCCATTGTCCGCCTGCAACTGCACGCGCACGTCAGGGGCCTTGTCCTTGGCCGCCTTGAGGCTGGTTTCCAACAGATCTGGTTGAATTTCATCTTTGTTGATGAACAGCTTGCCCTGCCCGTCGATACTCACCACTAGCGGGTCTTTCTGTTCCACCGGCGCAACCGATTCGGTCTTGGGCAGGTTGATCGGAATCGAGTTGGTCAGCAGCGGCGCGGTCACGATGAACACCACCAGCAGCACCAGCATCACGTCCACCAGCGGCGTAACGTTGATCTCGCTCAGCACTTCATCGGTATCTTGTGTGGAGAAAGCCATCTCAGGATGCCTCCTTCACTTTCTGTCCAGCCTGCCCGCCTGTAGCGCCAGACTTCAGGACCGGATGCAGCAGCACGCGAAATGCACTCTTCTGCGCCAGGCTATAGAAGTCGTGGGCGAAGTCATCCAGGTCGGCAGCGGTCAGTTTCAGGCGCCGCAGGAAGTAGTTGTAAACCAGTACCGCAGGCACGGCGACGGCGATGCCGACACCGGTTGCCACCAGCGCTGCGCCGATAGGACCGGCAACGGTTTCCAGGCTTGCCGAACCGGCAGCACTGATACCCTTGAGCGCCGACATAATGCCCCAGACCGTACCGAACAGGCCGATAAACGGCGAGGTGCTGCCAATACTGGCGAGAATCGCCAGACCGGTCTCCAGCGAGCGGCGCTCCCGAACGATCTGCTGACGCAGGGCACGTTCAAGGCGGTCCTGATGGTTGATGGACTGACTGAGGTCGTTAGCCTGCGCGCCGTCCGGCACCTGAATGGCGGCGTAACCGGCCAGCGCAACACGAGCAGCAGCGCCGGGCTGTTCCTGGGCCAGTTGCGCGGCCGAATCCAGGCTCGATGCAGCCCAGAATTGCTTGTGGAACTTGCGGTCCTGGGACTTCAGGCGCGAGAACTGCACACCTTTGAGCAGGGCCAGGCCCCAGGTGGCGACGGAAAAAATGACCAGCAGCCAGATGACCGCGTGTTCGATGGATTCAAAAGGCGAAGCAAGTAGGTTCATGGCGCAGCTCTCTTTATGAACGAAGTCTGAACAAGGCATTGGGTGTATCGCGATGCGCCTTTGGTTCAGGTAGCTCGCCGGGTCAATCGAATGTCGTGGTTATTGGAACTTGAAACGTTATTTGATCTTGAAATCAATCGGCACACTGACCCAGCCGTCCTGGGCGACGTCGCCTTGTTTGGCGGGCACGAAACTCCAGCGCTTCACCGCTGCCAGCGCTGCGTCATCCAATTGATCGCGGCCGCTGCTTTTCTGTATCTGAATCTCGCCGGGCTTGCCGCTGGCCAATACATGGACGCGCAACAGCACGGTGCCTTCCCAGCCACGGCGCATTGCCAGCGACGGGTATTCCGGTGCCGGGTTGCGCAGATAGCCAGCGCTGGCAGAAGCCGGAGTTACCGGTTTTGGCGCGGGCGGTGCGGGAGCGGCAGGTGCAGCGACAGGTGGCGCGGGCACCGGTGGGGCTGGTTGCTCGACCGGTTTTGCCACTGGCTTGACGACCGGTTTGACCACCGGCTTGGACGGCTGCGGCTTGGGTTTTGGAATCGGTTTGGGCGGTGGCGGCTTGACGGCCAGTTCATCTTCGACCGGGGGCGGCGGCTCGACCACAGGCTGCACGACAGGCTCGGGCGGTGGTGGCGGCGTCTCCACAACCGGCGGCGCGGGCTGAGAGAACTCGATGGTCATCGGCGGAATTTCCGGCGGCACGACCGGCAATGCGGGTGTCGGGTTCTGGCTCAACCAGTAGATGACCGCGCCATGAAATACCAGCGCCAGTGCACCCAGCAGAATGGCTTCGCGTCGTCCAAGTATGGGTTTGGGGGTGCTTTGCAACCGCGATAACGCCAGAGGCGCACGGAAAGGACGCCCCAGATCGACCAGGTCGCCACTCGGCGTCTGGCGCCAGGGCACATCATGTGCGCTGGCTGCGGTCTGGACATTGCCCATTGATACACTCCTGCATTTTCATGATAAAAATCCAGGTTCTGTTGGTATCAGTCACCTTTCCAAAGTTGATGTGGCAAGGCAATCATCGCTGAAAGAGGCTTGTTCCTGAAAAGAATATTTGGTTCGCCGGTTAGACTTTAAATGAATATATGAACCAGCGCAGACCGTGATGCGAGAGCGTGAGGAACGATAACCTCAACTATCGTGCGGCGCAGAGTTGTGACGCGGAGCGTCACGAGAGGCATTCCCACGCTGGAGCGTGAGGAACGATAGTCGTCAGGTAGATCAACTATCGTGCGACGCTCCGCGTCGCATGCCGTTCTGGACGCTCTGCGTCCTCTCTTGAATTGCAGTGCGGCGCAGAGTTGTGACGCGGAGCGTCACAAGAGGCATTCCCACGCTGGAGCGTGAGGAACGATAGTCGTCAGGTAGATCAGGCTCAATGACCGCTGTGATCACCATGCCCGCTGTGCTCGTCGCTGGTCAGCGACTTGGCGACTGCGGTGACCTGAATCGACTCTTTCACGCCCTTGGCGTCTTCCACGGTCAGGGTCAGAGGCACCTGATCACCCTCTTTGACCTGCGCTGCAAGGCCCATGAACATCACGTGGTAGCCGTCGGAATCGAGCATCACCGGTTTGCCGGCTGGCAAGTCAACCGAGTTGACGCGCTGCATGCTCATCACGTCGCCTTTCATGCTCATCTCATGGATCTGCACGGTTTTCGCAACAGGTGAAGCAACGTCGACCAGCTTGCTGTCCGTGTCCGAAGTGATGCGCATGAACGCACCAGTGGCGGACTGGCCCGGCACGGTGGCACGCACCCAGGCGTCATCGACTTTGGTTTCGGCCAGCGCCTGAGCGCTCAGGCCCAGCAGCGAAAGGGTCAACAACAGCGGCTTTGCGACGTTACGAATCAGAACGGTCATCAGCATACTTCCATCAAAGTGAGCAGATCTTCAGTGCATTGTTGGGCGGACAGCCTGTGCGACAAGCCCAGGCGCAGCACGCCGCGGGTGTCGTAGACATAACTGGTGGCGGTATGCGAGATCGTGTAGGTGTCGCCCAGCGGGACCTTTTCGAAGAATACGCCGAACTCCTTTGCCGTTGCGGCCGTTTCTTCAAGCGTACCGGACAGGGCGACGAAGGTCGGATCGAAAGCCTTCACGTAGGCGTCGATCACCTCGGGCGTATCACGCTCCGGGTCGAGGGTAATGAACACTACCTGAAGGGTCTTGCCCTCTTCGCCCATCAGCTTTCTGATCTGTGCAGCTCGCGCCAGTGCCGTCGGGCAAATGGCCGGGCATTGGGTGAAGCCGAAGAAGATCATCGGCATCAGGCCACGAAAACTCGACAGGGTCTTGACGTTGCCTTGTGCATCCTTGAGTCGGAAGTTGCGGCCAACTATCTCGTTGCTCATGTCTTTGCCGTGCTTGAACGGCAAGGCATTGGAATTGCCGCAGCCAGTCAGCAGGCCAAGGCTCAGCAACGAGAGGCCTGTGACCACCTCGCGGCGGGTCGGTTGGTACGTCATGTCTTGCGTCCCCTGGAGGGTTAGGCGCGTGGGTTCTGACACATTCAAAGGCGGCGAATTTACCACCCCAAGGCAACAGGGAATACCGCCAATCCTGTTTCAAACCATGAGCAGGCGCGCAAACGTCGGGCTCATGGGCTGCAATACGTCGTGCGACAAAACAGCACAGGCAGCTTTACCACCCTCAAGTACTGTTACCGACCACCCGTGCGCAACGCTTTAAATGCATATAAAACATATAATAAATAAAAATAATTCAATATTTTTATAATTAACATATAACCAAAAGGCCTTTCACAGGCTCGTTTCATAACCCTATATTCGCCAGCAAACCGACCCTTGCCTTGTGGAGGTGCCCAGAACTTTCTCAGCATTGCCCAAGGATCACTCCGTCATGGCCTTACCCGCTCACGCTCCCCGCCACGCCCTGCGCAACCCGCTGATCAAAAGCATAGCGCTTGTCGGCCTTGGCCTGATGAACCCCGCTCAGGCCGCCGATGAAACCCTCGACCGTGAGGCCCGGCTGGACAAGGTCACGGTGATTTCCACCGGGGTTCGCGGTACACAGCGCACCGTGACTGAAAGCCCGGCCCCGATTGATATCGTAACCAGCGATCAGTTACTGAAAACCGGTCGCGCCGACCTGACCGAAGCCATCGCCAAACTGCTGCCTTCGTTCAACTATGGCACCAACGTCGCAGGCTATAACTCGACCATCCGCCCGTTGTCCAACCGCAGCCTTGCACCGGCCTATACGCTGGTGCTGGTCAATGGCAAACGCCGCCATAACAGCGCCCTGCCCGCCAATGGCTCGACCGACAGCAGCGGCGCGAACTCGGTGGACATCGACATGATCCCGATCAGCGCGGTGGAGCGCATCGAGGTGCTCAAGGACAGTGCCGCTGCGCAATACGGCTCGGATGCGATTGCCGGGGTGATCAACGTGATTCTCAAATCCAGCGCCGAGGGTGGCCATCTGGGGGTGACGTACGGCAAGCTGTACAGCGGTGAAGGCGAAGTGACCAAGTTCGAAGGGGACACCGGCTTCGAACTGGGCGACGGCGGCTTTCTGCATCTTTCTGCCGACGCCCGCAAGCGTGGCGATGCAAGCTGGAACGAAAAAGCCACCAATAACGCCTACTTTCCTGGCGACCCTCGAGAGGCGACGTGGGATCGGGTCGGCGTGAAGAATGGCGACCCGCAGATCAAGGCGTTCAACCTGGCCTACAACGCCGAACTGCCGCTGGATGATCAGACCACACTGTATTCCTACGGCACCTATGGGCAGCGTGACGCCATCATCAACAACTACTTCCGCTATCCCAACAGCAACGCCAACATTCCCGAACTGTTTGCCGACGGTTACTACCCGCTGAACAATCTGGACGACACCGACTATCAGTACCTGATTGGCGCCAAGGGTGAAGCGCTGGGCTGGAACTGGGACCTGAGCACTACATACGGGCGCAACAACAACCATCAGTACAGCGACCTGACCATCAACCCGTCTCTGGGACCGGCCTCGCCGACGTCGTTCGACGACCTGGCGACCTACCGATTCGAACAATGGGTCAACAACGTCGACATCACTCGTGCGTTCGACGGGCTGTTTGGCGTGCCGCTGCAAGTGTCCGCAGGGCTTGAACATCGCTGGGAGCGGTTCCGGACGTTTTCCGGCGACGCGCAGGCCTATCAGGTGGGCGGCTATCGCTTTCCGGCTACTCTGCCCAATGGTCAGGCCAACCCGCTGGCCGGACAGCTGGCGTCGATTGCCGCCCAGGCCGCAGCGGTCATCTCGCCGCAAGATGCCACCAGCCTGCAACGCAACAACTACGCAGCTTACGTCGATTTCGGTATCACCCCGATAGAACCGTTGTTTGTCGACCTGGCGCTGCGTGCAGAGCATTTCGACGATGACTCGGGCAACACGGTCAGTGCCAAGCTCAACTCGCGTTACGAATTTACCGACACCTTCGCCGTACGCGGTACCGTCGGCACGGGCTTTCGTGCGCCCTCGCTGACCCAGGTCGGCTACAGCATCTCGGACAACCGGGTCGGTGCTGCGCCGGATGGCACCATCGTGCCCGCCGTGACGCGCATCGCGCCGGTCAACTCGGCGCTGGCCCAGGCGCTCGGTGCGACCACCCTAGACCCGGAAAAATCGCGCAATCTGGGGTTCGGCGTGACCTGGCAACCGGCACCGCGCACCAGCCTGACCGCAGACGCCTACTGGATCGAGATCGACGACCGCATCGCCCGTACCGAAAGCCTGTACGGCCCAGCGCTGGCGCCCATCCTGGCGGCTCAAGGTGTGGACACCAGCACCTGGACTTCGTATTACACCAACGCGTTTGACACCCGCACCCGCGGCCTGGACATCGTCCTCGACCATTCCAGCCAGTACGGTGCATGGGGCAACGTGCGCTGGAGCGCCGGGTTCAACTACAACAAGACCATTATCACCGACGTCAAGGACGCACCGGCAGCCTTGCAGGGCTTGGGCAGCAACCCTGGCGGCAGCCTGACCTGGGTCGGCCGGGCCCGCGAGGGCGACCTGACCGATGCTCAACCGAAAACCAAATGGGTACTGGGCGGCAAATGGACGCTGGGCGACCTGGGCGTGAATCTGCAAACCACCCGTTACGGCAAGGTCAAGACCCTCCAGCAGCTGGAAAGCGGTGATCGCAGCTTCGGGGCCAAGTGGATCACCGACCTGGATGTGTCCTACACCCTCTACGACAACATCACCCTCAGTGTTGGCGGCACCAATATCTTCGATGTGCGCCCGGACAAGCACGCAATTCCTTCCGCCGTAGGACTCAACCTGTACGGCAACTCACCGTTCTATCCGGGCGGAGGGTTCTGGTACAGCAAGATTGCCTATGATTTCTGACATCCGCACAGATTTGCTTATCGTGCCGCCGCGCCATGCAGAAAAAACTGCGTCACCAATGCGCCCATACCGGCGCGTGCCACACGGCCGCGGCGTTCGGCGTCGACCATCCCGGAGAGCAGCGCTGCGAACATTTCGGTAAGGACGGCCGCACTGACGTCGATCCGGAACAGACCTTCATGCTGCCCACGCAGGAAAAACGCATCGAGGGCGTCGGAGTAAGGCAACCAGCGGCGTCCTCCGCTGCTTTCATCGAGCGAATCCGGGCGCCACTGAAACACCAGAAAGACCAGCATTTCGCGGTGCATGAGGTGATTGTCGACCAGTCGTTGAAGCGCTTCCAGCGGCGGAGCATGCTGCAGATCCGCGTCGGCAACCATCTGGTTCATCAGGTCCGAGGCGTGATTGAGCAACAGTTCCACGAGGTTGGCGCGGGTGCCGCAGAAGCGGTTGAGCGTCGCCTTGCTGACGCCAGCCGCTTGAGCAATATCCTTGAGCGTACCGTTGGAGTGGTCAACCAGCGCAACGGCCAGGGCTTTCAGAAATTTGTCGTCAGCGGCAGGTAATTCCATCGGGTACGTCTTCAACTCGTGTTAAGTGGCAGGCGGCGCATTGTGCAGAAACCTTACCGCGTTCTCAAAGCCTATACACAATTAGTCACTAACGTCTCACATGAGTCAATGTTGACTCACTCTCTTACACGGTAGATCATTCGCGGCTTTAGTGTCTGATGGGCTGCGCCCGGGTGAGCGATGAGTGGTTTGAGCGATTGGCGTGTCATGCCTGCGGTAGCGCTGCTGGCAGTGTTGGGTGTGGCCGGGTGCGAGCAGAAACAGCAGCAGGATCACGCTGCATCGACAGCGCCCAAAGAGGTGGAGGCCATTGCGGTCAAAGCCGAATCGTTCACGGTCGTTGATGAACTGCCCGGCCGTATCGAACCGGTTCGTGTGGCGCAGGTACGCGCCCGGGTGGCCGGTATCGTGCTCACGCGCAACTTCGAGGAAGGTGCCGATGTGAAAGCGGGCGCGGTGCTGTTCCAGATCGACCCGGCACCGTTCAAGGCCGCGCTGTCCAAAGCTCAGGGCGACCTGGCCCGCACAGAAGCCACACTGTTCGAAACTCAGGCTACGGTTAAACGTTACGATTCGCTGGTCGAAATCGAAGCGGTCAGCCGCCAGACCTTCGACACCGCCCGCTCTGCGCTGCAAAACGCCATCGCCGCTAAAAAGTCGGCTCAGGCAGATGTCGAAACGGCCCGACTGAACCTGGGATACGCCACAGTCAAGGCACCGATTTCAGGGCGCATCGGCCGCGCGATGGTCACTGAAGGCGCGCTGGTCGGTCAGGGCGAAACCACCCTGCTGGCAACCATCCAGCAACTCGACCCGGTCTACGCCGACTTCACCCAGCCGGTTGCCGACGCCTTGCAAATGCGCGAGGCCATTCAGGAGGGTCGCCTGCCCAAGGGTGGCGAAGACGCGCTGTCGCTGAGCGTCGACGGTACTGACTATCAAAGCACTGGCACCCTGTTGTTTACCGACGTTGCAGTAGACCGGACCACCGGCCAGGTTTCGTTACGCGCCCGCTTCGCCAACCCCAAAGGCGTGTTGCTGCCGGGCATGTATGTGCGGGTGCGCACACCGCAGCGGGTCGATGCCAATGCCATTCTCGTCCCGCAACGTGCCGTTCAGCGCTCCAGTGATGGCGCAGCTCGCGTACTGGTGATTGCCCAGGACGGTACGGTCGAAGCGCGTCCGGTCAAAACCGGCGCAATGCAGGATTCGCGCTGGCAGATCACCGAGGGGCTGAAGGCAGGTGAACAGATTGTCGTCGGCAACATGACCGGGCTCAATTCCGGTGACAAGGTCGTCGCCAAATCGCCCTCCGCCCAGCCGCAATCCAAGTCGCAATAAAGCCGCCTTCAGCGCGATCGAGGATCACCGTTCATGTCTCTGTTCTTTATCAAGCGACCCAACTTTGCCTGGGTGCTGGCCCTGTTCATTCTGCTGGCAGGCCTGATGGCCCTGCCCTCCTTGCCAGTGGCGCAGTACCCTGATGTGGCACCGCCGCAGATCACCATTACCGCTACTTACCCCGGCGCATCCGCGAAAGTGCTGGTCGACTCGGTGACCAGCGTCATCGAGGAAGAGCTGAACGGTGCCAAGGGCATGCTGTATTACGAGTCGACCAGCAACTCGACCGGCAGCGCCGAAATCAACGTGACATTCGTACCGGGCACCAACCCGGACATGGCACAGGTTGAAGTTCAGAACCGTATCAAGAAGGCTGAAGCGCGCCTGCCGCAGACGGTGCTCAGCCAGGGCCTGCAAGTCGAACAGGCCAGCTCCGGCTTCCTGTTGATCTTTACCCTGAACTACAAGGACGGCTCGGCCACCAAGGATACGGTCGCGCTGGCCGACTACGCGGCCCGCAACGTCAATAACGAAATCAGTCGGGTGAACGGTGTCGGCAGGTTGCAGTTTTTCGCCGCCGAAGCCGCAATGCGGGTCTGGATCGACCCGCAGAAGCTGGTGGGCTATGGGCTGTCCATCGACGACGTGAATGCGGCCATTCGTGCGCAGAATGTGCAGGTTCCCGCAGGCAGCTTCGGCAGCAGCCCGGGCTCATCACTGCAGGAATTGACCGCGACACTGGCGGTCAAGGGCACGCTAGACAACCCGGAGGAGTTCGGCCGCATCGTATTGCGTGCCAACGAAGACGGCTCCACGGTGCATTTGTCCGATGTGGCACGCGTGGCCATCGGCAGTCAGGATTACAGTTTTGAATCGCGCCTGAACGGGCAACGTGCAGTGGCCGGTGCCGTGCAACTGTCGCCAGATGCCAATGCGATCCAGACTGCCCGGGCAGTCAATCAGCGCCTCACCGAGCTGTCGGTCAATTTCCCGGAAGGCGTCGAGTTTTCGATACCGTACGACACCTCGCGCTTCGTCGACGTGGCCATCGACAAGGTGATCTACACCCTGATCGAGGCCATGGTGCTGGTGTTTCTGGTGATGTTCCTGTTTCTGCAGAACATTCGCTACACGCTTATCCCGACCATCGTGGTGCCGGTGTGTCTGGCCGGGACCCTGGCGATCATGTACCTGATGGGCTTCTCGGTGAACATGATGACCATGTTCGGCATGGTGCTGGCCATCGGTATTCTGGTCGACGACGCCATTGTGGTGGTGGAAAACGTCGAGCGGATCATGGCCGAAGAAGGCCTTTCTCCGGCAGCCGCAACAGTCAAGGCGATGCAGCAGGTCTCCGGCGCGATTTTCGGTATCACGCTGGTACTGGCCGCAGTGTTTCTGCCGCTGGCGTTCATGGGGGGTTCGGTCGGGGTCATCTACCAGCAGTTCTCGCTGTCGCTGGCCGTGTCGATTCTGTTCTCGGGTTTCCTGGCCCTGACCTTTACCCCGGCACTGTGTGCCACGTTGCTCAAGCCGATTCCGGCCGGGCACAGTGAGAAGCGCGGGTTCTTCGGCGGCTTCAATCGGCTGTTCGGTAGATTCACCGACCGTTACGAACGGGTCAGTTCCAGCATGATCAAACGCGCTGGCCGCTACATGCTGTTGTACGTCGGGATTGTCGGTCTGCTGGGCCTTTTCTACCTGCGTCTGCCGGAGTCCTTTGTGCCCGTGGAAGATCAGGGCTATCTGATCATCGACGTGCAACTGCCGCCCGGCGCGACCCGGTCGCGTACCGACCTCACCGCGCAATTGCTCGAGAACTACATGTTGTCCCGCGAAGCCACAGGTGCGGTGACCATGCTGCTGGGCTTCAGCTTCTCGGGCATGGGTGAAAACGCCGGTCTTGCGTTCCCGACCCTGAAGGACTGGTCGGAGCGCGGCAAGGGCCAGTCGGCAGCTGAAGAAGCGGCGGCGTTCAACCAGCATTTTACCGGGCTCGCCGACGGTACGGTGATGGCGGTGACGCCTCCGCCCATTGATGGCCTGGGCACCTCGGGCGGCTTCTCACTGCGCCTGCAGGACCGTGCAGGCCTGGGCCGCGAAGCCCTGCTGGCGGCACGCGACAAGCTGCTCGGCGAGGCCAACGGCAACCCGAAGATTCTCTACGCGATGATGGAAGGTCTGGCCGAAGCGCCGCAATTGCGCCTGAATATCGACCGCGAAAAAGCCCGTGCGCTTGGCGTGAGTTTCGAATCGATCAGCAATGCGCTGTCCACCGCCTTCGGCTCCTCGGTGATCAGCGATTTCGCCAATGCCGGACGTCAGCAGCGTGTGGTCGTGCAGGCAGAACAAAGTTCGCGAATGACTCCGGAAAGCGTACTCAAGCTCTACGTGCCCAACAGCAGCGGCACGCTGGTGCCGCTGGGCGCATTCGTTTCGACGCAATGGGAACAAGGCCCGGTGCAGATCGCCCGCTACAACGGCTACCCCGCGTTCAGGATTTCCGGCGATGCAGCACCGGGTGTGAGTACAGGTGAAGCGATGGCGGAAATCGAACGGATCGTTTCCGAGCTGCCGCAAGGCATCGGCTATGAATGGACCGGCCTCTCCTATCAGGAAAGAGTCGCCAGCGGCCAGGCAGCCGGCCTGTTCGGCCTGGCGCTGCTGGTGGTGTTCCTGCTGCTGGTTGCGCTGTATGAAAGCTGGGCGATTCCGCTGGTGGTGATGCTGATCGTACCCGTCGGTGCGCTGGGCTCCGTGCTGGCAGTGACTGCGGTCGGCATGCCTAACGATGTGTATTTCAAGGTCGGGTTGATCACCATCATCGGGCTGGCAGCAAAAAACGCGATTCTCATCGTCGAATTCGCCAAGGAGCTGTGGGATCAAGGCCATTCGCTGCGTGACGCGGCACTTCAGGCTGCGCGACTGCGCTTTCGGCCGATTGTCATGACATCGCTGGCCTTCATCCTTGGCGTCGTGCCCCTCACGCTGGCGACCGGCGCAGGCGCTGCGAGCCAGCGCGCGATCGGCACCGGCGTCATAGGCGGCATGCTCAGCGCTACACTGCTGGGCGTGATTCTGGTGCCGATATTTTTTGTCTGGGTGCTGTCAGTGTTGCGCCGTAAGCCGCATGTACAGCAGGTTAATGACGATAAACACCTGCCCGAGAAACAATAAACAGTAAGCGGCCAGCGGGCTGGCGGGCTTCAATCCCGTCACTCCGCCGTTGGTCTGCTGCCGGTTTGCGGGTCCGCCGATGCCTTGACGCGGGTCCAGGCCGGCAGTGTGCTGGTAGCGATTTCCGACGCCACATTCACACGGTTGCGACCTTGCGACTTGGCAGCATACAGCGCACGGTCGGCAAGTTCGATCAGGCTGCGCTGGTCGAGCTGTCGATCCGTGCCGACGAATGTGGCAACACCGAGGCTGACCGTCACGATGCCAAACGGGCTGGCGGGATGCTCGATCTGCTCGTCGCGGATAGCCTGCAGGATGTTCTCGGCCACCTGACGAGCACTCGACTCGTCAGTGCCGGGCAGCACCACCGCGATCTCTTCACCGCCATAACGAGCAGCGACATCACCGGGGCGGCGGATGCATTGTTCGACCACACGGGCCAGTGCCACCAGGCACTCGTCACCGGCCAGATGGCCGTAGTGATCGTTGTAGCGCTTGAAATGATCGGCATCTATCAGAATCAGTGACAGAAGGCTGCGCTCGCGTCTGGCACGCTTGAATTCAACCTCCAGAAACTGATCGAACCGTCTGCGATTGGCCAGCCCGGTGAGCTTGTCTTCCGAGGCTATGAACTCCAGGTGCTGATTCAACTGGATGAGGGCTGCCTGAGAATCGAGTAACTGATCTTCCGCGCGGATGCGGCTGTGAATGTGCCCGATCAGGCGGATGCCAAGGCCGACCACCAGCCCGAGCAGCACCAGCATGACCAGAATCGACTGCTTGGTCTGGCCCAACCAGTCGAGCATGGCCTCTTTCTGGCCCAGCGCGACCACAGTGACAATCGGGTACACGGCGCTGCGCTTGAACGCATAAAAACGCGCAACACCGTCGATTCTGGAGACAAACTGAGTGGTGCCAGAGGGTCGATTGCGCTCAGAAGTAAAGATCGGCGTCGATGAGAGGTCACGCCCGATTTCCGCTTCCAGGTGCGGATAGCGCACACGCAACTGCCCGGCCGCCGACGTGAGGCTGATGATGCCGGTTTTGCCGACCTGAATATCCGAATAGAACTTCAACAGATGATCGACACCAATGGTCACGACCATCAGCCCGGCAAAACTCGAGTCAGGGTGGTTGATGCGCCTGCTGACCGATATGACCCATTCGCCGGAGGCACGACTGCGGATCGTCGGGCCGATGAAAGGTGCTTTGCCAGGCGTCTGCAGGTGGTGCTGAAAGAACTCGCGCTGGGCGCTGTTGACGCCAATGGCCTTGGGATTGGTTGAAAAGGTGCAAATGCCGTCAGCGTTGTACAGCGAAACCGTGTCGATTTGCGGCAATGCGCCCATTTCACGGGCAATGACCCATCTGAGACGCTCCATCTGCTCGGGCCCGGCACCGTCGTTTTCGACACGCTCCGTCAGGCCGATCAGCATCAGCTCGCTTTGTTTGAAAATGCCATCGGTGTAAGTGCTCAGCGCCCCAGCCAGATTAATCGTGCTGGTCTGGATGTTCTCCAGCGTGTTGCGGCGCGCGGTCCATGCTTGCCAGGCCATCAACATCACCACGCAGGCGCACACTACGAAGATCAGCCATGACGCAAGCCGAAGGTCGCGTTTCAAAACTTGCCTCCACAACAGGTGAGAACCAGTGCATCTGGTTTTTCTGAAAACCGGACCTGATTGCTCAGGGGCCATCGACAATCCTTTCGCTATCAACTGCCATTGTCGGCAAGCGTTCGGCCGTACCTGAAGGCCTGGCATTAATGAAGCATGCCAGAGAGTGGCATCATAATGCCACGTACAGCGGTCTATTGGTTGATCGGGGTTCAACATACGCAGGCAGGCACGCACTGGATCACAGTGGTGCCTGATTTTCTGGAGGGCTGTTTTCTGAAGGGGCTGGAAGCGAAGCTCGCTTACAGGGGCAAGGCAGGACGCACGTATTTGCCGGGCTTCATGCTGTTTCGGCGACAGGTTTGCGCAGTGCCGCAGCTTCCAGCTCGCGCACTAAAGGCAGCACGTGCTCGCCGAAATAGGCGACTTCTTCCTGGAAATGCAGAAATGCGGAAAGTACCAGATCGACACCAACGGACTTGAGCTCGACGATGCGCTCGGCAATCTGACGCGGCGTGCCGATCAAATTGGTCTTGAAGCCATCGTTGTACTGCACCAGATCCTGAAAGGTGGATTTGGCCCAATTGCCCTCGCCTTCCGGGCTGGCCTTGCCGGCCTGTTTCGCGGCATCACCAAACGCATTGACGGCTTCCGGATCTGCCTTGTCGACAATTTCAGCCAGCACCGCTCGCGCCTCTTCTTCGGTGTCCCGGGCAATGATGAAGGCATTGACGCCGATCTTCACCGAATGGCCGTTCGCGGCGGCCTTGGCTCGAATGTCATCAACCTGAGCCTTGATGCCTTCGATAGTATTGCCGTTGGTGAAATACCAGTCTGACACCCGGGCCGCCATATCCCGCGCAGCACGTGAGCTGCCGCCCTGAAAGATCTCGGGATGAGGACGCTGGATCGGCTTGGGTTTGAGGGTGTAATCGTGGAAGCGATAGAAGTCGCCCTTGAAGGTAAAATTGTCGGTGGTCCAGATACCCTTGAGGGCCCGAATGAACTCTTCGGAACGGCGATAGCGCTCGTCGTGCTCCAGCCAGGGTTCGCCAATGGCCTGAAACTCGCCCTTGAACCAGCCACTGACAATATTGACCGCCACGCGCCCGGCGGTGAGCTGATCAATGGTTGCCAGTTGCTTGGCCGCAACAGAGGGCGTCCATGGACCTGGCAATATTGCTGCAATGACTTTGAGCTTTTCGGTGGCCGCCAACAGAGCATGGCTGAACGCTACGGACTCATGCTGGAATTCCGCACCGTAACCGGCAGTGAAGCGAATTTGCGTCAGCGCATATTCGAAACCGGATTGTTCGGCGATCTGCGCCAGCTTGCGGTTGTAGTCGATGGTCCAACTGGTACGCTGTTCGATCTTGCTGACGACCAGACCACCGCTGACGTTCGGCACCCAGTACGCAAATTTTATGGAAGATTGGCTCATATCGGCACTCCTCTGACTGCAGGCTTCCCGAGCGCATTAGTCGAACGGGCTTGCAGAACCACAGAGCAGCAACCGTGCCAGACAGTTAAATGAATACAGATCAACGAGTTGCAATGCCTGGAGGACAGCGTCAACTGTTTGCACTTCGGCAAGCTGTCGAAACACTGTTGCCAGGGCAACAGTGTCTGGCCGGGTTGCGCATTCATGCAGTGTTTAATTTAGCGGAAACAAACCGACGGAAGGCTGATCGCCCAGCTATCCAGAATCAAATGGCTAGGGTATTTTTGGATCCAATGAAACCGTGTTCATCCGCAGGAGCACCGATGAAACTGCATGCCTTTTTACTGGCCTTGATGATCCCCGCACTGTCGGCGCATGCCGAAGCCAAAACCATAAACGTCCCCCATGACCCGACCGGGCAGCACGCGCTGGTGGAGAAAAGCGGCAGTCCCCAAGCGCGCGTCGTCGTCACTCGACGTGAAGGTCTGCTGGGCGTGATCTACTCCAAGCGCGTCTACAACTGCGCCAATCACACAGTGAACCTGGTGGGCACCGGCTCTACTCTGGAAATCATGCAACAGGCTCGCGCCGTCAGCGGCATGGGTCCGGTGATACGCGATTCCACAGCCGACTACATCGAGTCCGAAGCCTGCAGTTGATGTCGCACTGATCAAGCACCTCCCCGGCTGAATTCACTACGCCCGAAAGCGCCTCTCATGAGGCGCTTTTTTCGTTTCGGCTGCCTCGCCATCCAGCCAACACGTCGGACGCAAAAAACGCTTGCACGTAAAGTATTACGGTATACCATCAGACAGAAATAACTCACCATGCCCGTGCAGGCAGCAGGATTTAAGCGAGGTAAGTGTCATGAAGTTTTCGTTGTTCGTGCACATGGAACGCTGGGATGAAAGTGTCAGTCATCGCCAGCTTTTCGAAGACCTGACCGAGCTGACGCTGATGGCCGAGCAAGGCGGTTTCAGCACCGTGTGGATCGGCGAACACCATGCGATGGAATACACAATATCGCCGAGCCCCATGCCGCTGCTGGCGTACCTGGCCGCCAGAACAACGCGCATTCATCTGGGCGCGGGTACCATCATTGCGCCGTTCTGGCATCCGTTGCGGGTGGCAGGAGAATGCGCGCTGCTGGATGTGATCAGCAACGGGCGCATGGAAGTCGGCCTGGCGCGCGGTGCCTATCAAGTGGAGTTCGACCGCATGGCGGGCGGCATGCCGGCCTCCGAAGGCGGCAAGGCGTTGCGCGAAATGGTGCCGGTAGTCCGTGCGCTGTGGCAGGGTGACTATGCCCACGACGGCGATATCTGGAAATTCCCGACTTCGACCTCCGTACCCAAGCCAATCAACACGCCACCCATGTGGATCGCTGCTCGCGACCCTGATTCGCATAACTTCGCCGTGCAGAACGGCTGCAACGTGATGGTCACGCCATTGATGAAAGGCGACGAAGAAGTCGTCGACCTGAAGAACAAGTTCGAAGCAGCGCTGGCCAATAACCCCGACGTACCTCGTCCACAACTGATGGTTTTGCGCCACACGCATGTGCATGCTGCGGACAATCCTGAGGGCTGGAAAACCGGTGCTGCCGCCATCGCGAAGTTCTACCGCACCTTCGACGCCTGGTTCGGCAACAAGCAGACGCCGGTGAATGGTTTTCTGGCACCCAGCCCGGAAGAGAAATTCAAGGAGCGTCCGGAGTTCGAGCTGGAGAATATCCGCAAGAACACCATGATCGGCACGCCGGAAGAGATCATCCCGCGCATCCGCCATTACCAGGAGCTGGGAGTCGACGAGTTCAGTTTCTGGTGCGACAACAGCTTGCCGCACGCGGAGAAGAAAAAATCACTTGAGCTGTTTATCAAGCACGTGGTGCCGGTGTTTCGTTGAGCTGAACGAGAACGACAGCTCGCTTGCCAATACTCCGGGTTGGCGTGCAGTTCAGGACGCTCCGCGTCCCTTGCGACGCAGAGCGTCGCGAAATGCATTCCCACGCTGGAGCGTGCGGAACGAGAGGTGTCTGGACTTTACTCTCGCTCCACTCAGTTAAGGCCAACCTTCAATGGTTATAAGCCCGCTCGTTATGCTCGGCCAGATCCAGCCCCATCTCTTCCACTGATTCATGCGCACGCAGGCCGATCAGTGCCTGCACGGCCTTGAGGATGATCCAGCTGACTGCGAAGCAATATACCGTGGTGAACAGCGCGCCTTTGATCTGGGCAATTACCTGAGCTCCCATGCTGACATCCGGCACCAGCCCGCCCAGTGAGGGCACGCAGAACACGCCGGTCAGCACTGCGCCGATCATGCCGCCGATGCCGTGCAGGCCGAACACGTCGAGGCTGTCGTCATAACCCAGGCGTTTTTTCAGCACGGTCACGCTCAGGTAGCAGAACACCCCGCACAGCACGCCAATCGCCAGTGCCCCGCCGACGCCGACATAGGCACAGGCAGGCGTAATGCCGACCAGCCCCGCCAGCGCCCCGCTTGCCAGACCCAGCGCGCTGGGTTTGCCGACCTTGAACCACTCGGTGAACATCCAGCCGAGTATCCCGGCGCAGGACCCCACTTGCGTGTTGAGCATGACGATGCCGGAAGTGCCGTTCAGGCCGCCACCAGAGCCGATATTGAAACCAAACCAGCCGACCCAGAGCATCGCCGCGCCAGCCATGGTCAGGCTCAGGTTGTGCGCAGGCATCGGGGTATTCTGATAGCCCTTGCGTTTGCCAAGCACCAGACACGCCGCCAGTGCCGCGACACCGGCATTGATGTGCACAGCGGTGCCACCGGCAAAATCCAGCACGCCCCAGTTATGCATCAGTGCACCTGCCCCGCCCCAGACCATATGCGCGACCGGCGCATACACCAGCGTAAACCAGAGCGCCATGAACAGCAGCGCGGCCGAGAATTTCATGCGTTCGGCAAAGGCTCCGGCAATCAGCGCAGGCGTGATAATGGCGAAGGTCATCTGGAAGGTCACAAACACGCCTTCCGGAATGTCACCGACCAGACTGTCGGGGGTCATGCCGGCCAGAAACGCGCGGCTCAGTCCGCCGACAAAGCTGTTGAAGCTCACCTGCCCTTCGACCATGTTGCTGGTATCCACTACCATGCTGTACCCGTAGATGACCCACAGCACGCCGACCACTCCGGCAATGCCGAAGCACTGAGTGAACAGCGACAACATGTTCTTGGCCCGTACCAGCCCGCCGTAAAACAGCGCCAGCCCCGGAAGGCACATGAACAGCACCAGCACAGCTGCGGTGATCATCCACGCCGTGCTGCCGGTGTTCAGAACGGGGGCGTCAGCTGCCTGCGCAATCGGAGCGAAGGCGCCTGGCGCGAGTAAAGCTGTAAGGGATTTGCCGTGTAGACGATTGACCATGTTCAAAGCTCCCGCAAATGAATGGAAAGTGTCTGGCAGCAAGAAAGGTCATCGAGACAGGCGAGGCTCTTCGGCCTCTTGGGGGGGCTAATTCTCGTTCCCACGCTCCGCGTGGTAATGCCGTTCGTGACGCTCCGCGTCACACAGTTCTGCGACTCAGTGAGATTCAGGCTCGACTTGAGTCACCTTTTCGCCCCTCGGCGACCTACTTTGATGGGGCCAAAGTAGGCAAATCCCTTCGCTCCTGTTTCCGGCCCGACTTCGTCGGGTTCCTTCGCCCTGTCACTGATCCGGGGGTCGCCGCAACGGACCATCCATGGTCCGGTGCGGCTAGCCTGGCGTCCTGCCAGGCTACCCCCGGATCAGTGCCAGGACTCAGCCGTCACTAACGTCGCACTCTGCGTCGTCTGTGCCATCGTGATCGAAAAGCACGTTATGGCGTCAGTCGGTGCCATCGCGGTCGAAAAGCACGTTATGGCACTAGTAACCAGAACCCGAGCCAGGAATCCAAGATGTCCCGGCCAGGGGCACTCGGGCCATCGCCGCAGACTCGACGGTCAGCGCCACCAGGTCTTCCGGGTCGAGGTTGTGCAGGTGCGACTTGCCGCAGGCGCGGGCCATGGTCTGAGCCTCCAGCACCAGCACGCGCAGGTAGTTGGCCAGACGCCGACCGCCTTCGACCGGGTCGAGACGTTTGGACAGTTCCGGGTCCTGGGTGGTGATGCCCGCAGGGTCGCGGCCGTTCTGCCAGTCGTCGTAGTAACCCGCTGCCGAGCCAATCTTTCTCAGTTCTTCGTCGAGACGCGGATGATTGTCGCCCAGGGCTATCAAAGCGGCTGTACCAATTGCCACTGCATCAGCGCCCAGAGCCATGGCCTTGGCCACATCGGCGCCGTTGCGGATGCCGCCGGAGACGATCAACTGCACCTTGCGATGCATGCCCATCTCCTGCAGCGCCTGCACGGCTTGCGGGATGGCGGGCAGAATCGGAATGCCGACGTGTTCGATGAACACTTCCTGAGTGGCCGCAGTACCGCCCTGCATGCCGTCGAGCACAATAACGTCAGCACCAGCCTTCACTGCCAGCTTGACGTCGTAGTACGGGCGGCTGGCACCTATCTTCACGTAGATAGGCTTTTCCCAGTCGGTGATCTCGCGGATCTCGGCAATCTTGATTGCCAGATCGTCGGGGCCGGTCCAGTCCGGGTGTCGGCACGCAGAACGCTGATCGACGCCGACCGGCAAGGTGCGCATGCCAGCCACGCGCTCGGTCACTTTCATGCCCAGCAACATGC
Source organism: Pseudomonas syringae group sp. 243L2 (assembly GCF_032587875.1). NCBI lineage: Bacteria > Pseudomonadati > Pseudomonadota > Gammaproteobacteria > Pseudomonadales > Pseudomonadaceae > Pseudomonas > Pseudomonas syringae group sp. 243L2. Next base: position 77,418 of record NZ_JAWHPL010000002.1, read on the forward strand.
CGCCGCCACCGGGTTTGGCGCCCTGCCCCAGGACGATTTCGATGGCATCGGCCTTGCGCAGATCGTCGGGATTCATGCCGTAACGCGATGGCAGGTACTGGTAGACCAGATGCTGCGACTGACCGCGCTCTTCCGGAGTCATGCCGCCATCGCCGGTGGTGGTACTGGTGCCGGCAATGGTTGCGCCGCGGCCCAGCGCTTCCTTGGCGTTGGCCGACAATGCGCCGAAGCTCATGCCTGCAATGGTCACCGGAATTTTCAGGTACAGCGGCTTTTTGGCGAAACGATTACCCAGCACCACGTCGGTGCCGCACTTCTCGCGATAGCCTTCCAGCGGGTAGCGCGAGACGCTTGCGCCAAGCAGCAGCAGGTCGTCGAAGTGCGGCAGTTTGCGTTTTGTGCCGCCACCGCGAATGTCGTAGATGCCGGTTTCCGCAGCACGCTGGATTTCCTGAATGGTCAGGCGATCAAAGGTGGCCGACTCGCGCAGGACTGGAGCAGGTTTGTTGCTGATAGGGTCGCTCATGGTAATGCTCCTGAATCAGTACGCGGAGGCGTTATCGACTTTGAAGTTGTAAAGCTGCCGGGCCGAGCCATAGCGTTTGAAATCCGCGGCCTTCTCGTTGAAGCCCGCGCGATTGAGCAGCTCCTGCAACTCCTGCAGATGCTCTTCGCGCATCTCCTTGGCGATGCAGTCAGAGCCCAGCGACTCGACCTTGCCTTTGACGTAGATCCGCGTTTCGTACAACGAGTCGCCCAGCGCATCGCCCGCGTCGCCGCAGACCACCAGCCGACCGGCCTGGCCCATGAAGCAGCTCATGTGGCCGATGCTGCCGCCGACCACAATGTCGATGCCTTTCATGGAAATGCCACAGCGCGCTCCGGCATCGCCTTCAATCACCAGCAAACCGCCGTGCGCCGTGGCACCTGCCGCCTGCGAGGCGCTGCCCTTGACCCGGACTGCGCCGGACATCATGTTCTCGGCGCAACCAACACCGACATTGCCGTGCACGGTGATCGAAGCTTTCTGGTTCATACCCGCGCAGTAATAGCCGGCATGGCCCTGAATATCTATGGAGATGGCCTCGTTGACGCCGACCGCCAGGTTATGCGCGCCGTCAGGGTGGGTGACCAGCCATTCGCGCTCTTGCAATGCCTTGACCTGATCGTGCAGAGCCTGGTTGAGATCACGCACGGTGGCGCTGGAAAGATCGACGGTTTTCATGAGCGTGCTCCCTCGGCTGGCTCGCGTTCCCAGATGTACATAGTGGCCGGGACAGGTTCCCAGACCCTGGCGTTTTCGATACCCGGCAGGCTGGACAGCGCCTGGTATTCCGAGGCCATGGCGACGTAATCGTCGGTTTCGGCGAGAATGGCCGGTTTGCAGGCAATCGGATCGCGAATCACCGCAAAACCATTGCGCGTGCCGATGGCGAAGGTAAAAAAGCCATCGAGGTCCTCCAGCGATTTGTCGAGCGCCTGCTTGAGGCTGTCGCCCTGTTGCAGGCGCCAGGCCAGATAACCGGCGGCCACCTCGGTGTCGTTGTCGGTCTCGAAGTGAATGCCTTCACGGCGCAGGTTCTGGCGCAGGCGAAAGTGATTGGACAGCGAACCGTTGTGCACCAGACACAGGTCCGAACCCGTGGAAAACGGATGACTGCCTTCCATGGTCACCGCACTTTCAGTGGCCATGCGCGTATGGCCGATGATGTGGCTGCCCTTCATGGACGCCAGACCGAAGCGCTCGGAAATCTCCCTCGGCAACCCCATGCCCTTGAGGATCTCGATACTCTGTCCGGCGCTCATGATGCGCACGGTGGGCGCCAGCTGCGCCAGTGCAGCACGCACCGGGGCTTCTTCTGCCTGAATCTTCAATACCACGGCGCTGGCGTTCTGAAACCAGTCCAGTGGTGCATCCAGTCTGCTTTGCAGCGCTGCGATCAGCGCCTTGAAATCATACTGTTCGGTGGTGGCCTGCAAGGTCAGCTTGACCCAGCCCTGCGCCACTTCATCGCCATAAATGGCAAACCCGGCGCTGTCCGGCCCGCGGTCCGTCATAGCCTCGAGCATCGGTTCGAACAACCTGCCGAGTTGTGATTCCAGCGCCGGGTTCTTCAGATACAAACCAACGATTCCGCACATAAGCCTCACCTTGTTCGGAAGCGGCAAGCTTTTAGCTACAAGCTGCAAGCCAACCGCATAGACAGAAAAATTCAATACGCCGCAATCCAGCTTCTTATTGCAGCCTGAAGCTTGAAACGTGCAGCTAGAAAAACTCGATATAACGCTTCACTTCCCAGTCACTCACGTGGCGGCTGTACTCCACCCATTCCATGCGTTTGAGGCGGATGAACTCACCAACGATCTCGTTGCCCAGCACCTCGGCGAACAAAGGGTCGGCTTCGAGTGCATCGCAGGCTTCCTTGAGCGACTGCGGCAGGGTCTTGATGCCCCGTGCGGCGATTTCTTCCAGGCTCAATGTGTAAAGGTTCTCGTTACAGACGTGATCGATTTCCAGTTGCCGGTCGATGCCGTCCAGCCCTGCGGCGATGATCGCGGCGCTGACCAGATACGGGTTGCAACCGGCGTCCGGCAGGCGAAACTCCAGTCGGCCATAGGGCACCCGCACCATCGCCGAACGGTTGTTGGCGCCGAAGGCAATGAACGCTGGAGCCCAGGTCGCCCCCGACAGCGAGTTGCCGACCACCAGGCGTTTGTAGGAGTTGACCGTGGGTGCCGCGAAGGCACACAGCGCGGGGCCGTGAGCCAGCAGGCCAGCCGCAAAGTGATAGGCCATCTTCGACAGGCCCATGCCGCTGGGGTCGCTGGCGTCGTGAAACAGGTTCTTGCTGCTGGCACTGGCGATCGACAGGTGGAAGTGCATGCCGTTGCCCGCACGCTTCGGATCGGGTTTGGGCATGAACGAGCAGATCATGCCCATGTCGTTGGCGATCTCCCCGGCCGCCATGCGGAAGAAAGTGAAGCGGTCCGCCGACTCCATGGCCTCGCTGTAGGTGTAATTGATCTCGAACTGGCCGTTGGCGTCTTCGTGATCGATCTGATAAATGTCGAAGCCCACCGGCTGTAGCGCCTCGGTCAAGCGCTCGAGAAACTCACGTGAACGCGACAGCCCCTTGTAGTCATAGCAAGGCTTGTCGAGGTTATCGCTGGCATCGACCATTTGCAGGCTGCCCGCAGCATCGCGCTTGAACAGGCTGAACTCGGGCTCCAGCCCGGTATTGAGGGTCCAGCCACGCTGGCTGAGGCGTTCGACCTGCTGCTGCAACACATAACGGCTGTCATAGGGCCACGGCTTGCCATCCACATGACCGATGCACACCACCCGCCCATACCCCTGCTGCCAAGGCACCGGGGTCAGCGACGACAGGTCGCCCCTGGCCATGAAGTCCGGGCCGTGGGGTTCCATGCCCATGCCGCAGATAGCGAAACCGGCGAACCCGGCACCGTCCTCTGCAACCATTTCCAGGCCCGTCACAGGAACCGACTTGGTCTTGGCCGAACCATGAATATCCACGAACTGAGCCAGCACATACTTGATGCCGTGCTGTTCGATCAGGCGCTGTGTTTCGGGTGGCAACATGGGACGTGTCTCCTGGCATGGCAAAACGTTTCAGGGAAGGACCGTTGTTTCACTACCTGCCGAGAATATATTCTGATCAGGAAAGTTACTTTCCCTTTAGGAATGCAAAGCGCTTGCCAGTTTGGTATGCCAGCAAATCGAAGAGACGTGGAAGGGACAATTCAGCTGTTTATATGGGAAACTCGTTTTCTCTCCGGGAATAATTTGCAACTGAAGTACGCCGATGACAGCGGCGAAATGCACATTCCCAGTGCGAAATAAAAATTATTGAACGGAAACTGTGCGCAGCCGATGAATATGCCGACCGAACCGCATCCGAAATTGAAGCTTGAGCAATACCTGGGTATTCAGATCAAACGCCAGCGCCAGGCTCAGGAGCTGAAGCTTGCCGACGTAGCGCGCATTGCCGGTATCAGCCAGGGCATGCTGAGCAAGATCGAGAACGCACAGGTGTCGACCAGTCTCGACAACCTCAGCCGTCTTTGCGACGTGCTGGGCATGCCCATGTCCAAGCTGTTCAGCCAGTACGATCAGCAAGGCAGCAGTGCACTGCTGGTGAAAGCCGATGAAGGGCTTGAGGTGGTAAGGCGCGGCACCGAGAAAGGCCACACCTATCACTTGCTCAACCATACCCGTGGGCCGAAGAAGAGTTTCGAGGCGTACATGGTGACGATGGACGATGCCAGCGAGGAGTTTCCGACCTTCTCACACCCCGGCACCGAGTTTCTCCACCTGCTCGAAGGCGAGCTGATCTACCGCCACGGCAATCAGCTGTATCCGATGCAGGCCGGTGACAGCCTGACCTTCGACGGCGACATTCCCCACGGTCCCGAGCAACTGGTGCAGGTGCCGATCAAGCTGCTGTCGATCATGAACTATGGTGCGCAGGGCGATTGAGGTCAGACCGGCAGCGGCGCGCCTGATGGCGCGCCGTGCCTACGGTGGTTACAGGTATTTCAACCAGCTGATATCGCGACGACGCGCCTTCAGCTCAGCGAACCAGCGCACGGCCGGAAACAGCAGCACCGCCAGTACCACCGAGGTCAGCCAGACACCCCATATGTGGTCGAAACCAAAGTACTTGCCCTGGTTGGTTCCCCAGATCGCTACGGCAATCAGGTACAGAATCTTCAGGACGTACAGGTGCAGCAGGTAGAAAAACATCGGTGCCGAGCCGAGCACCACCAAGGGCCGCAACCAGCTTTTTTCCTGACTGCGTTCGAAGGCGATGAGAATCAGCAGGCCGATCCCCAGCGTCAGGCTGATGAACAGCAATGACGGTGGGTATTTGGTGATGTTGAAGAAGCTCATGACCGTTTGCACACCGGTCTCGCCAACGCTCCACGGTTTTTCACCGTAGCCGTTGATCATGCGCAGGACCACAAAGCCCGACAGCGCTCCCCCACCCCACATCCACAGGTTTGCACGTCGTTTCGCCGCATCGTAACTACCGGCAAACCAAGGGCCTGCGGCGTAGCCCAGCGCGATAATGCCAATCCACGGCAATAACGGGTAAGAGGTACGGAAACGCAGGTTATCGGAGACCTCGATCCAGCCCCGATCATGCAGAATCGCCCACGGAATGTGCATGGCCGACTCGACACCGAAGTGCAGTGAGTCCAGCAGGTTATGCCCGGCAATGATCACCACGCCAATGACCACCAGCGCCCAGCGCGGCAGATACACCATCAGCGACAGCGCAACCATGCTCAGGCCGATGGCCCAGATCACTTGCAGGTAGATGATGGTCGGCGGGAACTGGAAGGTCCAGGCGAAGCTCACCAGGGTGAACTCCAGGGCAATGAGGAACAGCCCGCGCTTGAGCAGAAACGCCGACACGTCAGTCTTGCCCTGATATTTCTCGCCATACAGATACGCCGAAAGCCCGGTCAGCAGAACAAACAGCGGCGCACATAAATGCGCCAGTGTGCGGCTGAAAAACAGGGCGGGCTCGGTGCTCGCGACCTCCATCGGGTCGAGGACCTGGCGGTGCAGGAAGAAGGTTTCCCGCACGTGGTCCAGCAGCATGAAGAGAATGATCAGCCCGCGCAGAGCATCGATAGAGCGCAGCCGTGATGCTGGCGCGCGGGTTGGTTGAACAACTGCTGTCATGAAAAATCCAGATCCGTAGCCGGAAGTGCAATGAGTCGATTGTGTTCTGTGTCAGAACTCGTTCTGAAGTGCCTTGTAGCCGCGCACCAGGTCAATGTTGGTGTGCGCCACGTCTTCGGAAAATTCCGAGGCCGAAATGCTCACCGGCGGGAATTGCGAAAGATCAGTATTAGGCCCGATCCGGGTGGTGGACGGCACGTAAAAATTCTCCGGCAAATCGCGACCGTCGACCACCGAGTTGTGTCTGACCACACTGCCGTTGCCGACCCGGCAGTTGAACAGCACGCTGTTGAAGCCGATGAAGACGCGGTCTCCGACCATGCAAGGTCCGTGCACGATGGAGCGGTGGGCAATCGAGGTGAACTCGCCGATGGTCACCGCAGCACCCGATTTGGAGTGAATCACCACGCCATCCTGAATATTGGAATTGGCGCCGATGACAATCGGCTCCATGTCCCCTGTAGCGTCGACTTCATCGGCGCGGATCACGGCATAGGGACCGACAAACACGTTGTCCTTGATGATCACCTTGCCGCAGATGATCGCGGTCTTATCGATGTAGGCGGATTCGGCGATGACAGGCAGATGGCCGGAAGGATTTTTACGGATCACGGTATGAAGCCTCAGGACAGGTAGTTGGAGGTCTGGGCGGCCGCATCGTGCGGATGCAGGCTTTCGAAGTGACGCACACTGACGCTGGAGGCTGCATAGCGGCCCTCCAGCGCTTGCTGGACCTTGCGCGCGGCGTCTTCGACGTACATCAGGTTCTGGCCGTTGAGCCGGGCGAATGCCTGCTCATCGGCACGCTTGACGGCGGTTTGTACCGGGGTGCCCAACGCCTGCTCGACCGCGTCGATCAGCGTCATCAGGCCCAGTTCGGTCGCCTGCTCTGCCACCCGCACCTGGACGGTAGCCACGCTGCGCTGGCTGTGCGGCGTGGCGAACGAGGCGTTCTCGCGCAGCCAGGTCGCAACCTGCATCGGGTCGACGAACGACTGCCTGCCAAAGCGTGCCGTAAAAGCCCCTTCCAGCAGTTGTCGAGACAGTGCAGCCGAGCACGGGCAGGTAGACGAATAAGTGATGTCGGCTGAAACGTCGAGGCACAAACGACCGGCGTGCCATGTGGCGTCAAGCTTCACCGGGTAGGATTTCCAGCCGCTGAGCCCTTCGGTAATCAACGCCGGGCGACGGCACAGCAGATTGAAGCTCAGGGTGAGCCGGGCGCGGCTGGAATGGCAGTCCAGGTGACTTTCGACCATGGCTTCCATCAGCGCACCCAGCGTATCGGGGCTCAGTATCTGGTGCTCGGCATACCTGTCGAGGAGCCGGTAGAGCCGCGACATATGGATACCTTTGACACTCGGATCGGCCAGATCGACTTGCAGATCGACATGCGCATGGACCGGGTGCCGGACGCCCGCTTCGGCCAGCCTGACAGGCACTTCGACGCCCTGCATGCCGACCCAGTCAAGTGAAACCAGGGCCGAGGAAACTTCCGTCAGGGCAACGTCTGGGAGGGGGTTGTTCATGTGCGTCAGTCGTCTCTTTGGCGAACCTCGCCGAGGGGGCGAAGCCTGATGTTGGCGGTTCAAGGCCGCACAGCGTGCAGCCGCAAATTCGTTACACTATAACATCATGCTTATGGACTTCATCAACCAAACGCTACCAGCCCGTTACAGCGCACCACCGACGCCACCTGCGTGTCAGGTCTTTGCCAGCTCCTCGATCAGAAAATCCCGAAAGGCCGCAACCGCTGCGGGCAGGTTGCGGCCGGCCATGCTTTGCAGTTCGATACGACGCGCCTTCATGCCTTCGTCGCTGATCGGCAGCGACTTGAGCTGTTTTTCGTGTGCGCGCTTGTCCAGCGTCATCTCGCTGGACAGGCTGATACCGCCCTCCTCACGTACAAACCGCAGTAGCGCGCCAATGTAATTGCTGGTCAGCACCGGATCGAACAGCAGACCCTGCACCCCGCAACAGATGTCGAACAACTGGCGCAAGGTCGTGTCGGGATTGGTCAGGGCGATGGCATAGGGTTGCAGCTCGGCCAGCGAGACTTCGGTGCGTGAGGCCAGCGGATGGTTATGACTGACCACCGCGCAGATCGCGCCGCTGTGAATGTGCTCGACCTTGATCTCGTTCTGCGGTGTCAGGCTGAAGGTCAGACACAGGTCCGCATCCCCGGAGCGCACCCGCTCGGTGGCCTGCGCCGGAGCACAAACCTCCATCGAGAAATGGATACCCTGATACTGCCGCCGAAAACGCGCAATGCACTGCGGCAGAAAATCCAGGGCAAAGCCCTCCGAGCATGCGATGCGCACATGCCCACGCTGCAAGCCTTGCAGCTCGGTGATTTCCAGTACGACCTGCTCGGCTTCCAGCTGTGATTTGCGCGCATAGGCTGCCAAACGGATACCCGCCTCGCTAAGCATCATGCCGCGTGCCTGGCGCTCGAACAGCACGGCATCCAGCTCGCGCTCCAACTTGCTGATCTGCCGACTGACTGCCGAGGACGCGACATTGAGCCGTATCGACGCCTCGCTGATCGACCCGCAACGCGCCACTTCAAGGAAGTAGCGCAACGCGGTGGACTGTACGCCGTAGAGTTGCATCGCGGCTCCTGCGTTGCCTTTTCGGCAATGAAAGGTTCGAAATATTGTGCTTGTGGCATTGATACGCTTTGCCTAGAGTCATGTCGAGGCGCAACATCAATACAACCCAATCAAAAGAACACTGCAGCCTCGTTTCTCCCCTCTTCTCGCATTTGCGACCCCACTGCCCTTTGATACATCCACTTTGCCTTTTGGAGACGACGGCATGGGAATCAAGGGTTTCGCTCGCAGCATCGCGCTATTGAGCCTGTTCAGCAGTTTTTCCGCCCTGGCTGGCAAGGCCGACGACACACTGGTCTACGCCTCCGACAGCGAACCGGAGAACATCAGCCCCTATCACAACGACCTGCGCGAGGGCGTGATTCTCGGTCGCCTGATCTGGGACAACCTGGTCTATCGCAACCCGGACAATGGCGAGTACCAACCCATGCTCGCCACCAGCTGGAAGCAGGTCGACGACACCACCATCGATTTCCAGCTGCGCGAGGGCGTGAAGTTTCACAACGGCGATCCGTTCACGGCAGATGACGTGGTATTCACCCTCAATTACGTGGTATCGCCCGAATCCAAGGTGGTCACGGTACAAAACGTCGACTGGATCAAGAGTGCCGAAAAACTGGGTGACTACAGCGTACGCCTGCACCTGAAAAAGCCTTTCCCGCCTGCGCTGGAATACCTTTCCAACGCTGTGCCGATGTTCCCGAAAAAGTATTTCGAAGAGGTCGGGATGGCAGGCTTCAGCCGTAAACCAATTGGCACGGGGCCTTACAAGGTGACGGCCATTGCTACCGGTGAAGGCGTGAAGATGGACAAGAACCCAGATTACTTTCAGGGCAGCCCACAGGGCCAGCCGAAGATCGCTCACATCAATTTTCGCGTGATTGCCGATGCTGAAACACGTCTGGCCGAGCTGATGACCGGTGGCATCGACTGGACCTGGCGCGTAGCGCCGGATCAGGCCGAAAACCTCAAAGCCATGCCCAACCTGGTGGTCACCAGCGGCGCGACTATGCGTATCGGCTTTCTGATTCTGGATGCGCGCGGCACCTCCAGCGCCGACTCGCCGATGAAACACCTGAAAGTACGCCAGGCAATCAACTATGCGATCAACCGTGACGGTCTGGCCTCGCAACTGGTCGGTGGCGAAAGCAAACCATTGCAGGTCGCCTGCTACCCCGGTCAGTTCGGTTGCGACACCAGCGCAGCCACGGTCTACAACTATGACCCGGCCAAGGCCAAGGCGCTGCTCGCCGAAGCGGGTTACCCGAACGGCTTTGAAACCGAAATATTCGCCTACCGCGACCGCGACTACGTTGAAGCAATCATCGGCAACCTGCGTGCAGTCGGCATCAACGCCAAGCTGCGCTACCTCAAGTACGCGGCCCTGCGTGACCAGCAGCGTGGCGGCAAGGTGCCAATGTCTTTTCAGGCCTGGGGTTCGTTCTCGATTCTCGATACATCGGCCTCGGCCGGCACCTGGTTCAAGGGCAACCCGGACGACAACATCAAGGACCCGCAAGTCCAGGGCTGGCTGCAGACCGCCGACAATGCACTGGACCCGCAGGTGCGCAAGGACAATTACCGCAAGGCCTTGCAGCGCATCAGCGACCAGGCGTACTGGGCACCGTTGTTCAACTACTCGATGAACTACGCCTACGTCTCGGACCTGAACTTCAAGCCGTATCCGGACGAGCTGCCGCGCTTCGTGCTGTCGAGCTGGAAATAGATCGTTAGTGAAGTTATTTGGCGAGACCGGCTGTGAGGTACGTGACGTGCCTTGCAGCATCGTCAGCCAACCCGTCATTCCCTGAACACAAGGTCACTTGCCATGTTCGGATTTCTCTTGCGCCGCCTGGGCATTGCCCTGTGCGTAGCGATCACCGTGTCGGTGATCAGCTTTTCCCTGCTGCACCTGTCCGGCGACCTGGCCACCGCCATCGGCGGGCCGGAAGCCAGCAGCGAGCAGATCGAACAGATCCGTGTGCAATACGGCCTCAACAAACCATTGGTGACCCAGTATTTCGAATGGTTGGCCGACGTGGTACGCCTGGATCTGGGCGACTCGTTCTTCTTTCAGGAATCGGTCTACAACCTGATCGCCTCGCGCCTGTCGATTACCCTCGGGCTGGGCGCAATGGCCCTGAGCATTGCGCTGCTGATTGCCATTCCGTTGGGCGTACTGGCCGCCGTGAAGCGCGACACATGGATTGATCGCCTGGCGCTGAGCATCGCGGTACTGGGTCAGGCGATGCCGAGTTTCTGGTTTGCGCTGATGCTGATCGTGGTGTTCTCGGTCACCCTGAAATGGCTGCCGGTGTCGGGCAACTCGACCTGGGCGCACTTCGTCATGCCTGCCATCGCGCTGGGTTATTACGCCACACCGGCGATCATGCGCCTGACCCGCGCCGGCATGCTCGACGTGCTCAATTCCGATTACATCCGCACCGCGCGTGCCAAGGGCCTGCGCCCCGCCACCGTGCTGTTCAAGCATGCGTTGCGCAACGCGTTGATCCCGGTGGTGGCACTGGCCGCCGTGGAGTTCGGCTTCATGCTTGGCGGCTCGGTGGTCATTGAAACAGTGTTCTCGCTGCAAGGCATCGGCCAACTGGCCTGGGATGCGATTGCCCGTGACGACTTCCCGGTGGTGCAGGCGGTCGTGCTGTTGATCGCGGTGATCTACATCGTCCTGACCCTGCTGGCCGACGTGCTCAACGCATTGCTCGACCCGCGCATTCGCGTGAAATAGGAGGCCACATGAGCACAACCACCTCATCGCCGCTGCTGATCAACGATTACCAGCCACCGGCGCGCAGTGTCTGGCGCACCCTGCGCAACAGCTTCGCGCACCGCGGTTTTGCCATCGGCGCGGTGTTGTTGCTGATCATCCTGTTCGGCGCACTGTTCGCCCCCTGGCTGGCCCCCTACGACCCTTACACGCAGGATGTAATGCTGCGCATGAAACCACCGGTATGGATGGCCAACGGCACCTGGGACTATGTGCTGGGCACCGACAAACTGGGCCGCGATTACTTGTCACGCCTGCTGTACGGCGCACGCATCTCGCTATTCATCGGTTTCTCGGCGGCGCTCATCTCTGGCGTCATCGGCACCATCATGGGCCTGCTGGCCGGCTACTTCGGCGGCAAGACCGACGCTGTGATCAGCTACCTGATCACCACGCGCCTGGCAATGCCAGTGGTGATGATCGCACTGGCCTCTGCATCGCTGATCGGTGGCTCGCTGAAAGTGGTGATCGTGCTGCTTGGCTGCCTGCTCTGGGACCGCTTTGCCGTGGTGGTCCGCGCTGCTGTGCAGCAGATCCGCGACGCTGAATACGTTGCCTCGGCCCAGGCGCTGGGCTGCTCGACGCTGCGCATTCTGGCCAGCGAAATTCTGCCTAATCTGGTCGGCGCACTGATCGTGGTCGCCACGCTGGAGATGGCCCACGCGATTCTTCTGGAATCGGCGCTGTCGTTCCTCGGGGTCGGCGTACAGCCACCGATTCCGTCCTGGGGACTGATGATCGCCGAAGGCAAACCGTACATGTTCTTTTCCCCCTGGGTCATCGCCATTCCAGGCGTCGCCCTGATGGTGCTGGTGCTGGGTATCAATCTGGTCGGTGACGGCCTGCGCGACCTGATCCTGCCCGACGGGCGCAACTGACAGAGGAGATACGCACATGGCGCTGTTGCATGTTGAAAACCTGCGTGTCGAGATTCCTCTCGGCCAAGACACGCTGCACGCAGTGCGCGGCCTGGATTTTCAGGTCGAGCGCGGCGAAATGCTGTGTATCGTCGGCGAGTCCGGCTGCGGCAAATCCCTGACTTCGCTGGCACTCATGGACCTGCTGCCGCGCAAGGCCCGGCGTACCGCAACGACGCTGAGCCTGGACGGCATCGACATGCTGACCCAGAGCGAGCGGCAGATGTGCGACCTGCGCGGCAACCGCCTGGCGATGATCTTTCAGGAGCCGATGACCTCTCTGAACCCGGCCTACAGCATCGGCGATCAGCTCAGCGAAGTGCTCACCCGACACCGCAACGTGTCCCGCAAGGAGGCACTGCAGCGCGCCGCGCAGATGCTCGAAAAAGTCGGGATCAGCAACGCCAGCGAACGCCTGCGTCAGTATCCACATCAATTGTCGGGCGGCCTGCGCCAGCGGGTGATCATCGCCATGGCACTGATGTGCGAACCGGACGTGATCATCGCCGACGAGCCGACCACCGCACTGGACGTGACCATTCAGGCACAGATCCTGCGCCTGATCCGCGACATTCAGAAGGAGCTGGGTCTGGCCGTGATCTTCATCACCCACGACCTGGGGCTGGTGGCACGTATCGCCGACCGGGTTGCGGTGATGTACGCCGGACAGATCGTCGAAACCGCCCCGGCGGTCGAGTTGTTCGAGAACCCGCAACACCCCTATACCCGCGGCTTGCTGGCGAGCATACCGATCCCCGGACGCACTCAACCGGGTCAGCCGCTGGGTTCGATTCCGGGGCTGGTGCCCAGCCTGGTGGGCGAGCAACATGGCTGTGCATTTCGCAATCGCTGCTCGCTGGCAATCCCGGCCTGCGCCGAAGACGTGCCGCCAATCAATAGCCAGGACCACATGACCCGCTGCCTGTTTGCTTCAACGGGCGAAGAAACTGTATTGCACCGTGAGGGCATGACGTCATGAACAATCAGGCCCTTAACACGAGTGTCAAAAAAGACATTGCTCTGGAGCTGTGCGACATCCGTCGCGAATTCAGCATCAGCCGTGGATTTTTCAAACCCAATGCCACTTTGAAAGCAGTCGACGGTGTGTCACTGCGCCTGATGCGCGGCGAAACCCTCGGGCTGGTCGGCGAATCGGGATGCGGCAAGAGCACCCTGGCCAAGATGCTGCTGGGCCTGCTCGCGCCCAGCAGCGGCGATGTGCTGGTCAATGGCAAACACCTCGCCGGAACCGACCGCAAGGAGATGGCACGGCGCATCCAGCCGATCTTTCAGGATCCTTACTCGTCGCTCAACCCGCGCAAGACTCTGCGCGAAATCGTCACTTTGCCACTGATCGTGCATGACATCGGCACCCATACCGAGCGTCGCCAGCGTGCCGAAGCAATGATGGACGTGGTTGGTCTGCCCAAGCGCGTGATCGACAGTTACCCGAGCCAGCTTTCCGGTGGCCAGCGCCAGCGGGTAGCGATTGCCCGGGCCCTGGTGATGCGCCCGGATGTGTTGATTTGTGACGAGCCGACCTCGGCGCTGGACGTTTCGGTGCAGGCGCAAATTCTTAATCTGCTACAGGACCTGAAACAGGAATTCGGCCTGACGTACCTGCTGATCAGCCACAACCTGGCCGTCATCGAACACCTCGCCGACCGCGTCGCGGTGATGTACCTGGGGCGGATTGTCGAAGAGCGCAGCCGCGAATCGCTGTTCGCCAGACCCGGTCATCCCTACACGCAAGCGTTGCTGGACTCGGTACTGACCCCTGACCCGCATCTGGGCATTCCCGATCTGGGTTTGCACGGGACCTTCCCCAATCCTATGTCGCCGCCATCCGGCTGTGCTTTTCACCCGCGCTGCCCGGCCTGCATGGCGGTGTGCAAGGAGAAGTCTCCGGTGATTGGCCGCATGGAAGGCGGAACCGTGCGCTGCCACCTGCGCGACACCTCGAAAACCCTGGAGCTGATGCCCTCATGAGTAGCCGTTCGCACGCCATCGAAAACGTCACTGAACAATTCGACAACGGCGCATTTTTCGCCCTGCTTGGCGAAAGCGTCGCCTATCCGACCCAGAGCCAGGAGGCCGAGAGCCTGCCGGAGCTTTATCGCTATCTGCACGAATTCATTACACCGCATGTCGAGCGTCTGGGTTTCAGCGTGGCGGTGCATGACAACCCGGTCGCCGGGCGTGGCCCCCTAATGATCGCGACCCGTATCGAAGACCCGGCCCTGCCGACCCTGCTCAGTTATGGTCATGGCGATGTGGTTCGCGGTTATGACGCGCAGTGGCAACCGGGCTTGTCGCCGTGGCAGGTCATCGAACGTGGCGAACGCTGGTACGGGCGTGGCACTGCGGACAACAAGGGCCAGCACCTGATCAACCTGACCGCTCTGGAGCAGACCCTCAAGGCACGCGACGGCAAGCTGGGTTTCAACGTCAAACTGCTGCTGGAAATGGGCGAAGAAGACGGCTCGCCGGGTCTTGGCGCGTTCTGCCAGGCCCACGCAGAAGAACTCGCCGCAGACATTTTCATCGCCTCCGACGGCCCACGCCTGGCAGCGGCGCGCCCTACCCTGTTTCTTGGCTCGCGCGGGGTGTTCAACTTCGAGCTGACGGTGAACCTGCGTGAAGGCGCGCACCATTCCGGCAACTGGGGCGGGCTGCTGGCCAACCCAGGCATCATTCTGGCCAACGCAATTGCCAGCATGGTCGATGCGCATGGCCGGGTGAAAGTCGCGGGCCTGATGCCGACAGCCATCCCCGATGCCGTGCGTACTGCGTTGGCGGATATCGAGGTCGGCGGCGGCCCCGGCGACCCGGACATCGACGCTGGCTGGGGCGACCCGGCGCTGTCGCTCAGCGAAAAAGTTTTCGGCTGGAACACCCTCGACGTTCTCGCCTTCAAGACCGGCAACCCGGACGCCCCGGTACACGCCATTCCCGGTAAAGCGCACGCGTTATGCCACATTCGCTTTGTGGTCGACAGCGATTACAACGCGTTCATTCCCGCCGTGCGTGCACACCTGGATGCGCACGGTTTCACCCAGGTCGAAGTCCGTCAGACGCGCATGGACGTAATGCACGCCACGCGCCTGTCACCCGACAGCCCGTGGGTCGGTTGGGCACTGGCATCGCTGGCCGTCACCACCGGCAAGAAGCCGGCACTGCTGCCCAATCTGGGCGGCTCGCTGCCCAATGACGTGTTCGCTGAAGTGCTGGGCCTGCCGACTGTCTGGGTGCCACACTCGTACCCGGCGTGCTCACAACATGCCCCCGACGAGCATTTGCTGGCACCGGTGGTCAAAGAAAGTCTGCAAATCATGGCCGGACTGTTCTGGGACCTGGGAACGGACGGCGTACGGCTGACCCGCGAGCATCGGATACAGGAGCTGAGTGAATGAATGAGGCACAACGGCAGGCCACCGACTGGCTGAGCGGGCAGTACGAGGCAATGGAGAAGCTGTTGCAGAGCCTGGTCGATACCGACTCCAACAGTTACGACAAGGCCGGAGTGGATGCGGTCGGCGAACTGCTCGCCGCGCAATTGCTGGCCGACGGGATCAGCGTCGAACGTATCCCGGTTGACGGTTTCGGCGATGTGCTGCTGGCTGAATTGCCAGGCGGCCCCGGCAAGCCGGTGCTGCTGCTCGGCCATCGCGACACGGTATTTCCCAAAGGCACCACGTCCACTCGCGGCTATACCAAAGATGCCGAACTGGCCTATGGCCCTGGCGTGGCCGATATGAAAGGCGGACTGGTGCTGAACTGCTTTGCGCTGAAAGCGTTGAAGCGCATCGGCCCGCTGCCGTTTCCAGTACAGATCCTCTATACCGGCGACGAAGAAATCGGCTCGGCCAGCGCTCGTGTTCACATCGAAAAATACGCCCGCCAGGCTCGCGCGGTGCTCAACCCGGAACCGGGACGCGCCAGCGGCAACGTGGTCAGTGCCCGCAAAGGCGGTGCCACGCTGATCATCGAAGTCAGCGGCCGCGCGGCGCATTCCGGGGTCAATCACGCCGACGGTGCCAGCGCGATTCAGGCGCTGGCGCACAAGGTGATCACGCTGCATGCGTTGACCGACTACGCAGCGGGCATTACCACAAACGTCGGCTTGATCTCGGGCGGCACCTCCAGCAACACCGTTGCACCCAGCGCCACGGCGAAGCTTGATGTGCGCTTTGTCGAACTGCGCCAATGGGATGAAATTCTCGCCGCCGTCCAGGCCATTGTCGCCGAAGAGGAACTGCCCGGCACATCGGCCAGACTGCTGGAAGCCACGACCTTCCTGCCCATGGAAGCCCGGCACAGCACTGAACTGCTGAGTATTTATCAAGGTCTCGCGCAGGAACTGGGTTTCAGCGTGGAAGGTGAGTTCACCGGCGGCTGCGCCGACTCGGGCTTCACCGCCAGCCTGGGTATCCCTACGCTGTGCGGCCTCGGCCCGGTCGGCGGCAAGGTACACACCGACCGTGAGTATCTGGAGCTTGATACCCTGGTGCCCAGAGGCCAGGCGCTGGTGGCGACGATACTGGCGTTGGGGGATGGTTGAAGAGACTGCCAACGTGCGCCCGACCTGGAAAAAGAGGCGCGACGCAGGTGTGTGACGCAGAGCGTCACGAAATGCATTCCCACGCGGAGCGTGCGGAACGATGACATTCGGGAGAACATTCCATGCAAAACCCATCCGAGCTCCTTGGCAAATCCGCCACCGAACTGCGTGCGCTGATCGGCAACAAACAGATCTCGCCAGTGGAATTGCTCGACGCCTGTATCGAGCGCATTGAAAGCCTGAACCCGAAAATCAATGCGTTCGCCGCCACCTGTTTCAAGCGCGCCCGCGACGAGGCACTGCTGGCCGAGCATGCAGTCCTGCAAGGCAAACCGCTGGGGCTGCTGCATGGCCTGCCAATCGGCATCAAGGATCTGGAAGAAACTGCCGGGGTACTCACCACTTACGGCTCACAATTGTTCCGCGACAACATCCCCGCGCAGGACAACCTGTTCGTCGCCCGCCTGCGTGCTGCCGGAGCAATCGTCGTCGGCAAGACCAATGTCCCGGAACTCGGCGCCGGAGCCAACACCCGCAACGTAGTCTGGGGCGCGACCGGCAACCCGTTCAATCCGGAACTCAACGCAGGCGGTTCCTCGGGTGGTTCAGCCGCCGCATTGGCTGTGGACATGGTGCCGTTGTGCAGCGGTTCAGACACCGGTGGTTCGTTGCGCATTCCCGCAGCACTGTGCGGCATCGTCGGCCTGCGACCTTCACCCGGCTTGGTACCGAGCGAACGCAAAAAACTCGGCTGGACGCCGATTTCCGTTGTTGGCCCGATGGGTCGCAATGTCGCCGACACGCTGCTGCAACTGCGCGCCAGCGCCGGGCTGGGACAGTCTGATCCGTTGAGCTATGCCATTGCCGATGACGAATTTGCACCACGCACCGTCGACCTCAGCCAACTGCGGGTCGGCTATAGCGAAGACTTCGGCGCGTGCGCAGTCGATGACACAATCCGTGCCGTTTTCCGGGAAAAAATCAATGCACTGAAGCCGCTCTTCAAATCCTGCGAAGCCATCGACCTGAATCTGGGCAGCGCCCATCGCACCTTCGATGTACTGCGTGCCGAAGCCTTCGTTGCAGGGTTGCAGGACGCCCATGACCGCGACCCCGATGCGCTGGGACCCAACACCCGCGCCAACTTTGAGATGGGCGCCGCCATGTCGCTGCAGGACTGCGTCAAGGCGCACGGCGAGCAGAGCCGGATCTTTCGCGGTTTCCAAAAGCAATTCGAACACTACGACCTGATCCTCGCCCCGACCACGCCAGTCTCGCCCTTCCCGTGGAGCGAACTGTACCTGCGCGAAGTCAACGGTGTACCACTGGACAATTACTATCGCTGGCTGGCGCTGTGCTACACCATCACCCTGACCACCAACCCGGCACTGTCCCTGCCCTGCGGCACCGACCACAACGGCATGCCGTTCGGGTTACAGGTGATCGGCGGGTTCCGCGGCGACGCAAAACTGCTCGCCTGCGCCGAAGCGCTCGAACAGGCGACGACGAATGACCCACGCTTGTCCCGCCCACGCCCGGACCTGCAAAAATTGCTGGCCTCGGCGGTCGACCTGACGCACATCGTCACGCATCCACCGGTTTACGGCGGATCGAGAACGGGCAAGCCGGAGATTGGGGCGATGTGAACGCGGCGCAGCCAGGTTCGGAAAGATGAGGGGCAAAATCTGCCCCTCAACGTTGAAGCACGTTACTTGGGTAACGCGTAGGCAATCACGTAATCGCCACGATCCGGCGATTGGCGTGCACCGCCGGCGGTGAGCAGGATGTACTGCTTGCCGGTTTTGGGCGACACGTAGGTCATCGGGCCGGACTGGCTGCCGACTGGCAGACGGGCCTTCCAGATTTCATTGCCGTTGCCGCTGTCGAAGGCACGCAGGTAGAAGTCCTGGGTACCGGCGAAGAACAGCAAGCCCGACTGGGTGGACAGCGAAGCACCCAGCGTCGGCATACCAATCGGAATCGGCAGGCCCATGCGGACGCCCATCGGACCTGTGTCTTTCACGGTGCCGACCGGAACCTGCCACATCAGCTTTTTGGTTTTCAGGTCAATCGCCGACATGGTGCCGAACGGCGGTGCCTGGCACGGAATGCCGACGGCAGACAGGAAGCGCTGGCGCATTGCACCAAACGGCGTGCCGGTCTGCGGCACGACGCCCATCTCGATACCACTGGCACCGGCGGCGATCTTGTCGCGCGGGATCATGTAGTTGGCCAGGCCCAGGCGCATGTCATTGACGAACATATAGTTGTTGGTCGGGTCGACCGAGACGCTGCCCCAGTTCATGCCGCCCAGCGAGCCGGGGAACTGCAACGCAGGGTCCAGGCCTGGCGGTGTGTAAACGCCCTCGTGACGCATGCCTTTGAAAGCGATGCGGCACATCAGTTGGTCGAACGCCGTGGCACCCCACATGTCGGACTCTTTGAGGGTCTGGTTGCCAATCGACGGCATGTCCACCGAGAACGGCTGGGTCGGAGAATAGCGCTCGCCCGGCACATTACCCTGCGGCACAGGGCGTTCTTCGACACGCGAAATTGGCACGCCGGTTTCGCGGTTGAGCAGGAAAATCTCGCCCTGCTTGGTGACTTGCGCCAATGCCGGCTGCGTACCGCCCTTGCCGTCCGGGATGTCATACAGCAACGGTTGCGCCGGAATGTCGAAGTCCCACAGATCATGGTGGGTCATCTGGAAGTTCCAGCGCACCTGACCGGTCTTTACGTCCACCGCAACGACTGATGAGGACCATTTGTCGTCCTGCTCGGTACGCGTCCCGCCGAAGAAGTCGGGTGTAGCGTTACCGGTCGGCAGGTAGATCAGGCCGAGCTTGTCATCGTAGGACATGGCCGACCAGACGTTCGGCGTGCCACGCGTATAGGTTTCACCTGCTGGCGGACGCTTGTTGGTATTCGGGTTACCCGGATCCCAGGCCCAAACCAGCTCACCGCTGTGTACGTCGAAAGCACGCACCACGCCTGGAGGTTCGCCGGTGGAGAAGTTGTCGGCAACCCGACCGCCCACCACCACTACATTACCGGCCACCAGCGGCGTCGAGGTCTGCTGGTAGTAGCCTTCCTTGACTTCGCCCATGTCGGTTTTCAGATCGACTACGCCTTGATTACCAAAGTCCTTGCAGGTCTCGCCGGTCCTGGCATCGAGTGCGATCAGGCGAGCGTCGCCAGTCGGCAGAAACACGCGTGTGGCGCACGCGGCGGCTGGCTGGGCAGGTGCGTCGGGTGCAGCTGCGGGTGCGGGTGCGGCGAAGTAGCCCAGGCCTCGGCAGCGCTGCCAGTTGGGCGCACTGCCCTGCGGATCGAACTTCCAGCGCTGAGTGCCGGTGTCAGCATCCAGTGCGAATACTTTGCCGTAGGCGGTGCAGGTGTAGACCGTGTCGCCGACCTGCAGCGGGGTGTTCTGGTCTTCTGCACCGGCACCTGTGCTCTGCGGAATGTCGCCGGTGTGGAAGGTCCAGGCAACCTGCAGCTTGTCGACGTTGCTCTTGTTGATCTGATCCAGAGCAGCGAACCGGTTACCTGCCGGCGTATTGCCCCAGTGTGCCCAGTCCTTCTGCTCGGCACCCGGCGCCACCGGGACAATAGGCGGCACGCTGCTGGCGCTGACCACATGGCTCGGAACGAACATGTAGCCAATGGTCGCCACAACACCGATGGCCAGCATGCCGGCCAGACCATATGCGCCACGACCCGCCTGAGCACCCGAAGCGCGCACCAGTGTCGGGTAGATCAGCGCAATCACCAGGCCGATCACGGCAAAGGTCAATAGGCGGGACACCAGCGGCCAATAGTGCAGGCCTGCATCCCAGATAGCCCAGATGGCGGTCAGTACCAGGGCGATGCCATACAACAAAGCACCTTTGGGTTTGCGCGCGGCGATCAGCGCACCACTGATCAGCATCGCCAGTCCCATCAGCAGGAAGAACCAGCTGCCGCCCAATGTCACCAGATAGCCGCCGCCACCTGCCAGACCGAGCCCGATCAGGGCGATCAGTACTCCCAGCCCAAGCAGCAGCAACCTGCCGCCAGTTCCTGTGTCTTGCTTGTTTGTCATTTTTCAAACCTGTCGGATTTTTACAGCCGAACAGAATGTACCAAACGGTTCATAATGACAAATTGTCGCAGGCTGCCAAGCTTCTGGAACAGGCTTTTGCGGGCGATCAGCGCACAGTTTTTGCGTTTATGCGCACGCCTATAGCGCCATGCCATCCCGACCGATCAATACATGGCCCGGCAGTCCTGGCGGCAGCCCCATCAACCACGCATCCAGCGTATGGCCGATGTGCGTCAATACCGCCTTGCCCGGTCGCAACTGGTCGATGGTTTGCAGCGCCAGGGTCAGGTCATTGTGATTGCGTGGCGGCTGAGGCTGTGGGGGCATGGAACAATCGAGAATCAACACATCCAGCGGTTGGCGTTGCAAAAACTCGCAGGTCGCGTCGGGCAAGCCGACTGTGTCGGTCAGGTAGGCAAAACGTTGCCCGTCGCCTTCAAACATGTACCCGAACGTGGGCTTGGAGTGCGTCAGCGGCAACGCCGTAACCTGCAGTGCGCCCAGTGCCCGGGTTTCGAAGGCTGCAAACGGCTGGCTGAAATCGAGAATGCCGGGGTGCTTGTAGAGGTCGGCCAGGCCTTCCGGGTCCGCCGGGCCGTGGACCGGAATCACCAGCCCCTGGCCCCAGCGCAGATGCAGCAGGCCCTGGGCATGGTCGGCATGGTAATGCGTCTGCAGGATGCCATTCAGGCTGCGCGGCGGGAAACGTTCGGTAAGGTCGGTCAGGCCGCTATCGATCAACCAGCGCTGATCGGCGCATTCAATCAGCGCACTGCACGGCAAGCGTCGCAGGTCCTGATTCGCCCGCGCCGCCGAGCAGGCCGGGCACTGGCAACCGTAGACCGGCACCTGTCGTGCGTCACCGGTGCCCAGCAGGGTCAGGCGCATGCGTCACGCCGCTCCATCAGGCCGATAAGCGTGGCGACGGTCTGTTGCAGATCACCCGAATTATCCAGCGGGAAGACCTGCGGATTGTTCGCCAGTAAATCCCCGGCAAAGCGCGAGTTGCGCGCTAGGCGCTCCTCGATTTCCGCAAGGGTTTCCCTGTTGCGCGCCAACAGCCGTTGGCGCAGCACGTCCTGATTGACGGTCAGCAGCACCGCCAGCAGCGTCGGATAACGCAATTGCGCTTTCTGCAGATGCGCCCGGGAGCCGTTGATCAACACGTCGTGGCCCTCCAGCAGCCACTGATCGATCTCGATGGGGATGCCGTAGTGCAAGCCATTGGCCTGCCAGCTCAAGGCAAACGCGCCACGCTCGCGCATCTGCTCGAACTGTTCGACCGTCACCGCCTGTGCCGCCTCGCCCACCGCTTCGGCAGAACGGGTGATCACCCGCCGTACAACCCGGCAGTTGCGTTGCGCCAGCGTTTCACGGGCTGCATCCAGCAGGCTGTCCTTGCCTGAACCGGACGGCCCGATGAGATAGATCAACCTGCCAACCATCAAAACACCCTCTTGCCTTGTCGCCAGACCTTGTCGATAACCGGCAGGCCTGCATGATTGCGCGCCTGAATCAGATCAGCGCGCAGACCGATGCGAATCTCGCCCCGATCCGCCAACCCTGCCGCAACGGCGGGCGTGCGGCTGACCATATTGATCGCGTGCGGCAGCTCGCAGTCGTTGTCCTGTTCGGCCAGCATGAACGCGGCCTGCAACAGGCTGGCCGGGTAGTAATCGCTGGACAGAATGTCCAGCAGCCCGTGTCGGGCCAGCGATGCTGCCGCCACGTTACCGGAGTGCGAGCCGCCGCGCACGATGTTCGGTGCGCCCATCAGCACACTCATGCCCAGTTGCCGACAGCCGCGGGCCGCTTCGAGTGTGGTCGGGAATTCGGCGATGTTCATGCCGAAACCTGCCGATTCCTCGACATGTGCCATGGTTGCGTCGTCGTGGCTCGCAATCGACAGGCCGCGCGCCAGGCACAGTTCGACAATCGCGCGCCGGTAGCGGTCGGCATACTCGGTGGAATTGGCCACCTGTTCGACGATAAAGCGGTCCATTTCCTCATGACTCATGTGGTACTTGCCCATGTAGTACTCGCGGTACTTGGACTCCAGGGCAAATTGGCGCTGGCCGGGCGCGTGGTCCATCACCGAAACCAGTTGCACCAGTGGCTGGTCCACCAGGTCACGAAACACGCTCAGGGTATCCGGATGACTGACCTCACAACGCAGGTGCAACAGGTGCTCGGCGCGGGTCAGGCCCGCTGCGTTGGCGTCGGCAATCGCCTGAAGCATTGCGGGCAGTTGCTGCATGCGCTTGCCTTTGGGGTTGATGTCGCCAATAGACAGTGCATCGAACACCGTGGTAATCCCGGCCGCGACAATTTGCGCATCATGGCTGATCACCGCCGACATCGACGGCCAGTCGACACCCGGCCGCGGCGACAGGTGCTTCTCCAGATTGTCGGTGTGCAACTCCACCAGGCCCGGCAGCAGGTAATCGCCCTGCATGTCCTGAGCCTGGCTCAGTTGGCTGCGCCCGCTCTGAACCTCGGCAATCAGGCCGTCGCGGACCACGACTGTGCCGACGAACACCTGCTCGGCAGTCACCACACGGGCGTTACTAAAGATCTGTTCGTTCAGCATTGCAGCAACTCCTTGGCGGTGAGGTCCACCGGGCTCATGTCGAGTTGACGATTGGCGACTGCCTCACGGGCGTCGCGGTCATGAAAAATACCGATCAGTGCGGCACCGGCCTGTTTGGCCTCGTCGACCAGCTCCAGCACCACCTGACGGTTGGCGTCGTCCAGCGAAGCCGTCGGTTCGTCGAGCAATAAAACCGGCCACGGCACCATGAATGCCCGGGCGATGTTGATACGCTGCTGTTCACCACCGGAAAAGGTGCTGGGAGCCAGTGGCCAAAGGCGCTGGGGAATGTTCAGCCGGTTCAGCAGCAGTTGCGCGCGCTCCTGAGCCTGTTCGCGCGACCATCCGCGTGCGAGTGCCGGCTCCATCACTACATCCAGGCTGGAGACACGCGGAATGACGCGCAAGAACTGGCTGACATAGCCGAGCGTTTTGCGCCGCACCTCAAGCACCTGGCGCGGGGTTGCCCCGACCAGTTCGGTCCACTCGCCTTCGTGCTGTACGCGGATGCTGCCAGCGGCAGGCAGGTAGTTGCCGTACAAAGTGCGCAACAATGTGCTTTTGCCCGCGCCGGACTGCCCGCTGAGCACCAGGCATTCGCCAGCGCGCACCGAGAAACTGAGCCCGCGCAGCACATCGAGGACCACGCCGTTGTGCTGGTGCAGGGTGAAGGTTTTCGACAGGTCACGGACCTCGATCAAGGTTGTCATCGGGCTCACCTCTTCTGTACAGGCTGTTCGGACAGTGCGGCTCATGGCTGCAATACCGAGGACACCAGCAGTTGTGAATACGGATGCTGCGGGTCATCGAGAATCTGGTCAGTCAGGCCGCTTTCGACCACTTCCGAGCGACGCATGACCATCAGCCGATCAGCCAGCAACCGTGCGACCGCCAGGTCGTGAGTGACGATGACCACGGCCAGGTCCAGCTCTCGAACCAGACCACGCAACAGGTCGAGCAACCGCGCCTGCACCGACACGTCCAGCCCGCCGGTGGGTTCGTCCATGAACACCAGTCTGGGGCTGGACACCAGGTTGCGGGCGATTTGCAGGCGTTGCTGCATGCCGCCGGAAAATGTGCGCGGCAGATCATCAATGCGCAGCGGGTCGATCTCGACCTGGCTCAGCCAATCCAGCGCTGCACTGCGCAATTGCTGATAATTGCGCACGCCCTGGGCCATCAGGCGCTCGCCGATATTGGCTCCGGCAGAGACGCCCATGCGCAAACCGTCACGCGGGTTCTGCTCGACAAAGCCCCACTCGGTACGTAACAAGGTGCGACGTTGCGCCTCACTGGAACTGTACAAATCAAACCAGTTGCCATCCTTGCTTCGATAATCGATGTTGCCGCGATCCGGCGGGCAGCGCCCGCTCAACAGCGACAGCAGCGTGGACTTCCCCGAGCCGGACTCGCCAACGATGCCCAGCACTTCGCCGGGGTACAGATCGAAACTGACGTCCTGACAGCCCTTCTGCACACCGTACAGGCGAGTCAAGCCGCGTACCTTGAGCAGCGGCTGCACAGCGTCAGGAAGGCGCCCGCCCGCCGCGTCCAACGAACGTGCACTGATCATCGGTCGTTCTCCTGCTGCTTGACGCGCTGGGCGCAGTAATCGGTGTCGGAGCAGACAAAGCTCTGCGTCCCGGCATCGTCGAGAATCAGCTCGTCGAGAAAGGACTCATGGCTGCCGCAGATTGCGCAGGACTGCTCCCAGCGCTGCACTTCAAACGGGTGATCTTCAAAGTCCAGACTTACCACCCGGGTAAACGGCGGTACGGCATACAGACGCTTTTCCCGTCCCGCACCAAACAGCATCAGCGCAGGGCTCATGTGCAGCTTGGGGTTGTCGAATTTAGGGATCGGCGACGGGTCCATCACGTAACGCTCATCGACCATCACCGGGTAGGCGTAACTGGTAGCGATGTGGCCGAAGGTAGCGATGTCTTCGTAGAGCTTGACGTGCATGACGCCGTAATCGTCCAGCGCGTGCATGGTGCGGGTCTCGGTTTCCGAAGGCTCGATGAAACGCAGCGGCTCGGGAATCGGCACCTGATAGACCATGATCTGATCGGCGTGCAACGGTGTTTCCGGAATGCGGTGACGGGTCTGGATGACAGTCGCCTCGGGGGTGCGCTCGGTGGTGGCGATACCGGCCGTACGGGCAAAGAAACGCCTGATCGAGACTGCGTTGGTGGTGTCGTCAGCGCCCTGGTCGATGACCTTGAGCACATCATCGGCACCCAGGATCGCAGCGGTCAGCTGCATCCCGCCGGTGCCCCAACCATAAGGCAGCGGCATCTCGCGCCCGCCGAACGGTACCTGATAACCGGGAATCGCTACCGCCTTGAGCAAGGCACGGCGAATCATGCGTTTGGTCTGCTCGTCCAGATACGCGAAGTTGTAGGCGTCATCCCGTGCGGACCTTTGCTCTGCGGTGTTCATCGGTGCATTAGTCATTGGTCGCTCTCCGGTTGCGGTGCGGACTTGCGCAGCTTGCGGATCAACTCCAGCTCGGACTGGAAGTCCACGTAATGCGGCAGCTTGAGGTGCGAGACAAAACCGGCCGCCTCGACGTTGTCGCAATGCGCCAGCACGAACTCTTCCTGCTGGGCCGGCGAGCGGACTTCTTCGTTGAATTCCCCGGCGCGCAACG
This sequence comes from Pseudomonas syringae group sp. 243L2, assembly GCF_032587875.1. Taxonomy (NCBI): domain Bacteria; kingdom Pseudomonadati; phylum Pseudomonadota; class Gammaproteobacteria; order Pseudomonadales; family Pseudomonadaceae; genus Pseudomonas; species Pseudomonas syringae group sp. 243L2. The sequence continues at coordinate 103,333 of NZ_JAWHPL010000002.1, forward strand.
AGCGGTCCACCAGCGCCATGCCCATTGCCTTGCGCTCTGCGTTGCCGAATGCCAGGCCGTAGCCACGGGTGAACTGCGCAGGTTCGCTGGCCGAGCCGACGAACTGGTTGACCATCTCGCACTCGGTCACTTCGATGTCGCCGATCACAATCGAAAAACCCAGTTCTTCAGGCTCTATCCAGACCTCTACCTCGCCGATGCGGATTTCCCCGGCGAACGGATGGTTGCGGCCGTAACCACGTTGGGTCGAATAACCCAGCGCCAGCAGGAAACCCTCATCGCCACGGGCCAGCGCCTGCAAACGCTGGGCACGACTGGACGGATACTCCAGCGGTTCGCGGGTGATGTCCGCGACGCTCTCGCCATCGTCCACTTCAGGTTTGATCAACCCTTCTTTGGCCAGCAACCCCAGCACTCGCGGGCAGGGTTGCAGCGTTGCATCCGGCGCCACGTCCGGGCCAGGGTGCTCGCCTTCGGCCAGCAAGGTGAAATCCAGCAGGCGGTGGGTGTAGTCAAATGTCGGGCCCAGCAATTGCCCGCCGGGGACGTCCTTGAACGTGGCAGACAAGCGCCGGTTGAGCTGCATGTTCGAGGTGTCGATGGGCACGCTGGCGCAAAAACGCGTCAGCGTCGTTCGGTAGGCGCGCAGCAGAAAGATCGCTTCGATCAAATCCCCCGCCGATTGCTTGATCGCCAGTGCGGCCAGCGGCGGGTCGTACAGCGAACCCTCGCTCATGACTCGCGCAACCGCCAGTGGCAACTGCTGGCGGATCTGCTCGACATCGAGCTCGGCAATGCTTGTATCGCCACGGCGCTTGTTGGCCAACAGGCGGTGGGCGTTATCGATGGCCTGTTCGCCACCCTTCACGGCGACGTACATCAGGCACACTCCTGCACGCGGGTGCTGCGTGGCAAGCCGAGCATCTGGTTGCCCGACACAAAGAACACGTCCAGCCCACAGGGGAAGACATTCCGTGCTTCACGCTCGGTCCAGAACGCTTCGTCCAGCGGCAAGGCCACAGAATTTTGCTGCTCGATGCCGGGACCGCTCCAGGCAAGGGTCTGTCCGCCTTGCAGGCCTGGCAACTGAATCAGCAAGGTGCAGGACTGATCAGGGTAACGGTCGTTGCCGGTATCGAAACCGTGCAGGTCCCCGACAGTCGACGCATCGAGCAACGCGAAACGGGCAGCACTCCGGTCAGTGACAATCGGGCTGCCGCAATGAAAGGCAATATTCGCGCGAATCGCCGGGGTATCAAACTCAGGGGCAAGCCAGAGCGGAGTGTCCAGGTCCAGCAGCGCCAGGCACAAGGCATGAGTGGCACTGTCCAGGCCCTGCAAGGCAGGCGGCTGATGTCTGGTGGGCAGGGTCTGGATCACACCCGGACCGCACAAAGCCTTGAGAGCTATGCGAAAACTGCGCTGGGCATCCAGCACCGGATCGGTGAAGGCAGGTTGCAGAAGGACGGCATTCATCAGTCTTCTCCTCGGACCAGGGTAAAGAATTCCACTTTGGTTGCAGCGGCTTCTGCGTCCTTGCGTGCCCGACGCTCGGCTTGCGCACGCGCCAGGGGCTCGATCAGTTCGGATAGCCACCAGGCCTGTTGCGCGCCTTGCAAATGGGCATCAGCCAGCGCCGCCAGTTCGGCATGGCGCTTGTCGCGTCCGGCCAGGTAGCTGTAACCCGTGCGCCCATCGGCCAGACGGACCACGCAGCGGGTAACGCTCATCTCGCCAAGATTGAACGCCGAACCGGTGCCGCCCATGCGACCACGCACCAGGGTCATGCCGATTTCCGGGGCACGGATTATCTGGTAATCGGTGTCGCGCAACGCCGCCTCGTGACGCTGCAACTGTTCGCGGCTCGGCTCATCGACAAGGGCGCGCGCCAGTACGCCCATCCAGTGCTGCCGCGCGGCCGTTTCAGGGGTTGCTTGCATGGAACACCTCGATGTCAGTCAGTCGTTGGGGTGACGGCGATCTGGTTGAACGCCACCTGATACTGGAAGCGGTCGCAGCGGCTGGCCGAGCGGGAAAGCTCCACCGGCCGCCCCGATCGGTCACACGAAACCGTCAACACCGTCAGCGCCGGCATGTGCCGGGGCATCAGCAGCAGCCCGGCCTCTTCACGGGACGGCAGGCGGGCTCCGATCAGGCTCTGCGCGCGGCTCAGCGGCAACTCGCGCTCAGCCAGATACTGGCGAACCGAGCCACCCTGATAGTCAGCCAGCACATCGCTGTAGCGGGCGCTGTAGCGATGGCAGATCAGGCTCACAGGCTGGCCATCCAGCTTGCGTAACGTCTGCATTTCGATCAGCGGCGCATGCTCGGCCAGCCCCAGATGCCGCGCATCTTCGTGACTGGCGAGGCATTCGCGGCGCAACAGCAGAATCGCTTCCACGCCGATGCCTTGTGCCGACAGTGACTGGCTGTAGGCGCTGTCGGCCTGCATCGGGTAGATCAACGGACGTTCCAGCACTTGCGTGCCCTTGCCCTGGCGTCGCAACACACTGCCCTCACGGACCAGTTCATCGACCGCTCGGCGGATCGTATGGCGGTTGACACAGAAGCGTTCGGCCAACTGAAACTCGGCAGGCAGATAATCGCCGGGCCGATACGAGACCAGCTCATCGCGCAGGGTTTCAGCCAGTTCGAGGTACATCGGCTCAGCTTGTCTAGACAACTGCATGATTAAAAAAAGTGTTCATTGAACACCCCTCTTCTGTCAGATGAATTGCTTGCGCAGGCGCTGCGACATGATGTCGATGACGCTTACCACAACGATGATCACCAGCAGCACGGCGCTGGTCTGGACGAACGCAAAGGCCCGGATATTCTCCCAGAGAATGACCCCGATGCCGCCTGCACCGACCATGCCCACCACGGTCGCCGAGCGCACATTGGATTCGAACCGGTATAAAGCATAGGAGATCCATAGCGGCATAACCTGAGGAATTACACCGTAGATCACTTCCTGTAAAGCACTGGCACCGGTCGCACGTACCCCTTCGACAGGACCAGGCTCTATGGCCTCGACGGCTTCGGCGAACAGCTTGGCTAGCACACCGGTGGTACTGATCCAGAGCGCCAGCACCCCGGCAAACGGCCCAAGCCCGACCGCGACCACAAACAACATCGCAAAAACCATCTCATTGATCGAGCGAAAGGCGTCCATGCAGCGCCGCAATGGCAGGTGAATCCACCACGGCGTGATGTTCTCGGCGCAAAGAACGCCCAGCGGTATCGAACAGACAATCGCCAGCGCCGTACCCCACAGGGCAATCTGGATGGTCACCAGCATTTCCTTGAGGTAGCTGCGCCACTCACGGAAGTCCGGCGGGAAGAAATCGGCGGCGAAGGTCGCCATGTTCGACGAGTCTCGAACCAGCGTCATCGGGTTCATTTCCGCGCCCTGCCAGGCCCAGGCCAGTGCCGCAAGCAACAGCCCCCAACCCAGGTAACGAGACCAGTTGGGCTTGCCCGCAGCCTGGGCATAGGCAACTTGAGTGGTCATGGCGAACTCCTGATAGTGATCGATTGGCTCAACCTGCAGAGCTGTCTGCCGTTTTCTGGTTCAGCTCGGTGATGCGCTCCTGCAACTTGTTCAGGCTGGCGTCGATGTCCTTGAGGCGGGTCGCTTTCTCCTGAGCATCCAGCGTGGTGCTGGCGGCCACCTCAGTACGCTGTTTGAACAGCTCAAGCTGGCGAATAGGCAACAACTGGTCGTCGCTGGACTTGAGGAACTTGCCCATCTGCATGTTCTTCAGGACGGTTTTCTCTTCAGCGGTATTGCCATAATCGGCGAAGAAATCACGGATCTTCGCCTTGTTTTCGTCCGACAGAGCTTTGCTCCAGACAATCGGGTCGGCTGGAATCAGCGGCGACTTCCAGATCACCTTCAATTGCTCGACCTTGTCCGGTTGAGTCACGGCCAGGCGGTCCCAGCTTTCGGTATTGAAGGTCGCGACATCCAGCTGACCTTTGGCAACACTCAGGGCATTGACCTCATGGCTGGAGTTCAAGGTGCGCTTGAAGGCGGTGGAGGCATCCACGTGGTTTTTGGCAAATACGTAATAGCCAGGCACCAGATAACCCGACGTGGAGTTCGGGTCACCGTTGCCGAAGGTCAGACTCTTGGCGTTCTTGAGCATGTCTTCGACGGAGTTGATCGGGCTGTCCTTGCGCACGATCAACAGGCTCCAGTAGCCCGCATCGCCGTTGGCGGCAGACGTCTGGGCAAAGATCTCGCCATTGGAGCGGTCTACCGCTTCCATCGCGGCCTTGTTGCCCAGCCAGGCCACATCGACCTTGTTGAAGCGCATGCCCTGAATCAGACCGGCGTAGTCCGAGGCAAAGGTGGCATTGACCTTCAGACCGGTTTTGCGGCTCATGTCATCGAGAAACGGCTGCGAGATACTTTTCAGGTTCTGCGATGACTCGGTGGACATGATGCCGAAATTGATGGCTTTTTCTTCTGCAGCCTGGACCGTGCCCAACGCGCAGGCGGTCAGCAAGGCGGCAGAGGCGAGAAGACGACCGATACGCTTGAACATGCAGGCTCTCCTGATAAATAGGGTGATGTTGAAAAGCTTCAGACTTTGGCCAGTTCCAGACGCGGCTTCTGCCGAACGCGACGGCTTCGTTCGGTGATCATCAGGCTCGCGTCCGCGTCTGCACCGTAGAGGTCATTGAGGAACTGTTTGCTGAGATCCTGCGCCAGGCCATCAAAATGGATCCGCCCGCCCTTGAGGGCCACGGCACGCGGGCAATAGCGCACCGCGTAATCCACCTGATGCAAGGTGACGACGACGGTCTTGCCATCGCTGCGATTGATGTCGGCAAGAATTTCCATGACCCTGCGGGCCGATTCGGGGTCCAGCGAGGCAATCGGTTCGTCGGCAAGGATCACTTCGGCGCGCTGGGTCAAGGCACGAGCAATCGCCACTCGTTGCTGCTGGCCGCCAGACAGGGTCGAAGCCCGCTGGGTGGAAAGATCTGCCAGCCCTACCCTGTCCAGCGCGGCCATCGCACGCTGTTTTTCCTCGCGATTGAACAGCGCCAGACTGCCGCGCCAGCGCGGCATGCGTCCCAGACAACCGAGCAAAACGTTGTCCAGCACACTGAGGCGATTGACCAGATTGAATTGCTGGAAGATATAGCCGATATCGGCGCGCAGACGTCGCACCTGACCGTTGAGACGACCGGACGACTGAACCTCGCGCCCCAGCACCTGAACCTGACCGCCATTGCTGCGATCACAGCACGCCAGGCCGGCAAGATGGCGCAGCAAGGTTGATTTGCCAGAGCCGGAAGCGCCAATCAGCGCAACCATCTCACCAGGTTGTATAGACAACGCAAGGTCAACCAGCGCACTTTTGTGCGAGAAGGTCTTGTTCAGGCCCTGTACATGAATGGCATCGTTCATGAGGCTTCTCGGTCTGCGCACGACCCGGGACAGGTCGTATTCGGTTGTCAACCAAACTGAACCTTTGTTGTTGCAGCCTCATGAACCGTGAGTGACTAGCTGATAACAGTTTGTCGCAGAAGGTGTTGCAGCGTCACAAAATGCATTACCACGCGGAGCGTGGTAACGATCATCATCGTGGTTTGAGCCCTATTTACAGGCCCATCGGGACCTGTACATCACGATGAGCCCTTCGCTTGGTACAGACAGCTGCCGGATCAGATCCGGAAGCTGCCGACCAGTTGCTGCAAGCGGGCAGCCTGCTCTTCCAGCGAGTTGCAGGCGTCCAGGGTCTGGCGCAGGTTGTCGACGCCCAGCTGGTTGAGGGTGTTGATATGAGTGATGTCGACATTGATCGACTCCACCACCGAGGTCTGCTCCTCCGTTGCTGCGGCCACCGACTGGTTCATGCCGTTGATCTCTTCGATGCGTCGGGTCACGCTGCCCAGGCGCTCGCCAGCGAGATTGGCGATGCCTACGCTGTCCTCGCTCTGACGCTGGCTTTCAGTCATGTTGACCACCGCTTCACGAGCGCCGACCTGCAGCTCTTCAATCATCTTCTGCACTTGTTGCGCCGAATCCTGAGTGCGGTGCGCAAGGTTACGCACCTCGTCAGCCACCACGGCAAACCCGCGCCCGGCTTCACCGGCACGCGCCGCCTCGATGGCCGCGTTGAGCGCCAGCAGGTTGGTCTGCTGGGAAATGCTGGTGATCACTTCGAGAATCTGCCCGATGTTGGCGGTCTTGCCATTCAGGCTTTCGATGTTCACGCACGACTCGCTGATCTTGCCGGACAGCTCGTTCATGGCCTTGATGGTCTGCTGCACAACGTTCTGGCCGTCGCTGGCCAGGCCGCTCGCATCGCTCGACTGCTGCGAGGTGCGCGCAGCATTCTGGGCGATTTCCTGGGCAGCGGCACCCAATTCGTTGATCGCCGCTGCCACGCTTTCAGTGCGGTTGGCCTGCTGGTCGGAGTTGTCCATCGACGCGTTGGAGACCTTGACCACTTGTGTGGCCACCGCCCCCAGTTGCGCGGCAGTCGAGGCCACTTCGCGGATCGAGGTATGGATACGTTCGACAAAATGGTTGAACGATTGCGCCAGGGCACCGAATTCGTCCTGCGATGTGATGGCCAGACGCTTGGTCAAATCGCCCTCGCCATCGGCGATATCACGCATCGCGCGGCCCATCTGATGCAAGGGTTGCATCAACACCCGGATCAACAGGCCCAGCAGCAGGATGATCACCATCACCACAACCACCATCGCAGTGATGGCCGAGGTACGGAACTCGGTCAACATGGCGTAGGCGGAATCCTGCTCCAGTACCAGTGCCACGTACCAGTTGGCCGTCGAGACACCTTGAACGGGCGTGAAGGAAATGATCTCCGGCTTTTTACCGGAGTCGATTTCACTCACCCCGGCAGCAATTTTCGGAGTGTTGGTCGGGTAGGCTTCACTGATGTTCTTGAGCACCAGTTTGCTGTCCGGGTGCACCAGAATCTTGCCGTCGGCACTGACCAGAAACGCATAACCATGGCCATCAAAGTTCAGCGAGTTGATGATCTTGGTGACGTTGTCCAGAGCGATATCAGCACCGGCCACGCCCACGAACTGATTCTGAAACTTGACCGGTGTGGCCATGGTCATGACCAGCTTGCCGGAAGATGCCGCGATGTAGGGTTCGGTCACAATGGTGCCGGGCGCATTCTGTGCCGCCTTGTACCAGCCACGTGCACGCGGATCGTAGTCAGCGGGGCGATTGGCCGACGGCACCGAGAACATCACGCCATCGGTGCTGCCAAAGTAACTCAACTGAAAACTTTCGCTGTAGGCAGGCAGGCCAATGGCGCGCTGCAACTGTGGCAGCTCCTTGCCATCCGCGGCGACTTGCTGCGACATCGATTGCAGCAATTGCATGCGGCTTTCCAGCCAGGTCTGGATGTTCTGCGTGGTGAGCGTACCCAGTTGTTGCAACTCGGACCTGACGCTGGATTTGAGCGACTGACGTTGTCGATAGTCATTGATGACAATGAACACACTGAACGCGACAACCACAATCAATGCGGCGGCGAGAAGAATTTTCTTGCTGAAACCCAGACTTTTCATAGCGGTTACTTCCACGGCAAAAACCAATAAGGACGATCTCTGAATCGCCAATCAAACTTCCAACTGTGCCGTCCTTTTCACGTAACAACCTACAGGCCGTTCAGCAACCGGAGTCGATACACCAGCACCTGCCATGTCGATCATCAGGCAGGTTCAGGTACCGAAACCTTACAGAGACGCTTGTATCGCCATATCGGCCGCGATGGACGAGTCCTTGATTATTTTTTTCAAAGCGTGCTGAGACCTGTCTCCCACAATCGACGGTGAAACGTGCAGAGCCGGAAAAACTGGCTATGGTGAACTCATCCCCGCCGTGCAGAGGATGGTCTTGCCATGCTGAGTATCGAAAAACTTTTTGACGATTTGCACAGTCTCCCGAGCATCCCCAAAGTGGCTCAGGACCTGATGCTGCAATTTGACAACCCTTCCTCGAACCTGGAAAGCATTGCCCGAAACATCGAGAAAGACCCGGTGATTGCTGCCAAGGTGCTGCGCCTTGCCAACTCGGCGCGGTTTCGCGGCTCGCGAGAATCCTCCAGTATCGAAGACGCGGCCATGCGCCTGGGTTTCAACACCCTGCGCACCCTGGTAATGGCCTCGGCAGTGACCGGCGCGTTCAAAGCCGGGCCGAGTTTTGACCTCAAAGGGTTCTGGCTCAAAAGCTTTCAGGTGGCAGGGATCTGCCGAATGCTGGCGAAACAGACGGGTGTCGACCCAGAAATCGCCTTTACCTGCGGGGTCATGCATAACATCGGCGAACTGCTGATCCAGACCGGCGCCCCCGACGTTGCAGAGCGCTTGAACAACGCAGCCAAGGCCGGTACACCGGGGCGTGCAGCCAACGAAACCCTGCAACTGGGTTTCAGCTACCCGGAAGTAGGCGCAGAGCTGGCCAGTCGCTGGCATCTGCCAGAGCTGATCAAACAGGCTATCGCCTATCAGGCAACACCGCTGAAGGCTCCGGCCGACGCACCGCTGCCAAAGATCGTCGCTCAGGCCATCACCATCTCTGATGCACTGGAAGCCCACGGCGGCGCAACTGCGCAAGCGCAGCAGGCCTGCGGCGGGCCATTGATGGAAGGAGTCGATCTGGACGCACTGTTTGCCGGGCTGCCAGCGGTGCTTGAAGCCGACAAGGCGTTCTCCGACCTGTTGAGCTGAGCCGGCACACTCTCCGCGGCTGCAAGAGCGGTCATGGCGTGAGTGCTTCACCCCATGGCCCTCCTCATTTATCTGTATATCCATACAGATAAAACTTGCCCGTAGCGTATTCAACGTTCATCCTTGCAGCCCTTGCACCGGTAATCGACGACGGTAGTCATGCGGCTGTTTCTTTGCGAAAAACCCTCCCAGGCCAAAGACATTGCGGCTGCGCTCGGCGCGACCCGGCGTGGCGACGGCTGCTGGGTGGGCGCCAATGCCACTGTGACCTGGTGCATCGGCCACTTGCTGGAAACCGCCCCGCCCGACGCCTACGATGCGCGTTACAAACGCTGGGTGCTGGAAGACCTGCCCATCATTCCGGAAAAGTGGAAGATGCTCGTCAAGCCGAGAACTGCCAGCCAGTTCAAGGCAGTCAAGCGATTGCTGGGCGAAGCTCAAGAGCTGGTGATAGCCACCGATGCCGACCGCGAAGGCGAGATGATCGCCCGCGAACTGGTCGAACACTGTCGCTATCGCGGGCCGATTCAGCGTTTGTGGCTGTCGGCACTCGATGACGCCTCCATCCGCAAGGCGCTGGCAGCGCTCAAACCCGGTGCCGATACGTTCAGCCTGTATCACTCGGCACTGGGTCGATCCCGTGCCGACTGGCTGATCGGCATGAACATGAGCCGCCTGTTCACCCTGCTGGGTCGCCAGTCGGGTTATCAGGGCGTATTGCCAGTCGGGCGGGTACAAACCCCGACCCTGCGGCTGGTGGTGGACCGTGATCGCAGCATCGCCAACTTCGTACCGGCACCCTACTGGGCCATTGACGTCAGGCTGTTGCACGACAATCAGGCTTTTATCGCCCAATGGCGCGCACCGTCCGACGCCTGCGACGATCAGGACCGCTGCCTGAATCAGCCGCTGGCGCAACAGGCTGCCGAAGCGATGCGCAGTGCGGCCAGCGCACGGCTGGTCAAGCTGCGCACCGAGCGGATTCGCGAAGTTGCCCCGCTGCCTTTCGATCTGGGCACCCTGCAGGAAATCTGCTCGAAAAAGCTCGGGCTTGGGGCGCAGGAAACCCTTGATATAGCTCAGTCGCTGTATGAAACACACAAGGTCATCACGTACCCGCGCAGCGATTGCGGTTACCTGCCGAACAGTCAGCATGGCGAAGCCGCGGGTATCATCGCAGCGCTGTGCAAGGCAGACCCGACGCTGGCCAGCCTGTCGCCACACCTTGACCCGCAACGCCGATCGCGGGCCTGGAATGACGGCAAAGTGACTGCCCACCACGGCATCATTCCCACTGCTGCCGTGCGCGGCGTCGAGCGTCTGACCGGCAAGCCGCGAGCGGTGTACACCCTGATCAGGGCGCGCTATCTGGCGCAGTTCCTGCCCAACCACGAATACGACCGTACCCAGGCCGACTTCGACTGCGCAGGCCATGCGCTGCGGGCGGTCGGCAAACAAATTGTCGAGCCAGGCTGGAAACGTGCCATGCCCGAGGCACTGGCACCGGCCAAGGGTCGCGAAGCGCCTGCGCCGCAGCCGTTGCCGGCATTGTTCCAGGGCTGCGAGTGCGCCGTCGCTGAGGTCATCCTCAAGGACCTCTGGACCCAACCGCCCAAACCTTTTACCGAAGGCGATCTGATCAAGGCCATGAAAAACGTCGCCAAACTGGTGGAAGACCCGCTGCTCAAGCAAAAGCTCAAGGACACAACCGGCATCGGTACCGAAGCCACCCGCGCCGGCATCATTCAGGGCCTGCTGGACCGTGGCTATCTGACCAAACAGGGCAAGGCACTCTGCGCAGCGCCCGCAGCATTCAGCCTGATCGACGCCGTCCCCCGCGCCATCGCCGACCCAGGCACTACAGCGATCTGGGAACAGGCACTCGACATGGTACAGAGCGGCGAAATGAGCCTTGAAGAGTTCGTCGCCAAACAGGCAGCGTGGATGAGCAAACAGGTCAGCCGCTGCGTCGGCATGCGCATGAGCATCAGCGGCCCGGCCAGCCCGGCAGGCGTTGCGCCGCCCTGGAAGAAAAAACGCAAGACCGCGAAGCGCAGCACTGCTACGTCCTCTGCTGCAACGGGCACTGCGGCGAAAAAACCGCGACGTACAGCCAGACCGGCGGCCAGATGACTGGCTCATATACAACCCGATCAGCCATCGCATAGTCGGGTGTTACACACTCAAGCGTTACAAACAGGTGTTACAACATGTCAGACCGAGAGATCATCGTTCCGCCCACCATGCAGCCGATTATGGACCGAGCAGGCTATGCACCCGCAGTCAGAGTCGGCGACACTCTTTACTGCGCCGGTCAGGTGGGGCGCACACGGGAAATGGAAGTCATCCTCAACCCCGAAGCGCAGTTCATCGCCTGCTGGGAAAACCTGCGCACGGTACTGGCTGAGGGCGGCTGCACGTTCGACGATATAGTCGACATGACGACTTATCACGTAGCCATGAGCGAGCACATGGCGGTGTTTCGTGACGTGAAAAACCGTATATTTCCGCGGGGCCAATGTGCATGGACCTGCATCGGCGTTGCCGAGCTGGCGCATCCCGGGCTGCTGCTGGAAATCAAGTGCATCGCGGTCAGGCGCAGCGCCTGACATCGCGATCAGTGGCTTGAGCGCAACGGGATCTCCTGGCGTGATGACTCTGCCTGAGCGCTGCCCAGACCGACCATTTCGTCGTGAGCCACAGCCTGGGTCAGGAACAGCTTTACATCAGATACCGAAGAAAGCACCTTGCGCGCCTCTTCCACCGAGGCAACGTGCAAGGTTTTGCCAGTCGAGTCTTCCACCGGTACAGACTTGCCGTCCAGTTGTGCATGGAGCACATAGGAACCGCCCTCGATGGAGATCAGATCGAGTTCACGAACCTTTTTATCCTTCGCATGTTTTGTCAGATCTTGAATGTTCAAAGTCACACCTCCGGTGGCGTTCTGAAAATCAGCGCCTTGTAGAAGTGGAGCTTTTACCGGCGCGAACGTTCAGTCGTGTTGCATGCCTTATCGACGCAACAGTAACGCTGCCTCACTTGCCCAGCAACAGCGCCGCGTCGAAGCCCATCCGCAAGTTGCCCCAATGACGCCCTTCAAAAAAGAACGGCACATCGATTTCGGTCATGATCTCGCCGGTATCACGCAGGTAGGTCTGCAATAGAAAACGCTGCTGGTTGCCCGCAGCACGCAAGCCTATCGGGTCGGAGAACATGCGCTTGTTGCGGCACACCGGCAAGTCGACGGCACGGTCGCCGGTTGGTTTCAGTGACACCCAGCTGTTGTTGACCGGGCAGTAACCTTTGTTATCCACGATAAAGGTGACCTTGCCGCCCCGGGTGCCCTTGGTGAGTTTGTCGCACTCTTCCTGACAGACTTGTGCGAAGCGTTCTGTGTAACCGGTCATGTACTGCTTGGGGTCGGTGCCAGGAATCAGCTTGTAGCTCTGATCGAACAGATTGACGCCTTGTTTGTGCAGCTCGGCCAGCCGCACCTGCAGGATGTCCCGGCACTGACTCGCGCGGGTAATGGCAGCGTCCAGTTCGCCATGCCCCAGCACGAAACGCCCCAGCAAGGCCTGAACCTTCTCGGCTACACCGGACAGGTCACGGGTGGCGGTAGCAGAGTGCTGCATACGCTGGTCGATAGCCTGGCTGTCGGAGTAAATTCGCGTCACCCGTTCGTTGATGCCTGTGTTGGTGGTTGCGAACTGCTGGATATGCGCAGCGATGTCGGCCAACTTGTCATTGGTGGACTCGAAATCACCGATCATGCTCTCGAAATGGCCGGATGCGCGCTCTACGACCTGTTGGGTTTCGCGGGCGCTGTGGCTGATCTGAATGGTCTGTTCGTGGGTGGAGCTGACCTCCTGAAGCATCGCGTCGATGTTCCGGGAGATATCGTCAGTGGCTTTACTGACGTTCTGCGCCAGGGTGCGCACCTCATCCGCCACCACAGCAAACCCTCGACCGCTTTCACCGGCCCGCGCCGCTTCGATGGCCGCATTGAGCGCGAGCAGGTTGGTCTGCGAGGATATCTGCTGTATGAGCCCGACAATCGACTTGATGCTTGAAGAACGCTCATTCAAGCCGGATACCAGCCCACCGAATTCATTGAGACTGCTGGATATCTGGCTAATGTTTCCAGTCACCTCCAGCAATTCGGCATAAGAGTCACGCGCCATGCTCAGGTTCTGCGCAGTGGTCGTGGAAATGCCCTGCGTCTGCTGCGAGACGTCCTCAATGCTGCCCACCGCCATATTGCTCTGGTCCATCACCTCTCTGGCGAAACGCGCCTGATCGGTCGCGCTGTCGCTGGAATCACTGATGTTTTTCAGCGAGCGTGCCGATTCGACTGCGATCTGCACCGTCAGCGCCTGAATACTGCTGATAACCTCGCGCTGCTTGGCCAGAAAACGATTGCAGGTACTGGCCAGCACTCGAATTTCGTCATGGGTCAATAATGGCAAGTCACGGGACAGGTCGCCCTCGCCGTTGGCGATTTCTTCGAGTGCGTGAGTCATGAACATCACTGGACGCACAATCAAATGGCGGAAGTACCAGACCATGAAACTGACCATGACCAGCGTAAACAGGGTGCTCAGCAGGATTGCGTTGCTGAGGACATCCAGTTGGCCCTGAATTTTGCCCAATTCGGTCGCATCCAGTTGCGTGCCGTGGAGTTGCAGCATGATGTCAGAGCGGATGTTCAGAGCCACCCAGTACAGCAGCGCGCTGAACAGGACCAGCAGAAAAAGGCTCGAGAGCTTTTTGGTCAGTGTGTCGAAAAACTGCTTTTCGACTGACTCGTATAAGGCCTTTAACGTCTGCATGTCGCTGCTCCTGGGGTGAAAAATGATTCATCCACGAAAATTAACGCTTGTCGGTGCCGAAGATTCAATGGCTGAACCGGCCGATACAGGCCTGTGATGCCCCTGCGCGACTCGACCGGGGGTCGAATGCGCCGGAGAGTACTGCACGCTGAGGCTATTTGATATCAAAGACGGAAACGATCCACCGATTGCGAAAGCTGTCCGGCCATTGCCGAAAGTTCGTCGGTAGTGCTGGCGGTCTGCCCGATGACCCGGCTATTGCCCTCGGACATACTGGCAATCATCTCCACCTGGTGAGCGATTTCGTTACTGGCCAGGCTCTGTTCACCAATGGTGCGAGTGATGTCGTTGACCAGCTGTGTGGTGCTCAACGTGGCCTCCAGTATCTCGCTGATCGAGCGTTGCACTTCGGCGGTGACGGCCATGCCCTTGTCGACCTGGGCAACGCCTGCTTCCATGCTGGTCACCGCCTCGCGGGTACTTTGCTGAATACGAGCGACCATCGCGGTGATTTCCTGGGTCGAGGTGCTGGTGCGCCCCGCCAGATTGCGAACTTCGTCGGCAACTACGGCAAAACCTCGACCCTGCTCGCCAGCGCGTGCAGCTTCAATGGCTGCGTTAAGCGCCAGCAGGTTGGTCTGATCGGCAATGCCCTTGATCACCTGAATAATATTGAAAATTCCTTCCGAGTCCTTGTCCAGCGTACGGATAACCTGCGCCGACAGCTGCGCCGAGCGGGCAATGCTGTCCATGTCACTGACCACCTGATGAATAACCCGGCCACCATTTTTCGCCAGTGTTTCAGCCTGATTTGCCATCTCCAGTGCGTGGCCGGCATGCCGGGTGATTTCTTCGATGCTCGCCGTCATCTCGCTGGTCGCTGCCGACATGGTGCCCGCTGCCGAGCTCTGCTGCCGACTGCTGTCGGCCACTTCATGGCAGCCACTGCTGAGCTGGCGGCTCATACCGCTGACGCCATGCGCGTTGCTGCGCACCACTTCGATCATCCCGCGCAGGTCGCGCTGCATGACCGCCAGACTGCGAATCAGCATGCTGGCCTCATCACGGCCACGGGGCTCGGCGATTGGTTCACTGAGATTGCCGTGAGCAATGCTGTCGGCAATGCGGCTGGCAGAGGCAAGAGGAATCATGATGCTGCGGGTTACCCAGCGGCCCTGAACCAGAAGCAGCAGGATACTGGCCACCAGCACCACAACCAGAGCGATGTTGGCGCTGCGGATTGCCTGACGGGCACCTTCGCCGCTTGCCTTGAAGTTCTCCTCGATCAGGTCGCTGAGACTGGACATCTGCTCTTCCAGTTGCGTGAAGGCGCTGGTGAACGTGCCCAGTTCCTGTTGCGCTCGTTCCGGATTAACCAGAGCCAGACCGACAATACGCTCGCCACTGGCAATATAGGTATCGAGGCTGGGCTTGATCCTGTTCAGCTCCGCCTTGATCGCTTCGGTGATGGGAAGTTTGAGGTTATCGTTCAGCACAGCGCGAAAATGTGCAGCATGCTCATCAAGGGATTTCTGCACCTCTTCACGCGTGCTGTTGCTTTTGCCCAGGCCGACCAGCATTGCCGACAGCACATCGGCACGCAGCGCATCGTGCATCATGTCGGCTTCCAGATGATTGCTGAGCGCGGTCATGCTGACCTCGCTGTCGATCATCGCCGTCTCCGTGCGCGTATTGCCCACATAGTTGACCAGACTGATGATCAGAACCGTCAGCACGCTGGTGCCAATCAACAACAATAGACGTAGCTTTATCGACATCCTGATGTCCCCTGCGATCAGTGAAATAACATGAACTGCGGAGTGCTCTTATTCAGAGCTTATCGACGCCTGTTACCCGTAACTTGAACCCGTTTACAGTTTTTTACTGTATGAGTGCCCGCGAACGATCGATTACCCGGCCTGACGTCGACCTGTAACGCGGCTATGGTGAACTGTAATGAACTCACGCCCACCGCAGGAGCCAACCAAGTGTCTGACAAAAAACCCGCTATCGATCTCACCTACCGACCACGCCTCGCCGACCTCAAGCCACTGCTCCCTTCGGCCGAATTGCTTGCACCGCAACCTCTTGCATCGCCACGCACCACACCGGCGAGCGAATTGCAGAAACGTAAGGGGTATGTCGAGAATTTTCTCGGTGACTTCGTCGTGCCATGGCCCTCGACCGACGCGGAGCTGGCACCGGATGTCTATCCGCTGGACAACGCTGGAAATCGCCTCGATTACACCCACTTTTCAATCACCATGTCCCGCAGTCGGCGTCTTGCTCTGTATGTCGGTGTCAATATCGACGGTGCCAGCAGCGTCGAGGTCAAGCGTGGCAAGGATTCGTGGTCTTTTGATGGCAGGCTGCCTGCCGAGGCGCAGATCGGCGAAAGCCTGTACGCCGACAATCTGCTGGATCGCGGTCATCTGGTCAGGCGTCAGGACCCTAATTGGGGCAAGGAAGCCGAAACGGCCAACAGCGATACCTTTCACTTCACCAACTGCTCACCGCAGATGGCCGCCTTCAATCAGAAGACATGGCTGGAACTTGAGGACTACATCCTTGAGAACACGCGACGCTGGAAATCCCGGGTAACCGTTTTCAGCGGGCCGGTGCTGCGCGAAGACGACCGCAGCTACCGCAACGTCAAGATCCCTTCGGCATTCTGGAAGGTCGTGGCGTTTCTTGGCGACGACGGCAAACCTTCGGCCAGTGCCTACATGATCGACCAGAGCAGCGAGCTGGGTAAGCTGGAGATCGTATTCGGTCCACTCAGAACCTGGCAGCGCAGCGTCCTGCAGATCGAAAAACTCACTGGCATCAGCTTCGGCGACCTGGCCAGCTACGATGGTTTCTCCAACGAAGAGCGCCTGACCGGCACACGCATCGAAGCACAGATTCGCGGGCCGCAGGATATCCGGTTATAGCGCGTTATAGACAAGCCCTGAGATACCGTAGAGTGGGCTTGTGCCCGGAAAGCGTCGAGCTTCCGGGCTAATTGAAACAACGCTGAGCGCTCCGCGTGCGGTTCACTGGAAAGACAGTCAGTCCACACCGCGGCCCTATTCGAACTGCTGGCGATTCTCCGGGGTGATGAGTTTGAAGGGTACCCAAATGACCGGAGATGCCAGTGTTTCGCCACGCGCCATGCTCAGCGCGGCATCTACTGCGCCGTTGGCCTGGCCGACCGCATCCTGAAACACGCTGACGGCCATCTTGCCCTCGGCCATCAGCTTCAAGCCGTCCGGGGTGCCGTCGATGCCGCCCACCAGATAATCCCTGGCATTCTTTCCGGCCTTCTCCAGCCCCATGATCGCACCGATCGCCATTTCGTCGTTGTTAGCCGCGACGATAGAGAAGTCCACACCCTGCTTGACCCAGTCAATCACGATTGTCGCGGCCTGGCTGCGCTCCCAGTTGCCGATTTTCTTCTGCACGACCTTCATGTTCGGGTACTTGGCGACCACCTTTTCCACGTCCTCGGTGCGCATGACCGACGACTTGTTACTCGGATCACCCACCAGAATCACCACGTTACCCTTGTAACCGGCACGACGGGCCAGCTCTTCCATTTGCAAAGTGCCGGACTCCAGTTCGTCAGAGCCGACAAATGCCGTCAGCGCAGGCCACTTGGCAGGTTCCGGATTGCGGTTGACGAATACCAGCGGAACCTTGGCTTCGTTGGCCAGACGCATCATTTCCGCTGCACTTTTGCCGTTCACCATAGCAACAACGATGGCGTCGACTTTCGAATTGACCAGGTTGCGGAATTGACGCATCTGCAACTCCACGTCGTCCTGGCCGTTCTCCATGAAGATGTCGGCATCCAGCAGCGCCACCTGCTTTTCCACGCCGTGGCGCAGAATGGTCTGAAAATTGTCGTTGTACTTGGCCATACCCACGCCGATCAATGGCGTGGCCGCCTGTGCCAGGCCCGCGACCAGCAGGCTTGCACTCAGGGAAATCGATAACCACTGTTTCATGTTCTGACTCCCGGGCATCAAACGCTGAAATGATGGAGCAGCTCGCGCTGATCCCTGGCCATTTTCGACAGGTCCTGACTGCTGCTCGCAGACTGTTCGGCACCGTCGGCGGCCTGCTGGGCAGAATCGTTGATGTGCGTGACCATGCGACTGGTTTCCTGCACCGTTGCGCTTTGCTGCTCGGTGGCAGCTGCGATCTGGATATTCATGTCGCGAATCGTGTCCACCGCCTCACCCATTTCCACCAGCAACTGGTCGGCACCGGAAGCCAGCGTCACGCAATGATTGGACTGGATCTGGCTTTCGTTCATCACCTGCACAGCCGAGTGGATCTTGCTCTGCATCTGGCCGATCATTTCCTGAATCTCGCTGGTCGAGGTCTGGGTGCGACTGGCCAGCGAGCGTACTTCATCGGCCACCACCGCAAAGCCCCTGCCCTGCTCGCCAGCGCGTGCCGCTTCGATGGCCGCGTTGAGCGCCAGCAGGTTGGTCTGCTCGGCAATGGTACGAATGGCATCGACAATACCGTCAATGTTTTGCCCGTACTTCTGCAACTCGTCGGTGACCGCAGACGCCTTGTTGACCTGTTCAGCCTGCTGACGAATGTTGACGATGGTTTCAGCCACGCGCTTCTGCACCTTGTCGGTCAGTTCGCTGGTGCTGTCCACCGCTCCACGCGTGTCCTGAGCACGACGGGCCACTTCTTCCACGGTGCTTTCCATTTCATTCATGGCCGACGCGGCAGAATTGAGACGGTCTTTCTGCTCGTCGACCACGCGGGTAGTCTGCTCACTGATCTGGGCGTTCTGACTGGCAGTCAACGCCAGGGTGTCGGCAGAGCCGATCAACTGCCGAAACGTCTGTTGCAACGACTGGGTGAACTCATTGAGGTAACCGCCCAGCTCGCCGAACTCGTCGCGACGGCTGACATCGAAACGCACCCGCATGTCGCCGCTGGTGAGGGTCTTGAGCACCTCGCGAAACGCCGCCAATGGACGCCGAAGGCTGAACGCGACCCAGGTACCGATGACTGCCGCTGCAACTACCGCCAGCAGGCAAGCGATCAACAGCAGGCTGAGGCTGGTGGCGATGGTCGAATCCGCACCCGCCTTGGCCTCGTTGGCCACCGCCAGTGACTGATTACCGAACTCGCCGATCTTGTCCAGTGTTGCCTGAAGCCGGGTTTCCGCCGCCTGGCGCTGTTTACCAACCTGCTCGGCGAGCGCCGCCTCCTGCCTGTAGGCCTGATAAACGCCGTCACTGCCGGTGAGGTCGTTGAGCAGGCGGTTGACCATCACACCAGCGATACGACCGCCGCGTGGATCTACTGCCTTGAGTTCGCGCGCCCGAGTACTGATTACCTCATCCTGCAGGTTGAGCACACGCTGCAAGGTCTGGATATCCGGCGTCGCCGCGTGGGCAGCCAGCCCCTCGTAGGATTTGCCGACTTCCAGCAACAGCTTTTCACCTGCGGCCACGTTATCCGCAGCCCCTGCACTGCGCTCGCGGGCAATGTAATCACGAAGATAACCGGTCAGTTGGGCGCCCTGGCTGCTGCTGTAGCCCTGCAATACCCGGCTCTGGAGTGACCGCAAAACGTGCTGTCGATGGCTGGCAATCAGGGTCTGCGCCTGTTCGGCATAAGCCGCGCTCAACTGACGCTGCTGATTCAGGTTGTCGCGCAGTTCAGCGCGGTCGCCGATGTAGGCAGGCGTGCTGTCCAGCAACTGATTGAACCGGGCCATGCTGTCGTTAAAGGGCTGCTTGCCATCGTCAATCTGCTTGGGGTCAGTGCTGACCAGAATCCCGAGCAGTGCCTGATTGGCGCGCAACACATGTACATAAAGCTCGCTCGCCGCCCTGCTCAAGGGTGCCGACTGCCCGGTAATGATGCTGATCCGGTCGCTTATGGAATGGGTGCTTTGGTAGCTGATACCTGCCATGGCGAGCAGCAGCACAACCAGCACGGCAAACCCACCGATCACTCGCTGAAGAATGGTCATGGCTATCCTCTTTTATTTTTATTGCGCCGAATCTGATCCGGGCCTGCGTAGAGAACGTCAGTCCGGAAAATGATCGGAGCTCAAGAGAGAATGTCGGCCGGGCGGAAGGCGACTTGAGGCATGGTTCACATTATCTTTATCGAAAAAAGGGCCGCCTGACCTGAAAGATCACGCAGCCCTCTGACTACCCCAATGGAGATCAGCGGAAATGACGCGCTACCGCCTCCGGTGCATCAGGCACATCCATGTTGATCCTGCGCCATGCGGCCTGGGCGAAGCTGTACACCGAAAACGCGATCAGACCCAGCGCCACGATCAGTAGCACCAGACCACCGGCAGGCAGATCCTGCAAACCGTTGAGCGCATCCTTCATGCCCGGCGGGTGCATGGCCTGATAGCTGGAACCGCTTACGGCCAGCAACACTGCAATTTCGATAAACGCCACGCCGCGGGCGATCAGCCCGAAGCGCGACACTGGACGCACATATTTCATGACGTCTTCATCAGCCTCGAAATACTTCTCGAAAGACGCCTTGTAGCCCTTGATGATATGCACAATGCCCAGCGCCAGTGGCACCAGTGCCACGACGTAGACCAGCAGGTTGGAGTGATCCCAGGACAGAAGCGTTGCCAGCAGGTCCTTGGCCTGACCACCACCCGATGAGCCACCGGAACTCTTGAGCCCGCTGACCAGCAGGCCCAGCGCGAAAAACGCCAATGCCCCATAAGTAAAGCCGCCCACCAGAAGACCGCCACGAATCACCAGCCCCTTGAGTTCGCGGCCATGATGGTCCACATCACGCGTGGCCTGCAGCACACGCCATGCGGCGAACGCCAGTAGACCGACAATTACCACCCCGACCAGCACGCTGCCGAACGGCTGGCTCAACAAGGCTTCAAGACTGCTGTGGCTGTCGGCAGGCTGTGAAGATCCCTGCGCCGCCAGTACCGCGAACAAACCAATAATCAGATAAACAACACCACGGGCGGCATAACCGCCTCGTGCAAGTAGAACAAGGCCGCGTTGCGCCGACATAAATAACTATCCCTGAGAGTAATTACAGGAACAGACCCGGCATGTTCACAGGGGTTCGACCCGATTGACGGCGTGCGCACATTGCACGCCGTCAATGGGCTCATGACCCTTCAGGCAAACGTGGCGCCTCGCGTATTCACGAACACCGAGTAAAGTGAATGGCTGCTGGCCATGAACAGCCGATTGCCCTCTCGCCCGCCAAAGCAGACATTGGCGCAGCGTTCGGGCAGGCTGATGTGGCCGATGGCCTTGCCTTGGGGGTTGAACACTCGCACGCCGTCGAGTTTCTCCATATCCGCCTTCGGATCACCGTTACCTCCCCAGCCGCACCACAAGTTGCCGCTTTCGTCGCATTTGATGCCGTCGATGGCCGCGTAGTCCAGACCTTCGATGTGTTTACGCCGCTCGCCCAGCGTGCCATCTTCGTTGACCGCTATCGCCCAGATGAGGCCGTGGGGTTTGGCGCGCCCTTCGACCACATACAAGGTTTTCTCGTCCGGCGAGAAGCACAAACCATTCGGACCTGCCAGATCATCGATAACCCTGGAAACCTTGCCGTTAGAGGGGTCTATGCGATAGACGCCGAAGGGTTGCTCCTGCTTGACCTTTTGACCTTCATAGTTGCTTTCGGCCTGGAAGGTAGGATCGGTGAACCAGATAGACCCATCGCGTTTGCAGGCGATGTCGTTGGGCGAATTGAAAGGCTTGCCCTCGAAACTGTCGGCCAGCACGGTAATACGCCCGTTGTATTCGGTACGCGTCACCCGCCGTCCTTCGGTGGTAGTGCTCGACCCCTCACAGACCAGCAGCCTGCCCTGGCGATCGCGGCACATGCCATTGGAAAAGTTCGAATGCTCGCGGTACACCGACAGCTGACCCGTTACCTCGTCCCAGCGCATGATCCGATTGTTGGCGATATCGCTGACCAGCAAGTAGCGACCGTCTCCAATCCACACCGGCCCTTCGGCCCAGCGCATGCCGCTGGCCAGCTTCTCGACGCTGGCATTGAATATTCGTATTTGGGTAAAGCTGTCATCCAGAACACTGACCAATGGGTCGGGGTAGCGCTGGGTCAACGGCTGAGCGCTGGAAAGACGCGGCAATGCGCCAATGGCGGCGACCGTGGCCGAAACAGCCAGTGATTGTTTCAGGAAGCCTCTACGGCTTTGGTCTGCGGTGGTGGTTAGGGGTGAGAAATCCATGGTGCGTCTCCTTGTTGTTATTTTTGGAACGGCGTCCGCCTTGCAGCCGCAAGGCATCCTACAAGATATCTTCAGTCACGACAGGGCTCTGGTAAACCTCCAATTCCCATGCCCTGCGTTTATCACCTTACTGATCTGAATCGACAAAGAGTTTTAGCCGCACCCCGTACAATAAATGTTGACGGCACCAACATCACCAATACCATTATGACAAGAAGCATGAACTCTCCATTTTCTCCGCCGATTATACCCAAAGCACTTGCAGCCGAAACATACATATCGAGGCCTGTTTCAGTTTGAAGCAGCCAGCCCATCAGGCCTAGCGCGACAAGCCATTTAGTGAGCAGCGCAGCCAACACTAAAATTAGCGTGCTCTTTGTGATGAGCTTCATTATTTTTTTCATTGAGATATCTTCACTATTCGCTAAAAGCAGACACATCTATTACGCCATAGTACTTCAGATTCGTCCCCGGAAGAATTTCGCCATGCTGACTGCGAAGAAAATTTTTAAGCTCATCAAATCCAATCTGAGAGTTAAGAGTGATACAGCCTTGGCTTATACCACGCGGCCCAACGGGATGAAGCCTAAACGCGCCTCGTCTTATGTTATCAATGGTTGTCTGATCATCAACCTCTCCATCATCTCTGTAAAGACCAAACCACTCCCCCCTATCTGTACCAGCTAAAAAGTCCTGTATAGGCTCTTTAATCCAACCAAGACTACCCCCACTTTGCCGATCAACAATAAAATATCGACCAACTGGAATTGCACCCTTTCCCTCCACAGACTGATACTTCGGACTGTTGACAAAAGGGACGCCCATACCCGAGAAAGCTTCATAGGTAGCTTGCCCGCAACGCAAATTGCTTACAGGCTCACCATTTAAAGAAAAACTGCAGTATGCAATATTAGGATTATTGGTATTTCCAGACATGCGACGCCCGTCCCTTGCCAAAATTAAGCGTAAACCTTATTTTTTATACCATCCCATCCGCCAACAACTTGCCCGCCACCTTGACCGTCGGAGCGCTTTTGCTGAGTATAAAGCATTTTTATTCGCACATAATTAAGGCGTATAGTTTCGGTTGGAAAACCATTCTCTACCGAACCATTACCATTGGGAGATACCGACGAAAGTATAACCTCTTCAAGTTTAATCTCTAGGTATTTTATTTTTTCCGACCCCGCACGATTTACAGCAATAGTAACCTCTTTAAAATGCTTTCCACTGCAGCAGGCCTCATGAAGCTTAGGTGTAGACTTGTCCACAGCCTTACGAAAGAAAAAATCGCTCATACTGGCTCGACCACTGCTTGCACCGCCGGCACTTGTTGCAGTCGCTGACGCTGACTGGCTGGCACCAACATCGAAATCAGAAAGCTCGATCCAATCTTTAAATACCGCATCAAGAGATTCGCCCGGAATACCCTCAATCTGCATATAAGTGTCAAGCGCCATAGTAAAAACCCCTATTAAAACGAAGAAAACCCTTTACTAACTGAGTCTTGTGATTTTGAAAGCCACTGATTAACCGCGTCAGAATCGTAAGTATTCATGCATCAAGTAAAAGACTACATGAGCATACTCGCCAAAACCATCATCTTTATCTGAAGATGATGAAGGAATGATCGTCAAAAAAAGTTTAAATACAAACATCGATTTTTTTGCGTGCCGCATTCGAACTGGTTAAGTTACCTGTCAGCACGGTATCCAAAAAAATCATGATTGCTCGGTACTGCGAAGCTGCCGACAATTCAGGTATCGTACGCAGCTATCCCTTTTACTGCCCGAGCACACCAGATGCCCTCAAGCAAACGCGAGCAGGCCCGCACTGAGCGCCAGCTTGTTACAGCGCTGACGCATGCCTGTGAAACAGCCAAAACCGAAATGCCCGGCTTTTGCTGGCTGACTCACGAAGTTGATTACGCAGCCTTCCCGGCCAGCCTTCAGGTGGTGTGGGTGTTTGACACGCTGGCCGAAAAGAACGCTGCGCTGGCGCGCGGGCTGGTGGAGCGGATGATCGGTCTCACGGTTGAGGCACTTGACGATGCACAGGTTAGCCTGACAAATGTACCGGCTCATGTGCATGTCGACTGCGAAGAGCAGTGCCTGCGCGAGAACGGTGGCGACTGGCAGCAGCGTATCAAGCGCAAATACGCCAGGCGGAGTTAATATGGCAAAAGACATTGAAAACCCGTGCATTTCCGTGTGCCAGCTCAGCGGCGATCTGTGCGTGAGCTGCGGGCGTACCAAGGACGATATCCGCAAGTGGAAACGCATGAAACGTCCGGAAAAGATGGCCGCCGTGCAACGTGCCACACAGCGCATGAAAAGCCTGCAGAAAAAGAACGTGTGAAACCGAAAATTTCATCTTCGGTGCGGAAACTTCTTTAAAACGGCCCCGGTCAGTATTACCCGTGACTCGGCTACCTGGAGTCTGACGAATTACGGGAATTCCGCTCTTGGCCAGTCATGCAGATCGCCGCAACACCCTTTCACTGGATAGCCTGAATTTCTTCCTCGCCGATGTGCGTGACGGCCTCGGGCCTTACCTGGCGATCTATCTACTGGCCGTGCATAAATGGGACCCGGCCAGCATAGGCGTGGTGATGACCATCGCAGGTATCGCCGGGCTGCTGACCCAAACCCCTGCTGGCGCGCTTATCGACCGGACGCCTTACAAGCGCGCCATGATTGGTGTGGCGGCGCTGCTGGTGACCCTGAGCTGCCTGATTCTGCCTTTCACTTCGTCCTTCTCCGTCGTCGCCCTGACCCAGGCGCTGAGCAGCATCGCGTCCTCGGTGTTCGCACCGGCCATCGCGGCCATCTCTCTGGGCATAATCGGGCCGAAAGCCTTTACCCGTCGTACCGGGCGCAATGAAACATTCAACCATGCCGGTAATGCCTGCGCAGCCCTGTTAGCGGGCGGCTTTGCCTACCTCTTCGGGCCTATTGCGGTGTTCTATCTGATGGCAGCGATGGCCCTGGCGAGTGTTATCGCGATCAGCTTCGTTTCTGCGGATGCCATCGATCACGACGTCGCCCGGGGTTTTGATGCGAACCACAACGCTCATGGAGCTCAGCCTTCCGGACTTGCTACGTTGCTGAGCAACAAGCCGCTGCTGCTGTTCGGCATCTGTTGCGCACTGTTCCATCTGGCCAACGCAGCCATGTTGCCACTGGTCAGTCAGAAGCTTTCGCAAATCAATATGCAGATGGCGACGCCGCTGACCTCGGCGTGCATCGTCGCAGCCCAGCTGGTCATGGTGCCAGCCGCGCTGCTGGTGGGTATGAAAGCGGATGACTGGGGTCGCAAGCCGCTGCTGCTGGCAGGCTTTCTGATTCTGCCGATTCGTGGTGTGCTTTACACCCTGTCAGACGACCCCTACTGGCTGGTGGCGGTGCAGATGCTCGACGGCATCGGTGCCGGCCTGTTCGGCGCGCTGTTTCCATTGATGGTCAAGGACCTCACTCAAGGCAGCGGACGTTTCAATGTAAGCCTCGGGGCACTGTCCACTCTGTTCGGACTGGGCGCGGCGCTGAGCAACGGCCTGGCCGGATTCGTGGTACATGCAGCAGGCTACAGCGCTGCGTTTCTGACCCTCGCGGGTGTGGCGGCGGCGGCGTTTTGCCTGTTGCTGGTAGCCGTACCGGAGACACTTTCACGTTCGAATAATGAACCTGACCTCAAACCTGACCACGCGGTGAGCACGTAAATCTGTTTACGCCACCCGAACCTGCCAGCCTTCGCGCTGGCAGGTCACGATGACCAGCCCGCTTCCTGCGCCCTGCATACCGCCTATCCAGCGCCCTGCCCCGTCCCATAGGCCGCTGCGGCCTGCTGACTCCCAGCCGCCAGTCGGTGCTCCGTGATTGGCCACCAGCACCGGTAGGTTATGACGTCGGGCATGCCCCGCGAGCAGCTCTGCATCCTGCGCATAGCCACCCGGCGAAATCAGCACGCTCGCGGCATACACCCAGGCGCCACCTGCTGCCATACGCTGCACATGCGCAGGCTGCGTGAAGTCGGCACACACGCATAGGCCGATCTGTTGCTGATCAATGGGCAGATAGCAGTCTTTGTCTCCAGCACTGAACACCTTGTCCTCACCGGGATGCAGGTATTGCTTGGCATAGGTAGTAACGTCGCCGTCAGCGGTGAAGGTCAGCGCACCAATCAGGATGCTGTCATTTGCTCCTTTGAGCGGTACGCCAATGGTGGTCACCAGGCGCAGCTTCATGGCCAACGCCTTAATCGGCTCAAGACGGGCGTCGTCCGCATGCAACGCCAGCGCTCGGGCCAGATCGGGTTCGTAGCCTGTCAATGAGAGCTCGGGAAACAGCAGGTAACTGGCCCCAAGATCAGCGGCGCGCTGCATGAACGCGAGGTGCCCGGCCAGGTTCTGTTCGATATCGCCCCTTGCAGAGCAGAACTGAGCAACAGCGAGTATCGGAAACTTCATGGACTCTCCTGAGAACACAGTGGTGACAAGTCGGACATTATCTAACACGCGCTGCCCGGTTCACACCTGGTTACATTTTCAACCACGACCAATGTTGTACGACGTCTTATCTTAGCTGGCAGTGAATGACATCTCATTACAATAAAAACGGAGATTCAACGCATGCCTCATACCCCGTCTCTCAAAGAAACAGCTACACCCGCCAGCGAACCTCGTCTCAAAAAACTCGCCAAACTGCTCGGCCCCGGCATCATCGCGGTACTGTCCTGGCTGGGCGCGGGTGATCTGATCACATCGTCGGTGGCAGGTGCCAGTTATGGCTACGCCATGATGTGGGTGCTGGCGATTTCGCTGTTGCTCAGGTTCCTGATCGTCAACATCATTGCCCGCTTCCAGCTCTGCAATAACCAAGGCATGACCATTCTGCAGGGCTATGCGCAACTGCATCCGCTGTTTGCCTGGTTCATGCTGGGCTACGCGTTGTTGATGGGCCATCTGATCAACGCCTACATGATCAAGGGTGCCGGTGAAGCGCTTGCCATGCTGCTGCACATCAATCAGCCGTTGCTCTGCTCGGTTGCGGTGGTGATCGCCGTATGGCTGCTGGTGGGACGCAATATCTACACGATGATCGAAGGCGTCATGAAGGTATTGCTGGCAATCATGACCTTGGCGTTTCTTACCCTGGCGATCATGTCCGGTCCGGATGTCAGCGGCATCATCAAAGGCACTATCGGTTTCAGCATTCCACCCGATGAAGGCGTGCATGGGGCGCTGCTGGTGGCGGTCTCGGTGATCGGTGCCGTAGCCGGCTCCATCGCCAACTTCGTCCACCCTTACGTGATGCGTGAAAAAGGCTGGACCGGCCCCGAGCACAAACGTATTCAGCGCAACGATCTGCTGTTCGCCGTGATCGTCGGCATTATCATCAACCTGGCCATCTGGGTGGTGGGCGTCGAAATTTTGCGACCCAACGGTATTCAGGTGAACACCCTGGCTGATCTGGGCAAGGCGCTGGAGATATTCTTCGGCCCGCTGGGCTGGTACATCTTCTTCATCGGTGTGTTCGCCACGCTGTTTGCCAGTATTTCCGGCAAAACCACCGCCTTCCCGATGCTGATCACCGATGCCTTCCAGCACATTCGCCCGAAGCGTCGCGAACGCTACGGCAAAGTGTTCCACAACGACCCGATGCACAAATGGTTCATGCTGTTCATTCTGGTCACCCCGCTGATCTGGTCGCTGCCCGGCATGCCGGACTTCGTGACCCTGACGCTGGGCGTCAACGCACTGAACATCGTGGGGCTACCGGTCATCTCGCTGGGGCTGCTGATCATGTCCAATCAGAAGTCGCTGCTGAGCAAGGAATACCGCAACAACTGGTTCGAGAACATTGCGCTGACCTTTGCGACCGGACTGGCCTTGTGGGTGGCGTTTCAACTGGGGACAGAGTTGCTCGCCTGAGCAGATAGAACGCTACATGTGCGCGGAATAAACCGTCTTCGAGTCCATTTCCGTCCATGGAAATGGACTCGGTTTCAGTATCGAATCTTCCCCCTACCTCAAACCCTACCCTCACGCGTCAGGCTCCTGTCGATGGGTACAACTGTCACATCCCGCCAAAAACAAACAGAAATAATTCTCAACGGAGATGTTATATTGTATCTATTATCATCAGGAAGTCTCACATGTCGTCTCGTAGAATCGCGTCTCTGGCAGGCTTGGCAATCGGGGTTTTTGGCAATACCGGCTATGCGGAGGAACATCCGCAAACCATTGAACTGGAAAGCGTCAACGTAACCTCCGACTATCAGTACGAGACAGCCACCAGCCCGGTTCAGGGCTATCGCGCTACCCGTTCGGCCACCGCCACCAAAACCGATACCGCCATCCAGGACATTCCGCAGTCGATCAGCGTAGTGCCCGCTTCGGTGCTCAAGGACCTGGGCAGTAACAGTGTCGAGCGCGCGCTTGAGTTTGCCGGGGGCGTGTCGAAGCAAAACAACTTCGGAGGCCTGACGCTCTACGAATACAGCATCCGCGGCTTCACCACCTCCGAATTCTACAAGGACGGCTTCAGCGCCAACCGCGGCTACCCTGCCACGCCGGATGCCGCCAACATCGAGCGTATTGAAGTGCTCAAAGGCCCCGCTGCCAGTCTGTATGGCCGTGGCGACCCTGGCGGGACGGTCAACATTGTCACTAAAAAACCCCAGCGTGAAGCATTCACCACCCTGCAAACCAGTGCGGGCAGCTGGGATCGCTATCGCACCGCACTGGATGTCAACACACCGCTGGATGAGGAACGCAGGCTGCTGTCTCGTGTCAATCTGGCCGTCGAAGACAACAACAGCTTTCGTGACCATGTCGAAAGCAAGCGGGTCTTCCTCGCCCCCTCATTCAGTTGGCAGTTGAACCCCGACACCAGTCTGTTGGTGGAAACCGAGTTCGTGCGGCAGACATCGACTTTCGACCGGGGTGTGGTCGCCCCCAACAATAAATGGAGTGGCGTGTCCCGCTCGACCTTCCTCGGCGAACCGGACGACGACATCGACAATGACAACAACATGGTTCAGTTTGCCATTGACCATCAACTCAGTGATGTGTGGTCGCTGCGTCTGGCCAGCCACTACAAGCAAGGCGAAATGTCAGGTTTTGCCAGCGAGGCACGCCCCCTGAATGCCGACGGTCGTACCGTCAACCGTCGTTACCGCGAACGCGACAACAACTGGCACGACAGCATCACCCAACTGGAATTGCGCGGCCATTTCGACGCGATCGGTCTGGAGCACGAAGTGCTGATCGGCACCGAATACGAGAATTACCGCAAGAACGAGCGGGTGACCACCATTGCAGGCAGCCCCTATGCCATCGACATCTACAACCCGGTGTATGGCCAGCCGAAACCCAATGGCGCGCGTTCCGGCACTGATTTCTACGAGCACATTGAAAGCCGTGCGCTGAACCTGCAGGACCAGATTGTCTTTACCGACAAGCTGCGCGGGATGATCGGCGCGCGCTACGAGCACTTCGATCAACAGGTCGATGACTTCACTACCAATGCTACCTCCGGGCAGCGTCACGACGCGTTCACCCAGCGCGCCGGGCTGCTTTATCAGCTCACACCGCAGGTTGGCCTGTTCGCCAACGCATCCACCTCGTTCAAGCCGAACAATGGTCTGGACGCCGCCGGCAAAACCTTCGACCCGGAAGAAGGCATCGGTTATGAGGCCGGGATCAAGAGCGAACTGTTCGACAACCGCCTGAGCACCACCCTCGCCGCCTTCCACATAGAAAAGGAAAACGTTCTGGCCCTGGACCCGGGCACCGACACCAATCGCGCCGTGGGCAAGGCTCGCAGCCAGGGTTTCGACATGCAATTCACCGGACAAATCACTGACGCGGTGCGGATCATCGGAGCATTCGCCTACATTGATGCCGAAGTCACCAAGGGCGACCGGACCATCCCGGCAGGCAGTCGCATCCTCGGGGTCGCCAAACACAGTGGCAGCCTGTTGAGCGTCTATGAATTTCAGGAAGGCGTATTGCGCGGTTCGGACGTGGGCGCGGCATATACCTACGTCGGCGATCGTTCCGGCCAGTCCGGCACCGACTTCGAGCTGCCGGCCTACCAGACCGTCGACCTGCTGGCTCACTATAAAGCCAGCGAGAACGTGACAGTGGGCTTGAACCTCAACAACATTTTCGATGAAAAATACTACGAGCGCTCCTACAGCAATTACTGGGTCGCGCCCGGCGAACCGCGTAACTTTACGGTCAGCCTGACACTCGGCCTTTGACTCCTGTAACCCTCGCTTCACAACAATAAGGATGCACCATGCTGTCAACAAAACCTTTCATGGCCTTGGGCCTGCTCGGCGCATTGTTCGCCAGTCAAGTAAACGCACACGGCCTGTGGACCGAACAGCGGCGCGGCAATATCGAGGTGGTCTACGGTCATGGTGCGGAAGACAACGCGTTCAAAGCGCAAAAAGTCAGCGGCGCATGGGCGTATGACCAGCAGGGCAAAATGATCCCGGTGACGGTACAACGCCTTGAGGATCACGCGCGACTGGTGCCGCTCAAGCCGCCCGCCGTGATGACGGTGGCGCTGGACAACGGCATGTGGACACGCAACGCCGAGAAAAAGTGGATCAACGAAGGCCGCAGCAAAGTGCCCAATGGCACCGACTCGATTCATACCTTCAAATACAGCGTGGCAATCTACGCAGAAGACGCGCACCTGCCCTCGTTCAGCAAATTGAATTTTGTGATCGTGCCACAGGCTGATCCATTGAAGGTCGGGGTTGGCAAACCCTTACCGGTACGCGTACTGATCGACGGCAAACCCGCCGCCGGTATCAAGCTGATCGGCGATTACCGCAGCGCACCAGACGTGGTCAGCGCCGAAACCGACGCCCAGGGCCTGGCCAGCGTGATCGTGCGCAACGAAGGGCTGAATATCATCGCTGCCGAGGTCACGCAGCCGGTCAAGGATAATGTCGATATCGCCGAGCGCGGCTTGTTTACCTCATTAACGTTTGTCGGTGAGGCGCATCACGACTGACCCTTACTGCTTCCTGAAAACGCCCGCCCTGGGCGTTTTCTGCCTCACGGCAACTGAAAAAAAGGCACCGGCTCCCCACCACGCCAACTCCCCATATTCCCTTTAGTAAACAAAGTTTCCAGAAACCTCTGGACGCTGCTTTTCCTTTCGCCTATAAAACAGCCTTCAAGAATATTAAATTCCTGTAGAGAATTTTATTCGCCACTCAAAAACCTCTGTATCTGACTTTTGCCCCCTTTGCCGAGCTGCCGCCCTATTCCAGAGGACAAGCCATGCAACACGAGAAGAACCATTTCATCCTGAAGATCAGCTGCCCGGCGACCTCCGGCATTGTCGCGGCAGTGGCTTCCTGCTTGGCTGGCAACGGCTGCTACATCGGTGAAATGGCCCAGTTCGACGATGAGTACAGCGGCACCTTTTTCATGCGCGCAGTGTTTCGCTTCAACGACGGTCACGACGGCGACATCCAGCAGTTGAAAACCGGTTTCGATGTGGTGGCCAAAGACTTCGCCATGCAGTGGGAACTGCATGACACGCGTCGCCCGATGCGCGTTTTGTTGATGGTCAGCAAGTTCGATCACTGCCTGACAGACCTGCTGTACCGCTACCACAAGGGGGAAATGGACATGACCATCACCGCCATTGTGTCCAACCACTTGGACTTGCGGCCGATGGCCGAGCGGGAAGGCATTCGTTTCATTTACCTGCCTGTGAGTAAAGAAACCAAGGCTGCGCAGGAAGCTGCGCTGATGAAGGTGGTCGACGAAACCGGTACCGAACTGGTGGTGCTGGCGCGCTACATGCAGATTCTCTCCGACGACCTGTGCAAGCAACTGGCGGGTCGGGCAATCAATATTCATCACTCGTTTCTGCCAGGTTTCAAGGGCGCCAAGCCATATCACCAGGCTTATGAGCGCGGCGTGAAATTGATCGGTGCCACTGCGCATTACGTCACCAGCGACCTGGACGAAGGCCCGATCATCGAGCAGGAAGTGCAGCGTGTCGATCACGTCTACCTGCCTGAAGATCTGGTCGCAGCAGGCCGTAACAACGAAACCATCGCGCTGTCGCGGGCAGTCAAGTACCACCTTGAGCATCGGGTGTTTCTCAACACTGACCGAACGGTGATCTTCCGATGAGCGCGCGCATCATCGATGGCAAGGCAGCCGCCGCTCGTGTTCTGGAACAAGTCAGCACCGAAGTGAAAATCTTGAAGGCCGACGGCATCGAACCGGCACTGGCGGTCATTCTGGTCGGTAACGACCCGGCCAGTGAGGTGTATGTGCGCAACAAGATCCTGCGCGCCGAGGAAGCAGGCATTCGTTCGCTGGAGCACCGCCTGCCTGCCAAGAGCAGCCAGGCACAGGTGCTGGCGCTGATTGCCGAACTGAACGCCGACGACTCGGTAAACGGCATCCTGCTGCAACTGCCACTGCCGTCGCACATGGAAGAAGCCCGCGCCTTGCAGGCCATTGATCCGGGCAAGGACGTCGATGGCTTTCACAGTGAAAACGTGGGCGGCCTCAGCCAGGGACGCAGCGTACTGACGCCCTGCACGCCCAGCGGCTGCATGCACTTGCTTGAAGAGACCTGCGGCGATCTGAGCGGCAAGCATGCGGTGGTAATCGGTCGTTCCAACATCGTCGGCAAACCCATGGCCGCCCTGCTGCTGCAAGCGCACTGCTCGGTGACGGTGGTGCATTCGCGCAGTAATGACGCCAGGGCCTTGTGTCAGTTGGCCGACATCGTCGTGGCAGCGGTTGGCCGCCCGCGCCTGATAGATGCCAGCTGGCTCAAGCGCGGCGCGGTGGTGATCGATGTCGGTATCAACCGCATCGAGGATCAAGGCCGCAGCCGCCTGGTGGGCGATGTCGATTTCGACAACGCCCTGAGCGTGGCTTCTGCCATCACACCGGTACCCGGTGGCGTCGGGCCGATGACCATCGCCTTTCTGATGAAAAACACAGTGACTGCTGCTAGGCAGCAAGCCCTCGCACAGCGCAGCCAATCGGAGGCCGTATGCCTTTCAACCTGTTGAAATACGGGCTCAGCCCGGAGTATCCGGTCGAGGTGGATCTGCCTGCGCCCAAGGAACTCAAGCCTTCCTACGACGTGGTGATCATCGGCGGCGGTGGTCATGGCCTGGCGACCGCGTACTACCTGTCGAAATACCACGGCATCACCAATATAGCCGTGCTGGAAAAAGGCTATCTGGGCGGCGGCAACACGGCGCGCAACACGGCGGTTATCCGCTCCAATTACCTGACCAGCGAAGGCGTGAAGTTCTATGCCGAGTCGGTGAAGATGTTTCAGGGCCTGTCCAACGAGTTCGACTTCAACATCATGTATTCGGAGCGCGGCCAGCTAACCCTCGCGCATACCGACGCCACCGTACGCTCGTTCCGTCAGCGCGCCGAGGTCAACAAGCATTTCGGCGGCCGCACCGAAATGATCGACCGCCAGCAGATCCGCGAACTGGTGCCGAGCCTCAATCTGGACCCTGGCCATCTGCCGGTGCTCGCGGGCCTGTGGCATATCGACGGCGGCACCGCACGTCATGACGCGGTGGCCTGGGGCTATGCCAAACAGGCGGCCAAGCGCGGCGTCGAGATTCATCAACTGACCGAAGTGCAGGAACTGGTAATCGAGAATGGCGCCATCACTGCTGTGAAAACCAATCGCGGCACCATCCAGTGCGGTTGCGCCGTACAGGCGGTCGCGGGCATGAGTTCGCAGATGATGAAAAAGGCCGGCATTCGCTCACCGATCCAGACCTTCCCGCTGCAAGCGATGGTCACTCAACCCTTCAAACCGTTCCTCGACCCGTTGGTGAGCTCGTCTGCCCTGCACTGCTATGTCCAGCAGACCAGTCGTGGCGAGGTGGTGTTTGGCGGCGGCTCGGACCCGTATCCGCTGTTCAACACGCGCTCGACGCTGGACCTCAAGGAAAGCCTGCTGGCACACGCCATCGAGATGTTTCCGTTTCTGGCCAACGCCAAATTGATGCGCCAGTGGGCCGGAATCACCGACATGACCCCGGACTACAGCCCGATCATGGGGCTTTCGCCGGTCAAGAATTATTACCTGGACGCAGGCTGGGGCACCTGGGGCTTCAAGGCGACGCCGATCTGCGGCAAGACCATGGCCGAACTGGTGGCCAGTGGCGGCAAGGTGCCCGAGTTGATCAGGCCATTCGCGCTGGAACGCTTCTCGACCTTCCAGCAAGTCAACGAAATGGGCGCGACAGCGGCCAGCCACTGACGGAGAGCGACACATGAAAATCATGACCTGCCCGCTCAACGGGCCGCGCAACATCAGCGAATTCACCTACGGCGGCGAATTCAAGCACATGCCTGACCCGCAAACCTGCAGCGATGCGCAATGGGCCGATTACGTGTTCAACAGTGAGGACACCCTGGGCGTGGTGCGCGAGTGGTGGATGCATAACCCGTCCAGCTACTGGTTTCTGGCCGAACGTCATACCGGCAGCGACGAGATCATTCGCACCTTCGACCCGCGGGAAATATTTACCGCACGTATCGACTTCGCTCCCCTCCCATCCAAGGAGATCGCAGGATGACCACCCCAGCCCGCTTGCCCGAGCCCATGGGCCTGCTGATCGATCGCAACCAGCCGCTCACCTTCAGCTTCGATGGCAAAACGTATCAGGGCCTGCAAGGCGACAGCATTGCCAGCGCACTGCTGGCCAATGGTCGCTTTCTGCTCTCGCGCTCGTTCAAATACCATCGCCCGCGCGGACCGCTGAGCATGGCCGGACAGGACGCCAACAGCCTGATCCAGTTGCCACACGAGCCTAACGTGCTGGCCGACACTTTTGTCTTGCAGGATGGCTTGCAGGCAACCGGACAGAATTTCAGCGGCTCGCTGGACCACGATAGGGATGCCTGGCTGGGCAAGTTCTCGAAGTTCATGCCGGTGGGTTTCTACTACCGCTCGTTCTACAAGCCCAAAGGCATGTGGAAAGTCTGGGAGCCGATCATTCGCAAGAAAGCGGGCCTCGGCGTGCTGGATCTGGACTTTCAGCCTGAATACTACGACAAGGCCTACCTGTTCACAGATCTGGCGGTAATCGGTGCAGGACCTGCCGGGTTACAGGCGGCTCTGACCGCAGCCAACGCCGGAGCCAGGGTGCTGTTGATCGAACAGCAGCCGATACTCGGAGGTTCGCTGACTTACGCGCGCTTCGATATCGACGGTCAGCGTGCCGGGCAACTGCGGCGCGAACTGGTCGACGCCGTGCAGGCGCACGCCAATATTCAGGTCCTCACACAGGCCACTTGCAATGCCTGGTTTACCGACAACTATCTGCCAGTGATTCAGGGCAAGCGTCTGTACAAGGTGCGCGCTACGCAATGCCTGGTGTGCAGTGGCTCGTTCGACCAGCCGGTTATTTTTCGCAACAATGATTTGCCCGGTGTGATGCTGACCAGCGCCGTGCAGCGTCTGATCAGGCTGTACGCAGTCAAGCCCGGCAAGCGCGCGGTGGTGCTGACCGGCAATGATGACGGTTACCTCGCTGCACTGGATTTGCACGATCAGGGTGTCGAAGTGGTCGCGGTCGCCGACATGCGCGCCAATCCGTCGGATCGGGGATTGCAGGTTGCGCTGGAGCAACGCGGCATCGTCTGCCACATGAGCACCACCGTGTATGAAGCGCTGCACGAGAAAGGCATGCGTCACGTAAGCGGGGCCGAGCTGCGCAAGATCACCGGCCAGGGTCAGGTGGCCAACAAGGGTTTGAGTGTCGAGTGCGACCTGCTGTGCATGTCCGGCGGCTACATGCCGGCCTACCAGTTGCTGTGTCAGGCGGGCGGCAAGCTGGCCTATGACGATCGGCAGGCCGAGTTCGCGATCAGCAGCCTGCCGCAGAACCTGGGCATCGCCGGTTCGGTCAACGGTTATCACGCGCTGGATAACGTGCTGACCGATGCGGCGAATGCCGCCGCCGGGGTGCTCTCGGCGCTAGGCCTGGAATCGACCGACAAACCGGCCGCACTGCGCAGCGAAGCGCAGGTCAACTTCGCCTGGCCGATTTTTCCGCATCCCGAAGGCAAGGATTTTGTCGATTTCGACGAAGACTTGCAGGTGCGCGATATCGTCAATGCCACCCGCATTGGCTATCGCGACATTCAGTTGGTAAAGCGTTATTCCACTGTCGGGATGGGGCCGTCGCAGGGTCGTCACTCAGCGTTGCCAACCGCACGACTGGTGGCCGCGTCTACCCAGCGCAGCATCAGCGAAACCGGTGTGACCACTGCCCGGCCGCCCTTCGAGGCAGAGAAACTGGCGCACGTCGCTGGACGGGCCTTCGACCCCTACCGCCAGACGCCCATGCACCAACGGCATGTGCAGGCAGGCGCGAAGATGATGCCGGCCGGGATCTGGCAGCGTCCAGCGTTCTATGGCAAGCCATCGCAACGCGATACCTGCATGCAGCAAGAAGCACTGCATGTGCGCAACAAGGTCGGGATTATCGATGTGTCGACACTCGGTGGCCTGGACGTGCGCGGACCCGATGCCGCCGAGCTGCTCAACCGCATGTACACCTTTGCGTTCCTCAAGCAGCCGGTCGGGCGTTCACGCTATGCGCTGATGACCAACGAGCACGGCGTGGTCATTGACGACGGCGTTTGTGCACGCTTTGCCGACCAGCACTTCTACGTCACCGCCACCACCAGCGGTGTGGATCGCATCTACCAACAGATGCTCAAGTGGAATGCCCAGTGGCGTCTGAATGTGGACATCACCAACGTCACAGCGGCCATTGCTGCGGTCAACGTGGCGGGCCCGGATTCACGCAAGGTACTGGAGCAAGTGTGTACCGACCTTGATCTGTCCGCAGCAGGTTTCCCCTATCTGGGCGTGCGCCTGGGCACTGTTGCCGGCATCAAGGCGCGGCTGTTGCGAGTCGGTTTCGTCGGCGAACTGGGCTACGAAATCCACGTTCCGGCCCGGCATGCCCTGACACTGTGGGACGCGCTGACCGAGGCTGGCAAGGCGTTTGATATGCGTCCGTTCGGCGTCGAAACGCAGCGTCTGTTACGTCTGGAAAAAGGCCACGTCATCATCAGCCAGGACACCGATGGCATGACCCATCCAGCCGAAATCGACATGGGCTGGGCGGTCAGCCGGAGCAAGCCGTTCTTTGTCGGCCGCCGCTCAGTGGATATCCTCGAAGCCCAGCCACAGAAACGCAAGCTGGTGGGCTTCACCCTGCCCAAGGCCAGTCCGCTGCCGCTTGAAGGTCATCTGGTGCTCAAAGGTCCGGACATCAGTGGCAACGTGACCTCCTGCGAATACTCGTCAACCCTCGGCATGATTATCGGCATGGCTTATGCCGCGTTCGACCAAAGCACACCCGGCCAGCAGATCCCGATTCGCGTCGAAGACGGTGTGGTGGTTCAGGCGACCGTCGTGAAAATGCCCTTCTTCGATCCTGAAAACCAGCGCCAGGAGCTCTGAACCATGACTAGCCTTATCCAGGACCGCCCGGTCAGAGCTGGCGCGCCCTCACTGTGCACACTGCAAGACCTGACCGATCTGCCGCGCGTGGGGTTTCGCGGTACGCAAAGCGCCGAATACCTGACAGCACGTGGTTTCAGTCTGCCCGACACGCCGAACCGCGCGGTTACTCAGGCCGACGGCAGCCATGTTGCACGTCTTTCGCAGACCGAATACCTGCTGCTCGGCAGCCCGCTTGATAAAGGCCAGCGCATAGCCGACGAGGAAGCCCGTTGGGAACTGGACCATAACGCCAACTACCTGCTGCCTCGCGAAGACAGCCATGCGTGGCTGCAACTGAGCGGCCCGTGCATCCCCGAGGTGATGGCTAAATTGTGCGGCGTGGACCTGCGTCCGTCAGCATTCGCAGTCGGCTCGGTGGCGCAGACCTCGGCAGCGCGAATCAATGTGATCGTGATCAATGTTGGCGCGCAGAGCGAACCCTGTTTTCAGATTCTCTTTGATCGGGCTTCACTGGCTTACTTCAAGGAAGCGATGCTGGATGCCATGACCGAGTTTGGAGGGCGCCTCTCATGAACAACGGGTTACTGCTTCAGTGAATAAAGGCCGTTTCGTGCTCATGAACGACAACAAGTGTCTGTTACCGCCAAGCCGCCTAAAGAATGCTGGCATAAAGCCGTTGGACATTTGGTAGACCATAAGAGCGACCCTCGGCTCAACGCCTGGGGTCGCAGACTGCACCCATGCAGCACCCGACACTTGCGGCAGTAACGCGCCCCCCGGAGCTCAAATGAATATCAAACAGAAATTGACGTGGGCGTTCGCAGTCATTGCGTGTTTGCCCATATTAGTCGTCGCCGCCATCGTGATCGTGAATCTGCGTGACAAGGCGACCAGTGATTTCGTGGACAGCAGCGCACGCGAGATTCGCCAGGTCGACAATGCCATGCAACTGTTTTTCGACGGCATTACGCAGAACGTCAATTACATCGCGGCGCACCCGCTGATCGCCGGGGCGAGCGATGATTTCCGCAACTACATGGGCGCAACGCCTCCCCCGCAGTCCGAGAATGACAGGCAGGCGACCGAGCTGTTCGCCAGTATCGCCAAGGCCCATCCGGCCTACTCCTACGTCTCTTACGGGTTGATCAACGGCAGCTACATCATGACGCCGGAAGACCCGAAAATGAGCAACTACGACCCACGTGTTCGCCCGTGGTACAAGACCGCAATGGCCAATGCTGGCAAAACCGTGCGCAGCGACGCCTATTACTGGGCCAACGATGACGCGGTGCTGGTCAGCACCATTCGGGCGATCCCCAATAAACTGGGCAACCCTGGCGGCGTGGTCAACATCGACGTATCACTCAAGCAGCTGACCAACATCGTCAAGCAGATCAAGCTGGGTGACAGCGGCTACCTGATGCTGATGGAAAAGAGCGGCACCGTGCTGGTCGATCCCAAGCAGCCGGAACACAACTTCAAGAAACTGGGTGAACTGGGCGACGGTTTCACCGAGCTGGCCAAAACCGGCAGCGGTCTGGTCGAGGTAACACTCAACGGCGAACGCTACATGGCCAACGTGTACCCGTCCGAGCAACTGGGCTGGAACTTCATCGGTCTGATCAAACAGGACGAAGTGATGGCCTCGGCCACCCGCCTGACCTGGCTGATCGGCGTTATCGCTGCGGTATTGGCGGTGGTCTTTGCGATTGTCGGTGCCAGCTTTGCCAGCGTCATCGTGCGTCCGATCCACAGCGTGTCGAGCGGTTTGGAAGGCATTGCTGGCGGCGA
Organism: Pseudomonas syringae group sp. 243L2; assembly: GCF_032587875.1. Classification (NCBI taxonomy): domain Bacteria; kingdom Pseudomonadati; phylum Pseudomonadota; class Gammaproteobacteria; order Pseudomonadales; family Pseudomonadaceae; genus Pseudomonas; species Pseudomonas syringae group sp. 243L2. Next base: position 142,437 of record NZ_JAWHPL010000002.1, read on the forward strand.
AGGCGACCTGACCCAGAACCTCGCCGTGCGCGGCAAGGATGAAACTGCGCAACTGGCAGGCTGGTTCAACAAGTTCCTTACCGCGATTCGCAACCTGATCCAGCACATCGGCCAGGCTGCCGGGAAGATTCTTGAAGCCTCACACAGCTCCACCCGTGTCTCCAACGACATGGCCGAAGCCGCTGGACGTCAGCGCGAGGCGGTGGACATGGTCTCCACGGCCTTCCATGAAATGGTCGCCACCTCCAACGAAGTCGCTCGTTCCTGCAGCCAGGCCGCCGATTCGGCCGACAGCGGTCAGCAGCAGGCGCGCGAAGGTCAGCGACAGATCGACGATGCGGTGCGCAGTGTCGACCAGCTCAGCGAGGAACTCACCCGCTCGGCCAAGGATATGACGCAACTGGAAAAGGACAGCGCAGGCATTCAGTCGATCCTCAACACCATCCGTTCGATTGCCGAGCAGACCAACCTGCTGGCCCTCAACGCGGCCATCGAAGCAGCTCGCGCAGGCGAGCAGGGTCGCGGCTTTGCCGTGGTAGCCGACGAAGTCCGCGCGCTGGCCAAACGTACCTCGGACTCGACCGCCGAAATCGACAACCTGCTGGGCAATCTGGCCAAACGCACCGCTTCGGTGGCGCAACAGATGCACGCCAGCCTCGACGTGTCGCAGCAATCGGTGATCAAGATCGGGCAGGCACGCAGCAGCTTCGGGCAGATCCGTGAGTCAGTTGATGTGATTCGCGACATGAACACCCAGATTGCAACCGCCGCCGAAGAGCAGCATCAGGTGGCCGAAGACATCAACCGTCACATCAGCCAGATCCATGGCGACGCCCAGTTGATCGCCGACCTCTCGGACTCCGCCCGTGCGGATTCCAGAAGTCTGGAACTACTGTCCAGCGAACTCGACGGCCTGGTGCGCAAGTTCAAGACCTGATACTGCACACTCGGAGCGTGAGAAACGATAGGTGTCTGTGTGTCCCCTATCGTGCCCATGCTCCGCGTGGGCATGCCGTTCTGGGCGCTCTGCGTCCTTTGCGCAGCAGGTGATCCAACCTCAAGGCTCTGCGCCGCTCCTCTCAAACCATTCAGTCAGAAAATCCAGCATGGTGCGCAAGGTGGCCGACTGGTGATGCCGCGAGGTGTAGATCGCGTGGATGCCCAGCGCCCTTGGCTGGTGGTCGGGCAGCACCGCGATCAGCTTGCCACTTGCAATCAGCGGCGCTGCCGAATGCACCGGTTGCAAGGTGATCCCCGCGCCAGCCACTGCGGCCTCCAGCAACACCACTGAATCGTTGGCGCTGAGGTTGCCGCCCACCGGAACGCTGAGCGGCAACTGCTGCCGGGTGAACTCCCACAGGCTCTTGCCGAAGTACGAATAGGTCAGGCAGTTGTGTGCAGCCAGTTCTTGCGGACTGGAGGGAGTGCCGTGCATGGCGAGGTAGGCTGGAGAGGCACAGACAACCGAATCGCAATGCCCCAATGGACGGGCAATCACATTGGGGTCCAGCTGGTTGGTGATGCGGATTGCCAGATCGATGCGCTCGCTGACCAGGTCCACGGCCTCGTTGCCAATCAGCAGATCCACCGAGGTGCCGGGGTAGCGTTGCAGGTAAGCCGTCACCGCTGGGGCCAGAACCGCCAGTGCCAGTGACTGCGAACAGGCAATACGCAGCATGCCACGCGGCTCATCGACTTGCGTATCGGCTGCCAGCGGCACTGCGTCAGCCAGCTCGACAAGCTGCTGGCAACGCAGCAACGTCACCTGTCCGGGCGCAGTGAGCCCCAGCTTGCGCGTGGTGCGGTGCAGCAAGCGCGCTCCCGCCCAGGTTTCCATCTGCGCCAGATAACGGGTCACCATCGCCCGTGACATGTCCAGCGCCTCAGCGGCAGCGATGAGGCTGCCGCGTTCGTTGATGGCCATGAACACCCGCGCCGCCATGATCCGATCCATGATTCATCCGATATAAGCAATCAATAGTTGCCAATATTGAGGCTTTTGTTTCATTTTAAGCAACATAAGATAACGACCTCAGTTTTGCTCTATAAAAAGGTCGTACCCCATGCTACGCAATTCCCTGCTTGCTCTATCGTTCGCGGTGCTATTCCCGCTTGCAGCCCAGGCCGCTGATCCACTGGCGATCGAGGTCTACAATCCGGCCGAAAAAGCCATCTTCCCGGTGTCATCCGAACTGATCACCGGCAAGCATGATGCGGTGCTGATCGATGCGCAGTTTCAGCGTAACGATGCTCAGGCGCTGGTAGAGAAGATCAAGGCCAGCGGCAAGAAACTCACTACCGTGTACATCAGCCACAGCGACCCGGATTACTACTTCGGGCTGGACGTCATCAAAGCTGCTTTCCCCGATGCGAAGATCGTTGCCAGCGCTCCTACCGTGAAAGCGATCAAGGCGTCGATGCAGGGCAAGCTTGCCTACTGGGGACCGATTCTCAAGGACAATGCTCCGGCCAGACTGGTCCTGCCAGAGGTGCTCAAGGGTGACCATCTTACCCTTGAGGGTCAGCCATTACAGATCAAAGGCCTGAACGGCCCGGCCCCCGAGCGCAGCTACGTATGGATTCCATCGCTCAAGGCGGTGGTCGGCGGCGTCGTGGTGTCCAGCGGCATTCATGTCTGGATTGCTGATACCCAAAGCCCGAAATCGCGTCAGGACTGGCTCGCGACCCTCAAGGGCATTGAGGCGCTGAAACCGGTCACGGTAATTCCGGGCCATTATCTGGGCGAGATTCCAGCGGGCACCAAGGCTGTGACGTTCACCGCCGACTATCTGAAGTCCTTTGAACAACAAGCGGCCAAAGCCAAGGATTCCAAGGGCCTGATCGATGCCATGCAGAATGCCTGGCCACAACTGGCCGAACCGAGCTCGCTGGAACTGAGTGCCAAGGTCATCAAGGGCGAGATGAAGTGGCCGAACTGATCTGAAACCAGGGAACTGTTGCCGCATCGCCGCAGTTGCACGCAGCAGTTCCGGGGGATGGTCAGACGCCCCCGTCAATCGCTATGCTGCACCCATGAACGCTCCTGTCAAAATCCGTAACCCCTGCCCGCCCGGCGCTTGCGACTGCGAGCGCGAACGGCTGGATGCGGAAGACGCCGACCTGCGCATCCTCAAGCTGACCCGTGATGCGGAAAACACGCTGCTTGAGCGCCTGAGCCGTGTCGAAAGCCTGAAGGATCTGGAGCACATGCAGCGCAAGATTTTCGAGCAACTGGGTGTGCGCGTCGAAATCGCACCGGGCTTCAACGAAGTACGCACCATGCGCGGCATCAGCATCGTCGTGCAGAAAAAGACCGGCCTGTGCCGCAAGACGCGCAAGTCGGTTGCAAGCGCAATCCGCAGTGCACTTGAGGCACGCCCGCAGATCGCCTATGAACTACTCAACGCCAACGACCTGCTGCGCGACGCGTGAGTCAATACAGAGCCCGAACAGGCCTTTGAAACCATAACGCCCGATCTAAAACAGACCGGGCGTCATGTGCATTGTCCTGTTGACTGATCAACAGGCCCCCGGCGGAATACCACCTTTGTTGAAGTCCTTCAGGCGTTCCTTTTCTTCTGGCGTCGAGTGCGCAGGCACATCGTTTGCCGGTTCCTGCTTTTTCTCGTCTTTCTGGTCAGTCATGGTCATTCTCTCCGCTCGTGGACACTCAAAATAAGGCCACGCGCGAAGCATTCGGTTCCGATTGATTAGCGCGCTGCCACTCGTTCGGCGACATTGCACTCCAGTTGCCTGGCCAGCCCCTGCAAATCGAGCAGGGTTGCGCGCCAACTGCGTTCCTGACTGCCGACGCTGACCAGCGAGCGCACTCGGTCATTGACCGAGATCCCCTTGCCGGTATTGGCCTGCCAGCCCTGCTCGAGCATGGCCGGGTCGAACTGATTGAACGCGTCGATCGCATCGACCCGGCTCACGGCAAAACCGAAGCACAGGCGCTCGCCACGCACGATCAGGACACGGGACGCTTCACCCGGGGTTTGCGCCCCCTCGCCCAGCAGGCTGCTCAGGCAGATCAGCGGCACTTGCTCGCCACGCAGATTGAATTGCCCTAGCAGGTGCGTCGCCGGTTGCGACAAACCGATCAGCTGTTGCGGCACGCTCATGATCTCGACGATCTGACTCAACGGCGCGACGAAGCGGGTCGGTGCGTCAAACAGCAGACAGGCATGGCGCAACATCGCCTTGGTCACATCGTGCGAGGCTTGTGCAGGTTTGACGTCGTGCTGATAAACCTGGGTGTAGCTTTTGACTTCCGGGCGCTGCAACAGCATTGGATGATCCAGCAACAATGCCTGTTGCCCCTCCTCCAGGTTCATGACCCCGGCCAGCAGTTCAGGATGCGGCAGGCCGTAACCCGGTGCCGCCAGAAGGCTGCCCGGGTCCTGACGCTGGATGGCGACCATGCGGTCGTAACCAAACCCGCATACCCGACCGTCCGGAGCCGTCAATAGCAACAACTGCGGCTTGGAGGTCTGGCGTTTATGGTCCAGACCAAGGACTTCGGACAGATTGAGCGCCGGGACCTTGGTGCCACGCACCGACGTAACGCCAAAACAGCACTCACTGGCAAAGTCCGAAGCCGAAATTTCAGGATTATCCACCAGTTCGGTCACGACGCTCGCATCGATACAGAAGTTGCGACCGTCACACTCGAACACCAGGTAATGCAGCAAACGATTCTTGGCCGCGAGCGCTTCTTCCTTGAGCACCTGCGCGCTCGGATCAGCAGCAAACAGTACGCCTGGCAAGCTACTCAGAAAACCCAGGTCGAGCTTGTAGATCATCCGCGATTCTTCTGCGCCCAGCAGCAGTGATGGCAGCAACCCGACACTGGTGCCGCCAGGGCCCAAGGGGCTGAATTGAGAGTCGCGGGCCTTGAGAATGTCGCAGACCGCATCAATCGCCAGCCCCAGGTAGCCACCGCCGTACTTGAGAATAGCGACCAGAGGCGTGGGCAACGATGTATCGCCGCCCTCCGCCAACTGGCCCCGCAGGTCAACCAAAGGCACCGGTTTGCCGCGCAAGGTAAACACCCCGCGCAACGCACCGCGAGTCAGCGGATGGGGGTACAGGTCGGTAGGCCAGTGCACGGCCTCCATCAGCGCTTCGGCAACCACCGCCAGATAAACGCCATTGATCTGCACGACGCCATAGGCATTCAGGCTGCTCATGCAGGTTGTCCGATGGATACCTTGTCCAGAGTCTGGGTGTAGCCGGTCAGGTTGGCTTTATGCAGCTCGACGATCAGTGTCTCGACTTCCTGCGCCGACAGACGTTGCTTCTCTGTCGCCGTGTTGATCCCGTCGATTGCCTGAGTGGTCTGCATCACGCCTTCCACGATGTGTTCGAAGGCTTCGCCGGCACTGCGCGAAATCTCGTTGCCCGACTCGATCCGGCTGACTGTTTCGAGGATCAGCTTGTTGATTTCCTTGGTCGCACGCGAGGACTTCTCGGCCAGCTTGCGCACTTCATCGGCCACCACCGAGAAGCCCAGACCGTGCTCGCCAGCCCTGGCCGCCTCGATAGCGGCGTTGAAGGCCAGCATGTTGGTCTGACTGGCGATCTCGCTGATCACCTGGATGATGTCCTGAATGCCCTCGGCCGACTTGGCGATCATGCCCATCGCATCGGACGCCTTGACCAGAGTCTGCGAACCGGTACTGGCCTGCTCACGCGTCATTCTGGCCAGATCGGTGGCCGTCTGGGTGCTTTGTGCCACGTAGGAAATGGCGTTCATCAATGCTTTAACCGACTCGCCCATGGCGCGGGTCTTGGCTTCTATCGCCTGCTCCATCTCGACCTGACGGGTAATGTCAGTGGCGAATTTCACCACTTTGAACGGCAGCCCGTCATGGTCTAAAATCGGGCTGTAAGTCGCCTGAATCCAGATTTTCTGCCCGTACTTGCTGACGCGCATGAAGCGTCCGGAATAGAACTCGCCCTGCCCCAGCCCGTGCCAGAACTCCCGGTATTCAGTGCCACGCACATATTCCTCATCACAGAAAATACGGTGATGCTGGCCCTTGATCTCCTGCAGGCCATAGCCCAGCGCTTTGAGGAAGTTGGCGTTGGCGGTAATAATGTTGCCGGCCATGTCAAACTCGATGACGGCCTGGGCGCGGTCGATTGCATTCACCTTGCCGTGGTGCTCGACGCTGGTTTCCTTGGCAACTGTCACGTCGAGCGCGAACTTGACGATCTTGTAGGGTTTGCCCTGCGCGTCGAGGATCGGGTTGTAGGTCGCCTGAATCCAGATTTCCTTGCCATCCTTACGCTTGCGTTTGTACTCATTGGCGTCGTATTCGCCACGCCCCAGTTTTTCCCAGAGCTCGCGATACTCCAGACTGCTGACAAACTCCTCAGAGCAGAACATCCGGTGGTGTTCGCCGACAATTTCCTCAAGGTCGTAGCCGAATACCGCAAGGAAGTTGCGGTTGGCATGCAGCACCTTGCCGGTCAGATCGAATTCGATAACCGCCTGAGAACGCTCGATCGCCGTCACCTTGCCGGCGGACTCGGCCTGACGGACGCGGCTCTCGGTGACGTCGTTGGCGAACTTCACCACTTTGTAAGGACGACCATCAGGGTCAAAAATCGGGTTGTAAGTGGCGCTGATCCATAGCTCTCGACCGTTCTTGCCGATTCGTTTGTACTCGCCGGAGTCATACTCGCCACGCTCGAGCTTGGCCCAGAAAGCACGATAGGCCGGGCTGTTCAGGTAGTCGTCTTCACAGAACATGCGGTGATGCTGGCCCTGTATCTCATCCAGACGATAGCCCAGCACCTTGAGAAAGTTTTCGTTGGCGTTGAGCACGCGGCCGTTCAGGTCGAACTCGATGATGCCCTGCGAACGATCGATCGCTGCGACCTTACCTTCGTACTCGGCGTTGGTCTTGCGTTGCTGCGTGACGTCGGTGGCGAATTTTACGACCTTGAACGGGTTGCCCTGTTCGTCGAAAACCGGGTTGTAGGTTGCCTGCAACCAGATCTCGCGACCGTTCTTGCCCAGGCGCTTGTACTGCCCTTCGTCAAAGGCACCTTTGCCCAGTTTTTCCCAAAACGTCGCATACTCAACGCTGGAAGCGTGTTCCGGGGTGCAGAACATGCGGTGATGCCGACCCTGGACTTCGTCCAGGCGATACCCGACGCAATCCAGAAAATTGGTATTGGCCCGCAGGATATTGCCTTCAAGATCAAACTCGATCATCGCCTGCGAACGGTCAATGGCCGCCATCAGCGAGTGCAGGTCCATCTCTAGCTCGGCCCGGTCCCTGGGAGTGCTTTCAATTGTGGTCGACATGTAAAATACTCTGCGAGTCAGCATCTATGGAAGTATTGTTATAAAGCGCCGGTCTGTGCGGGCCCGGTCAAACGCTTCAAACATGAGGCGCGGACTGACTATGGTGCCTGCTGATCAAGCCGGTTAATCGTCTTTCTCAATGCCTTCCATAGCGCAAACTTCAAGGCCGTCAGAGCCAGGTGGAACTATCGAAGTCACTCGGCAATGAGCCGTTACATAAACATCGGCTTCAGTCAGATTAGCTTTAGCGCTGTCAGCTAGCTATTATCTAGCCACTATCAAAACACACACGGTCAGGCCCTCCCGATCACCGGCAAGGACCGCTTCGTACATAACTTCCTTCCTCTGCTGAAAACCGTTGCGTCATCAAGCATAAAACCAGATGACGAGAATCACGGCCCCCGTCCATCCCAAGGTGAGTAAGAAAGAAAGCCCAGCAAGGCGCGGGTCCATGGAACTCCTGTTCTAGAAGGCTTGGGTAAGCAGAGCGCTGCATACGTAGGGATATAACGGCTGGATCACAGGTATATAAACTATTTTCACCACCTTGAAACGCTGCCAGCACAGGGGTCTTGCTCTGGATCAACGTCTGATAACCGACGTATGGCCTGGTCACCGGCCAGTCTTTGAACGAAGCGCCGTTTGACGGCAGACTGAATGTCAGGGATCAGAGTAGCGTTACCTTCACCCGCATCCAGCCTTCCTCTACATCACCGGCGATTGCAGCAAGACAGGGAGTCTCGGCAAGGCGCTGGCGATATCGTCCTTTACGATAGCGCACAACCTTATGCATGCAGTTACCCCTAAGGTGACGATCGGAGCTTGCTGACAGACATAGCCAGCGCAGTGGACGTGGTCGGCCTTGGCATTGCCGAGCATTTGCCATGGGATGCTCTGGCGCTGAAGAACATGCTGACGAAACTACCGTTGCTTGGCGATTGGCTGCCAACCCTCGGGGCTGACTCATGAAACAGCGAGCAAAATTCAATTTATGCATATTTAAATACTTAATAATTATTTAATTTAATAATTAACATATAACAAAATAGAATTTCACTGCGGGTTTTTATAGGCATATCGTCATCCTATACCGACCCCTTTCTCCAGGCGGAGGTGCATCCACCTCTCTGAACCGTCCGGAGCAAAACCATGAGCAGACAACGACACCTTAAACTTGGCGCAATGGTCCACGGGGTCGGCCATGGCTGGGGCGAATGGCGCCATCCGCACGCACTGGCCAACGCCAGTGTGAATTTCGGCTTTTATCAGCAGCAGACCCAGTTGGCCGAAGCGGCGCGCTTCGATTTTGTGTTCATCGCCGACAGCCTGCACATTCACGAAAAATCCAGTCCGCATTACCTGAATCGTTTCGAACCGTTGACCATTCTCTCCGCACTCGCAGCCACCACCCGGCATATCGGTCTGGTGGCAACGGTGACGGTCAGCTACACCGAACCCTTTCAGGTAGCTCGCCAGTTTGCTTCGCTGGACCACATCAGTGGCGGTCGGGCTGGCTGGAATGTGGTGACTTCCTGGCTCAGTGGCACCGCTGACAACTTCAGCAAGGGCGAACACCCACCGCACGCCGTACGCTACCGTATCGCCAAAGAGCATATCGAGGTGGTCAAAGGTCTGTGGGATTCCTGGGAAGACGACGCCTTCGCCTACGACAAGCAGAAAGGCGAATTTTTCACGCCTGGCAAACTGCACGCGCTGAACCACAAGGGCGAATTCTTCTCGGTGAAAGGCCCGCTCAACATCGCCCGGTCGAAGCAGGGTCAGCCGGTGATTTTTCAGGCAGGCACCTCCGAGGCCGGGCGTAACTTCGCCGCTCAAAACTCCGACGCGATCTTCGTCCACGCCGAGAGTTTCGATGAAGCGCGCGCCTATTATCAGGACCTGAAACAAAGGGCTGGCGGCTTTGGTCGCGACCCTCACGCGCTGTCGATTCTGCCGGGCATTCGCCCGATTGTCGGGCGCGATGAAGCTGAGGTGGAGAGCCGCTATCGCCAGGCCGTGGAGTTGGTGACGATCGAAGACGCAATCGTCGCCCTTGGTCGCCCCTTCAATGATCACGATTTCAGCCAGTACCCACTGGACGAACCCTTCCCGGAACTGGGCGATCTGGGCTCCAACAGCCAGAAAGGCGGTTCGGACCGGATCAAGCAACTGGCCAAAGACGAAGGCCTGAGCCTGCGTGAAGTCGCCCTGCGCTTCTCCCTGCCCCGCCGTGACTTTGTCGGCACACCGGAACAGGTCGCCGACGCGATACAAACGTGGTTCGAAGCAGGCGCAGCCGACGGTTTCATCATCAATAGCGTCCTGCCCGACGGCCTGCAGTACTTCACCGAATGGGTGGTGCCGGTGCTGCAACGACGCGGACTGTTTCGCACCGAATACAGCGGCAATACGCTACGTGAAAACCTCGGCCTTGAGGTGCCGGTCAATCGTCATGCGAAGGCTGTCGCCCATCAATCTGACGAGGCGTTGGCATGACTCGACTCGTGATTGCCAGCCAGCTGGATGATGATTTCAATCAGGTGATTCGCGAGCGGCTTGCAGTGACCCACCCTGAAGCCAGGCTCATCGGCGTACCTGCCGGAGTGCCGAGCGACTTGCCCGGCGAGGTCAGCATTCTGCTGGCGCGTCCTATCAACGTGCGTGGTTATGAAGCCCCGGCCTCGCCGCCTCCGGGCTGGCCCTATGGCCTGAAGTGGATTCAGGTGGTGTCTTCGGGTATCGACTTCTACCCAGGCTGGCTGTTCAACGGGCCGCCGGTGAGCACCTCGCGGGGCAGCGCGGCAGAAAACATCGCAGAGTTCTCGCTGGCCGCCATTTTTGCCGCAGCCAAGCATCTGCCGGATATCTGGGTGCATGACTCGCAATGGAACTTCACCGCCCTGACGCCGCTCAAGGGCACCACGCTCGGGATTCTAGGCTTTGGTGCCATCGGTCGCAGCCTGGCCAGCAAGGCCCAGGCGCTGGGTATCAACGTGATCGCATTGCGGCAAAGTTCGGCTCCGTTCGAGGTTGACGGTGTCGAGGCTGCACGTGACATTCATGACCTGTTCGCGCGCGCAGACCATCTGGTGCTGGCCGCGCCGTTGACACCGGCGACGCGGCACATCGTTAACGCCGAGGTGCTGAACAGTGCCAAACCCGGCCTGCACTTGCTCAACATCGCCCGTGGCGGCCTGCTTGACCATGAAGCGCTGCTCAATGCGCTGGATAATGGAAACATCGGCCTGGCCTCGCTGGACGTCACCGAACCCGAGCCCCTGCCGGATGGGCATCCACTGTACTCACATCCTCGCGTGCGCCTGTCACCGCACACCTCGGCGATCTCCAGCAACAGCCGTAACGAAATAGCCGACAGTTTTCTGGCCAACCTTGAGCGTTTTCTCAAAGGGCAGGCCTTGCAGAATCAGGCTGATCGCCAGCGCGGCTACTGACACAGATCACACCCATTACGCTGCGTGGAAATACAACTCCTGACACTCAGCGTCACCCTCAAATACCGAGCGTGCCATGCCCAAACCGATAAAAAACACACAACCTGGCTACCGCCGTCCGCTGCTGGCAGGTCTGCTCGCGGCGTTGGCGTTATGCATCGCCCTCCCCGTCGAGGCACAGCAAACGTTGCGGATCGGTTACCAGAAGTCTTCCACGCTGATCACCCTGCTGAAAACACGCGGCACGCTGGAAAAAGCCCTTGCGCCACAGGACGTCACCGTCACCTGGCATGAGTTTCCGAGTGGTCTGCCGCTGCTGGAGGCGCTGAACGTCGGCAACGTCGATATCAGCGCGGATGTGGCGGACACCGTACCGATCTTCGCTCAGGCAGCACAGGCCAGGCTGACCTACTTTGCCCAGGAAGCGGCCTCGCCTTCCGCGCAGGCAATCATCGTGCATAAAGGCTCGCCCGTGCAGCAGTTGTCAGACCTGAAAGGCAAAAAGGTCGCTGTTACCAAGGCGGCGGGTTCCCACTACCTGCTGATTGCTGCGTTGAAAAAGGCCGGTCTGGCATTTTCGGATATCCAGCCCGCCTACCTGTCGCCCGCCGACGGCCGAGCGGCCTTCGAAAACAACAAGGTGGACGCTTGGGTCACGTGGGAGCCCTTCCTGACCAGCGCACAACGGCAACTGCCAACGCGCACCCTGGCTGACGGCAAGGGGCTGTCCAGCTACAAACGCTATTACCTGACCGGCACTGGTTACGCCAAGGCTCATCCGCAAGTACTCAGCGTGGTTTACGAGCAGTTGCACAGCGCCGGTATCTGGCTAAAGGCCAACCCGCGAGAAGCCGCGCAGGTACTGAGCCCTTTATGGGGCAATCTGGATATCGAAACGGTCGAAATCGCCAACAGCCACCGCACCTATCAGATACAGCCGGTCACGCATGAGCAACTGGACGAGCAGCAGCATATCGCCGATGCCTTCTTCGCAGCGGGCCTTCTGCCCAAGGCGGTGGATGCGCAGGATGTGGAGGTATGGAAGCCTTGAGGAATGAAGGGGCACACCCGCTCGCATGGAGCGAGTATGCCCCTCGATCAGTCTCTGAACTCAAACACGCGGCGGCCTGGGAAACGCTCCGCGGGCGGTTTCATAAGCCTGCGCGACACGCAACGCCAAGGCATCCTTGAAGCGCGGCGCGACAATCATCATGGCGACCGGCAGGCCCTCGGCCAGGCCTGCCGGGATTGACGTGGCCGGGTGGCCGGTCAGGTCGAACGGCGCGGTATTGGCGAGCATGTTCAGGGCGCTGTGCACGTACTCTTCAATCGGCGCATCGGCGGCGGTCAGCGTGGTGGCTACAAACGGCATGGTCGGCAACACCAGCACATCAAAATTCTTGAATGCTTCGTCGTATTGACGGGTGAGTTCCGGCACCAGCATCCGCGCCTTGGCGTAGTAGGCACCGTGCAGGTTTTTCAGGCTGTAATGCCCGGTAAGTGCCACGGCACGCACGCTGCTGGACAATGCGTTGGCATGCTCACGACGCCTGGTACCGAAGTAGCTCATGATGTCGGGGTCGTAATAGCCGTCGACATTCATGCCATAGCCGTTGCCTTGCAGCATCTGATACGCCGCACCATCGGTGGCGATGACATTCCACATGTCCAGCGCCACACCGCGGTGCCACGGAGCGCTTGCCTCTCCGACCGTCGCACCAAGGCTTTCCAACTGTGCCACTGCGGCGCGAACCAGGGCGTCTACTTGCGGTTCGGACATGCCGGGAATCGCAAAACCTTCGCGCAGCAGGCCGATTTTCAAGCCGGCAACGCCCTGATCGAGGGTCGCGACACAACTGACCGCCGGCGGGTTTTTCTGCCTTGAATCAAGCCCGTCAGCCCCGGCGATTACGTCGAGCATCACCGCGCAGTCGCGCACGTTATTGGCCATCGGACCGACATGGTCGATGGTCCGCTCGATCGGAAAAGCCCCGGTATAAGGCACAAGGCTGTAGGTCGGCTTGTGCCCGACGATGCCGCTCCAGGCCGACGGCATGCGGATCGACCCGCCCTGGTCGCCGCCGATGGCCATGTCCACTTCCTGCAAGGCGACCAGCACGGCGCTGCCGCTGGAGGAGCCGCCTGCGTTGTGAGTCAGGTCCCACGGGTTTTTTACCGCACCGGTAGCCGAGGTAAAACTGGCTCCGGAGAAACACAAGTCTTCACAGACTGATTTGCCGACCACCGTCGCGCCTGCGGCCAACAAGCGTTTGACCACCGTGGCATCTTCGGACGGCACGTAACCATCAAGGCTCAGCGAGCCGTTGGCCATCGGTACGCCGGCCACTGATACGTTGTCCTTGATGACCACCGTTCTACCCGCCAACGGGCCGCTCGCCGCACCGGCTATGTGCGTCTTCACGTACCAGGCGCCATGCAGGTTTTCGGCCTCTGTCGGTTTGCTGTGCTCGCGCAGCGGCGTGGGCTGCGCAACGTGAGCGGCGTACAGCTCATCAATGGCTTCGTAGGAGCCCAGGGTTTCGTCAGCAAGACTCAGGAACGATGCCATCTGGCTGTCTGACAGGTCGTACCCGTGATCCTGGGCGGCAATCAGAAAGTCGGCTTTGTCGGGGCGTTTTACGGACATGGTGTTCTCCAGATAACGGTAAGGGCCGCCCGGGATCGGGCAGACACTGACTGGAGCCGCCTGCGCAGGATGCGCAGGCATGGGCTCGATCCGGAGGACGCCGTTGTCCATGCCGGTCGCCACGCGGTGTTCCATACCTGCCGGTTCAGGGCGTATGGCAAGCGTCCGCGCAGAAGAGGATCAGACCGATGAGGCCCGACACTCGAAGCGAGTCTGCAGCCTGTCAGGAACAGGCTTGTTGAAACAGTTCGTGGGCCTTGACCAGCGCCTCGGCGATTTTCTCCACGGGCTCACGCTTGGCCATCGCCTGATCCCGCAGCGCGTTGTAAGCGTCTATTTCAGACATACCCTTGGTTTCCATCAGGATGATTTTTGCCTGCTGCACGGTACGCATCACCGCCATGCGCCCTTCCAGGCGCTTGACGTGTTTTTCCCGTTCCCGTGTTTTGCGTGCCTGGCTAAGAGTGATGGCCAGCGCCGTCAACAGGCCGAAAGACCTGACCGGCGAGGGAATCACCGAACAGGCATTGAGCTGCACCAGCGCCTCGACAATGATCGGGTTTTCATAGGCGATCACCGGAATGATCGGCGGCGTCGAGCTGTGCAGCAGCCAGGGCGTATTGGTCGACAGGCTTTCCGGCGACACCGCCAGCACGATCACGTCAGCCTCACTCTGCAACCGTTCGGGGATCGGCCACTGCACGCGTACCTGGCAACCAATACGCTGCAACTGGGCGATCAGGTTGCGACCGTCTTCATCATCGGGGTGCATCACCAGCACGCTGATGTCGCGCAGGTCCTTGATGCCGCCTGCGCTGTCGTTACGCAAACGTTTCTTGGCGGCACGCAGGGTCATGGACGCCTCCCGGTCAGGCTGGACCAGCCATTGAAGTCAGGCGCCACCGCATACGGATCGGGCTTCAGCGCTTTCTGACTTTCGTAAAGGATGTCGAACTGCCCGTCGGCATTGGCACGGCCGATCCGCGAGTACAGGTAGGTATGGTGATTGTGTTCATCGATACGCACCCGTCCCTGAGGCGCGTCGTATTCCAGACCGCGCATGGTCTGCAAGACATCCTCCACCTCCGTGCTGCCCGCCCGGGCTATCGCCTTGGCCAGCAGATGGACCTGAAAATAAGCGGCTTCCCAGCAGCGATCGGTCACTTGATGCTGGCCAAACATCTCCCGGTATTGCGCGATGCACTGGCGATTGAGCGGCGTATCGATCGACTGGAAGTAAGTGGCTGCCGAAATGTGCCCTGTGCCCAGATGAACGCCCATCTGCTGAATATCGGTTTCACTGGTGGTCACACTGGCAATCGGCATGACCGCAGGGTCGAAACCGGCATCGGCGTACGCTTGGTACAGGTGCGCCATGGTGTCACCGACCACGGTGGAAAAGATGAACGACGGTTTCAGCTCCCGGGCCTTGACCATGAGCCTGGCGAAGTCCTCTGGCCTGGCGTTTTTCAATGGCAAGTAGTACTCGCCCAGCTTGCTGCCACCGCGCTCGTAGAGCAGGTCGCTCATCAGCCGATTGGTTTCGTACGGGTAGACGTACTCGGAGCCGATCATCAGCACGCGACTGCCAAAGTGGTCGAACATGTAACTGCCCAATGGCACGGCGTTATGGTTCGGCGTGGCACCGGTGTAAATGATGTTGCGCGAATACTCGAAGCCCTCGTAGTAAACCGGATAGAGCAGCAACGCGTTGTACCGTTCGACGACGGGCAAGACTGCCTTGCGCGCCGCCGAGGTGTAGCAACCGAAGAAAAACCGCAGGTTCTCTTCACGAATCAGCGATTCAACGTGCATGGCAAACAACGCAGGCGTTGAATCCGGGTTACGGGTAATCAGTTCCAGAGGACGGCCATTCACGCCTCCTGCCGCGTTGATCTGATGGATTGCAAACTGTGCGCCGCGCATTGTTGAACACTCACCGGCAGCAGTAACGCCGGTATTGGAAAACAGACCTCCTATGCGGATCGACGGGTCAACCATGTCTATGAACCTTGTTCAACGTGAGGTGAGACGCCCGAACCTGGCCGGGAGCCTGAAAGAAGACTGAGCGAATAACCGTGGATTCAACGGTGGCTCTCAGGCGGTTGTGCCTGGGGCTGGCGTGACGGCAGTGTCAGGACCAGTCGTGCGAGGGACCTTCCACACCTGCCGAGAGTGGGCGTGTGGCAAGAGACCCTGCGAGGGTGCTGATCAGGCTTATGCAGGGAGCGGGCCATAGGTGCTGCGTGGGTGTTGATGACTCGTGTGTCTGCTGGCCGGGGCGTTCCCTTGGTAACAGGCATTTGCTGGCAGAAACGGGCGTACATTCGCAGGGGGTCTGTCGCTCAAAACATAGCATTCGCGAACAAGTTCGCTCCCACAAAAGCTGTGCGAATGTCCCAGAAAAACGTCGGTAGCCTCACGTTTTTGGTGCGCAAGAGGCCCGTTCGCGCCAAAGCGGCGCATACCGGTTTGTTCGTGCAATTAATGCAGGGATGCTCTGCCACACGGTTTCAAAACCCGTGCAAACAGCCGTTTCGGCACTTGGCACTGCCCTTGCTATGTTCCCCCTGAGACATCGCGCCAGCTGTCTGCCCTACGCCCCCTTGGCAAGTAGGGAGACACCTCGCGTACGACTGGATCGGACACAGTTTGTCCCGCCAGATTCGGCACAGAAGCCTGACATCCCGCCCATTGATTTGGCCGGGATGTCGGGCTTTTTTTATTCCTGGGAGAAAAGTGAATGCACAACGACAAACGCCGTTTGATCAAGCATGCTCTGTTGCTGGGTGCGATCAGCCTGCTGCCGTTTTCCCTGATCGGTGAGGCTCAGGCGGCCGAGACTGTGAAAGTCGGCATCATCCACTCGCTGACCGGCACCATGGCCATCAGTGAGGCCTCGGTGGTCGACGCCGAAAAGCTCGCCATCGAAGAGATCAACGCCAGTGGCGGCGTGATGGGCAAAACCATCGAGCCAATCGTCGAGGACGGTGCCAGCGACTGGCCGACCTTCGCCGAGAAGGCACGCAAGCTGCTGGAAAACGACCACGTCGCAGTCACCTTTGGCGCGTTCACCTCGGCGTCGCGCAAAGCGGTGCTGCCGGTCTTCGAGCGCAACAAAGGCCTGCTCTATTACCCGACCTTCTATGAAGGGCTGGAAAAATCCCCGGCCATTATCTACACCGGCGCAGAGGCCTCGCAGCAGACCCTGGCAGCCGTCACCTGGCTGATGGCCAACAAGGGCAAAAGCGTCTATCTGGTCGGTTCCGACTACATCTGGCCACGCACTACCAACAAGCTGGCGCGGGCATCGGTCACTAAACAGGGCGGCTCCATCGTCGGCGAAGACTACCTGCCGCTGGGCGCTATCGAGTTTTCCTCGGTGATCAACAAGATCAAGGTGGCCAAGCCGGACATCGTGCTGTCGACCATCGTCGGCGGCTCGAACGTGGCGTTCTACAAACAGCTCAAGGCTGCCGGTATCGACAGCAGTAACCAGACGCTGATGGGCCTTGCGATCACTGAAGAGGAAGTCACCGGCATCGGCGCGGAAAACCTCGTCGGCTTCCTGACCTGCATGAGCTACTTCCAGAGTCTGAAAAACCCGGTCAACGAGAAGTTCGTTCAGGCCTTCAAAACGCGCTACGGGCAGCAACGCGTAGTCGGTGACCCGATGGCAGCAGCCTACACCGCGGTGTACCTGTGGAAAAAAGCCGTCGAGAAAGCCGGTAGCTTCGATGTGCCCAAGGTGATTGCCGCCTCTTCGGAGCTGACCCTCGACGCCCCGGAAGGCGAGATCAAGGTGCACAAGGACAACCACCATCTGTGGAAACGTGCACGCATCGGCACGCTCAACGCGCAGGGTCAGGTGGACGTGATCTACGAGTCCGCACCGATCGAGCCCAACCCGTTTCCGAAACTCTGATACCGGGCCGGGCGCGATCTGGTTCGCGCCCGCTTTCGTCAATGTGCAGCAACAGGTAGCGACGGCATGACTCTCGATACGCTGGTAATGCAAGTCTTCAGCGGGTTCTCGCTGTTTTCCGTGCTGGTGCTGATGGCACTCGGGCTGACCATCGTGTTCGGCCTGATGGGCGTGATCAACATGGCCCACGGTGAACTGATGGCGATGGGCTCATACATGACCTACGTCACCTCCGTGGTGTTTCAGCGCTACTTCCCCGAGCTCATGGGCTGGTATTTCATCATAGGCATCGGGATGGCCTTTGTGGTGACCTTCGCCTTCGGTCTACTGCTGGAACGCTGCTTTATCCGCTTCATGTACAACCGGCCACTGGACACATTGCTGGCAACCTGGGGGCTGTCGCTGGTACTGCAGCAACTGTTCCGCCAGGTCTTCGGCCCCAAGGAAGTCAGCGTGCCTACCGTGCAGTGGTTGCAGGGCGCATGGAAAATCAGCGACGGGCTGGAGCTGCCGCTCAACCGCAT
Organism: Pseudomonas syringae group sp. 243L2; assembly: GCF_032587875.1. NCBI lineage: Bacteria > Pseudomonadati > Pseudomonadota > Gammaproteobacteria > Pseudomonadales > Pseudomonadaceae > Pseudomonas > Pseudomonas syringae group sp. 243L2. The sequence continues at coordinate 160,306 of NZ_JAWHPL010000002.1, forward strand.
TTTCATCATCGGTCTGACCTTCGTGATTGCCGCTGCGGTGTTTCTGTTTCTCTACCGCAGCCGCTGGGGCCTGCGCATTCGTGCCGTGACCCAGAACCGCGCGATGGCCGGAGCGGCCGGGATCAACACCGCGCGGGTCGATTCGGTGACGTTCGCGCTGGGCTGCGGCCTGGCGGGTATTGCCGGGAGTTCATTCACCATGCTCGCCTCCACCGGCCCGGTGAGTGGCCAGCAGTATCTGGTGGATACCTTCATCGTGGTGGTGTTCGGCGGCGTCGAAAGCCTGCTCGGCACCTTTCTCTCGGCATTCGCCATCGGCCAGACGCAGATCTCGCTGGAATACCTCACCACCGGCTCAATGGCCAAGGCGATCACCCTGCTGGTGGTCATCGTGCTGCTGTTTTTCCGCCCCAATGGCCTGTTCGCCACGAAAGTGAGACGTTGAGATGAACAACATGACTGAAAAGCCACTGGCCGGGACGCAGGTCAAAGCGGCCCGATCAGACTGGCTGAGTGGTGGCTGGTTGTCGCTGATCGAGCGCTACAGCCTGATTTGGCTATCGCTGCTGTTGTTGGTGGTATTGCCGCTACTGCTGGGCGATTTCCGTCTGGGGCTGGCGGGCAAATACCTGAGCCTGGCGTTCTGCGCCGTGGGCATGGTGATGATCTGGGGCTACGGCGGCATTCTCAGCCTCGGCCAGGGGATCTTCTTCGGCCTGGGCAGTTACATGATGGCGATGTACCTGAAACTGGAAGCCACTGCCACGGACGAAGCCGCCAGCGCCCTCGCCGCTTTCTACGGCTCGGCGCTGCCGGACTTCATGATCTGGAACAGCGTCGAGGCCCTGCCCTGGTGGTGGAAACCGTTCGAATCGGCCACCTTCACCCTCGCAGCGATCCTGATCCTGCCTGCGCTGCTGGCGTTTCTGTTCAGCTATGCCTACTTCAAGAAGCGCGTCGGTGGCGTGTACTTCTCGATCATTACCCTGTCACTGGCCTCGATCATGTCGATCATGATCATCGGCCAGCAGGGCTACACCGGCGGTGTAAACGGTCTGACCGACTTCAAGACCGCCTTCGGCATGAGCCTGCAAGCCCCTCAGACGCCCTGGATTCTTTACCTGATCACCACGCTGTTACTGCTGGCCAGTGTGGCAATGTGCGGTTTCATTCTGCGCAGCCGCCTGGGCAAGGTCGTCGTGGCGATCCGTGACCGCGAAGACCGGGTGCGCTTTTCCGGCTACAACACTGCGTTGTTCAAGGCGTTCATCTTCGCCGTGGCGGCCCTTATTTCAGCGCTGGGCGGCGTGATGTTCACCCTGCAGGTTGGTCTGGCTTCGCCATCGCTGGTGGGCATCATTCCGTCCACGGAAATAGTGATCTATGCCGCGCTGGGCGGTCGCCTTTCACTGGTCGGCGCGGTATACGGCACGCTGCTGATCGGGGCAGCCAAGACTTACCTGTCGGAGAACTTCGTCAGCTTCTGGCAATACTTCATCGGCTTTCTGTTCATGGCGGTGGTGCTGTTCCTGCCGACCGGCCTGGCCGGGCTGTTGCAACGCCTGAGCAACAAGGAGGCGCAGTCATGAGCGCAATGTTACTGAGTGTCGAAGACCTGACCGTGTCATTCGATGGCTTCAAGGCGGTCGATAACCTCAACTTCTATGTCGAGGAAAATCAGGTGCATGTGGTGATCGGCCCCAACGGCGCGGGCAAGACCACCCTGCTCGACATGATCTGCGGCAAGACCCGCCCGAGCGCAGGCAGTATCCGCTTCAAGGACCTGCAACTGGCGAACATGATCGAGTACCAGATCACCCGCGCAGGCGTGGGCCGCAAGTTTCAGAACCCGTCGGTGTACGAAGACCTCACCGTGCGTGAAAACCTCGACATTTCCTCACCGGACAAGCGCGGCATCTTCAACTGCCTGTTCGCCGGGAAGAACGCAGCACTGAGCGCCGAAATCGAACAGACCGCCGAGATGATCTTTCTCAAGGACCAACTGGGGCGCAAGGCCGGGCTGTTGTCTCACGGCCAGAAGCAGTGGCTGGAGATCGGCATGTTGTTGATGCAGCGTCCGGAACTGCTCCTGCTCGATGAGCCCGTGGCTGGCATGAGCGCTGGCGAGCGGGAGAAAACCGCCGGCCTGCTCAAGCTCATCGCCAAGGGCCGGGCAATGGTCATCATCGAGCACGACATGGAGTTCGTGAAATCGGTGGCCGACAAGGTCACCGTCCTGCATCAGGGCAAGACCCTGGCCTACGGCTCGATGGATCAGGTGCAGAACGATCCTCGCGTCATCGACGTCTACCTGGGGCACTGAACATGCTGAATGTCTCTCACCTCAATGTGTATTACGGCGACAGCCATGTGCTGCGTGACCTTAGCCTGGAGCTTGCACCGAGCGAGTCGCTGGCGATCATGGGCCGTAACGGCATGGGCAAGACCACGCTGCTCAGAAGCCTGGTGGGCATGCTGCCGACCCGCAGCGGCAGCATCACCCTGGCCGGGCAGGAACTGACTGGCAGCAAGAGCTATGAGCGGGTCGCAGCCGGGGTCGGTTTCGTACCGCAGGGGCGGATGATCTTCCCCTACCTGAGCGTCGAGGAAAATATCCTCACCGGCATGCAGGGCGCACCCGCTGCGCCGATTCCCGACTACGTCTACGAATACTTTCCGGTGCTGTTCGAAATGCGTCGGCGCAAGGGCGGCAACCTCTCCGGCGGCCAGCAGCAACAGCTGGCCATCGCCCGGGCATTGGTCTCCAACCCCAAGGTGTTGATCCTCGATGAACCCACCGAAGGCATCCAGCCCTCGATCATCAAGGACATCGCCAAGGCCCTCAATCTGCTGAAAAAGGAGCGCGGGTTTTCGCTGATTGTTTCCGAGCAGGTGCTGTCGTTCGCCATGGCCGTGGCTGACCGCTATCTGATCATCGAGAAAGGCGAATTCGTGCACAGCGAAGTCCGCGAAACCGTCGACCGCGAGCGCATCCTGCGCTACCTGACCATCTGAATAGAGCACAGGAGCCATCGCCATGCTGATACTCGACCGCATTCTGGGCCAGGCCAGCGACCCTGCCCTCGCCGACCGCCTGCATGACCTGAGCCACGCCGGACAGGTCGAAACCCTGAGCCTGTCCGGCAGTGACATTCAGCGCCATCGCCTGCGCCTGGCCAGTGATCGGGGCACCGACTGCGCCATTCGCCTTGAGCGTCACCAGCAGCTGCGCAACGGCTCGGTGCTGATGCTCGACAGTCAACGCGCCATCGTCGTGCAGATGCAGGATCAGGAATACCTCGACCTGTTGCCAAGGGACGCAGCAGCGGCGCTGGAGCTGGGTTATTTCGCCGGCAATATGCATTGGGCAGTGCGCTTTGCCGGTGACATCCTGCAAATACCGCTCAATGGCCCGCAAGCCGATTACCTTGAACGTCTGGCCCCCATGCTTGCGGACGGCCGGGTGCGATGCGCATGAACGCCATGAGCAGTCTGCTGCTTGCCCTGCAACAGGCCGACAGCTTCTTTCCCGGTGGCGCGGTGGCATGGTCGTGGGGCCTGGAAACCCTGCTGGCTGACGGGTATCTCGGCAATGGCGAAGTCGTCGTGCCACGCCGCCGACAGCGAACCGTTCGCCTCAACCGCAGTGCCGAGGTGCACGGCTTTGTCGAAGGCCAGTTGCGCCACCGCTGGAACAGTTTTGACCGGGTATTTCTACTTGCTGCATGGCGCACGGCCGATGACCAGCCTGCGTTGATGGCCATGGACGCGCAGATCGAAGCCTTGACCCTCGCCGAGGAACTGCGTCAGGGCTCACGGCGTGTAGGCCAGGCATTGCTGGCCGTGCACGTCGCGTTGGGCATGCAGGATGCGGCGGCTTATCAACAGCAGGTTCTGGCGGGTAACGCGCCGGGGCATTTGCCAGTTGTGCAGGGCTTGCTCTGGAACCGTCTGGGCATGCAGCGCGATCACTGCCAGCTGGCGGCGGCGCACGGTTTGTGTACCGGGCTGGTCAGCGCCGCCGTGCGCCTGGGGGTCATTGGCCATATCGATGGGCAACGGGTCCTGACCAATATCCAGCCGCTGATCACCGAACTTCTCGCAATGGAGCCACCCACCCCGGACGACGCCTGTGGTTTCACGCCCATGGCCGAAATCGCCGTGATGCGCCACGAAACCCAGGACCTGCGCCTGTTTGCCAATTGAGCCAGCCACCTTACCGGGAGCCCTGTCATGCTGCTGACCCCCACCGAGCTTGAACGACTGACGCTATACACCGCCGCCGAACTGTCACGCAAACGCCGCAGCAAGGGCCTGCGCCTGAATTTTCCGGAAGCCTCGGCCCTGATTGCCGACGAGATTCTTGAAGGCGCACGCGAAGGCCGAAGTGTTGCCGAGCTGATCGGGTTCGGCTCGACCATTCTCAATACCGATGATGTGATGCCAGGCGTCGCCGACCTGCTGCCCGTGCTGCAAGTGGAAGGCACCTTCCCGGACGGCACCAAACTGGTCACCGTGCACCAGCCCATCAGGCCGGGCAAACTGCCGCTTACCGTCATGCCGACACCTGGCGAGATACTCTCGCCGGACAGCGATATCCAGCTCAATAGCGGCCGACCGACCGCGACCCTGCGTGCGATCAATACGGGTGACAGGCCGGTACAGATCGGCAGCCACTACCATTTTTTCGAAGTCAACAAGGCGCTGGATTTTCCGCGCGAAACGGTCTTCGGCATGCACCTGGACATTCCCGCAGGCACGGCGGTGCGTTTCGAACCGGGCGAGCTGCGCGAAGTGCAACTGGTGCAGTTCGGCGGCACTGGTGACATTCACGGTTTCAGCGGCCTGACCAATGGCAACCTGCACGACCCGGCCTGCAAACAGACAGCGCTGGAGCGTGCCCGCGCCCAACATTTCAAAGGAGCCTGAAGCATGGCGACGATGACCCGCAAGGAATACGCTGCCATGTACGGCCCCACCAAGGGCGATGCAGTGCGCCTGGGCGACACCTCGTTGCTGGCCGAAGTCGAATTCGACTACTCGGTGCCCGGCGACGAGTGCCTGCACGGCGGCGGCAAGACCCTGCGCGACGGCATGGGCCTGATGCCCGGTCATGACAGCGCCGACGGTGCCCTGGACATGCTGATCTGCAACGCGCTGATCATCGACCCGGTGATCGGTATCGTCAAAGGCGACATCGGCATCAAGGATGGCAAGATCGTCGCGATTGGCAAGGCAGGCAATCCGCAGATCATGGACGGCGTACACCCACAACTGATCTGCGGCGTCGCCACCACGGTGCGCGATGCCGAGGGACTGATCGTCAGCCCCGGTGGCATCGACGTGCATGTGCATTTCGACTCCGCGCAACTGTGCGAGCACGCGCTGGCGGCGGGCCTGACAACCCTGATCGGCGGTTCACTGGGACCGATCACGGTCGGCATCGACTGTGGCGGGGAATGGAATGTCGGCAAGATGTTACAGGCCGCCGAAGCATGGCCGATCAACTTCGGCTTTCTGGGGCGCGGTAATTCAAGCAAGCCCGAATCGCTGCTCGGGCAACTGCGCGGTGGCTGTCTGGGGTTGAAGATCCATGAAGACTGGGGTGCCATGCCTGCGGTAATCGACACCTGCCTGAAGGTGGCCGACGAATACGACTTTCAGGTCCAGTTGCACACTGACACGCTGAATGAATCCGGGTTTCTTGAAGACACACTGGCGGCCATCGGCGACCGCACCATCCACATGTACCACACAGAAGGCGCAGGCGGCGGACACGCCCCGGACATCATCAGTGTGGCGGGTAAAAGCAACTGCATCCCCTCCTCCACCAACCCGACCAACCCTTACACGGTGAACACGTTCGACGAGCACCTGGACATGATCATGGTCTGCCACCACCTCAATCCAGACGTACCGGAAGACGTGGCGTTCGCCGAATCGCGGGTACGGCCACAAACCATCGCCGCTGAAGACATTCTTCACGACACTGGCGCCATTTCGATTCTCGGCTCTGACAGCCAGGGCATGGGGCGCATCAACGAGGTGATCTGCCGCACCTGGCAACTGGCGTCGAAAATGAAAGACCAACGCGGCCGCCTGCCGGAAGAAACCACGGCACTGGGCGACAACGAGCGGATCAAGCGCTACATCGCCAAATACACCATCAACGCTGCGCGGGTGTTCGGCATCGATAGCTACATCGGCTCGCTGGAGCCCGGCAAACTGGCCGATCTGGTGCTGTGGCGACCGGCGTTCTTTGGCATCAAGCCGGAACTGGTGGTCAAGGGCGGTTTTATTGTGCATGGCGTGATGGGCGATTCCGCCGCCTCGCTGTACACCTGCGAGCCATTGGTGATGCGCCCGCAATGGGGGGCGTTTGGCGAGGCGAAGCAGGCGCTGTCGGTCAATTTCGTCAACCGCCTCGCCGTCGAGGCCGATACCGCTACACGGCTGGGGCTCAAGAAGCAAATGCTGCCCGCGTTCGGCACGCGCACCCTGCGCAAGTCCGACATGTTGCACAACGATGCCTGCCCGGACATCCGCGTCGACCCACAGACCTTCGACGTGTATGCCGACGGCGAGCGTCTTTACTGCGAACCGGTCAGCGAAGTGCCCCTCGCGCAGCGCTACATGCTGCGCTGAACCTCGACCACACAGGAAACCCGACGATGAGCCTGCCCTTGAATGCACCCGCCACGCACACCGATGTCCAGCCTCACCCCGGCGCTGCCCGAGTCGGAATCGGCGGCCCGGTAGGCTCGGGAAAAACCCGTTTGCTGGAACAACTGATTCCACGTTTTATCGCGCGTGGCATTGAGCTTGCGATCATCACCAATGACCTGGCCACTCGCGAGGATGCCGAGCGCGTGCAGCGCAGTGGCCTTATCGACCCGCAACGGGTGCGCGCAGTGGAAACCGGTGCCTGTCCGCACACCGCCATTCGCGAAGACCCAACCCTCAACCTGCAAATGGCTGACGAGCTGGAAGCACGTTTCGGCAATCTCGACCTGGTGCTGATCGAGTCAGGCGGCGACAACCTGGCCTCGACCTTTTCGCTGGATCTGGTGGACTTCTGGATCTTCGTCATCGACGTCGCGGGCGGTGACGACATACCGCGCAAACGTGGCCCCGGCGTATTGAGCTGTGACCTGCTGGTGGTCAACAAATATGACCTGGCGCCTTATGTGGGCGTTGATCTGCCACGCATGCGGCGCGAATCGGCGGACGCGCGAAATGGCAGGCCCGTTCTGTTTACCAACTGCGGCACCGGTGAAGGTGTCGACGCAGTGGTTGACGCGATAAGCCGCGCCGTCTTGTTCGACCGCCTATGAACGCCCATCAAACGTTACCGCCCGTCCAGGTCAAAACCACGGCGCATATTGCCTTCAGCAAAGCGCCTTCGGGGGCCAGTTATGTGTCCCGTCAGGAAGTCGGCTACCCCTTCCACTTGGGGCGCACCCTGAAGCTGCCGCAAGACCCGCCCGGCATGGCAGCGATCTATCTGCAATCGTGTTCGGGCGGCCTGTTTGCCGGGGAAACGCTGCACCTGCAACTGCACGCCGGGCCGCACGCGCAGGTGCACGTCAGCACGGGCGCGGCAACGGTCGCCCACAGCATGCTGGAACGGTCCGCGCAGCAGAGCGTCACGCTGGTCGCCGAACCTGGCGCGCTGCTGGAGTACCTGCCGATGGCCACCATTTTGTTTCCGCAGACGCAGCTGCACAGCCTGGTAAATGTCACCTTGCACCCTGATGCGCGGGTCATGTTGTGCGACGCTTTCTGCCTGCACACGCCCCAAGGCAGCGAGGGCTTACCCGGCTTTTACCGCGCCGATCTGCAGATTCACTGCCCGGCCGGAAAACTGCTGGCCGGTGATCGGCTGGCAATGACTGGCGCAGACCTGCAACGTCGTTTGCCGGGCGTCAGCGGTCAATTGCAAGCCTTGGCGACGTTCATGCTGGTGGGTCAGGGTTTACCTGTGGAGGATTTGAAACGGGCCTTGCGCGATGCATTGTGCATAGTCCCAGAGAGCTATCTGGGCGTCAGCGCGCTGCCGAATGATTGCGGCGTATCTGTGCGCATCATGACCGCCGATGCCGTGGCACTACGCAACGCCCTGCACCTGGCCTGGGCGTGCGCTCGCCAGCAACTGACCGGCATTGCGCCGCGGGCGCGGCGCAAGTGAAAAAGTTCGGGGTTGATGTGGGACCAGGGCTGATGTAGATCGATGCAGCCCCGGTCGTCACACTGGCTCAGCGATAACGTTCAAGCCAGTGAGCGTAAGGCGCAGGCAGAGTCCAGGCCGATTTTTCGACACCCAGCTCTTTCGCTGCGAAGTACGCCCAGTGCGGGTCGGCCAGATGCGCACGGCCTATCGAAACCAGGTCAAGCTGGCCGGATTTAACCGCGTCTTCTGCCAGTTTCGGCTCGCCAAAGCCCCAGGCGCTGGTCACCGGAATATCTGCTTCACGGCGCACACGCTCGGCAATTGGCCCCATGAACGCAGGCCCCCATGGAATGTTGGCGTCTGGCGTGCTGAAACCGACGCTGACACTCAACAGATCCAGACCACCAGCCTTGAAGCGACGCGCCAGCTCGATGGACTCGGTGAGGGTCTGTTCGTCACGACCGTCGTATTCAAGTACCCCAAAGCGTGCTGTCAATGGCAGGTTTTCCGGCCAGACTTCACGCACCGCTGCCAGCGTTTCAAGCAGGAAACGGCTGCGGTTATCGAAGCTGCCGCCGTATTCATCGGTGCGCTGGTTGGAGTGCTCGGAGAAGAAGCTCTGCCCCAGATAACCGTGGGCAAAGTGCAGTTCGATCCACTCAAAGCCCGCATCACGAGCTCGACGGGCGGCATCGACGAAGTTCTGACGAACGCGGGCGATATCTTCCAGGGTCATGGCGCGCGGGACTTTCGGCAGGTTGGCACCGAACGCAATAGCGGAAGGCGCAATAGTGTCCCAACCGCGCGAATCGGAAGCGGGAATGTGGTCGTCGCCTTCCCATGGACGATTGGCGCTGGCCTTGCGTCCTGCATGGGCGATCTGGATGCCCGGCACGCAACCTGCGTCCTTGATGGCTTTGACAATCGGCACGAACGCCTGCGCCTGCTCATCGTTCCAGATACCGGTGCAACCGGGGGTGATGCGCCCTTCCGGTGCAACCGCGGTGGCCTCAACCACCAGCAAACCTGCACCGCCACGCGCCATACTGGCAAGGTGAACGTGGTGCCAGTCATTGACTACCCCGTCGATTGCCGAGTATTGGCACATCGGAGGAATGGCGATTCGGTTACGCAGCGTCACGTCTTTCAGTTTGAAGGGTTCGAACAATGCAGACATTGAAAAGCTCCCGTAGGCCAGATGACTTTTGATTTCAGTTGTTCGATGGTAATCGAACTATGGCAATCAACGGAAGCCTTGATATCATCCGCACCATGCGAACCTTCCAACACCCTGATCCAGAAGACCTCACCCTCGAGCGCGTGCTCTACGCCTTGAGCGACCCGGTGCGCATGGAAATTGTGCGCTACCTTGCGGGTGTCGCCGAAGCCACTTGCGGTGAGCTGGACGGTGGCCGGCCGAAATCCAGCATGTCCCACCACTTTCGCGTTTTACGGGATGCAGGGCTCGTGCAGACGCGAAACATCGGCACCACGCACATGAATTCGTTACGCACGCAGGTGCTGGAGAGCCGGTTTCCCGGGTTGTTGGGGAGTGTTCTGGCGCAGCGGTAAAGCAGCAAGGCGTCATTCCTGAGCACACCTGTGCTGCCACTTCATTGCATGAATGCGAAAACGCCCGGTATCAGTCAATTGCCTGATACCGGGCGTTTCTTTGCTGCTGCGAATCTATTTACCGACTCGCTTGTCAGGCTGCCTTACAGCTGAAATTTCCCCACTTCCATCTGCAGACTGGTGGCCAGGTTTTTCAGCCCGCCGCTGGTCTTGAGCAGTTCCTGAACCGACATGTTGTTCTGTTCGGCCATTTGCGCAGAACGCTCGACGTTGCGTGCCACATCCTGGCTGGCTACGGTTTGCTCACGCAGTGCAAAGGATATCTGGTCGACCACTTGCAGAACCTTGCCCGAACTGTCGCGAATCTCGATGATGGCCTGACCGGCCGTGCCAGCCATCTCCACACCCTGATTCACTTCCTGAACACCGCTGCGCATGCTCTCGACCGTTTCGCGTACGCCTGCCTGAATTTTCTCGATCATTCCGGCAATTTCCTTGGTGGACTTGCCAGTGTTCTGTGCAAGCAGGCGTACTTCATCGGCAACCACGGCGAAGCCGCGACCTTGCTCACCGGCACGAGCCGCTTCGATAGCCGCGTTGAGCGCCAGCAGGTTGGTCTGGTCGGCGATGCCTTGAATCACGCTGATGATCGATGAAATGTGCTCGGAGTGCTGACCCAGGCCTGCGACCTGTGTTGACGACAGCTGCACGGTCTTGGCAATGCCGTTCATGCTGGACAGCGTATTTTCGATGACCTGCGCACCATCCTTTGACTGCTGACCCGAACGACTGGCGAGTTGATGCGCCTCATCGGCATTTTCGGAAACGTGGTGGATGCTGACGGTCAGCTCTTCAATGGTAGCCGCCATCATCGACGCAGACGTCGACTGTTCCTGAATTGCACCGGAAAGTTGCTCGGAAGCACCGGAGATCTGTTGCACGGCAAGTACCAACTGATTGGCTGCCTGGCTTATCTGTTGAATCATCTCACGCAGGCGGTTTTGCATACGATCAAACGCTTTCGGCAGTTCGTCGTGGCTGCTGGTGTCGATCACTGTGTCCAGCTTGCCATTGGCAATTGCCGTTGCAGCATCGATGGCCAGTTGCAGACGTGCTGTGGTGCTGCGCCCCAATGCGGTAGCCAGGATAGCCGAGAGCAGCGCTGCCGCAAGTCCGCCACACATCAGAATCATGATAGCGAAATGCTTGGCGTCCAACATATTCTGGGTTCTTTCCACCAGAAGCTTGTTCTCGGTGGCGCTGATTTCAGCCAATAAAGCACGCATGCTGTCCATCTTGGCCTTATCGGCACCGGAGGTAATGCGATTGTCCAGCTCGTCATCGGACATGTTGCGAGCGGTCAGGTCGCGGCGCAGGGCGATGATCGGATGGATATCTTCATCGAGCCAGCGCTTCTGAGTTTCACCCAGCGAGGCCAGACGACGCTGTTGTTCCGGGTTATCGGCGGTCAGGCGCTTGAGCGAATCGAGCTCTTCGGTGAAACGCTTTTCACCTGCTAACAGCGGCTCCAGAAAGGCATCTTTCGAGGCGATAACAAAGCCTCGCATACCCGTTTCGATATTGATTAGTTGCTCAAGAGCCAGTTGTGCATCACTGAGTACCTGATAGGTATGGACGTTGCTGTTAGTAGCGTCCTCAACCTGCTCGAAGCCTCTGTAGGCACTGAACACCAGCACGGCGATTAGAACGACTATAGCAACGAAACTGAAGTACAGCTTTTGCGAGATGCTGAGCTTGCTGAACATGATGTTAATCCTTAGCCGTGCCTGTCCGTGGCAGGGTGATGAGCTATCTAGTCGACAGAGGTGGTGGAACTATTCTGCGCGAGTGATGTCGTTTCGACATCTGTGTTGTCGCCCGTGCTTTCCGTAACTTTAGGGTCCGGCTTTAAACACACTGCATAAATGGCATGCTGTTTTAGTCAAACTAATGATAAGGCTGAAGAAAATAATTTAAATGACGACCAGCATGTAAATTTTTCGCACATGAATTCGCTAAAATATTGACGTTGGAAAAACGTTATTATTTTCTATATAAGTTTGGACATGCGCGGTGCAATGACTCTTTTGCGCCTTGTTGAGCGGAGACTATCGGTGAGTCACGTGCACCCTTAGTTGGGAAAAGTCATACTAATCGCTCAACATACGACCCGCCGCAGCGCTTCCTTCCATTCCAGATACAAACCCTGCAGATTCCTGCCGGGAACGGGGTCAAAGCGTTCGCGCTGTCTTTCCAGCGCTTGCAGGTCGGCGGCGTTATTCCAGAGGCCGAGGGCTTTGCCCGCCAGGTGCGCGGCACCCAGCGCCGATACCTCCGGCGACAGGCTGCGGATCACCGGGCGTTGCAACAGATCTGCCAGAAACTGCATGAGCCAGCGATTGCGGGTTGCCCCACCATCCACCCAAAGCTCTTTGAGCGGCGTGCCGATGTCAGCCTGCATCGCATCGAATACATCGCGAATCTGATAACCGATGGACTCCAGCGCAGCGCGCATGATGTGGGCGCCGGAAGCCCCTTCGGTCAAGCCGCAGATCAGCCCGCGGGCGTCAGCCTGCCAGTGTGGCGCGCCCAGTCCGGACAGCGCCGGTACAAAGTAGACACCGCCATTGTCGGCCAATTGCGTGGCCTGTTCGCTCAGGGCATCTATGGATTCTCCGGCCACCAGTCGCGCGGCCCATTGCACCGCTGCGCCGGTGTGTACGATGTTGCCCTCCATTGCATAAGTCGACGCTACGCCATCATGCCAGGCCATTGTCGTCGACAGCCCATGGCTGGAGGCGATGGGCCCGACCATTGGCGTCATCAGCGAAGAGCCGGTGCCCAGGGTCGCCTTGACCAGTCCGGGGGCAAAACCGCCCTGCCCGTAGAGTGCAGCATGCGAATCGCCGATCATCGACAGAATCGGAATACCCGCGTCCAGCCCGCCGACCGCCACGGTATGAGCAAACAGGCCGGCACTGGGCTGAATGCTGGCCAGTGCAGCAGCAGGGATTGAGAACAGCTCGAGCAATTGCGGATCCCAGCAGCGAGTATGCAGGTTGAACAGCTGGGTACGTGCCGCGTTGGAGCAATCGGTCGCGAAAGCTTGCCCTGCGCTGAGCTTCCAGAGCAACCAGCTGTCGATGGTCCCCAGGCAGATTTCCCCTGCTGCTGCGCGAGCGTGACCATTGTCCAGGTGATCGAGAATCCAGCGCATTTTGCCAGCGGAAAACATCGGGTCGAGGGCCAGCCCGGTTTTGCTCAGAATCATGGCTTCATGGCCTTGGGCATGCAGCTCGGTGCACAGCGGCAACGAACGACGGCATTGCCAACTGATGCAAGGCGACAAGGGTGCCCCGCTGGCCCGGTCCCACGCCACCACCGACTCGCGCTGGTTGCTGATGGCCAGTGCGCTGATCGGGCGCTGCAGACCAGTCATGCAATCTGCAATCGCCTCGAGCGTGGCTTGCCAGATCAGCAATGGGTCCTGCTCCGAATAACCGGCCTGCGGGTGGCTGATGCTCAAGGGCCGTGAACCACGTGCGACGACTTGCCCCTGTTCGTTGACCAGCACGGCCTTGGCATTGCTGGTGCCTTCATCGATGGCCAGAATCAGCGGAGAGTTTTCATTCATGGTCTGGTTACTCGACATGCAGAAATGCCCCTAACGCAAACGTGCAGCGGCCGCGACAATGCCGTCCACATCAATGCCGTGCAAGGCACGCGTGGGTTCACGGGCACCGGCTGCTGCGTAATCACCATCGCCAATGCCCAGGCGAATCAGGGTGATGCCCAGCGCGTTCTCGGCGAGCAATTCGGCCACCAGGCTGCCGAGCCCGCCATTGATGTTATGTTCTTCGACAGTAATCACCCCGCGACTGCCGCTCAAGGCGTTGAGCAGCACATCACGTTGCAGTGGACGAATCGAAGAAAGGTTGATGACCTGCGCGTCGAGCCCCTGCTCCGCCAGCCGCGCCGCGGCGTCTACCGCCTCATGCACCACCGAACCCAGTGCGACGATGGTCAGGTCTGAACCACGGCGCAGAATATCGACTTTTCCGGGTACGAAGCGGTAGCTGGGGTCATGCAGTTCACGCAGCGGCTTGCCATCGAGGCGGATGTACACCGGGCCGTGATAACGCAGGGCGTAATAAATGATCTGCCGGCACTCCAGCGGGTCGGACGGCGCGAAAATCTGTACGTTGCCAAAGCCGCGCATGACCGAGATGTCGTCCAGGCAATGGTGGGTACTCGCCAGCGGCCCATAGCTGGTGCCCGCATTGAGCCCGAACATTTTCACATTGGCCTGGTTGTAGCAGACATCAACCTTGACCTGCTCGCAGGCCCTGGAAATCAGGAACGGCGCAGCGTTGCAGGTGGCAGCGATCTTGCCCCCCAGCGCCAGGCCCGCCGCCACACTGACCAGCGACTGCTCAGCGATGCCGACATTGATTACCCGCTCCGGAAAACGCTGCATGAAGGGGGCGATCTTGGCGGTGGAAGTCGAGTCGCTGACCACTGGCACCAGGTCCAGACCTTCGTCGACGGCCGCGATAAACGCGTCCACCATCACGCTGGCAAAATGCTCACTCGACATGATTCAACTCCTCCAGTGCTGCGCTGACTTCATCACCTTTCGGCACCCGGTGGTGCCATTCGGATCGCCCTTCGATAAACGACACGCCCTTGCCTTTGATGGTGTGGGCGATCAGCACCTGAGGCGCGCCTTTGCGAAGTTGCATCTGCTCCAGAGCCGTCACCAGTTGCCCGACATCGTTGCCATCGCATTCGCTGACCGTGAAGCCAAACGCCGCCCATTTCTCATCCAGCGGGTCCAGCGGCATGATCTCTGCCGTGAGGCCCGCCAGTTGCAGCTTGTTCTTGTCGACGATCACAAACAGGTTGTCCAGGCCGTACTTGGCGGCTGCCATTGCCGCCTCCCAGTTCGAGCCTTCCGCCAGTTCGCCGTCGCCGGTCAGCACGTAGATTCGTTTGGTGCTCCCGGACATTTTCGCCGCCAGCGCCAGGCCTACCGCAACCGGCAGACCGTGGCCCAACGCACCGGTATTGAGCTCGATGCCCGGCGTTTTCTGCCGCACCGGGTGGCCCGGCAGACGCGAATTGAAATGCTGATACTCGGGCAGCCACGCTTCGGGGATATAACCAGCCTGGGCCAGACAGCAATACAGACCACCGACGCCATGGCCTTTGCTCTGGATGTAGATATCGCGCGCCGGGTCTTCGATGCGCTCGGGGCTGATATCGAGAATACGGAAATACAGGGTTGCAAGAATGTCGGTTTCCGAAAGGTCGGCCCCCGTATGCCCTCCCGCAGGCGATCCGGCATTCAGGGTGATGACATTACGCCTGATCAGGCGTGCCTGTTCTTTGATCTGCTGGGCATCGTAGCGGAAGGCATTCATGGAGCGGCTCCTGCGGGGCTAGCCACGCGGTGATTCATTATTCTGAAAAGCACTTGAATATTTATTCACAGCTGAAAATATATTTATATTTAGACGCTGATCCCTCAACAGGTCAAGCAGGCGCGCACCTGAAAAATCAAAAAACGTTGATTACATTTTTTGCCGACGACATCTGAATCAGCTGCGCGAGGCTCTGTCTTGAGGCTCACAGGGACGTTTGAGGTGTATTCGCAAGGATTGAAGAAAATTAAACCGCTTGACTTTGCTCAGCCGGAGACGGAATCTGAATTAACAGTCAGGCATGCATATATATTCAGGCAGCCAGAACAAACTCCAACAACAATAAATCCGGAGACCCCCCATGGACGCCAAAGCCCCTGCTCATCAGGCTGCCGCAAAACCGTCAGGCCGGGCGTGGTTGCTCAAGCTGTTGCCTGACAACATCGGTGGGCCGTTGATTGGCCTGGCCCTGCTGCTGGTGGTCTTTTCCTTCAGCTCAGAATTCTTCTTCACCCTGCGCAACGGTCTGAACATCCTTGACCAAGTGACAGTGCTGGGCATTCTCGCCATCGGCATGACGGCGGTGATCGTCATCGGCGGCATCGACCTGTCTGTCGGTTCGGTGCTGGCGTTTTCGATGATGATGCTGGGCTGGCTGTACCAGGATCAGGGCCTGGCGCTGGGCCTGGCGATCCCGATAGCCATAGCGACCGGCATGCTCGCCGGGCTGGTGTCCGGCTTGCTGATTACCTACGCCAGACTGCCCGCCTTTATCGCCACGCTGACGATGATGTCGGTCGCCCGAGGCCTGGCAAATATTCTTACCGAAGGTCGGCAGATCGTCGGTTACCCGGAGTGGTTCACCAGCCTGGCCACCGTGCGCCATTTCGGCTTTCTGTCGGCCACAGTCGGGCTGTTTCTGGTCATGCTGGGCGTGGCCTGGGTATTCCTGCGTTTTCGGGCCGGTGGGCGCAACCTGTACGCCATTGGCGGCAGCCCTGAAGTAGCGAGGCTTTCAGGGATCAAGGTGCGAGCCATCACTTTATGGGTGTACGCCATCAGCGGCGCGCTTGCCGGCATCGCCGCTGTGACGATGGCCGCCCGCCTCGACTCCTCGCAACCCAGCGCCGGGCTTACGCTGGAACTGGACGCCATTGCCGCAGTGGTTATCGGCGGTGCCAGTCTCAGCGGCGGTGTCGGCAGCGTCGGTGGCACGCTGGTCGGTGTATTGATCATCGGCGTGCTGCGCAACGGCCTCAACCTGCTTGGCGTTTCGCCCTTCATTCAACAGGTCGTTATCGGCGTGGTCATTGCCCTCGCCGTGACCATCGATACCTTGCGTCGTCGCTCCAACAGTGCTCACTAAGCGTTGTCGTTTTGTGCTTGACCGATGTTGACATCCCCAACAATAAAATCAGGAGTCACCGCCATGTTCATGACCAAAAAACTGCTCCTCGCCACGGCCCTGGCCGCCGCCACACTCACCACAGCAGGCTCGACCTGGGCCAAAGAGCTGACCATCGGCCTGGCCGTAGCCAATCTGCAGGCTGACTTCTTCAACCAGATCAAACAGTCGGTCGAAGCCGAAGGCAAAGCCCGCGGGGTGAAGATCATTACCGTCGATGCGCAGGGCAATTCATCGACTCAGGTCAGCCAGATCGAGGACCTGATCACCCGCCAGATTGATGCGTTGATCTACATTCCCGCAGGTGCCACTGCCGCGGGCGTGCCAGTCAAGGCCGCCAAGGCTGCCGGGATTCCGGTAATCGCTGTAGACCGCAATGCGCCTGACGCGCCCGGCGACACGTTTATTGCCAGCGACAGCGTGGCCGGTGCGCGCACGCTTGCCGAATACGTAGGCAAGGTGACTGGCGGCAAAGGCCGCATCGCCATCCTTCAAGGGCAGTTGGGCACAACCCCGGAAAACGACCGGGCGAAAGGTTTCCAGGAAGGTTTGAAAGGCTTTCCCGGCCTCAAGGTCGTTGCCGAGCAGCCTGCCGAATGGGCGCAGGACAAAGGCTTTGCAGTCGCTCAGGACCTGTTGCAGCGTGACCCGAACATTAGCGTCTTTTTCGGTCGCGCTGACGCGATGGCCCTCGGTGCTGCACAGGCGGTAAAAGTCGCCAACCTCGGGCAACCGGTGGTCATAGTCGGTTTTGACGGCGACGTGGCAGGCCTCAAGGCGGTGGCAAGCGGCGTGCTGCAAGCGACCATGACCCAGCAGACGCAAAAGATGGGGCGCATGGCCGTTGCCTCCGCACTTGACCTCAAGGCTGGCAAAGCCGTGCCCAAGGAACAACTGCTGGAAACCGTGCTGACTACCAAAGACAACGTCGCGCCTTTCCTGCAACAGCACCCTTGAGCCACGGAGTCCGCCATGCAAGCTGCTCTGGATAACCCGACGCTCCACAACCCTGAGGTCACACCTGCAGCAGTGCTGTGCCTGCGTAACATTGGCAAGACTTACGGCCCGGTGCAGGTCCTTTCACAGATCAATGTCGACGTGCGGCCAGGTGAAGTGCTCGCCCTGCTCGGTGAAAACGGCGCAGGCAAATCGACCTTGTCGTCGATTATCGCGGGCCTTGTGCAGCCTGAAGCGGGAGGCTCCATGAGCTGGCTCGGCGAGGATTACGCGCCAGCCTCTCCGGGCGCGGCGCTGGGCGCTGGCATCGGCCTGATTCATCAGGAGATTCGCCTGCTGGCGCAGTTGTCGATTGCCGAAAACATCTTTGTCGGGCGGCTGCCCATGCGCCACGGCAAGGTCGACCGGGACTACATGCAAGCGCAGGCACAGAAGCAGTTGGAACGCCTCGGCCTCGACGTGTCAGCTTCGCGCAAGGTCGAGGGTTTAAGCGTCGCTGCACAGCAACTGGTCGAGATCGCCAAAGCCCTGACCCTGAACGCACGCCTGCTGATTCTCGACGAGCCCACCGCCGCTCTTGGCGGTGAAGAAACCGAGCTGCTGTTTCAACAGGTCGAGCGCCTCAAGGCTGAAGGCGTGTCGTTCATCTATATCAGCCATCGTCTGGAAGAAATCGCACGAATCGCCGACCGTATTCTGGTACTGCGCGATGGCCGCCAGATTGCGCTCCACGCCACCGCACAGGTGCCGGTCCGCGAACTGGTCGAACAAATGGTCGGGCGCAGCCTGGAACGTATCTTCCCCGTCCTGCAAGCGCCGCAGGACAGAGTGATGCTGCAGGTCAAGGACCTCGCCTGCCGGGAGTTCGCCTTGCATGGTATCGACTTCAGCGTACGCGCCGGTGAAGTGTTCGGCATCGCCGGAGTGGTTGGCGCGGGCAGAACCGAACTGATTCGGGTGATTGCGGGCGCAGCCCGGGATATTCAGGGGCACATGCAACTGGATGGCGAAACCGTTCAACTGCACTCCCCCTCGCAAGCAATTCAGGCGGGCGTGGTGCTGGTGCCTGAAGACCGCAAGCAACAAGGCGTGGTGGTCGAGCACCGTATCGAAGACAACCTGGTCTACGGCAACACCGATCTGTTGCACAGCGGCAACTGGGTATCGCCCAAAAGCCTGCACGCGTTTGCCCGAAACGCCATTTCGCGCCTCGGCGTAAAAGGCGCGCCCGAGCAGCGAATCGACAGCCTGTCCGGTGGCAATCAGCAGAAAGTCATCATCGCCAAATGGCTGGCCCGCAACCCCAAGGTGTTCATTCTCGACGAGCCGACCCGAGGCATCGACGTCGGTGCGCGGGCGGCGATCTACGAGGTGATCGCCGAGCTGGCGGCAACCGGCATGGCCGTGATCGTGGTCAGTTCCGACCTCGACGAAGTGCTGGGTTTGTCACACCGGGTCATGGTCATGAGCCGTGGCCGGCAGATGGGCATTCTTGAACGTGGCGAAGCGACACCGGTGTCAGTCATGGAAATGGCCACCGCCTGAGAGCAAACAACCTGATTACGTGGAGAACGACATGCAACTTTTTCGTCTGGATGGCCAGGTGGCCTTTGTGACCGGTGCCGGCAGCGGCATTGGCCAGGCCATTGCAGTCGGCCTTGCCGAGGCCGGCGCTGACGTGGCGTGCTTTGACTTGCCAGGCAGCGCGGGCATCGGCGACACCGTAGAACGCATCAACGCACTGGGCCGACGCGCGCTTGCCCTGCAAGGTACTGTCACAGACCGCGCGACGCTGGATGCAGCCATCGCGCGCACTGAGACTGAACTGGGCGCGCTCAGCGTGGCCGTCAACTGTGCCGGGATCGCCAACGCGCAGGCCGCCGAAGACCTGGAACTGAAACGCTGGCAAACCATGCTGGACATCAACCTCACCGGCATCTTTCTCAGTTGCCAGGCCCAGGCGGCAGTCATGCTGCCACGCGGAAAAGGCGCCATCGTCAACATCGCCTCGATGTCCGGCAGTATCGTCAATCGTGGGTTGCTGCAAGCCCACTACAACGCCTCGAAAGCGGGCGTCATTCACCTCAGCAAAAGCCTGGCGATGGAATGGGCAGACAAGGGTTTACGGGTCAACTGCATCAGCCCCGGCTACACCGCCACGCCCATGAATTCAAGACCGGAAGTGGCCGAGCAAGTGAAGATATTCGAACAGACCACGCCCATGGGACGCATGGCCAGCGTGGACGAGATGGTCGGCCCGGCGGTCTTTCTGGTCAGTCAGGCTTCATCGTTCTGTACCGGCGTCGACCTGCTGGTGGACGGCGGCTTTGTCTGCTGGTGAGCCCGCCCTGCCCATCACTGGAGCACACTCATGTATCAACGTTTTAGCGGTAAAACCGTGGTTATCACCGGCGCATGCCGAGGCATCGGCGCAGGCATTGCCGAGCGCTTCGCTCAGGAAGGTGCCAATCTGGTGCTCGCCTCCAACGACCTTGAGCGAGTGACGTTCACCTCTGAACAACTGACCAGCGAATACTCGGTCAACAGCCTGGCGCTGGGTATCGACGTTACCGATGAGGCCGACATACAGCGCCTCTACCAGACCGCCCACGAGCGCTTCGGCAGCATCGATGTGTCGGTGCAAAACGCCGGCATCATCACCATCGACCATTGCGAAAAAATGCCCCGCGCAGACTTCGACAAGGTCCTGCAGGTCAATACAACCGGCGTCTGGCTCGGCTGCCGGGAAGCCGCCCGCTACATGGTCAGACAAGGCAGCGGGCGGTTGATCAACACATCCTCAGGCCAGGGCCGTCAGGGCTTCATCTACACTCCACATTACGCCGCGAGCAAAATGGGCGTGATCGGCATCACCCAAAGCCTGGCGCTGGAACTGGCGCGGCACAACATCACGGTGAACGCCTTCTGCCCAGGCATCATCGAAAGCGAAATGTGGGACTACAACGACCGCGTGTGGGGCGAAATCCTCGGCACCGAAGAAAAGCGCTATGCCAAGGGCGAACTGATGGCCGAGTGGGTCCGCAACATCCCCATGCGTCGCGCCGGCAAACCCTCGGACGTCGCCGGGCTGGTCGCATTCCTGGCCTCGGATGACGCCGCCTACCTGACCGGTCAGGCGATCAATATCGACGGCGGGCTGATTATGTCCTGACCGCTGTGGCAGGCACGACCCGCTGCCAGTTTGGTATCCTCGCCGCCACTTTGGATATCGCTATCATTTTTTGGGGCCTGCATGAGCCAGATCGAAGAACAACGGCTGATGAGCAAGATCGCCAGCCTCTATTATGAAGAAGGACTCAAACAGTCCGAGATTTCCACCCGCCTCGACCTGTCCCAATCCTTCATCAGCCGCGCCCTGCGCCGTGCGTTGCAGGAAGGCGTGGTGAAAATCACCGTCATGCGCCCGCAAGGCCTGCATCTGGAGCTGGAAAGCCGCTTGCAGTCCCTGTACGGCATACGTCAGGTAATCGTCGTCGAAGCCACCGAACCGGACAACGAAGAAAGCATCAAACAAGCCATCGGCTCGGCCGCCGCGCATTACCTGGAAACCAGCCTTAGCGCTCAGGACCACATCGGCATCTCCTCCTGGAGCAGCACTATCCGCGCGATGGTCAGCCACATGCACCCCCAACCGGGCAAACAAAGTGCCCAGGAAGTCGTGCAACTGCTGGGTGGCGTCGGCAACAAAGGTGCCTTTGAAGCCACCCTGCTTACCCAGCACCTGGCCACCCTCCTCAACTGTCCCGCCTTCTTGCTGCCGTCGCAGAGCATCGAGCAATCGGTAGAAAGCAAACAGCGCATCGTCGAAATGGAAGAAGTCAAAGAAGTCCTCCAGCGCTTCGACAGCATCACCCTCGCAATCGTGGGTATTGGCGAACTCGAACCCTCACAACTGCTGCGCAACAGCGGCAACTACTACACCGAAGACATGCTGCGCGTGCTCGCTGAACGGGGTGCGGTGGGTGATATCTGCCTGCGGTATTTTGATGCCCAGGGCAAACCGGTGCTGGAAGAGGATGAAGAGTTTGTGGTGTCGATGGGCTTGCCGAAGCTGCGGTCGATCAATCGCGTGCTGGGGTTGGCTGGGGGGGTGAGGAAGGTGCAGGCGATCAGAGGAGCGTTGTTGGGGGGGTATCTGGATGTATTGATTACGGATTTGGTGACTGCGCGGGGGTTGGCGGGTTGAGCCAAAATCCCCCCCTTCTCCTGCATATTATTGTAGGGCTACACGTGTTAGCCCTACACACATCCTGCGGAGCAGTAATAGGCAGACCTTTAAACATCTTTTTCCCTGGCCTGCGTCTTGGGTTCTGTATGAAAAGTCGGCGCCAGCCTCACACTCCGCGCTGCACCGCCAACACTTCCGGCCGATGAGAAAACAGTTGTAGAAACGCCCCGCCCAGCGCGCAGCCCGCCATCACGAAAAAGCACACTGTATAGCCACTGAGGCTGGTCCAGCCGCCGCCCATGGAAATCAGTGTGCCCATGAGTACTGGTGCAATACCGCCGCCGATGAACATCGCCGTGGTGATGATGCCGTTGGCGGTCGACGTTGCAGAGGGTTGTGCAGAGTCGGACGCAACCGCGTAGTAGATGGGCCAGACGGCATTGGCGACCAGGCCGAAAAGCAGTTGCACGGCGATGACGATCAGGATGGTGTTGGCGAAGTAAAAGGCACCAACGCTGACCGCCATCCATAGGCCGCAAATGATCAGGGTTATGCGCCGACCAATGATGTCCGACAACGACGGCCAGATCAGTTGCCCGAGGATACCCGTCAGCGTGAATACGACGCTCATTCCTGCCGATTCGGCCAACGACAGGTTGAGGATGTTGTACAGATAGGCTGGCAGGACAATATTCACCCCCATGTACACCACCTGCGTGAGCATGGTGTTACCGGCTGTCAGCGCGATGTTGCGGTTACTCAGCGTGGCCTTCACTGACTTCCAGACCTGGCCTTTGACGTTGGTCGACGGCGTGCTGTCCGGCGGGGTCATGCCTTTGGCGGCAATGTCCACATACAGTTGGGTGATGCGCTCGGCCGTCGAGTAGCGCGCCCAGAAGATCATCAGCGGCAGAGCCACCACGAAGGCGAAGAAGAACACATAACGCCAGTTTTCCTCACCGAAGGTGCTGATCACGAAACTGGCGACAATGCCACTGAGCATCGCGCCGATGGGGTAACCGGTGTGGTGTGCGCCCAGAGCAAAACCGCGGCGCTCCACCGGCCACCATTCAGCCGTGTTACTGACCCCGACCGGTTCGCCCCAGCCAGCCCCCAGGTTCACTCCCACGCGCAAGGCAATAAAACTCGCAAGGCTGCCACTCAACGCCTTGAAGCCTGAGAGAAAGGACAATGCGGTGTAGCCCAGTACCAATGGCACCTGAAAGCGTGCCCGCTTCCAGCCACCGCCGTAACGATCACTCCAGATGGAGCCTGGAATATCGAGAACGGCCAGAGCCAGCATGACGACGGTGGCCACCGTACCCCACTGGTCCGCAGACAATTCGAAATGTTTGGAAATCGTCGGCCCCAGGCGCAATACAATCTCGCGGTCATAGGCATTCAGAATCCAGATCATCCAGCAGACCAACAACGACACCCACGAAAACCGGTGAATCTTGCCCAGCGATGCATTCTTGTTATTTGGCATGGGAACTCTCCAGGCGTGCCAGGCACGCCCAAGCGAGAAAGGGTCAGTCGTCCTTAACGTTCAGGTTGAGTCTGTTGACGGGTTAACTGGCAAAGCGCCGTTCAGCGATGCCTTGCACGCCCAGCCCGGTGATCGCAAACAGGGCACCGCGTTGCTGGCCATCTTCCGGAAAGCGTGGCAACGGCGGCTTGGCCATGGAGGTGACATACAGCGTGTCCAGATTCGGTCCGCCGAAGGTCAGGCTCGTCACTTTCTTCACGGGCATGTCAATGATGCGATCCACCTGCCCGTCCGGGGTGTAGCGCACCAGTTTTCCGGCGTAGACCAGCGCTTGCCACAGGCAGCCTTCGGCATCGACGGTGCAGCCATCCGCCGCGCCTCCTGCTGAGGTGTCGACCTTGGCAAAGGTTCGTCTGTTGGCGACCGCGCCGCTGGTGTTGTCGTAGTCATAGGCCCAGATATCCCCGGACCAGGTATCGGCGAAATAAAAGGTTTCACCGCCCGGGCTCCAGCAAGGGCCGTTGGACACGATAATGCCCTCATCCAGCGTGTGCAGGCTCAGGTCCGGGTCGAGGCGATACAGCTTCGCGCTGGCCTGATCCTCCCGAGTGTCCATCGAACCCACGATGAACCGGCCGTGCCGATCCACTTTGCCATCGTTGAGCCGATTGTCGGGCAGCCCCGGTTCCGGGTCGACTATCAGCTCGAGATCACCGGTAGGCAGATCAAGGTTGTAAATACCCGTCTGCAACGCAACGAGCGCCGCATCGCCACTCCTGCGCAAGGCCATGGAACCGATTTTCTGGCCGACATCCCAGGCTCGCAACTCGCGCCCGTCATCCGTGCAGCGCAGAACACGACCGTCGAAACTGTCGATCCAGTACAGACGCTGTTGCTCGACATCCCAGACCGGGCCTTCGCCCAGCGTGGTCTTCACGTCGACAACGATTTCGATACGCATTTTTCACCTCTGTCTTGTTGTTATTGAGATGACACATTTTGCGGAGACTAGAAATTAACCTTGTCATGCCCCTTCAGGTCGAGCATTTCGCGGGCTTCATCAGGCGTCGCCACCTGCCCGCCCAGCGCTTCGATAACTGTGCGAATACGCTTGACCTGATCGGCATTGGACGCCGCCAGCTTGCCCGGTCCGTCCCACAGCGAATCTTCAAGACCGACCCGCACATGACTGCCCATCGACAGGCCCATGGTGCCCAGCGGAATCTGATTGCGACCGGCACCCAGAATCGACCATTGATAGGCGTCGCCAAACAGACGGTCGGCCGTACGACGCATGTGCGCCAGGTCTTCGGGATGCCCGCCTATACCTCCGCGCAAACCAAACACCGACTGAATGAAAATCGGCGCCTTGAGCAGCCCGCGCTGCAGAAAATGCGCGGCGGTATACAGGTGGCCGATGTCATAGCATTCGATTTCAAAGCGCGTGCGGTTCTCGGCACAGGTATTGAGGATGTGCGCGATGTCGCGGAAGGTGTTGCGGAAGATCCGGTCATCACTCTCGGCCAGGTACGGCCGTTCCCAGTCGTGCTTGAATTCGCTGTAGCGATCGAGCATTTCGTACAGCCCGAAGTTCATTGAGCCCATGTTCAACGAGGCGAGTTCCGGCTTGAGTTGCGCCACAGGCTGCAAACGCTCTTCCACGCCCATGGTCGGCGCGCCGCCGGTGGTGATATTGATCACCACGTTGCTCCTGGCCTTGATGTGCGGCAGAAATTGCCGAAACAGATCGACATCCTGGCTGGGCCGCCCGTCAACCGGGTCGCGGGCATGCAAGTGGACGATTGAGGCACCCGCCTCGGCGGCATCCACGGCTGCATCGGCGATTTCCTGCGGTGTGATCGGTAAATGAGGCGACATCGAGGGCGTATGAATGGCCCCCGTGACGGCACAGGTAATAATGATCGGACGTTTCTTGGGCATGAGCATTCTCCGTTCTTGTTCTTAAAGAGAAAGTCTGGTGTGGAACACGACTCGGACGCTGTCCGGTCCTGTCGAGCCTGATACTCAGAGGTATTCGACGTTGCCATCCACACTGATGGCCTGACCCGTGACATTGCGTGCGGCGGGCGAGCACAAGAAAAGCGCCATCGCGGCAACGTCCTCGGCGGTGACCATGCGCTTGAGCGAAATCTTTTTCAGGTACTCCTCGCGCATCTCCTCCTCAGGCACATTCATCTGTTGAGCACGGGCACGAATCACACCGTCCATACGCGGGCCTTCGACGATGCCGGGCAGCAAGGCATTGACGCGGATGTCGCTCTCACCCAACTCGGACGCCAGAGATTTCATCAGGCCGACAATCGCCCACTTGGTCGCCGCGTACGGTGTACGCCAGGCGTATCCCAGACGACCGGCGACAGACGCGATATGGATCAGATGAGCGTTGGGCGACGCCTTGAGCAGCGGCACCGCGTGATGAGCAAAACGGTATTGCCCAGTGAGATTGATGTCGATGGTGCGCTGCCACTCCTCTTCGGTAATCGCATCAATGCCTGCCGTAGGGCCGGCGATCCCGGCGTTGTTGATTAGCACATCAAGACCGCCGAACTGTTCGCGCTGCACCCTGAACACCGCTTCGATCTGCACCGGGTCAGCAACGTCTGCGCGGGTGGCAACGCAGCCTGGATGGCGATCAAGGAATGCCGCAATGGCCGCCTCGCTGACATCACACACATGCACCTTTGCCCCGGCTTCCATATAAGCCGCCGCCAACACTTCACCGATCCCGGCGGCACCACCGGAAATCAGCACGCGCAGCCCTGCGTAGGGAACCAGTCGATTGAGAACACTCATGCTTTTTTCAATCCCGAGACACGCGACCTGGAGCGGTCGCTCTTTGCGATCAGGCGCGTCAGAGAATCAGCCGCCTGCATGATGTCGTCGGTGACCGCTGCACGAGCGGCCGCCCCATCACGCGCCGCCAGTGCCTCGACGATACGGTTGTGTGCTTCCATCGAACGCTGAAGGTGCGCCCTGTCAGGCGCGACAAGTGTGAAACAGGGGCCTATGTGCAGCCAGAAGTTCTCTACTGCCGCAACGATCAACTCAGCCTTGGCGACCGCATAAATGCGGCGGTGAAAGGCAAAGTTGGTCCACAGGTAGAGAGCCACATCAACACTGTCTGCTGCCTTCTGCATCTGCTCGCAGAGCTGGCTGATGTCTGCAAGATCGGCGTCATTGATCAGAATGACCGCCTTCTCGGCCAACAGACCTTCCAGCGCGACCCTAGCATCACGAATTTCACGCAGCCGCTCCGGGGTCATCATGGGTACGCGCAGACGAGCGGTTTCGGTGACTTCGAAGGCGTTCTCTGCACTGAGACGATTCAATGCCTCGCGCACAGGCATAGGGCTGGAGCCCAGCGCCTCGGCAAGACCACGGATGGTCAGCTTCTGACCCGGCTGAAAGCGCCCGCTCATCAGCGCTTCACGGATTTGTCGGTAAACCTGGTCCTGGAGAGTATCGCGGGAAACCTGGCGCATGGCGGGCAGGAGGATCGGACGGTCTGTCATAGGGAGTGACTCATATTGGCGTTCTTATGGGGCTAATATGTGATCACAAATAACATATGTCAAATTGTTTTCAGAGGGGTACAACAATGCTTTGAAGAGCAGTTTTTTCGGTGGCTGTCGACAAAGCGCTCGCTGCCGATTTCTTGCTGCCTGCGCTTCGTAAATGCGCTGATCGTTGCAGGCGTGTCTAAAGCCATCATGACTTGGGTGCAAAGCAGTGCTGTAAAGCCGACAGTGGTAGCCTGTATTTCGGCACACTGAAACGGTTAAGGGGTGCAGTTATAGCAGTTATAAAAAAACGATGTGAGGAAGGTGGTCTCGTATAGATATACCTGGCCAGCGGACCAGAAATCCCTCCCCCATCAAGGACTTGATCGAGACAAGATCGTCAGAGAGCAAGGGGACGACTTTCTCAGCTTCCTCTCCAGCATTGGCAATACCCCAGACTAAGCACTGCAGGCCGAACGTCCGATCAAGACCAAGCTTCACCTTGAGAAAAGCCTCAGGTTTTTCAAAGTGATACAGCAGAGGATAATAATCAGTACGCAGGCCTTATTCTCAGCGGGCCTAATAGCTAGCCCGTTCTTTCAAAGCACTTGCGCCCGTCAGTTAGCGTTACTACCCACTGCGGCGAAGCTTCGGAGCGTTTCGACTTCGGAGGCCAGTTCCGCTACCGCTTTCAACAAAACCGGAATCAACTGAGCTTCTCTTACTGATTGCGTCGACTCCGGGTCTTCCGGGTCAGCCAAGCACCATGCTGCGCAATCATCTATGCCGTGCGCCAGCAATTGCGCGCGCAGCTCTTGAGCACTAATACCCAAATGGACCCGTCCACCCTCCCTCTGATACACCGCCTGTTCATAAACAGGCTCCTCCACAACCTCCATACGAGGAACCTTGGTCGTAAGCTGCATTTGACGCGTGGCATAGTCAAGAACGGTGCGGACTTCCTGGTTTTCGTTCAGTTCCTCATGAGAGCCTGCTACAAACTCTTCCTCAACCATTACCGGATTGCCACTCTCGTCCCAAACCTGCAGGACATCAAATATAGGGACTTCGGTCTGTTCCGTACGAGTCTTCTGGATCGCTTTGCCTTCAACCATCTCCAGATAATGCACAACCGTCTCGACAGTCTCTGTGGCCTGGCGCTCGACTTTGCGCGTTCCCGTCTGGACCTTCTGTACTTTGCCACCAGTTTGGGCCATCCGGTACTGGATCAATCCTTGCTCCGCAGCAGCAAAGCTACGGACGAAGTCCAGCCCCAATGTGAGCTTTTCAATTTCCGTTTTCTGACGCACGTCAGACGTTACGATTGGGCTCGTCTGAATGACAACCTGGCTGAACGGATAAGCGGTAGTGCCTAAGGCGGTGTAGTTGGCTGCGGTACTCCGAACGACTGCCGCACTGGTGGCAACTAGACCGGCATCAATCTGGGCAACCCCTTGACCCGTAGTTGATGTACCACCGATAAAAGCCAAGCGTGCATCCCACGCAGAAGAGAGACCGGATGAGCGGCCCTGAAACTGCACGACACCTGCGGCGGTGGAAGACCCAAGGTTCACTAGTGCTCCAGAGGTCGCCAGATCAAGGATGCCTCTGCGCAAAGACACTCCATCAGCGGCTATGAGCTGACCTACCGTCACACCTCGAGTATCGAGTAGAGTACCAAGCGCCCCGCCTGCAGCTCCGGAAGGGAAAACCCTGATAGCAGTACTATCGGCCTCGAACGCAGCCCCCCCGTTCTTTCCGCTGAAGCTGATACCATTTCCCCAGCCTCGAGGAGATCCACCCAGGTTCGATACAGAAATAGCAGTATCCAAAGTAAAGCCGCGCTCACCGATATTGGAAGCGATCTGGATACCCGTGTGATAATCAACACGAGTGCCGTCGCTCGCCTGGATGTCAGTGTTGACCTCCCGACCGGTAATGTTATTTACGTATTTAGCCGTGCCGTACAGCCCTACATAATCAGATCCGCCGAAATACGCACCACGCAGATCAGAGGGACTCGTCCCGCCATCTCCCGAGTTAGTCAGCACTTGACCTTGTACGCCAACATAATTTCGGTCTCCGTTGTTTTGATCTGTGGCCCCCTCAGTACCGAATCCTTGTAGCAACACCCCGTCAATAGCATGTCGCCCCCCGCGCGTCGAAGGACCACCAAAACCCATTGTCACGTTCAGGCCGTCCACTTTCGAACCGGTGGCACCGTTCAGACCATTTTGTTGCACGACGCGGTCGTTGGGAATGTACAACGAGGCGTAGTTAAACTTATTTCCATTGCCGTTGATATTTTCTCCAGGGGTATACCACCCCACTATCCAGCCGTTATCGTTAAACGACGTTCCCGGTTTTCCAACTTCAGCTCGAGTGGGCCCGGACGTTTTGTCCAGTTTCCAGCGGCTACCGTCAGCTGCGACCAATACACCCGCATCGAGATTTTCGGGAGAAATTGTGTCCAGGGGGTCTCGCCTCCAAAATCCGCCCCCTGCATGAGTAAACGCGTAACTTGCGCCTCCGCTTACGGCTCGCAGGTCTGTCAGATTTTCCAGGTAGTACGCATTGGTATCAGGCATAGATTAGTTCCTCAAGTTAGATTTTAAGTGGATGCAACGCTCATATCTCCGCTCGGTTTCTCGGGGAGTTGAATGGCGTGAAATAAGCTGGCCGACAGATGAGCTCCTCACCGGCAGCACACGGGCAATCATTATTGCCAAAGTGCCATTTCGTCAGCTGATTCAGATCGGAGCCACCCGAATACTGTATATAAACACAGTACTAATGGTAATAGGCTTTGTCAATATCGTCCGAGACAGATCGCATCTGTCCCTGAGAAACCACGGATACCAACGCGCACGCCGCGACATCATCTGGCGCAGATCACTTTTTGCTCTCTGGTCGGAACCACCGCATGGAGGCCGGCGCCTATGCATCGCAAATCACGCAGTAACCCCTTTCCTTTTTAATCGCAGGGCCCCGGTGACGGCATGGCGCGGGGGCAACCATGTCCGCATTAGTGAAACAGACTGACCATTCGCCTGCCGTTTCAGAAGAAATGCTCGTTCAGACGTCGAGCGGCAGCCGCTACCTACCGAATCGACTAAATAAAAAGCATGGCATTGAGTTCATGCAATACGACCCCGGCCAAATCTAAAGCGGTCAGCGATAGATCCGGTAGCCGATGCGCGCAACATGTGTCACATCAATCAATTTCGAGATGAGGGATCTGGCGCAGGCAAGTAGTCAGGGTCATGGGTGTATGGGTGTCAGCCACATCGCCTGATTGCAAGATACGAAAAGGTGGTAGGCGAGCGCATCACGGCCTAACCCCAGCCTCGCCTATTACGCTGAATGCTACGAACCGTGAGGTCAGGACGCTTTGAAAGCCTTCAGATCCATCTTGGCTTTAACCATGAGGTCTGGAGTCATAGGCCTCCCCTGATTATCTAAAAGCACTGGGGTGCATGCACAGCGACAGCGCACACGGTTATCCCCCTCTGCCCACCAATCAAGCATCTCCTGCCCGGTGAAGAGCTCACCATGCCTTTCAACATGATGTTCTCTGCTGGTGGGTGTCAGAGCCGACAGGTGCATGAATTTCACGGGTATGCGGAGACGCTCTGAATCAGAGATATCGTTCTGTAGCTTGCGAATCCGCATTTCATGGAGTTCTGAATCAGAAATTCTACCGACCAAGATTGCGCTCCTCGTTAAGACCCTCATCAAGTTAATAGACCACTTAATCAACTCACGCCACCCTTCGGAATTCGATATGAGTCAGCGCCACCAGATATTGGTAGGCGACTGCATCGATATAATGCGTACGCTGCCAGATGAAAGCGTGCATGCACCGGATGAACGACTTTGCTTGGAAAAAGGCAACGGTGCGCGCGGCGAAACTTTGGCAGGAGGAAAACTTTCGCCCCGCTCTCCCAGGCTATCTGTCCATCAGGATTCACGACTTGAGGCACCTTCGGTAGTCGCGGGCGTCACGGAGGAAGATCGAAAGGCATTGCTGGGGCACAAGAACGACAGCATCACCAGCCCTTAATCGGGCGCTGAACTAGGGCATCTGATTGAAGCCGCGAACATGGTGTCAGCCACCGACTCACGCGGACCGGTTCTGACGATTTTGAAGAGGAGGCAGGCATGAAAAAAGAGTCACGCAAAAGTCACGCACATGAAAAAGCCCAACCTTCTCAGATTGGGCTAAATCACTGAAAAATATGGTCGGGACGGAGTGATTCGAACACTCGCCCCCTAGCACCCCATGCTGAGGACCATAAAACTCTAAGTCATTGAAATAGAAATATTGCTGTTTGAATGTGAGCTGCGTATTACTTACGCTTTGATGACCGTTCGTTAGCGTTGCGATAGGTGTAGACCTATCGCAACGCAATCCATTTGATCATCAGGCAGGGAAGTGATGCATCAGGCCTTTATGACGGGCCAGTCAGCTGATTCAATCGCAGACATGACCTCTTCCGAATACGAATCCGCATCGCTCAGCGGCCTCTGCAGCAGCCTCCATGGCTGCACGCTGATCAGCTGCACTCTGTGAACTACCAGCTTCTGCTGAGGCCGAGGTCGAGCCCGATTCCGAGTCCGCGAATGCGTTGCCAGCCAAGGCTGCCAGCGGAAAAAAGGCAATGCAGATAGCGCGATCGAGCAGTTTGATTTTTTTCATCTTGGGCACCTTATCGGTTGTGAACGGCGCTTAAGTGTTTGCCGTACAGAAGGGTTGAGGGCGTCCATAGCGGTTTTGCATTCCTCTCGGCATGTGTGGGCCTTGCAAGGCATTCGGTTCCGAAAAAATTCAGCCCACAACGCCGCTCAGCGTAAGGCTTTGCGGATAGGCCGAGATGACTAGGCCTTTAGCTGGAGCTTTAGGTGCGCAAGGTAATTCGCAGCTTGTGTTTTTTCCTTCGTACCTGGAGGTCCGTCAGACCCCATCAGCGCCGCATCAGCCTTTATAAAAGCGGCTTCCACATCGACTCTGAAAGGGTGCCCCTTTAGAAACGCCATCAACAGTTGTTCGACAGCATCTATCTGCGCCTGATTATCCATATTCACTCCTTGATCCGGCTCCATGCCGGTCACCCGTAATACCGCATCCCTAACCAATTTGCCACCACCGGACACGGAGGGCGGCGCATGCCTGGAGAAACGCCATGGAAAACAAGCCCACCGAGGCGCAAGTAGGCCTGCTCTGGCACACGCTTGGTCTGCGCCCTGATTGTCGCGACAGCCGACAACCATATCGAAACCGTTTCCTTGCCGGTCCTGACCACGACGACATGCCGGATTTGGAGGCCCTGGAGACCCTGGGGCTGATGGGAAGTCGCAAGCCCCCGGCGTTTTGCGATCAGAGCGAAATTCTCTATTTCGCGACCAAAGAGGGCGAGCGATTCGCTATTGCCGAAATGCCGCCTGCGCCACCTGCACCTAAGCGCACGAATTTTGACGCCTACCTGGATGAGAGCGAGTGCTATGACAGCTTTGCCCACTTCTTGGGCATAAGGATGCCTCGATATCAAGAGCGCGGCGAACGCAGCAACCGCGAATACCGCATGGTTCGCTACAGTCGCAACATAAACCGGTTTCATAGCGCCGAGTACTTGCTGCTTTGCGAACCAGTCGAGGTAGCCGGTGAGTGGTGCCTGGACAAGAAGGAAGCGAAAGCCAGTTACAAGGCCGCACTTAAGGCGGCCCCTCGCCGACGCCGACGAGAGTACGACGAAGGTTTTCGAATCGCCCCACCCTCACCTATTGCGCTGAACAGATAGTCATCTCTGCGGAGAAGGCACTGGGTTTATTCGGTCTTCTTTAGGGATATTCCAAGCACCCCCGTTGCGATTGCCCCTAGTAACGCACTTACAGTCGACTCAGCAATTATCTTTTCCATGCCCATGATAAATATTGCAGCCACCAAGATAAAAAGCGCGAACGTCTTTAGAAGAACATCTGGCGGCATTATGTATTTCACTTCTCCAGTAGTGACCCTATTCATGAAAATCAGGAAGACAGCATCTATTTGCGCCTGATTAGCCATATTCACTCCTCGATCCGGCTCCATGCCGGTCATGATCTATAGCTCACCCCCAACCTATTTGCCACCACCGGACACGGAGGGCGGCGCATGCATGGAGGAACGCCATGAGCCAGTTTTACCTGCAGTACAGCCGAAGCCATGTTGGCGACGGATTGACGTTCTGGGCGCTGGGCGGCGGTTACACGACCAACCTGGATAAAGCCGAGCTATTCACACTGGAACAGGCCAAAGGGAATAGAGACACAGATATCCCGTGGCCGAAAGCCTATATTGACGAGCGCACGCATCTCGGCGTCGATCATCAGTACATCAGCAAGACCGACCCGGCAGCACAGCCGACTGAGGGATGCCAGTGCGTTTTGCAGATCCAGCAGCAATGGAACGGCAACGACATTTTCTTTGCCAAGTGGCCCATCGGCGGCACTGACCGACTTAAGCGCGCGCACAGGCTGACCCTCGAAGCGGTCACCGCTATCGGCGACGACGAGCTGATCATCTGGCCGCTGGATTACATCGTCACGCGCGCCAGGCGTTTGGTGCATCGGCAAGATGTGGACCTGAAACAAGCTCTGCGCGGCACCGGCATCGCGCCACCGAAGCCGCGACGCATCAGCAAACAGGTATTCAACTGTCAGGGCTGCGGACGCTTCATTGCAGTCAGTGAATGCTACTTGTCCGATTGCCAAAATTGCGGTGCGGACAACCACCCTTAACACCCTCCCTCACCTATTGCGCTGAACGATTGATCACCATGATCAATATCCAGACCCGCAATAAGCTTTCAATCAAGTTTGATATGGAATCAGCGATTTCAAATGCCAAAGATAGATGTTCCATTTGAGGATCCTCTTTTAATGAAGACCTCAAGCTAGAGAAACATAGGCGCATCGAGCTACAAGGTAATGCGTTTGCGGCTAGATCCGCAATTCGGCTTTTGTGGATAACCTCTCACTGCTCCCCCACCTCAACGACTCACGCCACCCTTCGGAATCGATTATGAGCCAGCTACACCAGATACTGTTAGGCGACTGCATCGACGTGATGCGCACGCTGCCAGATGAAAGCGTGCATACGTGCGTGACCAGCCCGCCCTACTACGGTCTGCGTGACTATGGCGTGGAAGGCCAGATCGGCCTTGAAGAAACACCTGCCGAGTTCATAGCCCGCCTGGTCGACGTGTTCCGCGAGGTGCGACGGGTGCTCCGCGCTGACGGCACGATCTGGGTGAACATGGGCGACAGCTATGCCACTGGCGGGCGTGGCGGGGGCGGAAGCTACATGGCAGAGCGTGGTGACGCAGCATGGAAGGGAAAAGGTAGCGCAACGGGCTGGCGATCAGCACCCGCTGGCTTTAAACACAAGGACTTGATGGGCATGCCCTGGCGCCTGGCCTTCGCGCTGCAGGACGACGGCTGGTATCTCCGGCAGGACATCATCTGGCACAAGCCAAACCCCATGCCTGAGTCTACGCGCGACCGCTGCACTAAAGCTCACGAATATCTGTTCCTGCTCAGCAAGTCGCGGCGGTACTTCTACGACCAGGACGCCATAAAGGAACCGGTGGCAGCCAGCTCTATCGCGCGCCTATCTCAGAACGTTGACGATCAAGCGGGAAGTGATCGAGTGCCAGGCAAAACAAATGGGCCGATGAAAGCAGTGCGCAGCAGGCGGGACAGCTTCAAGCGGGAAGATTCGAAGCGGGAGCAGGCAATTCCAGGCCAAGCATTCGGAACTCATCGACCTGATCGGGATGACAGCGATTACCCATTGGACGTGCGAAATAAGCGCTCCGTCTGGTCAGTGCCAACGGTGGGTTATAAGGGAGCCCACTTCGCAACCTTCCCGCCCGACCTGATAAGGCCATGCATTCTGGCCAGCGCACCGCGCGGCGGCGTGGTGCTGGACCCATTCGGCGGTGCCGGTACAACGTCGCTGGTTTCGATGCAGGAAGGTCGCCGGTCGATCATCTGCGAACTGAACCCAGGGTATGCGGCCCTGGCTCGCGCTCGTATTGACTCGGCGTGGCTGGATGGCGCTGCGCAGATGGACGTATTTCGCGACTCAGTACCGGCAGCTTAGTAAAAAATCCTGTCGGCATAACCCCAAA
This sequence comes from Pseudomonas syringae group sp. 243L2, assembly GCF_032587875.1. Taxonomy (NCBI): domain Bacteria; kingdom Pseudomonadati; phylum Pseudomonadota; class Gammaproteobacteria; order Pseudomonadales; family Pseudomonadaceae; genus Pseudomonas; species Pseudomonas syringae group sp. 243L2. Next base: position 195,203 of record NZ_JAWHPL010000002.1, read on the forward strand.
TAGCCGTGCCAATCACCATTTCTAAAAAGGCTATTTTCCGCATGATGCTGAATGCCGACTGGAATCTGCTAATTAGCGGATTTGTGAGGCGGGGCACACCTTCTGAAAGAACATGCTCAGCAAGTAGAGCCAACATCGTCACAAGCGCTCCCGACCTCATAACCCAAGCAGGGATCGTTTCGTCCGGTAACTTCCAGAACCCGTAGTGGGAAATGATCGGAACAATCACAGCCAGCATCATAAGAAAGCCAGCGCAAGTCAGTCGATTCCATACTTCTTTGGTCGTTGCTGCGTCTTTCCCTTCCGGCTCGAAATAAGACATTTACCAAATCACCCAAATAAATTTCGCACGCAATATACCGGCGAGGTGCCCCTGTGCCCACAAATAGAATCAGGCTGCATATACGACCGCCCTCCGCCACCCCTCCAAACCCAAAACCCTGCTCACGCCCTGGCTGGCCCGCGATGGTCTCTGCGATATCTGCAATTGCTACCGCGCTAGGGTAAACCACAAGGCCTGCTCCAAAGCGCGTCAGGCCCGTTATGCGCAGAGCGCGAAGGAATCGAAATCATGAGCAACGAATTCAAGCTGGTGCCGTCTGCCATCACGGCCGAAATTGAACAGCTGATAGGCCAGATAGCTGATGGAGGCTTTGACGATGAGCAAACGGCATGGGACATGCTCCTCGCCGTTGCGACGCACCAGCCAGACTCGACGCTTTGCAAATTCTACGAGGTGGAAGGTTATCCAGATCTTGTACGCGAGCTTGTCGGACACGTGAGCCAGCTACAAGATTCAGCAAAGCGCAATGTAAAACCTTGGGAAGACACTTTTCCACCAACACTGCTGCCAGCTTACATAGATCGCGTTAACGCTGAGAACTCTTCCGCCCAACCCGCCACGGCGAAGGTGGTGCTGCCTGAGCGACTGGACCTGCCGCATCGTGATGAGTTTGAAAGTGCCGACCAGCATGCAGCGGCGGTTGGCGAGGCCAAGACCTGGAACGCCTGCCTTGATGAAGTCGCCAAGCTGAACACCCCGCAGTAACCACCCCCTCTCAATCAATTCAATGTCAGCCGCGTGTGCGGCAAGGACGAAGTCATGCCCGAAAGAATTCCTTGCTCGGAGTACGACGCAACGAACGATCGCTGCAAAAGCGGCTTCCCTTTGCTGCATTCGATATGTCGTGGCATGCCGAGCGGATGCCACGCCTGTGGCGTGCCTGGGACAATGCCGATGTGTTTGCGCGAAGACCTCCCGCCTCACTTGATGCGCGCCGACGGAATGCCGCTTGGCTGGCCTGTCAATTAACCACTTCCGCCGCCAGCGCGGCCCGGAGCCAAGAATATGAGAAAAGAACTGATCAAGATCAGTGAGTTTCAGCGTCGGCGCTGGGGCGAGAACGGCACGCCGCCGTGCCCCCAGGCGATCCGAAATTACATCCGCAACGGCCAGCTCCCAGGTGAGCAAATTGGAAAGCTCTGGTATATCGACTGGGCCGCCTACAACAAAGCAGCAGGTAATGACCTGATCGCGATGGTATTGAAAGGAGCTGCATGATGGTCCCCCGACCGCGCAACAAATCAAACAAGGGCCTGCCCCAGAATCTGTACATGGACGACCGGCGCGGCACCTATCGATATCGCAGGCCTACTGACGGCAAGTGGTTTCAGTTTGGGACCGACCGAATCAAAGCGGTCGACGCGGCCAAGCAACTGAATCTGGCATTCATGCAGGGGGCAGATCTGGTCGAAACGGTGCTGGGCGTGACCTCTGAATCGTTTGCAGGCTTCCTTGATCACTATGAAGCAACCGTACTGCCGCCGAGGGAACTGGCGAAAGGAACACTTCAGCTGTACGCGGTTCACTTTCGGCGATTCCGTAGAGCGTTTGAAGGCAAGGCTGTGGATCAGATCAGCATCCGCATGGTTGCTGTGATGCTCGACGAATTGACGCCGCGTACCGCCAATCAGTGCAGAGCCCTGCTCATCGACATATTCAACCACGCCGCCGCTAAAGGCTTGTGCCCGGACAATCCTGCGGCCAGCACCATCAACCTAATCGAAAAGAAACAGCGCAAGCGCCATACCGTCGAGGGCCTGAAACTAATACGCGAGAAGTCGCCGGCCTGGCTACGGAACTCGATCGATCTGGCACTGATCACAGCCCAGCGCCGAACCGACATTTTGGACATGAAGTTTGAGGACGTGCGGGAAGGCTATCTGTATGTCATCCAGCAGAAGACGGCCAAGGCCAGTGACGCAGCCTGGATTCGATTCCGAGTGACGCCAGAGTTGCAGGCTGTCATCAGTCGGTGCAGGGACAACGTGGCTTCGCCCTATCTCGTTCACCGGCGCCCGGAGCGCCTGAAGCAAAAGCAGGCCCAGACCAAGGACCACTGGACGAAGATCGAAGAGCGATATTTGACACGCGCGTTCAAGGCAGCGCGAGAGGATGCTGGGTGCTACACGGATCGGAGTGACGAGGAAATGCCGGGCTTCCACGAAGTGCGGGCGCTGTCACTGCACTTATACAAGAAAGCCGGAAAGGACGGCCAAAAGATCGCCGGGCATGCGAGCGAGGATATGACGAAAAACTACCAGAAAGACCCCGCCGAAATTGTCTGGTCAGAGGCAGTTCCCGACCTCGATATCAGCCAGTTTTCGAATTAGTTTTGCGCAAGTTTTGCGCGGGTTTTGCGCAAGCCGGAAATTAAAAAGGGGATCAGCACCGTAAGTGACTGATCCCCTTAACAAAATATGGTCGGGACGGAGTGATTCGAACACTCGACCCCTAGCACCCCATGCTAGTGCGCTACCGGACTGCGCTACGCCCCGACTAGGCGTGTATCTGTTTTGCAACCTGCGAAAACGTTGAGAAATATACCCTAAGCATTTGAATTTTGGAAGTATCCTGGCTGCTCAATTACGCTTTGAGCATAACCAGTACGTCTTCCAGCTCGGCAATCATCTGCCGGATCATCTGCTTGTACTGCTGGGTATCGTCCTTCGGTTCCCCGGTGGTAAGACGAAGTCGGGCACCACCAATGGTGAAGCCCTGATCGTAGAGCAAGCCGCGGATCTGACGGATCATCAGCACGTCCTGGCGCTGATAATACCGGCGGTTTCCGCGTCGCTTGACGGGGTTGAGTTGAGGAAACTCCTGCTCCCAATAACGCAAAACGTGCGGTTTTACCGCGCAGAGCTCGCTGACCTCACCGATGGTGAAGTAGCGTTTGCCGGGGATCGGCGGTAGCTCATCGTTATGACTTGGTTCCAGCATATGCCTCAACTCGGGCCTTCAGCTTCTGCCCTGGACGAAAGGTGACCACACGGCGCGCCGTAATCGGAATTTCTTCACCGGTCTTGGGATTTCTCCCAGGCCGCTGGCGCTTGTCTCGAAGGTCGAAGTTGCCGAAACCTGACAACTTCACCTGCTCGTTATCTTCCAGAGCGTGCCTGATTTCTTCAAAAAACAGTTCAACCAGTTCCTTGGCTTCCCGTTTATTCAGGCCCAGCTCTTCGTACAGACGTTCGGCCATCTCAGCTTTCGTCAGAGCCCCCATACGCTACTTCCTTAACGTGGCGTTTAACCTCTCCTCAAGCGAGGTGAGGATAGCAAGTGTCGTTGCGTTTACCTCATCGTCATTAAGAGTGCGCGATGGATGCTGCCAGGTCAAGCCGACTGCAAGGCTTTTTCTATGTGGATCAATGCCTTTACCCTGGTAAACATCAAATAACCTGAGGTCTGTGAGCCACTCGCCTGCATTTTCACGAATAACGTCCAGAACCGCACTGGCCGAAACGTCGCGATCAGCCAGCAATGCCAGGTCGCGACGCACTTCCGGGAAGCGCGACAGCTCGTGGAATTTCGGCAGACGGCCTGTCGATACTTCAGCCAGAACCAGCTCGAAAACAAATACCGGACGATCCAGGCCCAGGGTTTTCGACAGTTCCGGGTGAATGGCGCCCAGGAAGCCGACTTCGCGACCATCACGCTCGATGCGAGCTGTCTGACCTGGGTGCAAGGCGGGATGCTGGCCCGGAGTGAAGGTGAACTCACCCAGCGCACCGGCAAAACCCAGAACCGCTTCGACGTCAGCCTTAACGTCGAAGAAGTCGACCGCATCACGGCCTTGCGCCCAACCTTCCGGCAGACGGCTGCCGCATACCACACCCGCCAGCATCGGCTCTTGCTTCAAGCCATCGAGCTGACCAACGAAGCGCAGGCCGCTTTCGAACATGCGTACGCGGTCCTGTTGGCGGTTAAGGTTGTGCTGCAGCGCTTTGACCAGACCCGGCCATAGCGAGGCGCGCATGGCGGCCATGTCATTGGAAATCGGGTTGGCCAGCAACAGTGGCTTGGCACCCGGCGAGAACAGTTCGAACCATTTCGGGTCGATGAAGCTGTAGGTAATCGCTTCCTGATAACCGCGGGCAACCAGCAGGCGACGCAGCTCGGGCAGATCGCCTTTGGCTTCGGCCTTGGCCTGAGGAGCAAGACGGGCTTGCGGATAACGAACCGGCAGACGGTTGTAGCCGTACAGACGAGCCAGTTCTTCGATCAGATCGACCTCAAGGCTGATGTCGAAACGATGACTTGGCACTTCGACACGCCACTGCCCGTCGGCTTCGGCAGTCACAGCAAGGCCGAGACCTGTCAGCAGACGCTCGATTTCGGCGTTTTCAATGACCAGACCGAGCATCTGCTCGACGCGGCTGGCGCGCAACGTAACCGGAGCAATCGATGGCAAATGCTGTTCGCTGACCACTTCTGTTATCGGGCCAGCCTCACCACCGGTGATTTCCAGCAGCAGGCCAGTAGCCCGCTCCATGGCTTCACGGGCCAGTTGCCAGTCAACACCACGCTCGTAACGGTGCGAGGCATCGGTGTGCAGACCGTAGGAACGCGCCTTGCCAGCCACCGAGATGGTGTCGAAGAAAGCACTTTCCAGGAAGATATCGCGAGTGCCGGCAGTCACGCCGCTGTGCTCGCCACCCATGACCCCGGCGATTGCCAGAGCACGCTGGTGGTCGGCAATGACCAGGGTGTCGGCACGCAGGCTGACTTCCTGACCGTCGAGCAGAACGAGCTTCTCGCCCTCCTCCGCCATGCGCACACGAATGCCGCCGTTGATTTCGGCTAGATCGAAAGCATGCAGAGGCTGACCCAGCTCGAGCATCACGTAGTTGGTGATATCGACAGCGGCATCGATGCTGCGCACGTCGGAACGACGCAGACGCTCGACCATCCACAGCGGAGTAGGACGCGACAGATCAACGTTGCGGATGACGCGGCCCAGGTAACGCGGGCATGCAGCCGGAGCCAATACTTCGACCGGGCGCACTTCATCGTGCACAGCGCTGACAGCAGCGATCTGCGGACGGGTGACGTCAGTGGCGTACAGCGCACCGACTTCACGCGCCAGACCTGCTACTGACAAACAGTCGCCACGGTTCGGGGTCAGGTCGACCTCAATGCTGGCGTCATCCAGGTTCAGGTAGACACGAATGTCTTCACCGACCGGCGCATCGGCGGCCAGCTCCATCAGGCCATCATTGCCCTCGCCGGCCTGCAACTCGGCAGCTGAACACAGCATGCCGTTGGACTCGACGCCACGCAGCTTGGCTTTCTTGATCTTGAAATCGCCCGGCAGCTCGGCACCGATCATGGCGAACGGAATTTTCAGACCGGGTCGCACGTTCGGCGCGCCACACACTACCTGAAAGGTTTCGCTGCCATTGCTGACCTGGCACACGCGCAGCTTGTCGGCATCGGGGTGCTGTTCGGTGCTCAGCACCTCGCCTACGACCACCCCACTGAAAACACCGGCGGCCAGCGTGACGCTGTCAACCTCAAGACCGGCCATCGACAGACGAGCAACCAGCTCGTCGCGGGAAACCTGCGGGCTTACCCAGCCACGCAGCCATTGTTCACTGAATTTCATCCTGCTCTCCTGAAAGGTTCGTTACGACTTAGCGAAATTGCGCGAGGAACCGCAAATCGTTGTCGAAGAACAGGCGCAAATCATTGACGCCGTAACGCAGCATGGCCAGACGCTCTACGCCCATGCCGAACGCGAAGCCCTGAAACTCTTCAGGGTCGATGCCCGACATGCGCAGCACGTTCGGGTGGACCATGCCGCAGCCCATGACTTCAAGCCAGCCAGTCTGCTTGCAGACACGGCAGCCCTTGCCGCTGCACATCACGCATTCCATATCCACTTCTGCCGACGGCTCGGTGAACGGGAAATACGAAGGACGGAAGCGCACGGCCAGCTCTTTCTCGAAGAACACCCGCAGAAATTCTTCGATGGTGCCTTTCAGGTCGGCAAAATTGATGTCGCGATCAACCAGCAGACCTTCGATCTGGTGGAACATCGGCGAGTGGGTAATATCGGAGTCGCTACGGTACACACGGCCTGGGCAGACAATGCGGATCGGCGGCTGTTGCGATTCCATGGTGCGGACCTGTACCGGTGAGGTATGGGTGCGCAGCAGCATGTTCGCATTGAAATAGAAGGTGTCATGCATCGACCGGGCCGGGTGATGGCCTGGGATGTTGAGCGCCTCGAAGTTGTGGTAATCGTCTTCCACTTCAGGGCCTTCGGCGATGCCGTAGCCAATGTGCGTGAAGAATTGTTCGATACGTTCCAGAGTACGGGTAATCGGGTGCAGACCACCTGAGGTCTGGCCGCGGCCCGGCAGGGTCACGTCGATGCATTCGGCGGCGAGTTTGGCAGTCAGTTCTGCCTGCTCGAACGATGCCTTGCGTGCATTGAGAACCTCTGTGACACGCTCCTTGGCAAGGTTGATCAGCGCGCCGACTTGCGGACGCTCTTCAGCTGGCAGGTTCCCCAGGGTCTTCATCACCTGAGTCAACTCGCCTTTCTTGCCAAGGTAGTGAACCCGAATTTGCTCCAGGGCATTGATATCTTCGGCGCTTTGCACAGCCTCAAGAGCTTGAGAGACCAGCGCGTCCAGGTTTTCCATGTACAGACTCCAGATACAAAATAGGGGAAGAGCTGAAGGCTCTTCCCCTATTTATGACGTTTAACACCGACGCCGGAGAACCGGGGCCAGTGATTGTCGGGGACTTAGGCCAAGGTGGCTTTAGCTTTCTCGACAATCGCAGCAAACGCCGCTTTTTCGTTCACTGCCAGATCAGCCAGAACCTTACGGTCGATCTCGATGGACGCTTTTTTCAGGCCGGCAATGAAACGGCTGTAGGACAGACCGTTAACACGAGCACCAGCGTTGATACGAGCGATCCACAGAGCGCGGAACTGACGTTTTTTCTGACGACGGTCACGGTAGGCGTATTGGCCTGCCTTGATTACCGCTTGCTTGGCAACACGGAATACGCGTGAACGCGCGCCGTAGTAGCCTTTTGCAAGTTTCAGAATTTTTTTGTGACGCTTACGGGCAATGACGCCACGCTTTACACGAGCCATGAGTTACTTCCTCTATATCTTGATCAAAATTAACGAAGGCGCAGCATGCGCTCGACTTTTGCCACGTCAGACGGATGCAGCAAGCTGCTACCGCGCAGTTGACGCTTACGCTTTGTCGACATTTTGGTCAGGATGTGGCTCTTGAAAGCGTGTTTGTGCTTGATGCCGTTGGCGGTTTTCAAAAACCGCTTAGCTGCACCACTTTTAGTCTTCATCTTTGGCATGTTCGGATACTCCGCATTCAGTTGATAAATATAACCGCAAGGCCTGCCGTGCCCTGGTGGTTATTTCTTCTTTTTCGGGGCGATGACCATGATCAGCTGGCGTCCTTCCATCTTAGGATGCTGTTCGACGGAACCGTATTCGAGCAGGTCACCTTCAACCCGCTTCAACAGCTCCATACCCAGCTCCTGGTGGGCCATCTCACGACCGCGGAATCTCAACGATACCTTGGCCCTGTCCCCGTCACTCAGGAAACGTACCAGGTTGCGTAGTTTTACCTGGTAATCCCCTTCCTCCGTCCCTGGACGAAACTTGATTTCTTTAACCTGGATCTGCTTCTGGTTTTTCTTCGCTGCAGCAACCTGCTTCTTCTTCTCGAAGATCGATTTGCCGTAATCCATCACACGGCAGACCGGAGGAAGTGCGTCGGCAGAAATCTCTACCAGATCCAGCTTAGCCTCTTCGGCAATACGAAGCGCTTCATCAATCGAGACGATGCCAATCTGCTCGCCGTCAGCGCCAATTAAACGAACCTCGCGGGCCGAGATATTTTCATTGATCGGGGCCTTGGGTGCAGCTCGTTTATCTTGTCTCATTTCACGCTTAATAATAATTACTCCGTATCTTGGCGACCACGCCGGGAAACCGCTTGTGCGAGGAATTCAGCGAATTGGGCAACCGGCATCGAGCCAAGGTCAGCGCCTTCACGTGTACGCACAGCGACAGTTTGCATTTCAACCTCCCGATCTCCAATCACGAGGAGATAAGGAACCTTGAGCAAAGTATGCTCGCGGATTTTAAAGCCGATCTTTTCATTTCTCAAGTCGGACTTGGCACGAAACCCGCTTTCAGCCAGAGTTTTTTCCACTTCAAGGGCAAAATCGGCCTGTTTGTCAGTGATATTCATGATCACTGCCTGAGTAGGCGCCAGCCAGGCTGGAAACGCGCCCTCGTAATGCTCGATCAGAATTCCGATGAAGCGCTCGAAAGACCCAAGGATCGCACGGTGCAACATGACCGGATTCTTGCGACTGTTGTCTTCCGAAACGTACTCGGCGCTCAAACGGATCGGCAAGTTGAAGTCCAGCTGCAAGGTGCCGCACTGCCAGACCCGGCCGAGGCAGTCCTTGAGGGAAAACTCGATTTTCGGACCGTAGAACGCACCTTCGCCCGGCTGCAGGTCATAGGGCAGACCAGCACTGTCGAGCGCAGAGGCCAGCGCCGTCTCGGCACGGTCCCAAAGCTCGTCGGAGCCTACACGCTTTTCAGGGCGAGTGGACAATTTGAGTTCGATGTCCTTGAAACCGAAATCGGCGTAGACATCCAGCGTCAGCTTGATGAATGCGGCAGATTCGGCCTGCATCTGATCTTCGGTACAGAAGATATGAGCATCGTCCTGAGTGAAGCCACGCACACGCATGATGCCATGCAAGGCCCCCGACGGTTCGTTACGGTGGCAGGCACCGAACTCGGCCAGACGCATCGGCAGCTCGCGGTAGCTCTTCAGGCCCTGATTGAACACCTGCACGTGGCAAGGGCAGTTCATCGGCTTGATCGCGTAGTCGCGGCTCTCGGACTCGGTGGTGAACATGTTGTCAGCGTAGTTGGCCCAGTGCCCGGATTTCTCCCAGAGCGAGCGATCAACCACTTGCGGGGTCTTGATCTCAAGGTAGCCATTCTCGCGCTGCACTTTGCGCATGTATTGCTCGAGCACCTGATACAGGGTCCAGCCCTGCGGATGCCAGAACACCATACCCGGCGCTTCTTCCTGGGTATGGAACAGGCCTAGGCGCTTGCCGATCTTGCGATGATCGCGCTTTTCGGCTTCTTCGATGCGCTGAATGTAGGCAGCCAACTGCTTCTTGTCAGCCCACGCAGTGCCGTAGACGCGCTGCAACTGCTCGTTCTTGGCGTCACCGCGCCAGTAGGCACCGGACAGCTTGGTCAGCTTGAACGATTTCAGGAAACGAGTATTCGGCACGTGTGGGCCACGGCACATGTCGACGTATTCTTCGTGGTAATACAGGCCCATGGCCTGCTCGTTTGGCATGTCTTCGACCAGGCGCAGCTTGTAGTCTTCATGACGGGCGGTGAACACCTCGATCACTTCAGCGCGCGGGGTGACTTTTTTGATGACGTCGTAATCTTTTTCGATCAGCTGCTGCATGCGCTGCTCGATCGCCGCCATGTCGTCAGGCGTGAAGGGGCGCTCGTAGGCGATATCGTAATAGAAGCCGTCGTCGATCACCGGGCCGATGACCATTTTTGCAGTCGGATACAACTGCTTGACCGCATGCCCGACCAGGTGAGCGCAAGAGTGACGGATTATTTCCAGCCCTTCCTGATCCTTGGGGGTGATGATCTGCAGGCTGACATCGTTTTCGATCAGGTCGCAGGCGTCGACGAGCTTGCCGTCAACCTTGCCGGCCACGGTGGCCTTGGCCAGCCCGGCACCGATTGAAAGCGCGACATCGGCTACGGAAACCGCATGATCGAATGAACGTTGACTGCCGTCGGGAAGAGTAATAGTTGGCATGGCGCCTCCTCTCCTAGTGGTGACCCCTACCAAAGGTCACGTGGGTTGGGATGAGCCAGTACGTGATCCGGTGGTATGCCTGCCTCACAGTGGCAGGAGCCTTGGGGCCAACCTTGAACCGGACCAGATGACTGGAATGTACGAAAAACCTGCCTGCGTCGCGTCCAAAGCCATCAGCCATGGGGACACTTGAAAATAACAGGACGCGCATCCTAGCACAGCTCGGCCGACACCGGACGTTCATATGCGTAAATCACGCCAAATAACACGTCACCTGAACTGGCAGGCGTGATGGGCGTCTTAACCAGTCAGGATCCTGTACGTTTCCTTGTTCACTAAAGTCAGCAAAAGGAGAACACCATGAAGCTTTCCCGTCTGTCCGCACTCCTCGCCTGCGCCGCCGTCATGGCCCCTTGGGGCGCTCAGGCTGCCATGGAAAAAACCGTGCAAGACACGTTCACCCAGGAATGCATCGCTGCGGCGAATCAGCACAAGCAAGATGCCAAGGCCGCGCAGGCTCATTGCGATTGCAGCGCCCGGGTAGTGAACAAGGAGTTTTCTCAGCAGGAAATCGAAGCATTGAGCAGTACCGATAGCGCTCCTGCCCCTGCATTGACGCAAAAACTGCAGAAACTGGTTGCCGAAAACTGCACCAAATCAAAATAAATCATTTTTTTTAACGCAGTAAAGCAGCTGCCTGAAATGCCGAGAGCTGCGCCCCGCCGCCAACCTGAAAGCCTTGCAGAGCGGGGCTTTCAGCATATCCCGAACAGTCTTGATGCAAGGCTGGCAGAGACATCATTTAGCCACTTTATGTGTATGACGCTTTGCATATGCAGCGACCCAGACTAAAGAGATCACCTTAGTAGCTGTCTTTTTGCGCATTTCGACTATGATAGGCTCGTGTGCCCAGTTGGCCTGAGCAGCACGTTATTGAAAATTATGTTTCTGGAGATACACCATGTCTAATCGCCAAACCGGCACCGTAAAATGGTTCAACGATGAAAAAGGCTTCGGCTTTATCACTCCACAGGGTGGCGGTGACGACCTGTTCGTACACTTCAAAGCGATCGAAAGCGACGGTTTCAAAAGCCTGAAAGAAGGCCAGACCGTTTCTTTTGTTGCTGCTAAAGGCCAGAAAGGCATGCAGGCAGAACAAGTCCGCGTTGACTGATTCATTCGGCGCAAAAAAACCCCGTCGCTGACGGGGTTTTTTATGCGCCACAGAAAAGTGCCGACTCAACCGCAGTTGATGCGTGTCACCTTTCCCGAAGCGTCGGTATTAACGTTTACCCGCTCGGATCGGTATTCCAACGTAACCATATCGTCAGGCCCGAGAATGCGGGCATCCTGAGAACCGGTACGGGCGCGCACTTGTGACAGAAGGTCGATGGACGCTGGCTTGCCGATTGCGAACTGGCCAAGCCCTGCGTCACAACGGCCGGGTATGGCGTTGGCGTTACTGGCGGATGCGGGAGCGTCTGCCTTGACGGACGCTTCAGCGCCCTTATCAGAGGACGTGCTGCTGCATCCCGCCAGCAACGACGCCACGACCACAAAACCCAATGTTGCGAACTTCCGGGGCATACACCCTCCTCTGCCAATAAAACATTCCAGACCTGTCCGACCGCACTCAGGCGCGTTGGTTGCACACCTCAGTTGAGAAGCCATCGGTAACCTGTTGATCTGCCTGGGCCGAGAGTCTGCCTTGGGATCACACAAGGCGCGCGGTGAAATCGTCACAAAACGTTTACAACCTATTGCCATAGACTCGGACTATCGGGATGAGATGTAAGTAGAAGTGTCAAAATGTGCGCGGGATGGTTTACTGCAAGAGACGCAAGCGCCGGGAAGCGAACAGCGTAGTGCGTGACCCTTTACTGGAGATCAACAGACATGACAGCCATAACTCTGGATGCAGACATCAAGGCCAGATGGCCTCAGGGCCACTGCTCGCACAGCCCCGGAAACCCGGAAGAGCTGATGATCATTGCCGTCGACCTGCTGATCAAGGAACTGGGCACCGAGGGCGCCCGCGCCTTCATCAGCCAGGTACTGAGCCGTTATGCCACGGCAGGACTGCCGGTCTGATGCACCTGTTGCAGCCCGCGTGATGGGTTACTTCAGTCGCGCCAGACGCTCGGTCAGCAGATCGAAGAAACCCTTAGCGTTGCCATTCTCGACCCAGAATACATTCTGCGGCTGCTTGAGCGTGCCGTACCAGTCAGCCACCGTCTGGCCGAAACCAATGCCCTCGCGGGTGTCGACCGTAACGTTGATCTGCCGCCCGGAAAACAACTCGGGCTTGAGCAACCAGGCAATGACACTGGCGTCGTGAACCGGCCCACCGGGCAAGCCGTAATGCTCCATGTCCAGTTTGACGTATTCATTGAGAATGCCGTCGACCAGCTTGCCGGCGTTATTGCCCAATGCGGCAATCTGCTTGAGGCGTTGTTCGCTGGTCAGGATCTTGTGGGTCACGTCCAACGGTACGTAAGTAAGCTTCACACCACTGGCCAGAACGATCTGCGCAGCATGCGGGTCGGCAAACAGGTTGAATTCGGCGACCGGCGTAATGTTACCGCCGTTGAAATGCGCGCCCCCCATGACCACCACTTCCTTGATGCCCTGGGTGATTTCCGGTGCCTGCACGAGCGCCAGCGCCAGGTTGGTCTGCGGACCGAGCATGGCGATAGTGATGCTGTGCGGCTTGGCCTTGCTCAAGGTGCGGATCAGGTAATCGACTGCATTACCGTCGGCCAACCCCTTGGCTGGCTCATGCACGGGCACGCCGGGCAACCCTTCCTGACCGTGAACGTTTTCTGCGTAGATAGGTGTGCGCACCAACGGTTTGGGCGCACCGGCATACACCGGCACTTCTTCACGCCCGGCCCATTCACGCGCCAGCCTGGCATTGCGCGAGGTCTTGTCCAGACGGACATTGCCGGCGACGGTGGTGATCGCCATCACGTTCAATTCTTCGGGTGACGCCAGCGCCAGCAGCAGCGCAACGACGTCGTCCGCGCCAGGGTCGGTATCGATGATCAGATCACGCTTTTCTGCCGCCTGAACGGCAGCGCTACTCAGTATGGACAAGAGCAATGCTCCACGAATGAACTGTCTGGAAAACTGCATCAACGTCATATGAAACTCCCTTTCTTGATAGCTAGAACACAACTCCGGAAACCAGCGCCACATTACTGTACGGCTGGCATTCTCCGGTACGGATGATTGCCCTGGCCTTGCGGCTCAATACTTTCAGGTCCTCATGGCTTATCCAGCGCTGCTGACCCAATTGATCATCGAGGTTCAGGCTTTCGATGACCTGCAATGCGGGCGGCTTGACCTCGGCCATTTCGTTGGCCAGCACATGGCTTTCGACCTGCATCTCACTCAGCACCACGTCCAGCACACTGACGAAATCAGGTACGCCGCGAGTCAGCGCCAGGTCGATCAGCTCGACGCCTGCCGGTACTGGCATTCCAGCGTCGACGATCATCAGGATGTCGCCATGCCCCAGCGACGCAATGACGCGAGACAGGGCAATGTTGAGTAGCGGGGTCTTTTTCATAGTGAATCGAATTCCTTTACTTCCTCGAACGTCGGGATGGACGGCTGGGCACCCGCGCGGGTCACGGATATGGCTGCCGCGGCCTGACCGAAGCGAATGGCCTGCGATTCACTCTGACCCGCCGCCAGTGCTGCGGCAAAACCACCAACAAAGGTATCACCTGCAGCGGTGGTGTCCACGGCCTGTACACGACGCGCAGGGATATGTTCCACGCCCGCAGCACTGGCGAACAGGGTTCCACGCTCACCCAGGGTAATGATTACGTTGCGCGCCCCGGCCGCCAGCATGGCCGCTGCCGCCTCTTCAGCCGCCGCCGAGGAGTCGACAGTCACACCTGTCAGGGTCTGCGCCTCGCTTTCATTGGGGATCAGATAGTCGATCAGGCCATACCAGTTTGCCGGCAAAGGCTCGCTGGCCGGGGCAGGATTGAGAATGACGGTCTTGCCCAGCGCGCGGGCGCGGGTCAGAGTGTGGAAAACTGTTTCAGTCGGCACTTCAAGCTGGCAGATGATGATCCCGGAACCCGCCAGCAATGCGTCGAAACGCTCGATCAATGCCGGAGTGAGCCGACCATTGCCGCCGGCAACAATGACAATTGCATTCTGACTGCTGGCGTCGACCACAATCGAAGCGATCCCGGTTGATACGCCTTCAACGACCGTCACGGCCTGACAGTCGATATGCTCGGCCAGCAATGCTGCACGCAGTTGTTCCCCGTAGGCATCGGCACCCACACAGCCGATCATCGCCACACTGCCACCCAGGCGCGCTGCGGCAACTGCCTGATTGGCGCCTTTACCGCCAGGCACGGTGTCGAACGTTTCCCCGCTCAGCGTCTCGCCGGGGCGCGGCAGACGCTGTGCGCGGATGACCAGATCCATGTTCAGACTGCCCACTATCACTATTTTTGCTTGCATGGCTCATTAATCCGTTGCTGTGCGTGCGCGTCATTCATTGGACAAAGTGTTCGGCGCTGCCGTGGACTCGCGCACCACGACGCAAGGCGTCACGAGTCTTTTTTCGACAGGAACTGTATGCGGTGCGGCGATTCGGTTTAACAACATTTCGGCGGCGGTTTCGCCCAGTTGCATGATCGATTGCCCCACGGTGGTGAGGGCCGGATAGACGTAGCGGCTCATCTGAATGTCATCAAAACCGATGACCGACAGATCCTGAGGCACGCGAATAGAACGCTCGGCGGCGGCGCGCAGCACACCGATAGCGATGACGTCGTTGCCGGCAAAGATCGCTGTTGGCGCATGACCGGCCAGCAGCAGCTTCGCAGCCGCATGGCCAGCCGAACTGGTAAATTCGCTGTGCACCGCCCAATCCGGGCCGACCTCGACAGATGCCTGCTGCATGGCCCGCCGATAACCCGCCAGGCGCATCTCGGCAACCATGCTGTCACGCGGCCCGCCAATGCAGGCAATGTGACGATGCCCCAGATCAAGCAGATGTCGGGTTGCCAGCCAGGCACCCTGCTCGTGATCGATGCGCACCATGTCAGCTTCGATGCCTTGCAGCTCGCGGTCGACGATTACCAGCGGCGTGCGCACCTCGGTGAGGCCACAGGCGACGCTGGCATCACCCGCCACAGACGAGACAATCAACCCGTCAACGCGCTTTTCCAGCAAAACACGCAGGTAACTGCGCTGTTTTTCCGGGTTGTCGTCGGAATTACAGAGGATCACGCAAAAACCGTTGCGCTCACAGTAGTCCTCGATGCCCCTCGCCAGCTCGGCGAAATACGGATTCATACCGTTGGGAATCAACAGGCCGATGGTCGATGTGCTCCTGGCCTTCAGCGAACGCGCCACGGCGCTGGGCACATAATCGAGCTGCGCGATGGCCGCCTCGACCTTGAGCCTGACCGGCTCGCTCACCGGCCGGGTCTTGTTTAGCACATGGGAGACCGTGGTGTACGAGATTCCCGCCAGCGCCGCGACATCCTTGATAGTCGCCATATCAGCCCTGGCGCCGTGCCCGGTGACTGCGGTAGGTGTCCAGCACTACTGCGATCACAATCACCGCACCAGTGATGATGCGTTTGGTCGGCTCGGTCGCACCGATCTGCGCCAGGCCTGCGGCCAGTACCGAAATGATCAGCACGCCGAAAAAAGTACTGATGATCGAACCGCGCCCGCCCATCAGGCTGGTGCCACCGATCACGACGGCGGCAATCACTTGCAGCTCAAGCCCGGCACCGGCATTCGGATCAGCCGCTTCCAGTCGCGATATCTGAAACAGCGCCGCCACACCGGCCAACAGGCCCATCAGCGAGAACACCAGAATCTTGTAGGGTTTGGGATTGATACCGGCCAGACGCACCGCTTCTTCATTGGTGCCGATGCCGATCAGGTAGCGACCAAAAACGGTACGGGTCAGCACCGCCTGAGCAATGAAAATAACCAGCAGTGCGATGATGAAGGACGGCGCGATACCGAACGCGATCGGGTCGGACAGCCAGGCGAACGAATCACCGATATAAGCGGTGCGCGAATTGGTCATCTGGTAGGCCGCGCCACGGGCCATCTCCAGCACACCGAGGGAGACGATGAACGAAGGGATGCGCCAGGCAACAGTAATGGAGCCGGTAATCGTACCGGCCAGGGTCGCGCAGGCGATGCCTAGCAAGGCGGCCGGGAACACACTCCAGCCCCAGCCCAGGATGGCCACACTCACAGCCGAAGCAGCCAGCGCCAGCACCGACCCAACGGACAGGTCGATACCGCCGATGATGAGGATCAGCGTCATGCCGACCGACAGCACCATCAGGTCAGGGATCTGGTTGGCCAGCATGCTGAATGTCTGATAGGACAGAAAGTGATCGCTGAGCAGGGAAAACAGCACGATCATCACCAGCAGCGCACCCGCCAGCCCGATGTAGGTGCCAAGACCAAAGTAATTGCCGCCGCGACGGGCCGGCACGGTCAGCGTCGGAGAAGGAGTATTTTTCATGAGTCGTTCCTGGGCGCGGCGTCATTGAGCAGCGCGTCACGTTTCTGATAACCGGCAAAGGCAGCGGCAAGCAATTGGTCCTGGGTCCAGCTGTCGCGCTCGAACGTGTCGATCAGGCGACCGGCAGACAGCACACCGATACGATCGCAGATCAACATCAGCTCGCGCAGATCACTGGAAACCACCACCAGCGCCCTGCCCTGACGGGTCAATTCGGCCAGCAGCGCGTAGATATCGAATTTGGCACCGACGTCGATGCCTCGCGTCGGCTCGTCGAACAGCATCACCGGGCAATCACGTTCCAGCCAGCGACCGATCACGACCTTCTGCTGATTACCGCCTGACAGCTCGGAGACCAGCTGGTCCGGACTGGAACTGCGAATACGCATGGCAGCCACCTGGCGCTGCGCCAGCTTCAGCTCGTCATCGGTGTTGACCAGGCCTGCTCTGGAGATCGAATGCATATTACCCAGCGCAATGTTGGCGCTGATTGACTGCGACATCAGCAGTCCTTCGCTCTTGCGGTCTTCCGTGATCAGGGCAATACCGTGCTCCACGGCGTCCGAGGGTGAACGGATGGTGACGGCTTGCAGTGGCTGCCCAACTTCAATCGCACCACTGTCGGCAACATCTGCACCGTAGATCAGGCGCAGCAACTCGGTGCGCCCGGCACCGATCAGCCCGGAAATACCGAAGATTTCACCTCGTCGCACATCGAACGAAACATCCTGAACCTTGCCTGCACGACTGAGCCCCTTGACTGACAGCGCTACTTCGCCAATCTGCCGGGCGCCCATGTCCATGTGTTCGCCAAGTTCACGGCCGACCATCAACGTGACCAGTTGCTCGCTGTTGTAGCGGGCAATCGGCTCGACGCACACCAGCTTGCCATCGCGCAGTACGGCTATGCGCTGAGACACCCTGGCAAGCTCCTCAAGCCGGTGGGAGATGTAGATGATCGAGACGCCACGAGCCTGCAGCCGCGTGATCTGCTCGAACAGCATTTCCACCTCGCGTGAGGTGAGCATGGCAGTAGGCTCATCGAGGATCAGCACATGGCAGTCGCCAACCAGGTTGCGAGCGATCTCGACCATCTGCTGATGACCGATCCCCAAATCGCCGACCAGCGTATCGGGATCAATAGCGTCCAGACCCACTTGAGCCATAGCCTTGATCGCATTTTCACGCAGGCGCTTGCGGTCGATCCAGCCAGCACGACGCGGCAGGTCGTCAAGGAACAGGTTTTCGGCAACGGTCAGGGTCGGCAGCAGGTTCAGTTCCTGCATGACCATGCGAACCCCGAGCTTTTCGGCCTGGGTACGACTCGCAGGTTCATAAGGCTGCCCTTGAAACTCCATGCGCCCGGTAGTGGGCGTCACCAGGCCGCCAATGATTTTCGACAAGGTGCTTTTACCGGCACCGTTTTCCCCGGTCAGGGCCAGCACTTCGCCACGCATCAACGTCAGATCGACGTCACCGAGCACGGGTTGAGCGTAGGTTTTACCGATGCCACTGACCGAAAGAACAGCTGTCTGAACAGACGCTGACATACATTTCTCCCAGCACCCGTCCTTCAAGGACGGGCACCTTTACGCGGTGTGGATCAAGGTTTGGTAACGAGTTCTACTGGCGTTTCGATGACGCCTTTTTCGTTGGTGTCGACCTTCTCGCCTTTGACCAGCTTCAACGCAGCTTCAATACCAAAGACCGCTTGTTTGGCTGCAAACTGGTCAGCAGTGGCCAACACTCGGCCGTCCTTGAGCATCGGTTTGATCGCGTTGATGTTGTCGTAACCCACCACCATGACCTTGCCAGCCTTGCCTGCTGCACGCACCGCAGAAACCGCCCCCAGCGCCATGCTGTCGTTACCGGCCAGCAGGGCCTTCAGGTTCGGGTATTCATTGAGCATCGCCGAAGCAACGGCGTTGCCCTTGTCGATTTCCCAGTTGCCGGACTGTACAGACACAACCTTCATCTGCGCTTTGTCCATGGCATCCTTGAAACCGGCGGTGCGTTGCTGAGCGTTAGTGGTGGTCGGCACGCCTTCGATAATGCCGACTTCGTCACCGCTCTTGAGCTGCTTGGCCAGGTAGTCGCCTACCAGCTCGGCACCTTTGCGGTTGTCCGGACCCACGAACGGGATCATCAGGCTTTTGCTTTTGAGCACGTCGGGATCAAGCTGGTTGTCGATATTGACGACTTTGATACCGGCGTCTGTAGCTTTCTTGAGCACCGGCACCAACGCCTTGGAGTCGGCAGGCGCGATCACCAGGGCGTCGACTTTGGAGACAATCATCTGCTCAACGATACGAATCTGCGCAGAGGTGTCTGACTCGTCCTTGATCCCGTTGGAAATAAGGTCGAAGTCGGTGGCGTGCTCTTTCTGATAAGCCTTGGCACCGTCTTCCATGGTCAGGAAAAATTCATTGGCGAGCGACTTCATCACCAATGCGACCTTAGGTTTTTCAGGCGTCTGAGCGTATGCAGCAGAGAGGGGCATGACTGCCGTGACAGCAGCGAACATGGCGACAGCGAGAAGGCGTCCAGCAAATGGCAGCTTCATGAGTTCATCTCCGATCTTGTGATTATTGTTCGGGCGAACGACGCAGGGTCGATGCAATGCATCAACACGCAAACGTTTGCGAGGGATGAACTATGAAAAAACCCGCAGGGTTTGTCAATCCGTCGGAAATGAAATCTGTTTGTACTGCTCGCCCCCAACGCACAGGGAACGAGCATTAGCGTTCAGTCGGATTTCACTCCTCCGGTCTGACCGTAGCCACTTCGTCGGCCTTGATTCGGACTCTCTTGCCGGAGATGTCTTCAAACTCGTAGAAACCATCACGACTCTTGGTCTTGGGCATGTCCTTGGTGATGTATTGTGTGCCGTTCTGAAGCGTGACGACCGAAGGCGTGGAACAGCCTGCCAGCAGTACAGCAGTTGCGGCCAGTAACGGAAACGTCAGTGACTTGATATTCATGCGCGACTCCGGGAGCGTTGGTTTTTCAAGACAATAGTGTGCCATTTCAAGCGCTTTATCTTACATAGATGTTGCGAAAGATCCGACACTGAAATACTGTATGCCCGTACAGCTAAAATCAGGAACCCTATCCGTGGCCAAACAAACCGCAGCGACCGCCTCCACTCCCGGCCCTTACGAGCGCATGGGCATGCGGGTACAGAAGATCATCAACTCGCCTACCGCGCAGAAATCCAGGGCTGCCCTGCTTTTTCGTCAACCGGATGAGTCAGAGGACGACTGGGCGCAGCTTCTTGAAGAAATAGCCGAGAACGACAACGTCACCCTCGCCTGGCGCGACGATGGTGGTGTGCAAATATTCTGGACGTTGCCGAAGGAAGACTGACGGCATGATGTTTCGATTCTCGACACTGCTTTGCACCACCCTGCTCATCACCGCTTCATTCAGCGCTCAGGCCCAAGCTCCGCGTACTTTCAGCGAAGCCAAGAAAGTCGCCTGGGGGTTATACGCACCACAATCGACCGAATTTTACTGCGGCTGCAAATACACCGGCAACCGGGTCGATATTGCTGGCTGCGGCTATGTCCCGCGCAAGAGCGCCAAGCGCGCCAGTCGCATTGAATGGGAGCACATTGTTCCAGCCTGGCAGATCGGCCATCTGCGCCAATGCTGGCAGAACGGCGGGCGCAAAAACTGCACAAAGACCGATGCCGTTTATAAACGCGCCGAGGCAGACCTGCATAACCTGGTACCCAGCATCGGCGAAGTGAATGGCGACCGCAGCAACTTCAGCTTTGGCTGGGTACCCGAGCAAAAAGGCCAGTACGGTTCTTGCCTGACGCAAGTGGATTTCAAGGCGAAAAAGGTCATGCCTCGCCCTTCCATTCGCGGCATGATCGCCCGCACCTACTTCTACATGAGCAAGCAATACAACTTGCGCCTGTCGCGTCAGGACCAACAGCTTTATCAAGCCTGGGACAAGACTTATCCGCCCCAGGCCTGGGAGCGCCAGCGCAACCAGCAGGTCGCCTGCGTTATGGGTCGGGGTAATGATTTTGTCGGCCCGGTAGACCTCAAGGCATGTAAATGAGGCTTGTTTCAAAACAGAAGATCTTCGTTTGGATGACCATTGGGTCATCCATTCATGCGTATGAGTGAATCCAAAACCACTCATCGGACAACTGGCAACGACATCTCGAAACAACGCGATTTTCGTTCTACGCTCTGAAGACAGCAACGTGACCGGAGAAGGCTTCTCGCGCATGCCCCACTGGAAAAATCACACTATTTTGATGGCATGCCGTCAGGCTTACGAGCAGGAAAGATGAATCATCAAACGGAATTTGAAATTCACTATCAGTTCAATGGCGAACCTCGTTGCTTTCTGCACCAGACCAGGCAAATGTGCCAGTGCGACGCATTGCACTGCGCAACGCTACACGCCGGCGTCGGCACAGTGAGTGGCAATATGTCTGCTGGGCCGATAGGAATGGCGACCTTGCAAGCCGAGCGTTTTGGCGTAACAGAAGTAAGCTGGAAAAGATCTTCGCCGCAGTACTGAAACATCACCCCTGATCAAAAAAATGGCCTTTCGACAAGGCCATTTTTTGTGTACATAAATCGCCAGACCACTGACGTTTAAATGGCAGGATAATCGCCTGTCCCCTCAGGCCAGGGCGTCAGCAGTTCAAAACCGGTCGAAGTGACTGCAACCATATGCTCCCATTGCGCAGACAATGAAAGATCGCTGGTCAGAACCGTCCAGCCATCCGGCAAGGTACGAGTACCGGCCCTGCCGGCATTGATCATCGGTTCGATGGTGAACACCATGCCCGGTTTTAGCCTGAGGCCCTTGCCCTGAGCGCCGTAGTGCAGAACCTGGGGCTCTTCATGGTACTTACGGCCAATGCCGTGCCCGCAATATTCACGCACCACACTGAAGCCTTCACGATGAGCGATGCTCTGAATGGCATAACCGATATCACCCAGCGTCGCCCCCGGACGCACTGCATGAATACCGGCGCGGGTTGCTTCGTAGGTCGTCTCGACAAGACGTTTTGCCAAGGGGCTGACCTCACCGACCAGATACATACGGCTGGTATCGCCGTACCAGCCATCCTTGATGACCGCGACATCGATATTGACGATATCGCCATCTTTCAGAATATCGGTGGCAGAAGGTATGCCATGACAGACCACTGCATTGGGAGAGATGCAGGTGGTCTTGGTAAAACCGTGATAGCCCACATTCGCGGGAATCACTTTCAACTCCTTGACGATGTACTCGTTGCAGATATCGTCCAGCGCTTCGGTGCTCACGCCAGCCTTGACGTAAGGCGTGATCATTGCGAGTACATCGGCAGCCAGCCTGCCGGCTATGCGCAACTGCACAAGGTCCTGTTCGGTCTTGATACCGATGGCGCTGCTCATGAGGCCGCCTTGGAAAGGCTGGACGCAGAAAGCTCTGCAACGTTGAAGTTCGAAGCAGTCAGCACCGTGCCGCCTGCGTTCTCGATACGGATCAACATCTGGCAGATCTCGCTGTAATCCAGTGCCGGGTGCAATTCGGCAAGCATGCCGATGCGCATCCAGTGCTCAGCCTGCGCATTGATGGAGCGACTGAGCGCAACGCTGGCAGAGCGCAGGTTGGCGTGCATGTTTTCGGAAATCTTTACCAGACCCATGATTCACCTCAAATTGAATATATGAAGCATATACGTTACATATACTCACAATCAACCCGAGACGCATCATGGCCGCTACCAGCAGCACTATTCCATCGCGCTGGCCTGACGGAATTCGCCACTCGCGCGGGCTGCCGCAATGGCTATCGATACATCCTGCTCGTAGCCATTGAACTGACGCAGACCTGCCGCCAGCCGGAGGAAATCCTCACGCTGCATTTCATTGACGGTAGAGAGGGTACGATGCTGCTGGGCAACCGGGCTTTGTACTGACGTTTGCACTGACTTAAGGGACATGACAGACCTCATTCGTTCTTTACTGTTCATGCATACAGTATTTAGAACCGAGCGCCGACACAAGACTGACTGCGACGAATGGTCAGCGAATTTGTAAACGGCTCAACCGCCCGCCAGACCCTGCAAGCGCTCCAGATCAGCCTCAGCGATGTCGATACCGTGCGCCATCGACCGCGCACGCTCGCTGTAGCGTCGGTCCCCCGGCAGTCGCTCCTGCCCTGCCCCGTGGAGCTGCCTTACCAGTTCCTCGCTACGTAGTGCAAAATGCTGACCGCTGCCTTTGTCCGGATCGATGACGATCAGCAACTGACCTGTCCAGGGTGTCCGCGCGCCGGGATGCTTCGACCAGTCGAACTCAAAGGAGAAGTTACCGCCTGTCAGCCCTGCCGCCAGCAGTTCGACCATCATCGACAATGCGGACCCCTTATGACCGCCAAAGGGCAGTAGTGCCCCGCCATCGAGAATGGCGCGAGGATCTTCAGTAGGCCGGCCCTCGCGGTCCACGCCCATACCCGCTGGTAGCAATCGCCCTTCCCGCGCTGCGATCTGAACATCACCATGGGCAATGGCGCTGGTTGCCAGGTCGAAAACAACAGGCTCGCCCCCCGCACGCGGTGCAGCGAAGGCAATAGGGTTGGTGCCGAACAGGGGCTGACGCGCACCGTGTGGCACAACGCAGGTCATACTGTTGACCATGCTCAGGGCGACCAGCCCCTGTTCGGCGAAAGGTTCGACATCCGGCCACAGCGCGGCAAAGTGATGAGAATTGCGTATCGCCAGAACCGCAATCCCGGCACTGCGCACTTTGTCGATCAGCAATGAACTGGCCGCCGCCAGCGCAGGCTGGGCAAAGCCGTTGCCGGCGTCGACCCTGACAAATGCAGCACCGACATCCTCGATCAACGGCACTGCCTTGCCATCCACCCAGCCGCTGTTCAGCGATGAGATGTAGCCAGGCATGCGAAAGATGCCATGACTGTGCGAGCCGTCGCGCTGAGCGCTGGCGCAGTTCTCGGCAAGCACATCGGCAACCTCCGGGGAGGTGCCGTGTGCAAGGAAGATCCGCCGCAACAGATCTGTCAGTTGCTGATATGAAACGCTCCGGACCGGCTGATCGTTAGGGATGGCGGACATCTGAGACTCCTGTTCATGTCATGGCAAGGTACCGGGAACAACCACACGAAATAACAGCACCGAGAGTAGCGCTGCAGGCCCTGCAAAAAAACTCCCTGCGCACTGCACGTACTCGATTGTCGCGGAAAGGTTTCAATGAGAGCTGCTTGCATTCACAAGGAATTACGCTGTGCGTTGACGGGTAATATCCTGCAAATGTTCTCTCTCCCTGACATCCAAGGGTAGAATGCGCCGACGGTATAGGCCGGAGCGCCCATGAGCGACCCTCTTTTCAGCAAGGCAGAACACGACGCGATCACCGATGCCGCTGCGCATTGGTGCATGCGCCTGCACGCCGAAGACTGCACCGCCGCAGAACGAAAAGCGTTCGAGCAATGGCTGAAAGCCCATCCTTTGCATGCGGTGGAGTATGAGGCGATGCGGGAAGTCTGGGACATTACCGGACAAATCGAACCGCTCAATCCGGCCCCGGCACTCCCGATTCAGGCTACACAGAACAACCAGCCCGTACTTCGTCGCAAGCGCCGCCTGGCACCACTCGCGGCTGCCGCGGCGGTCATTGCTCTGGCTGTGCCGGTCACCGGCTATGTGGGCTGGAATCAAGGCTGGCTGCCTGACGCCTATGAGTCCTACAACGCCGATACCGCGACGCGTCTTGTGGTACTGGCAGATGGCAGCCGTGCCGAACTGAACCTCGGCACCGAGCTGACCTACGCGAACTACAAGGATCGACGCAGCGTCACGCTGAAAAAGGGTGAGGCGTTCTTTGAGGTCAGCCACGACAACACACACCCTTTTGTAGTCGATGCCGGCAAGGGCAGCATCAAGGTCACGGGCACACGCTTCAATGTGTGGATGTATCAGGACCAGGTACGTGTAACGCTGGTCGAGGGCTCGGTTCAGGTCAGCAGTGATCGCGCACATCCGTCGTCAAGCCATCATCTTGACCCTGGCATGCAGGCCAGCTACAAGGCAGGCGACGACGCGCCCCTGATCAGCCAGACCGACACAAAGGATTCGAGCCTGGCGTGGCGTAATGGCAAGCTGATCTTCAATGATCTGCCTCTCAGCCAGGCCTTGCCACTGATCAATCGCTACCTGCAAACGCCTATTCTGCTGGCCGATACCGCAACCGGTGCCATGCGCCTTGGCGGCAGTTTCAACACGCGCGACCTGTCCAGCCTGCTGGCCTCTCTGCCCAAGGTGCTGCCGGTTTACGTCACGCAGAACCAGAACGGCAACCCGGTGCTCAACCGCCGGATACCCGACGCTCCGAAAGGCTGAGCGCTCTCGCGCACCTGACTGACGCAGAGCGATTTTGTATCCGCCGATAGCCGGATCAACCGTCCC
The DNA here is from genome assembly GCF_032587875.1 of Pseudomonas syringae group sp. 243L2. Classification (NCBI taxonomy): domain Bacteria; kingdom Pseudomonadati; phylum Pseudomonadota; class Gammaproteobacteria; order Pseudomonadales; family Pseudomonadaceae; genus Pseudomonas; species Pseudomonas syringae group sp. 243L2. The sequence continues at coordinate 220,391 of NZ_JAWHPL010000002.1, forward strand.
CTCGCGACTGCCCGATCTTCATCTACCCTGAAACGCACAGCGCTGCGGCCACCCCATGCGTGTTGGCGTTTTTATTTTTTTCCATTGATAACTGAGGTTTTGCTGCGCTCGTTCGTCTTAGTAACTGAGATTGTTTTAAAAAGCCTGAAAAGGAGTTTGTGGATGTTCAATCGCCAAGGAATCACGACTCGCAACCTGCTGCGCCAAACAGCACTGGCTGCGCAGGCACAGTCGCCCGCTCTGGAGACAGAGCGGCCCGGAAACGAGCACATCCGACTGCTCCTGAAAAGCTTTGGTCTGCGTACCAGCCTGGTCAGGCTCAAGGTGCTCGATGCGCTTCTGGTATCGAGCGAGGAAGGCCAGCCATTGGGAGTACGGGGCGTGCACAGCCAGCTGCTCAGGCTTGATGTACCGCTGTCGTTTCTAAGTGTGCGCGAAGTGCTCAAGCGCCTGTGCGATGAAGGCGTGATTCACCTCAATGACGACAAGACCTACAGCCTGCACCCTCGTGCCCGACAATGGCTGGGTGATGCGAGCAAGGATGGTGCCCAGTAAAACGGGCCTCGTCATCCTTGCCACTTGCCGCGCTTACCGCTTGACCTTGCGGCGCATGATCCCGTTAAGAATCACGACCAGTACGGCCACGCTGATTGCGATGTACTGAAAGGTTTTTTCGGTGATGACACCGCTGTTTTGCAGGTGCGACAAGCCCAGCATGATCGCCAGAACGCCGAGGGCGATCAGAATCGAGTAAATCAAACGCTGCTTGTTGGTCATAACGGTTTCCTGAATGCTCGTGAGCGGGCAGTTGGCACTGCCTGTTTGCGCGCATAGCTTACGCCGATGCGCGACGAATGGCATCGTCAGCCTGCCCTGCTCCCCTCCTTCGCATCCTTCACGCGCCCTCTATCAACCGCGTTGATTATTGTCATGCCGCGATGAACGTTGCCGTGTAAAACTCCCATGCTTTAATACCGCCCTGCTCAAACAGTGTGTTCAATTATTACCAAGGAGTTTTACATGCCCCATGAAGGCAGCCTGTTGCAGGCCGCAGTAGTGTTTCTACTCGCCGCCGTGCTGACAGTACCGCTGGCCAAGCGCCTGAAGCTGGGCGCGGTGATCGGCTATTTGTTCGCGGGAGTGATCATCGGCCCTTCGGTGCTGGCCTTGATAGGCGACACGGAGAGCGTCAGCCACATTTCAGAGCTGGGCGTGGTCTTGTTGCTGTTCATCATTGGTCTTGAGCTGTCGCCAAAGCGTTTATGGGTCATGCGCAAATCGGTGTTCGGCGTAGGCATGGCGCAGGTGTTGCTGACGGGCCTGGTCATTGGCGGGATCGCGTTGTTTGCCTTCGGCCAGTCGCTGAACACTGCGGTCATTCTGGGTCTTGGCCTGGCGCTGTCATCCACAGCCTTCGGCCTGCAGAGTCTGGCCGAGCGCAAGCAGTTGAATAGCCCGCATGGCCGGATGGCGTTCGCTATCCTGCTGTTTCAGGACATTGCAGCAATTCCCTTGATTGCCATGGTGCCATTCCTGGCCGGGGCCGATCACGCAATGGACACCGGCGAAAGCATTAACCACGGCCTGCGCGTGCTGGGCAGCATTGCCATTGTGGTGATCGGCGGCCGCTATTTGCTGCGTCCGGTATTTCGCATCGTTGCCAAGACCAAAATCCAGGAAGTCTCGACCGCCACTGCCTTGCTGGTAGTGATTGGTACGGCGTGGCTGATGGAACTGGTGGGCGTGTCCATGGCGCTGGGCGCATTTCTCGCCGGTCTGCTATTGGCAGACTCCGAATACCGTCACGAACTGGAAGCACAGATCGAACCGTTCAAAGGGTTGTTGCTGGGGCTGTTCTTCATCAGTGTCGGCATGGGTGCCAACGTCGGCTTGCTGCTCAGCTCGCCCCTCGCGGTGCTGGGCCTGACGCTGCTGTTGATCGGAATCAAGCTGCCGATGCTGTTCCTGATCGGTCGTACCGCTGGCGGTCTCAATAACCGCAGCGCGCTGCAATTGGGCCTGGTGTTGGCAGCCGGTGGCGAATTTGCCTTCGTGGTGTTCAAGATCGGCAGCGCTCAAGGGCTGTTCGAGGCCGGGCTGTACGACATGCTGGTGCTGACCATCACCTTGTCGATGGCGATCACGCCGTTGCTGTTCATTGCCCTGGCGCGCTGGATCAAACCCAGGATCAAGCCTGTCGAGGTGCCGGACGAGTACCGCGATATCCAGACCGACAAACCACGCGTGGTCATCGCTGGCATGGGCCGTATGGGGCAAATCGTAGCGCGGATTCTGCGGGCGCAGAAAATCCCTTTCATCGCTCTGGATACCGCTGTGGAATCGATCGAGTTTTCGCGCAGCTTCGGCAATGTGCCGGTGTTTTATGGCGACCCGCTGCGCCCGGAAATACTGCGTGCAGCCAAGGTTGATGAAGCGGAATACTTCGTCATTGCGACGGATGATCCGGATACCAACATCAAGACCGCCGAGTTGATCCGCAAGCTGTATCCACACATGAAGATCATTGCCCGTGCACGTAACCGCCAGCACGTCCACCGGTTGATGGACATTGGCGCTCATGCCGTGCGTGAGACGTTCTATTCAAGCCTGGAGATGAGCCGTCAGACCCTGATGGGGCTGGGCCTGACCGAGGCACAGGCCGATGCGCGCATCAGCCGCTTCAAGCGCCACGACGAACAGGTGCTGGCCGCACAACATGAAGTGTATGACGACGACGCCAAAGTTCTGCAGACCGCCCGTGAAGCCAGGGCCGACCTCGCGCAACTGTTCGAGGCCGACCGTCTGGACGAAGAAGCCGCGAAAAGCTGATGTGCCAGACGCCGGGCGCTCAGCGTCCGGCGCAGGGTTCGGTCAGGCGTAAGGACTGTCCCAATAGCGCTTGTACATCCCGAGTTTTTTCTTTACGCCACGGGGCAGGCGCTTCTCCTGCTTGCTCAGCTTGTAGGCCAGCAGCTTCAGCGCATTACGTACGAACGACATGGGCCACCAGAGAATTCGCCGGGGGCCGAGGAATTTAAGCTCGGACTTGACGTAACGCATGCCCTCGCCGCCGATGCCACCAAAGGTTTCGTAGATCCACGCTTCACGGGACTGGAACACACCGATATCAAAGTAACGGCAAAACTCCTCACGCAGGCTGTAGTTATGCGAATGACGGCATACAGCCGAACCTTCATAGGCTGCTTTCCAGCCATCGATCAGCATTTTGGCGGTGACGTACATGTCTTCGGAAAGAATCACATGCCGGGGAAAGCCGCCAATCGCCCGCAACGCTTCACCGCGATAGGCCGCGAACGAGTTGGACATGAATGGCGTCTTGATGCCCAGCGTGCGTGCATCGGCCAGAGTCTTGATCTGCGACGTCGGAGGGTAATTGAACAACCGTGCATGCTGGGCCAGCAGGTTGGCGTTCTTGTGCGGCAATTGACGCCCGCAGACCGCGCCGACCTTGGGGTCGGCGAAAGGCAGCAGAATGTTGGCAATGGCATTGATATCTTCAACGTAGGCGTCTTGGGTCAGATAGACATAGACGTCGTAGTCGGGATGCAAATCGACCATCATCTGCCGGGTGCCACCGTGGTTGAAGTCCTTGCTGTCGATGCGCAATACGTTGGCACAACGGGCTTGCGCCAGCTCCAGCGTGCCATCTGAAGAACTGGAGTCGACGATCAGTGTATCGAAGCTCGCAGTCTGCGTAGCCAGCGAGTCCAGTAGACGTTCCAGATCCTTGCGTCCGTTGTAGGTCGGGATCACACAAGCCACTCTCAATGGCGCCATAACAATACTCCAGGGCGAAGTCCGGTTGCCCAACTTGTCAGCGATGTTGAGAGTAGCTCATGCGTGCCCGCCCAACCATTAATCCACTCAGCCCAGCACTTCACTCAACGGGATGAAGTTGACCCAGTCCCCTTCGGCCACGGTTGAGCCTTCACGCACTTCAATCAGGCCGTCAGCCCAGGCAGCGCTGCGCAATACACCCGAGCTCTGGTTGCGATAGGCCACGGCCCTGCCCTGTTCCAGACGCCCGCGCAGGTATTCGCGACGATTGCCCGGGCGCGTCCAGACGAACCCTGCAGGCACCGGAAACTGCAACGGCGCTACGTCAATCACACCTTGGCGACGCAGCAGGTAAGCACGCGCCAGCAAAGCGAAGGTGACGAGCGTGGAGGCGGGATTGCCGGGCAGGCCAATCACCGGTACGCCACGAAAATGCCCGAAAGTCAGCGGTTTTCCGGGCTTGATGGCCAGCTTCCAGAGCGTCAGTTCGCCTTCCTCACGCAATGCGTGACCAAGGAAATCCGCTTCGCCTACCGAGACGCCGCCCGTGGAGAGGATCAGGTCGACATCGTGCAGATTCGCCAGCGCAGCACGAGTCTTCGCCAGATCGTCCGGCAGGATGCCTGCATCCACGACCTCGCATTCGAGTCGCTTCAGCCAACTGCACAGCAACACCCGGTTGCTGTTGTAGATCTGCCCCGGCCCCAATGGCTGACCTGGTTCAATCAACTCGTCGCCGGTGGACAGCACCGCGACACGCACCCGTCGGATCACCTCAAGCTCGGCGAGGCCCAACGAAGCGGCCAGGCCCAATTCAATAGGACCAAGCCGCGTCCCGGCCGCCAGTACGGTGTCGCCGACGCGGGTTTCCTGCCCCTGTGGGCGAATGTTCTGCCCAACGCTCAGCGGCTCGCTGAAGCACACGCGCTGATCCGCCAGCACCTCGGCGTTTTCCTGCATCTCGACGCAATCGGCACCTTCAGGCATCGGCGCACCGGTGAAGATTCGTGCACAGGTGCCAGGTGCCAGCGGCTCGGGTGCCTGACCGGCAAAGATGCGCTGGCTGACCGTCAACGGCTCGCCGCTCCAGTCCGCTACGCGCAGGGCATAACCGTCCATGGCGCTGTTCGGCCAGGGCGGCAGATCCAGAGTGGAGATCAGATCTACCGCCAGCACACGGCCTTCGGCATCGGCCAGCGGAACACGCTGGCGATCAGTGATCGGCGTGGCCTCGGCCATCGCCAGCAGCCGTGCGATAGCCTCTTCGACAGGCAGCAAGGTTTTCGGCTCGTTGTTCATCAGCACTCAACCACGAGTCGCACAGGGCTCGGCCTGCTTGAGGTGCGGCACGAAGTTGCAGGGCCGGAAGCGCGAATCCAGTTGCTGGGCGAGAATCCCGTCCCACGCCGTGCGTACCGCATTGGTGGAGCCCGGCAGGCAGCACACCAGGGTGCCATTGGACAGGCCCGCCAACGCACGGGACTGAATGGTCGAGGTGCCGATATCCGGCACCGAAATCTGCCGGAACAGTTCACCGAAACCATCGACCTGCTTGTCGAGCAAACACGCCACGGCTTCAGGCGTGCTGTCGCGACCGGTAAAGCCGGTGCCGCCGGTGATCAGCACGACCTGCACCTGATCGTCGGCAATCCAGGTCGCTACCTGAGCGCGGATTTTGTACAGGTCATCCTTGAGCAGCACGCGCTCGATCAGGCCATGACCGGCATCGGTCAGGCGGTCGACGAACATTTGGCCCGAGGTATCGGTTTCACGGGTGCGGGTATCGCTGACGGTCAGCACGGCGATATTCAGGGGTACGAAAGGTGTGTCAGCCTTGGCTTTCATGGCCTCATCCAGTTGTTAAGGAAACAGGCCGGTGTTATATCACAGCACTCCTTTTGACTGCCCGCCGAGTGTTTGATGAATGTCCCTGCCGCACTGCCTCCCTGCTCTATTCTGCTGCTGGCCGGAGGTCGCGGGCAGCGCATGGGCGGGCGTGACAAGGGCCTGATCGAGTGGCAGGGCAAGGCGCTGATCGAGCACCTGCACCGGCTGACCCGGCCGCTGACCGACGACCTGATCATTTCCTGCAACCGCAACATCGAGCGCTATGCGCAGTACGCCGATCAACTGGTGCAGGACGACGATGCCGATTTCAACGGTCCTCTGGCCGGAATTCGCGCCGCCCTGCCACTCGCCCGGCATCAGTGGTTGCTGGTTCTGCCCTGCGACGTACCTTTGGTCGATGAACCGTTGCTGCAAGCGTTACGCGAAAAGGCTGTTGAATGCCCGGAGCGACCAATAATGGTGCGTGAAGGCCAGCACTGGCAGCCGCTTTTATGTATGATCCCCATCGCTCACGCCGCAACGCTGGAAGCCGCATGGCAGGCCGGCGAACGCAGCCCGAGACGGGCCCTGGAACCGCTGCAACCAGTCGCCCTGCAACTGGAAGCTGGCGATCCACGCCTGGCCAACCTGAATACTCCCTGTCTGTTGACCGGGATCAGCGAAAACTGTGGCAAGTGACTGGCTATTGAACTTGCTGACGGTGTGTACGGAACTTTGCCGACGGTGTATCCGTCTGAGAGTTCAGTAAATCAAGAATCCATCTGGAGACACAGTAATGAAACAACGGACCCTTCCCGCTGCCTTCCTGCTTGCATTGAGCATTGCCTCCCTCGCCGGCTGCGCATCGCCCACTGTGATCACCTTGAACGATGGTCGTGAAATCCAGGCTGTCGATACGCCAAAGTACGATGAAGAATCGGGCTTCTACGAGTTCAAGCAACTCGACGGCAAGCAGACCCGCATCAACAAGGATCAGGTACGTACCGTCAAGGATCTGTGATCCGGGCGTCGTGTGACTGATTTGAAAAAACCCGCCGAGTGCGGGTTTTTTTGGCCGTCAGCCCGGCTTTACCGCTTACCAGTCGAGTTCAAGCAGGCTCTCGAACTGACGCTGTTTACCGTTGAGCGGGTCGATGAAGCGCAAGCCCTTGGCCAGCAGCTTCAGAGGGTTTTGATAATCGTCGACAGGGTTCTTTACCACGTCCGGGTAGAACGGGTCGTTGCAGATGCCCGCGCCCAGTGCCGCCATGTGCACGCGTAGTTGATGTTTCTTGCCGGTCACCGGATAAAGCCCGTACCGCCACAATTGATCCTGCCGTTCGAGCACCTCGATCTGCGTCCGGGTATTGCTCGCACCTGCTCCTTCCTGCATGCGAAAGAATGGTTCGCCTTCGACCAGACGGCTTTCGTGCAAACGTGGAAACTCCAGCCCCGGCAACGCTGGCGCAATGGCTTCGTAGAACTTGTCGATCTGCCGGGTGGGAAACAGCGCCTGATAAGCCGAGCGCGTCTGCCGGTTGGCGGAAAACAGCACCAGCCCGGCGGTGTGCCGGTCGATGCGATGCAGCGGTACCAGATCGGGGTTGCCCAGGCGATGGATCAGGCGGCGCAGCAACGTCTGCTCGACGTACTCCCCTGCGGGTGTCACGGGCAAAAAGTGCGGTTTGTCCGCCACCACCAGATGCTCGTCGGCGTACAGAATCGTCTCAAGCACCGGGATCGGCGTTTCGTTGGGCACCTCACGGAAATAGTGAATGCGCAGGCCCTCGCGGTACGCAAGGTCAGGCGCGATGGCCTTGCCGTTTTCGTCCAGCACCCGTCCGCGGGCAATACGGTCCAGCCATTGTTTGCGGCTGATGGCGGTGAATTTCGCGCACAGGCAATCGAGCACTGTGGCCCACGCGCCTGGCGGCAGGTACAACGTGCTGGCTTGTTGCTGTGCGGCGCTAAAAACGGAATCGGGCATGTGCGGCGTGAACTCTGGCTGATCTGAAGCGGCTGGCAGTGGATTATCACTGATTAGGGCGATCACCGCACAATATCGCTGCATGGCAATCGCCTGCCGCCTGCGGCACTATTAACCATCTGGTACATTCCGCTCAACACCTGCTCTGGACCGGGCAGTAGCACAAAAACAAGAGACTTATTCTATGACCCATGCTGGAAAAAAATCCGTTCTTGCCGGCCTGATCGGCTCGGGCATTCAGGCCTCGCGAACGCCCGCCATGCACGAGCACGAAGGCGACGCCCAGGGCCTGCGCTACTTGTATCGGCTGATCGATATCGACGCCCTGCAACTGGATATCAGCGCCCTGCCCCAGCTTATCGAAAGCGCACAAAACTGTGGCTTCACCGGCCTGAACATCACCTTTCCGTGCAAGCAGGCGGTTATCCCCTTACTGGACGAACTGTCCGCCGAAGCCCGCGGTATCGGCGCAGTGAATACCGTGGTGTTCAAGGACGGCAAGCGCATCGGTCACAACACTGACTGCCTGGGTTTTGCCGAAGGCTTCCAGCGCGGCCTGGACAAGGCTCCACGTCAGCAGGTGGTGCAAATGGGCGCAGGTGGCGCAGGCGCTGCCGTGGCTCATGCGTTATTGAGCGCTGGCGTCGAATGCCTGACAGTATTCGAAGTCGAGCCGCAACGCGCGCAAGGGCTGGTGGACAACCTCAACGAGCATTTCGGTGCCGGACGGGCAAAGGTGGGTATCGATTTGCCTGCCGCTATGGCCGAAGCCGACGGCCTGGTCAATACCACGCCGGTCGGCATGGCCAAACTGCCGGGCACGCCGTTGCCGGTCGAGTTGCTGCGCCCTGAGCTGTGGGTTGCGGAAATCATCTACTTCCCGCTGGAAACCGAACTGCTCAAGCATGCCCGTGCGCTGGGCTGCCGCACGCTGGATGGCAGCACCATGGCGGTGTTTCAGGCAGTCAAGGCATTTGAGTTATTCAGTGGCCAGTCAGCCGATGCAGAACGGATGATGGCGCACTTCCATACGCTGTAAACCTCAGCGCTTGAGATAACGCAGCACAGCGTCGCAAATCATCGCCTTGTGACGCTGTTTGACCTCCTCGCTCCACAGCTCGATCTGGAAAATTTCGCTGAAGGTATGGCGGTTGGAGATCCGGTAGAAGCAGAACGAACTGATCATCAGGTGCAGGTCCACCGGATGAACACCATCGCGGAACAAGCCACTGGCCTCGCCGCGTCGCAGGATGCCATCGAGCGCCCTGATGATATTCTGGCTTTTGGCCTGGATCGAATCGGACTGTTTGACGTTCTCGCCGTAATGAATGTTTTCGATGCACACGATACGCACGAAATCGACGTTGCTGTCATGGTGATCGAAGGTGAATTCAACCACGCGATGAATCGCCTCGACAGGCTCCAGCTCACTCAGGTTCAACTCGCTCTCGGTGTTGCGAATCGCACCGTAGAGTTTTTCCAGCACTTCGACATACAGCTGCTCCTTGCTGCCGAAGTAGTAATAGATCATCCGTTTCGAGGTTTTAGTTCGCTCGGCGATGGCATCGACGCGCGCGCCTGTAAGACCGTGGGCAACGAATTCGGCGACAGCAGCCTGAAGAATATCTTCGCGAGTTTTTTCCGGGTTGTTCTTGCGGCCCTTGGGCGCAGTGGCGGCAGGTTCAACGGCAACGGCGGAGTCGATTTTTTTCATTGTTGGCTCATGACCACGGGTAATGCGCGAAGTATGAAGCTGACCGCAGGCAGAGGGAAGCTGCGAGGGATTCGACCCCCCGCAGCAGCTCTACTGTCGGCCTCGCTTTACAGCCGCGCCTGACGCGCTGCCACATTGCGCGCCTTGGCCATCGCCGCCAGACGCACCGGCACGTTGGCCGCGCCATAGCCCACGTAGCCATTCTTGCGTTGCAGGATCTCGAAGAAGAAGCGCCCGTCGAAGGCATCTGTGTAGACGTGGAACAGCTCGCCGCCCTGCGCATCGCGGTCATAAAGCACGTTGTAATACGCCAGTTCGCTGAGAAACTCTTCATCGAAATCGAAGCGGGCTGCCAGGTCGTCGTAGTAATTGAGCGGGATGTCCAGCAACGGCACCCCCGCTTCCTTGGCGCGGCTGACCTCGGCAAAGATGTCTTCACAGGAGAACGCAATGTGATGCACCCCAGAGCCGCGATAACTCGACAGCGCGTGGGAAATGGCCGTGTTGCGATTCTCGGAAATGTTCAGCGGCAGGCGCACGGTACTGCAACGACTGCGCAGGGCACGACTTTTCACCAGACCGTAGGGGTCGGGCAGCACCACCTCGTCATCGGCCTCGAAATCCAGAATGCTTTTGTAGAACAGTACCCAGCTGTCCAGGCTGTCGGCGGGCAGCGCCATGGCCATGTGGTCGATACGCTGCAAACCACCCTTGGCAACCGCTTGCGGGTCGACGACAAAATCGCTGTCGTAAATCGATTCTCCGGGCGCAGCGCTATCAACCAGATAGATCAGGCTACCGTCGGGCGCGCGGACTGAAGGAATCTCCCGCTCATTGGGGCCGACCAGCCCGCGATACGGCTGGCCTTTGAAGGCCCGCGCACGCTCCAGCGACTGATGGCCGTCATCGACGCGCAAGGCAGTGGCGCACAACGACGGCCCGTGGGCCTCGAAAAAGCTATGGGCAAAAGAATAGGGTTCGGCATTGAGCACGATCTTGATATCCCCCTGCCCCAACAGACTGACCGCCTTGGAGCGATGCTGACCCAGCTTGGCAAAGCCCAGCCGTTGCAGCCAGCCCGAGAGGCGCGCGCCGTGGCTCTCATCGACCGCAAATTCCAGAAACTCGACGCCGTTGTAAGTGCTGGCAGCGGGCGGGTTGAAAAGTATTTCAGGAACAGCGGCTGGCTCGTCACGCGCCATCAACTGGCGGGTTTTTTCTTCCAGATAAAGCAGCGAACGCAAGCCGTCCGCCGCGTTGGCGCGAGTCGGGGCGGCACGGAAACCGTCGTTGAACACTTCCAGCGACAATGGGCCGGTGTAGCCGCTGCGCAGAATCGGCGCGAGGAAACCGGCAAGATCAAACTCGCCCTGACCGGGGAAGCAGCGGAAATGGCGGCTCCACTCCAGCACATCCATGGCCAGAATCGGCGCGTCGGCCATTTGCACAAAGAAGATCTTGTCACCCGGGATTTGCGCAATCGCGCTTGGGTCGCCCTTGAGTGACAAGGTATGGAAGCTGTCGAGCAACACACCCAGAGCAGGATGATCAACCTGACGCACCAGGTTCCAGACCTGTTGCCAGGTGTTCACATGCTTGCCCCAGGCCAGCGCCTCATAACCGACACGCAGGTTACGGGCTCCGGCACGCTCGGCCAGCAGGCTCAGGTCATCCAGCAGAATACTTTCGTCGCCCACCGAATCGGCAGACGCATTGCTGCAGACCAGCACCAGATCGGTGCCCAGTTCCTGCATCAGATCGAATTTGCGTTCGGCACGGTCGACATTGCGCTGCAGACGATCACGGCGGCAGCCTTCAAAATCCCGGAACGGCTGGAACAGGGTGATGGCGATCCCAAGATCGGCACATATCTGCCTGACGTTGCGTGGGCTACCGTCGTAATACAACAAGTCGTTTTCGAAAATTTCGACGCCGTCAAAGCCGGCTGCGGCGATGGCTTCGAGCTTTTCGGGCAGAGTACCGCTCAAGGATACGGTAGCAATTGAACGCTGCATGCTTTTCAGCTCCTGGATGAACGCGACCTGTTTCAGTCGCGACTGGACAGCACCGCATTCCTGGCCTTTCCCGGCCTTATTCAGAGGTGCGAGTAAAGTATTTGCCTGTCAAAATACTACAGCAACATAAAGTGTACGAACCGGTTAGTTTTACGTTCGATTATCGAACAAAAGCCGTTTTACTCAATTGACGCTGTATCGCGCAATGCTCAACATCAGCATCACATTGCAGGGTAGACCCGCAGTCAAACGTTTTGATCTTTTGCTTCATCAGCAGCAACCCATAACAATTCAAAAAACAGGAACATTGCTCATGTGCACCCTTCTCGCTTTGCTCGCCCGCTCGCCCGTCCGTCTCACCAGACGTCAGGTTCAACGAACTCGTCCGGCCAAAAGCCCCGCGCGGATCTGCGTCGCCTGAAACATTCCAACACACTTGCGCGGCCCAACCTGTAAATTGTCGGCCCGACGGATCGTCTCGATGAAAGCCTGAGTCAACAGGCCAGTCGAATCACGGTTCTACGACTTCACTTTACCTGCACAACGCCTGCATCGAGTGGACTTCTCAGTCCGACTGTTGCCAGCAGCACAGTCCTGGAACGGATGGTTAGAACATCATGCTTAACACCCAGACCAACCCTGTCGCCCAGGCCGCCCGTGCCGGGATGGGCGAAAAGATTCGCGGCGCACTCGCCGTGGGCAAGACGCGCTGGGGCATGCTCGCCCTGGTGTTCTTCGCCACCACGCTGAACTACATCGACCGAGCGGCGCTTGGCGTCATGCAGCCCATCCTCGCCAAGGAAATGAGCTGGACGGCGATGGACTACGCCAACATCAACTTCTGGTTTCAGGTCGGTTACGCGGTGGGCTTCGTGCTGCAAGGCCGCTTTATCGACAAGGTCGGCGTCAAGCGCGCGTTCTTCCTCGCGGTGCTGCTGTGGAGCCTGGCGACCGGCGCTCATGGCCTTGCAACTTCCGCTGTGGGCTTCATGGTCTGCCGGTTCATTCTCGGCCTGACCGAGGCGGCCAACTACCCGGCCTGTGTAAAGACCACGCGTCTGTGGTTCCCGGCAGGTGAACGTGCCGTGGCGACTGGTATTTTCAACGCTGGCACCAACGTCGGCGCAATGCTGACCCCGGCGCTGCTGCCGCTGATCCTTACCGTCTGGGGCTGGCAGGCGGCCTTTATAGCGATGGGTTCGCTGGGGCTGATCTGGGTCATCATGTGGCGCCTGAAGTACTACAACCCCGAAGAGCATCCGACCGTCAGCAAGGCCGAGCTGGATTATATTAATCAGGAAGTCGAACCTGCGCCGGTCAAGGTGCCCTTCACCGGCATTCTGAAGATGCGCGGCACGTGGGCGTTCGCGCTGGCTTACGCGATTACTGCGCCGGTGTTCTGGTTCTACCTGTACTGGTTGCCGCCGTTTCTCAATCAGCAATACAACCTGGGTATCAGCGTGACGCAGATGGGCATCCCGCTGATCCTGATCTGGCTGACCGCTGACTTCGGCAGCGTGGGTGGCGGCATTCTGTCCTCCTGGCTGATCGGGCGCGGCATGCGTGCGACCACTGCGCGTCTGCTGTCGATGCTGATCTTTGCCATCACTATCTGCAGCGTGGTATTCGCCGCCAACGCCAGCGGCCTGTGGGTGGCGGTACTGGCCATCTCGCTTGCGGTGGGTGCGCATCAGGCCTGGACCGCAAACATCTGGAGCCTGGTGATGGACTACACGCCCAAGCACATGATGAGTACGGTGTTCGGCTTCGGCGGCATGTGTGCGGCCATTGGCGGTATGTTCATGACCCAGATTGTGGGTGCGGTGCTGACCGCCACCAATAATAACTACAACGTGCTGTTCACCATGATCCCGGCGATGTACTTCATCGCGTTGATCTGGCTGTACTTCATGGCCCCGCGCAAGGTGCCGACGCTCAGCGAGTAATCGTCTGACACCGTCATAAAGGCCCGGCTCACTCAGTGACCGGGCCTTTTTGCTATCGTCCCCACGCTTTGCGCAGAGTGACGAAAAGTGCTCTCCCGGACGCCTCTCGTGGGTCTGCGACCTCAGGTAGATTTAGGTTCGACTAAGGTCGCCTTTTCGCCCCTCCGCGACTCACTTAGTTATCCCAGACGCCGCTCGTTCCTCACGCTCCGCGTGGGAATGCAGTTCGTGACGCTCCGCGTCACACGGAGGTTCTGCGATGGCAGGTGGATCGGGGTTCGACTCAGGTCACCTTTTCGCCCCTCGGCGACTTACTTTGATGGGGCCAAAGTAAGCAAAACCCCTCGCTCCTGTTTCCGGCCCGACTTCGTCGGGTTCCTTCGCCCTGTCACTGA
>NZ_JAWHPL010000003.1:0-349368 GCF_032587875.1 Pseudomonas syringae group sp. 243L2
CGGCGACTGGTGTCCGGAGATTTTGCCAAATTAGGAAGTCTTTTTCAGAGTTTCCTTAGCGGATTTTCTTGACTGCACGCTATGCGCGGTGGAGGCTTCCTGACAAACCTGACAGCTAAAAGTCATTCTGCTGACCGGGTTTGCAGGCTATAAGGAAGCCCTAAAAAAATATTACTCCCGTACCGACATTTGGCGTTTTCTTCATATGCGCAGACAGACCCTGACCGTCACCGCTGTAGTCCTGCTGATAGCCTGCGCGGCCATTGCCGGATGGAAACTGACACGCCCCGCTACACTCCCGAAAAGCTCCGTGACTGCGGTGCCTGTGAAGGTGATCACGGTCAGCATTGAGGACGTACCACGTTTCGTCACAGGTATCGGTTCGGTGCTGTCACTGCAAAGTGTGGTGATCCGTCCTCAGGTAGATGGCGTACTGACGCGCGTGCTGGTCAAGGAAGGTCAACAGGTCAAGGCCGGCGAGTTGCTGGCGACGCTGGAGGATCGATCGATCCGCGCCTCGCTGGAGCAGGCACGCGCGCAGCTGGCGCAGAGCAAGGCGCAGCTTGATGTCGCGCAACTGGACCTGAAGCGCTATCGCCAACTCACTCAGGACAATGGCATTTCGCGCCAGACATTCGATCAGCAGCAGGCACTGGTCAGGCAACTCGAAGCCACGGCGAAAGGCAACGAAGCAAGCATCAACGCCTCACAGGTGCAGCTCTCCTACACCCAGATTCGCTCGCCGGTCACGGGAAGGGTCGGCATCCGCAATGTCGATGAAGGCAACTTCCTGCGCGTCAGCGATGCTACCGGGCTGTTTTCGGTGACACAGATCGACCCGATTGCGGTGGAATTCTCCCTGCCTCAGCAGATGTTACCGACCCTGCAGGGGCTGATTGCCGAGCGTAGCGCTGCGACCGTCAAGGCGTATCAGGGCGACGGTGCGGCCAACGGACTGCTTTTGGGTGAAGGCACGCTTTCGCTGATCGACAATCAGGTTTCGGCAACCACCGGCACGATCCGCGCCAAGGCTCAATTCAAAAACCCCGGCGAACAACTGTGGCCCGGGCAACTGGTCACGGTGAAGATCCAGACCGGTGTCGAACTCAACTCGCTCAAGGTACCGCCACAAGTGGTACAGCGCGGGATCGATCAGCACTTTGTTTATCGACTGACTGCTGATAAAAAAGTGGAAGTGGTACCGGTCAAGGTGCTTTATCAGGACAGCGAGCAGACGTTGATCAGCGGGCCAAACGCCGGAGATGTACTGGTCAGCGACGGCCAGTCGCGGCTGCGGCCGGGGGCAACTGTCGAAGTGGTCAGCGCACCCGCCCCGGATGTGGCAAGCGCGCAAGTGGAGCACGCACAATGAGTGGCCGAGGCTCGGTATCGGCGTGGTGCATCGACCACCCGGTGGCCACCTTGTTATTGACCTTCGCACTGGTACTGCTAGGGGTCATTGCCTTTCCACGACTGCCGATTGCGCCGTTGCCGGAAGCGGAGTTCCCGACCATACAGGTTACCGCGCAGCTGCCCGGTGCCAGCCCGGAAACCATGGCGTCTTCGGTTGCCACACCGCTGGAAGTGCAGTTCAGCGCGATCCCCGGCATGACCCAGATGACCTCCAGCAGCGCGCTGGGGTCCACCAACCTGACGCTGCAATTCACCCTCAACAAAAGCATCGACACTGCCGCCCAGGAAGTCCAGGCCGCCATCAACACTGCGGCGGGACGCCTGCCAGCCGACATGCCGAGCCTGCCGACCTGGCGCAAGGTCAACCCGGCTGACAGTCCGGTGCTGATCCTCAGTGTCAGCTCCAGCCTGATGCCCGGCACGGAGCTGAGCGATGTCACCGAAACCATCCTGGCGCGCCAGCTCAGCCAGATCGAAGGCGTGGGCCAGGTGTTCATCACCGGCCAGCAAAGGCCAGCGATTCGTGTGCAGGCCGCCCCCGAAAAACTGGCCGCGCTGGGGCTGACCCTGGCCGACATTCGCCTGGCGGTGCAACAGACCAGCCTTAACCTGGCCAAAGGTGCCTTATACGGCAAGGACAGCATTTCGACACTGTCGTCCAACGACCAGTTATTCAAGCCGCAGGACTACGCGCAACTGATCGTTTCCTACAAGAACGGCGCCCCCGTCCAGCTCAAGGATGTGGCGCGGGTGGTCGCGGGTTCGGAAAACGCCTACGTCAAGGCCTGGTCCGGCGACCAGCAAGGCGTCAACATCGCTATTTTTCGTCAGCCGGGCGCCAACATTGTCGACACCGTGGACCGCATTCAGCGTGAACTGCCAAGGCTGCAGGAAATGCTCCCGGCCACCGTTGAGGTCTCGGTACTCAACGACCGGACCCGCACCATTCGTGCCTCGCTGCACGAAGTGGAACTGACCCTGATGATCGCAGTGCTGCTGGTGGTGGCGGTCATGGCGCTGTTTCTGCGCCAGCTGTCGGCCACGCTGATCGTCAGCGCGGTGCTCGGGGTATCGCTGATCGCCAGCTTTGCGATGATGTACCTGTTCGGCTTCAGCCTGAACAACCTGACATTGGTAGCCATCGTGGTCGCGGTCGGGTTCGTGGTGGACGACGCTATCGTGGTGGTGGAGAACATCCATCGCCACCTTGAAGCCGGACAAGGCATGCGCGAGGCTGCCATAAAAGGCTCGGGGGAAATCGGTTTTACCGTGGTGTCGATCAGTTTCTCGCTGGTGGCGGCGTTCATCCCGCTGTTGTTCATGGGCGGCGTGGTCGGGCGGCTGTTCAAGGAATTCGCCCTGACCGCCACGGCGACCATTCTGATTTCGGTGGTCGTCTCCCTGACCCTGGCGCCGACCCTTGCGGCATTGTTCATGCGCGCCCCCACGCACAACCCGCATCAGAAGCCGGGCTTCGGTGAACGTTTGCTGGCTTCCTACGAGCGAGGCTTGCGTAAGGCGCTGGCCCATCAGCGACTGATGCTCGGCGTGTTCGGCCTGACCCTGGCGCTTGCGGTGGTCGGCTACATCCTCATACCCAAGGGCTTCTTTCCGGTTCAGGACACTGCTTTTGCACTCGGCACCACCGAGGCCGCTGCCGACATTTCCTACCCGGACATGGTGGAAAAACACCTGCAACTGGCAAAAATCGTCGGTGCAGACCCGGCAGTGCTGGCGTTCTCGCATTCAGTCGGTGTGTCAGGCAGCAACCAGACCATCGCCAACGGTCGCTTCTGGATCTCGCTCAAGCCGCGCTCTGAACGCGATGTGTCGGTCAGTGAGTTCATTGACCGCCTGCGCCCCAAACTGGCAAAGGTCCCCGGCATCGTTCTGTATCTGCGCGCCGGGCAGGACATCAACCTGAGTTCCGGGCCGAGCCGCAGTCAGTATCAGTACGTGCTCAAGAGCAACGACGGCGAATTGCTCAACACCTGGACGCAACGGCTGACTGAAAAGCTGCGTAGCAATCCGGCGTTTCGCGATATGTCCAACGACTTGCAACTGGGCGGCAGCGTCACCCATATCGATATTGATCGCAGTGCTGCCGCGCGATTCGGCCTGACCACCGCCGACGTCGATCAGGCGCTGTACGATGCGTTCGGCCAGCGGCAGATCAGCGAATACCAGACCGAAGTCAACCAGTACAAAGTGATCCTCGAACTGGATGCCCAGCAGCGTGGCAAGGCCGAAAGCCTGGCTTACTTCTACCTGCGCTCACCGCTGACCAATGAAATGGTGCCGCTGTCGGCACTGGCCAAAGTCAGTGCGCCACGCATGGGCCCGCTGTCGATCAGCCACGACGGTATGTTCCCGGCTGCCAACCTGTCATTCAACCTGGCGTCCGGAGTCGCACTGGGCGACGCGGTAAGCATGCTCGATCAGGCCAAGAAAGAGATCGGCATGCCCGCCTCGATCATCGGCAGTTTTCAGGGTGCGGCGCAGGCATTCCAGAGTTCGCTGGCCAACCAGCCGTGGCTGATTCTCGCCGCGCTGGTGGCGGTGTACATCATTCTGGGTGTGCTTTATGAAAGCTTCGTGCACCCGCTGACCATTATCTCCACCCTGCCCTCGGCAGGTATCGGCGCGCTGTTGCTGCTATGGATGATGGGGCAGGACTTCTCGATCATGGCCCTGATCGGCATCGTGCTGCTGATCGGCATCGTCAAGAAGAACGGCATTCTGCTGGTGGACTTTGCCCTGCAAGCGCAGCGTGAGCAGGGCCTGTCGCCACAGGAGGCCATTTATGAGGCCTGCATTACCCGCTTCCGACCGATTATCATGACCACCCTTGCCGCCCTGCTCGGCGCACTGCCGCTGATGCTGGGTTTCGGGGTCGGTGCCGAACTGCGTCAACCGCTGGGTATCGCAGTGGTCGGCGGCCTGCTGGTGAGCCAGATGCTGACCCTGTTCACTACGCCGGTCATTTACCTGCAACTGGAGCAGCTGTTTCATAAACGCCACCCGGCGCCCGCCGCACCCGCGCTGGCCCTTCACAAGTGAGAGTCACCCGATGCGCGTGCTGATTATCGAAGACGAAGAGAAAACCGCAGACTACCTGCGTCGCGGCCTGACCGAACAGGGCTACGCCGTCGACGTGGCGCGCGATGGCATCGAAGGTCTGCACCTGGCGCTGGAGAACGACCACGCGATCATCATTCTTGATGTGATGTTGCCCGGCCTGGACGGCTTTGGCGTGTTGCGTGCGTTACGTGCGCGCAAGCAGACGCCCGTCATCATGCTGACCGCTCGCGAGCAGGTCGATGACCGCATTCGCGGCCTGCGCGAAGGTGCCGATGACTATCTCGGCAAACCGTTTTCCTTTCTGGAACTGGTCGCCCGCCTGCAGGCCCTGACCCGCCGCAGCGGCGGCCACGAACCGGTGCAGATCACCATCGCCGACCTGTGGATCGACCTGATCAGCCGCAAGGCGACCCGCGCCGGAGTGCGTCTGGACCTGACCGCCAAGGAGTTTTCGCTGCTCAGCGTGCTGGCCAGACGCCAGGGCGACATCCTCTCCAAGACATCAATCGCCGAGATGGTCTGGGACATCAACTTCGACAGTGATACCAACGTGGTCGAAGTCGCGATCAAACGCTTGCGGGCCAAGCTGGACGGTCCTCACGAACACAAACTGCTGCACACCATTCGTGGCATGGGCTACGTGCTGGAGAACCGCAGTGCGGGTTGATTCGATCGCCCTGCGCCTCAGCGGGCTGTTCGCGCTGGTGGCACTGGTGGTATTCCTGCTGATCGGCTGGGCCTTGTACCTGCAGGTCGACAAGAGCCTGGACCTGTTGCCGCGTGCCGAAGTCGATGCGCGCTACAGTGTTCTGGAATCGGCTGTCGGACGTTTCGGCAACCCGGAGCACTGGGGCAAGATCAAGGCAAAACTGGAGTTGCTCAGCGAGGAAGACAAGCGCTTGCGTTTCTGGGTAGTCAGCGACAACCCGCTGTACGAATTCGGCAACCCGGACGCGAACATTCGTCGTTTCGCGCAAGGCGCACCGGGTATGCATGACCTGAAGCTGGCCGATCACCCGTTCGCATTCAAGGTGCTGGTCAGCGAATTCCCGGCCAAGGAACAGCGCCCGGCACTGCGTTTTCTGACCGCCATCGATACCGAGACATTCTGGCATACCCAACACTCGCTGCTGGTCGCGCTGATCAGCCTGGCCACGCTGGGTATTTTGCTGGCTTCGGCGCTTGGTTACTGGGTCGCGCGTATTGGCCTGCGTCCGTTGACCAGCCTATCGCAGGAAGTCCAGAAGCTCGCCCCACCACGGCTGTCCGGACGCTTGCAGCTGTCGCCGCTGCCACCGGAGCTTGAACAGTTCGTAGCCTCGTTCAACTCCACGCTGGAACGGGTCGAGCAGGCCTACTCTAGGCTCGAGTCGTTCAATGCCGATGTGGCACATGAGCTTCGCTCACCGCTGACCAACCTGATCGGCCAAACCCAGGTGGCGCTGACCCGCGGCCGCTCTGCCGAGCATTATTTCGAGGTGTTGCAATCAAACCTCGAAGAGCTGGAGCGTTTGCGCTCGATTATCAACGACATGCTGTTTCTGGCCAGCGCGGATCAAGGCACCAAGGTCAAAGCACAGACCTGCGCGTCACTGGCAGACGAAGTCGCCACCACGCTGGATTACCTGGATTTCATTCTGGAAGATGCCCACGTACAAGTCCGGGTTCAGGGCGACGCCAGCGCGCCGATTGAAAAGCCCCACTTGCGCCGCGCGTTGATCAACCTGCTGCACAACGCCGTGCAACATACCGACGCCGGTCAGGTCATTGAGGTAACTATCGAGTCGCGCGATGCCGATGTGAGTATCAGCGTGACCAATCCTGGCGTGCAGATAGCCCCGGAACATTTGCCCAGGCTGTTCGAGCGTTTTTATCGGGTCGATGCCTCACGCAGCAACAGCGGCGCCAATCATGGCCTGGGGCTGGCCATCGTCAAGGCCATTGCATTGATGCACGGCGGCACCGTGTTCGTAAACAGCGATAACGGTGTCAATACGTTCGGCATACAGCTGCCTCGCTGATCCCTTCAAGAAATAAATTACTCCCCCTGTTTTTTACAGTCGTCCGTGTGCGTCTGTTCGCATCATTTTAAATACACTTGCTTTATTCACATTCCATTCATATGAGGCTATAAGGAGCGTGCTATACACCCAGCATTAAAATCATAAAAATAATGATAACTGTCTTAACCATTTATCAAGATTCATTCGTCTGCAGGTAGAACAACCAATGATGTTGTTTGCGTCATCTCGGCAAGACCGGCTCAAATGGACCCGACCGGAACTCATGCTGATCTTTGGCAGCTCACTGTCAATGTTCGCCATACTGGGGATTGTGGCGTCTTTACTGGCCCGAGAGCGTGACGACGCAGCGCAGACTGCGGCGCGTGCGGCGGCCAATATCGTGCAATTGATTGATGCCGACGTCATGCATAACGCAGAACTTTACGACTCGTCCCTGCAAGGCATGATCAGCGCATGGCAGCGTCCGGATCTTCAGAACCTGTCACCTGAACTGCGACAACTTGTCCTGTTTGATCGCTCCACTGCGGCGTCTTTCAAAGGCGATCTGGTATTGCTCGATAACAAGGGCGCCATCCTGGCTGACTCACTGTCCGTCATCCCTCGAAACGACAATTTCTCTGACCGTTCCTATTTCAAGGAACACAAGGCGGACCCTTCACTGGGTCTGCACGTCAGTGCGCCGTACAAAAGCCGTTGGGGTTACAAGGACTGGTGCATCAGTTTCAGCCGTCGCATGTCAGGCCCCAATGGAGAGTTCACCGGAATGGTAAGTGCGGCAATGCGACTGGTGTATTTCAAACACTTGTTCATGAGCCAGAATCTGGGTGTCGGCAGCAGTATCAACCTGATCAATACCGCAGGCATCCTGATCGTCCGCTACCCCGATCTGGAGGGTGAAGATCTGATTGGCAAGGATTACAGCCACAGCCCCAACTTTCAGCGCATTCTTCAGGAAGGAGATGGCAGCTTTGCTGCCATGTCGACGCAGTTGAACGCTCGTCGGCTGTATACGTTTTCCCGGGTCGGCAATCTGCCGCTGGTTGTCGTGATCGGTCAGTCCGAGGATGAGGTGTATGCCGTATGGCGGCGCAATGCCTGGCTGGTCGGCTCCGCTACCAGCGTACTGTGTCTCGGAATCCTGTGGCTGACATGGCTGCTGTGTCGCGAGTTGCGACGACGCCATCGCGCTGAGGATGCACTGGCCAGCCTGGCTGCAACGGACGGTTTGACAGGGCTCGATAATCGTCGCCAGCTTGACGAAGCCATGGAAACCGAATGGGCGCGGGCACAGCGCTCAGGCAAACAGCTGTCTTTACTGATGATCGACGTAGACCATTTCAAGGCATTCAACGAGCGTCATGGTCATCAGGGCGGTGACGAAGCACTGCGCCTGATTGCACAAACCATCTCCTTCAATATCCGTCGTCCCGGCGACCGGGTTGCACGCTATGGCGGCGAGGAGTTTGTGGTAGTGCTGCCGGAAACCGACTTGCCGGGAGCCATGATGATTGCCGAACAGATCCGCAAGGCAGCTGAATCACTGCCGCTGTTTCCGGGTGCACAACAGCCCATAACCGTGAGTATCGGTGTCGTTTCAGAGATGGTGCGTCAGGGAGACAAACTGGAGGCGTTTTTCGGAATAGCCGACAAGGCGCTTTATCAGGCCAAACACAAGGGTCGTAACCGTGTAGAGCATCGCAGTTCGGTTGCCAGAGAGATGACCGACCAGCTTTGATGAGCTACCCACGGACATAAAAAAACGCCAGACTGGCTGGCGTTTTCGGCTACCGCTGCAACATCGAATTACGATGCGGCGTGGGCTGCACGTGCTGCGTCACGCAGTGCTTTTATTTTGTCGTGGTTGGCCAGAACGCCAGCCTGCTGCTTTTCAATCAGCGCGATAACGTTAGGGGAAACGTTCTTGGCACGGGCTTTTTCCAGCGCTTCGCGATAGGCCTTCTTGGCAACGTCTTCGCCTTTTTCGACTTCTTCCAGTACGGCCTTGTCGTCATCCGAAGTCACCATCGACTTCAGGTTGACCCATGCACGATGCAGTGCGCCAGACACGCTGGAAGAATCTTCAGGCTTGCCACCCAGTGCGGTCACTTCAGCTTGCAATTCACGAACGGCTGCAGCCACCTCAGTGGAGCGATTGGTAAGGAACGATTTTACCTGAGCGCTTTTTGCGTGTTCTGCGCTGGTACGGAAACCTTCTTCACCATCTTTGCTGGTTTCGATCAGGTCATTCAGGATAGAGATCGTTTCTTTGTTGATATCAGTCATTTGATAATTTCCTAATGGCAGGTTGATACGAAAGTGTTCGATGTATAGGTAATTGCAGACACCGTGCCAGTTTTCGATATGGAAATAATTGTTTAAAATCAATGAATTACGAAATTTTCACAATTGGCTGTTCGTGACTTCTGCATGATCTGTCGTTTGGCCTGCATGCAGAATGCACGTATCGTGATGTTCGACATGTATTGATGGGAGGCTTGCAGGTGAACCCGGAGAAACTCAGGTTATTGGTGACGCAGGAAATGCCATTTGGCAAATATAAAGGACGGCTGATCGCCGATTTGCCAGGTCATTATCTGAACTGGTTCGCGCGAGAAGGCTTTCCGAAAGGTGAACTGGGAGGTTTGCTGGCATTGATGCAGGAAATCGATCACAACGGCCTTGGCGCGCTATTGGATCCATTGCGCACACGTCCGCGTCAGTCGTTCAAGGACAAGGGATAAACAAAGAGGCGGTCCGGGGGAGAAAAAAACGGTGCTCCGGACCAGGGAGCACCGAAAAGCCATACAACCAACAACAACTTCCTTGCCGGAGTCAGCCGCAAAGGGGCTGACTCCGATATCCTGAAAATCAGTCAAACAACGCCATTGCCTGCGCAGTGGCTTCCTGTATGCGGCCCCAGTCGCCATTCTTGACCCAGGCGTTATCAATCATCCAGGTCCCGCCCACGCACATGACGTTGGGCAAGGCCATGTAGCTCTTCAGGTTCTGCTCGTTGACGCCGCCAGTCGGGCAGAAACGCACCTCATTGAAAGGTCCGCCCAGGGCTTTGATTGCCGCCACACCGCCGCTGATCTCGGCCGGAAACAGCTTGAAGCGGCGATAGCCCATGGCATAACCGATCATGATTTCCGAAGCACTGCTGACGCCCGGCAAAAGGGGCAACGGGCTGTCGACTGCGGCTTGCAGCAGGTCTTGCGTGCTGCCAGGGGTCACAATGAACTGCGAACCTGCCGCCTCGGCGTCCGCCAGCATCTTGCGGTCCAGAATGGTGCCGGCGCCCACACACAGCTCCGGGCGCTGCTCACGCAGAATACGGATTGCGCTTAGACCGAACGCCGAGCGAAGCGTAACTTCCAGTGCAGTCATGCCGCCAGCGGCCAGAGCATCGGCCAGAGGCAGCACATCCTGGTCACGGGCAATGGTGATGACCGGCAGAATCTTTGCCTTGGCGCAGAGTTCGTCAATCTGGGCAATCTTGTTCGCCATGCTGATGAGCGGCTGATTATTTTCGTTCTGTGTCATGGCGACGTTTCCTTTGCTTATGGGCACCAGTAAATCTCGAGAGACGGGTTGAGAAACGCACGCATCGGCATCTCGGCGAGGTCATCGCCCGCCAGCGCGGTGCGCAGGGTGTCGAGTTTGGCCTGACCGGACACCGACAGGATCGGCGAACGTGCCGACGCCAACAGGCGGCGGGTCAGGGTCAGGCGCTGATGCGGCACGCTCGGTGCGAGCATCGGCAGGCAGCGGCGCTCACCTTGCAGATCAAGGGCTTCTTTCAGGTTCGGGCTACCAGGGAACAGCGACGCGGTATGCCCGTCGTCGCCCATGCCCAGAATCAATACATCAATCGGTGGCAGCTCGGCCAGCGCCTGATCGGCAGCCAGCGCTGCCTCCTCGACACTGCCCGCCACGCTGTACAACCCCAGAAACTTCGCCTTCGCCACAGGACCCTGCAGCAAGTGACGCTGCAGCAGGCCCGCATTGCTGTCGGCATGCTCGGTCGGCACGAAACGCTCGTCAGCCAGGCTGATGACTACTTTCGACCAGTCCAGCGGCTGCACGGCCAGGCTCTGGAAAAAGGCCACCGGACTGCGACCACCGGACACCACCAGGGTCGCCAGACCGTTTTCGCCAATTGCCTGCTTCAGGCGCTCGGCGACGTTGGCAGCCAGCGCATCAGCCAGTTGCTGCGGTGTGTCGAAATCACTTGCTACCAGCCCTGCTGGCAGCTCAAGGTCACATATCGCCATACCAGGATCTCCCGTCACGAGTAATCAGGGCAATGGAGCTCATTGGCCCCCAGGTTCCGGCCGGATAAGGCTTGGGCGCATCGCCCGCCTTCTTCCAGCCAGCGATCAACTGATCGCACCATTGCCAGGCGTACTCGATTTCATCTTTGCGGACAAACAGGTTCTGATTGCCACGCATGACTTCCAGCAACAACCGCTCATAAGCGTCGGGGACACGAGCGCTGCGGTAGGTGTCGGAAAAATTCAGTTGCAAGGGCCCGCTGCGCAGCTGCATGCCTTTGTCCAGCCCCTGGTCCTTGGTCATCACCTGCAAGGAAATACCTTCGTCGGGCTGCAGGCGAATGATCAGGCGGTTGCTGATCTGCAAACGCTGTTCAGGCGCGAAGATGTAGTGCGGCGGCTCTTTGAAATGGATCACGATCTGCGACATTTTCTGCGGCATGCGCTTGCCGGTACGCAGATAAAACGGCGTACCCGACCATCGCCAGTTGCGGATATCGGCACGCAACGCGACGAAGGTTTCAGTATCGCTCTGGGTGTTGGAGTTCTCTTCCTCCAGATAACCCGGCACCGCCTTGCCTTCGCTGTAGCCAGCGGTGTACTGGCCACGCACCACCTGGGTCGCCAGACGCTCGGGCGTGAACGGTGCCAGCGCCTTGAGCACCTTGACCTTCTCGTCGCGAATACTGTCTGCCGACAGATCGCTGGGCGGGTCCATGGCAATCAGGCAAAGCAGTTGCAGCAAGTGGTTCTGAATCATGTCGCGCAATTGACCGGCCTGATCGAAGTAGCCCCAACGGCCCTCGATGCCGACCTTCTCGGCAACCGTGATTTCCACATGAGAAATATGGTTCTGGTTCCACTGGGTTTCGAACAGGCTGTTGGCGAAACGCAGGGCAATAAGGTTCTGTACCGTGTCCTTGCCCAGATAGTGGTCGATACGATAGACGCGGTTTTCCGGGAAGAACTGCGCCACCGCATCGTTAACCCGGCGCGAAGAAGCCAGGTCGTGGCCAATGGGTTTTTCCAGGACGGCGCGAGTTCGCTCGGCCAGATTGACCGAAGCGAGGTTCTCGCAGATTGCGCCGTAGACCGAGGCCGGGGTGGCGAAATAGGCGATCAGGGTTTCCGCAGTGCCGACGCGTTCGGCAAGCGCGACGTAGTCCTCAGCCTTGAGGAAGTCGACATGCAGGTAGCTGAGGCGCGCCAGAAACCGTCCCAGGTTGTCGGACTCGAGTTCGGCCTCGGGAATGAAGCGGCGCATGGATTTTTCGATATACGCCAGATGCGACTGTTCGTCGCCGGGTTCACGCGCCAGGGCAAGAATTTTTGTGTCTTCGTGCAGCAGTCCAGCGCGATCAAGCTGATAAAGAGCCGGGAACAGCTTGCGTACCGCCAGGTCCCCCAGGGCACCAAACAGGGCAAATGTGCACGGTTCAACCGTAATCAAGGGCATAATGTTGGTTCTTTTATCAAGTTAGGCTACAAATACCTTTTTTAAAGGCGTTACTCAAGGCCATATGTAGTAATAACCACAACATTCTGCCTAAAAGCATATTCCAGTGGTGATCAACACAGGCCCTCAGTACGATAGGCCACCTTTGCTACAGGCTAAAGAGCTAAAAAAAGCTCAGGCCAAAACCGTTGGTGAATCAGCCCCCGACAAGGACTTTGAATGGACCGCGTAAGAAACCTCCTGGAGCAAATCCAGGGCCGACTCGATGAGTTGAACAAGGCCGAGCGCAAGGTGGCCGAAGTGATCCTGCTCAACCCGCAGATGGCAACGCGGCTGAGCATTGCAGCGCTTGCCCAGGCCGCCAAGGTCAGCGAACCGACGGTCAACCGCTTCTGCCGTTCGTTCAGCGTCAGCGGTTATCCGGAGCTCAAACTGCAACTGGCCCAGAGCCTGGCAAGCGGCGCAGCCTATGTCAGCCGCGCTGTGGAAGCCGACGACAATCCCGAGGCCTATACCCAGAAGATTTTCGGTAGCGCCATTGCTTCGCTCGACAGCGCCTGCCAGCAACTGGACCCGGCGCTGATCAGCAAGTCCGTGGACATGCTGATCCAGGCACGGCAGATCCACTTTTTCGGGCTGGGTGCCTCGGCGCCGGTGGCGCTTGATGCGCAGCACAAATTCTTCCGTTTCAACCTGGCGGTCACGGCGCATGCCGATGTGCTGATGCAACGGATGATTGCGTCGGTGGCCCATACCGGCGAATTGTTCGTGATCATTTCCTACACCGGGCGCACGCGCGAGCTGGTGGAAGTGGCCCGCATCGCCCGTGCAAATGGTGCTTCGGTGCTGGGACTGACCGCCGCTGGCTCGCCACTGGCGCAGGCCAGCACTGTGAGCCTGAACATTCCATTGCCGGAAGATACCGACATCTACATGCCGATGACCTCGCGGATCATCCAGCTCACCGTTCTCGATGTGTTGGCCACCGGCATGACCCTGCGCCGCGGCGTCGACTTCCAGCCGCACCTGCGCAAGATCAAGGAAAGCCTGAATGACAGCCGCTATCCGATCGAGGATCAGGGCTGACTGGGTGTCGTTGACTATCGTTCACTCTGCGTAGTAATGCCTTTTGTGACGCTCTGCGTCACACAGCGGTTCTGTGACTTCAGGTGAATTGGTGTTCGACTCAGATTCTCGTTCCCACGCTCCGCGTGGTAATGCCCTTCGTGACGCTCTGCGTCACACAGTTCTGCGATTCAGCGAGATTCAGGCTCGACTCGATTCACCTTTTCGCCCCTCGGCGAGTTACTTTGATGGGGCCAAAGTAACCAAATCCCCTCGCTCCTGTTTCCGGCCCGACTTCGTCGGGTTCCTTCGCCCTGTCACTGATCCGGGGGCGCCGCAACGGGCCATCCTTGGCCCGATGCGGCTTGCTCGGCGTCCTGCCTCGCATCCCCCGGATCAGCGCCAGGACTCAGCCGTCACTAACGTCGCACTCTGCGTTGTCTGTGCCATCGTGGTTGAAAAGCGCTTAGAGCAGTTTGGTTAAAGGCACGATTCAGATATCACTATCGTGCCGACGCTCCGCATCGGCATGCAGTTCGTAACGCTCTGCGTCACACGCAAATCACCCCGCCAGGCTGGCCTGCAATTTGAGTTGCACCTGCTCGCCCGGTTGCAGGCTGAAGGCGTCGCCGGAAGCCGAAGCGGCTTCCACGCGCACAAAGCCTGCGGTCTCGCTGCCACACACCCCCAGGAGCGGTCTGTTGCCGGGGTGCCAGACCACGGTATTGACGCTGTCACCGGTGTCGATGTTCAGTCTGCGCTGCCAGGTCGGGTCCTGCAGTTGCAGGGCTCCCGCATGTTCGAAAACTCGCTGGCAGCCGCCTGCCACACGCAATTCGCCATGTTGCTGGCAGACCTGTCGGCTGAGTTCGTCATAGCCCTGCGCCCCATCAAGGCCCTCAAGCGCGACTTCAGCCACATCGCCAATCCGCCAGTACGCATGCAGCGCGTGACTGAAATGACACGGTTCACTGTCCTCGTGGCGGGTGCTCAGACGCAACTCCATGCCCTGCCCCAGCTCGGCATGCAGATCGACCTGCCAGTCCCACAGCTGCAAGCGCCAGTGCAGGCTGACGCCCTTTTCGCTCTCGCTGCTGTCGATCAGTTTCCAGTCCAGCAAGCGCCCCCAGCCGTGTGCCGGCCAGCCGCTTTCACCGGGGTGTCGGCCGTACCAGGGCCAGCACACTGGCACGCCACCCCGAATCGCCCCCACCTGCGGCCATTGTGCAGCGCACCAGAGCCAGGGTTTCTGGCCTTGCGGCTGAAAATGCAGCAACTGCGCGCCCTGGCGACTGAAGACCGCCTGACACTGCGGATGATCGATAACCAGTACATCGCGCAGCTGGTGACGCTCCCACTCGAAAGTGGGTCTGGCACGTCGGGATCGGAAGAAGCGTTGCAATGGATGTTCAGGCAGTTGCGCGTCGAGAGAGGTCATCGCCAATCGCGTCCCTGAAAAATAAAAGGATCAAGCCAAAAAAAACGGGCAGCCAGGCTGCCCGCAAAGCACACACGACCTTTGATCGCGTTACGCGTCAATCAGTAATCAGAACTTCGACTGGATCTTGATGCCCGCCACAATCGCGTCATCAACCTGATCTACACCGCCAGGGTGCTTGACGTACTGCAGGTTGGGACGCACGGTCAGCCAGTTGGTGACGTGGAAGCCGTAGTAGATTTCCGAGTTGTACTCAGTGCTCTGGACCGGCAGGTAGCCAGGGTTGTCGTAGTCGTTGATGCCGCTGATCTGGTTGGCCAGACGCACACGATCCTGCACATCGTCGTTGACGTGGATACGGGCGATACCGATACCGATGTCATCTTTCGGACGCGAGTTGAACGGACCTTTGTACGTGAAACCGATCTGCTGGTAGTTATCGACGAAGTTGGTGGCCTTGTCATGCACGGTAGCGTTGGCAAAAATGCTCAGGCCGCGCGATGCATCGCCATCGTGAGTAGTCAGCTGTTGCTGAGCCACGACCCACCAGCCGTGCTTGCTGTCATGCGACTTGAACGCAGCGCCGGTAGCTGCCTGTGGCTGACCGTTAACGTCTTCATAGACATCATCGGCGTTGGGCGTGCTCTTGTAGAAGCCGACACGGTATTCACCGGGCAACGAATTGACGGTCGGGGTCCAGACCAGTTCAACCGGCAGGATCATACCTTTGGTGCCGCTGCCGCTGAGTTTGAAGCCGTTGCCGGTTTCGAGGTTGGACGGGTTCTGCTCGTAGACGCCGACCTGTGCATACACTTCCGGCGTGATGTTGTACTTCACGCGCAAGGCCCACTGGCTGATTGGCCAGTTGTACCAGGTGTTCACATAGTTACCGACCTGCGAGCCGCAGAACGACAGGTTCTGGAAATCGCAAGGGAAGCTGTTGAAGTCTTCGCCCGGTCCGAAACGACCAGCCTTGACGTCCAGCGCGCCGTCAAAGTACTTCTGCTTGATCCACATTTGCGTCAGACGCCAGGTCTGGCCGCGACCCCAGACTTCCTGGGAGGAACTGAGGGTACCGGCACGAGGGTCGCCGATCCGGTCGTTGGAGATGTTGCGTCCGCTACGTTCGGTGATTGCCAGCTTGAACTCTGCGTCCTGCCAGCCGAAAGCCTTCTGCAAATCGACTTTCATGCCCAGCGCGAACTGGTCGCTGTAGCGGCCGGTCTTGTCGTCGTTGTAACCGCCCTTGATGTTGCTGGCCATCTCGGAAACGTATTCCAGCGAGAAGTCATAGCCCTTGTCGAGCAGTTCGGTACGCTTGCCGTTCCAGTCGCCAGTCATCCACGGTGAATCGGCAGAAAATGCGTCGGCCGCATGAACGCTGCCTGCCAGCCCCATCGCACCCAACACCGACAGCGTGCTTACCAACTGGAACCGGGAAAGCGATTTACCTTTGTTGATCTTCTTCATCCCATCAATCCTCGTTTTATTGTTATTAGCTTTGGTAGACGTTTTGCTTCATTCACTGCTTCGTTTTCGCCGGTCGGCCGCTTCATTGTGGCAGTAGACAGCCGGCCAGCGATGCTCGGTGCTGAATCAATTTATCACTTGCGGCTCAACTGGAACATTGTTTGCCCGTTCAGCCAAAGGTGGTGTTCCCAGAACCCCAAGACGCTCACCGCTCTGAGCATCGAAAATCAGCACCCTGGAAGGATCGAACTGCAGGGTCAGACTTTCGCCCACCTGCGGTGCGACATCCGGCGCAAGGCGACAGCAGACCTTGCTCTGATTGAGCGTGACGAACACCAGCGTGTCCGGCCCGGTAGGCTCGGTCACCTGGACCTCGGCACGGATGGTCGGCATGCCATTCGACTCAGCGCCAGCAAGCATAATCTGTTCCGGCCGGATACCGAGAATGATTTCTCGATCTTCCAGCCCGGCATCGGATACGCCGACCGGCAGCTCGCAACGCGCCTGACCACTGTCGAGCAGCGCAATCAATTGGCCATCCTTGCGTTGCAGACGCAGCGGGATGAAGTTCATCGGCGGCGAACCGATGAAACTGGCGACGAACAGGTTGGCCGGATCGGTGTAAATCTGCTTGGGCGTACCGAATTGCTGAACGATACCGTCCTTCATGACCGCGACCTTGTCGCCCAGCGTCATGGCCTCGATCTGATCATGGGTCACATAGACGGTGGTGGTTTTAAGGCGCTGGTGCATCAGTTTCATTTCGGTACGCATCTCGACGCGCAACTTGGCATCGAGGTTGGACAACGGCTCATCGAACAGGTAGATCTTGGGACGACGCGCCAAGGCACGACCCATCGCGACACGCTGCTGCTGGCCACCGGACATCTGGCCCGGCTTGCGATTGAGCAAGTGCTCGATCTGCAACAGCTTGGCTACACGAGCCACTTCCGCATCGATGTCGGCTTGCGGCATCTTGCGGATCTTCAGCCCGAACGCGATGTTTTCACGCACGCTCATGGTCGGGTAAAGGGCATAGGACTGAAAGACCATCGCGATGTCGCGATCCTTGGGGCTGGTGCTGCTGACGTCCTGGCCATCGATGAGAATCTCACCGCCGCTGATGCTTTCCAGACCGGCAATGCAGTTCATCAAGGTGGATTTGCCACAGCCGGAAGGGCCGACCAGAATCAGAAACTCGCCATCCTTGATCGACAGGTCGATGTTCTTGAGCGTGTCCGGCAAGTTGCTGCCGTAGGTCTTGTTGACGTTGCGTAATTCGAGAGTCGCCATGATTACCCCTTGACCGCGCCGGCCGTGAGCCCACGCAGGAAATACTTGCCAGCCAGTACGTAGACCAGCAGTGTCGGCAGGCCGGCAATCATCGCCGCCGCCATGTCAACGTTGTATTCCTTGGCACCTGTGCTGGTGTTGACCAGATTGTTCAGGGCCACGGTGATCGGCTGAGACTCACCACTGGAGAACACAACGCCAAACAGGAAATCGTTCCATATCTGGGTGAACTGCCAGATAAGGCAGACCATCACGATGGGCGTGGACATCGGCAGAATGATGCGCCCGAAGATGGTGAAAAACCCGGCACCGTCCAGCCGTGCAGCCTTGACCAGCGCATCGGGAATGCTGACGTAGTAGTTACGGAAGAATAGCGTGGTGAACGCCAGCCCGTAGACCACATGCACAAACACCAGCCCGGTGGTCGTACTGGCCAGGCCCATTTTGCCCAGCGTAAAGGAAGCCGGCAGCAGAACAGTCTGAAACGGCAGGAAGCAACCAAACAGCAACAGACCGAAGAACAGCTGCGAACCCTTGAAGCGCCACATCGACAATACATAGCCATTGAGCGCGCCAATGGCGGTGGAAATAATGACTGCCGGAACGGTTATTTTTATCGAGTTCCAGAAATAACCATCTACCAGGTCCCAGGCCTTTATCCAGCCAATTGTAGTGATCACACTTGGCCAGCTCAGCAGGTTGCCGGTGCCGATGTCTTCGGGGGTCTTGAAGCTGGTGAACAGCATCACCACCAGCGGCACCAGATAAATCAGACAGGCCAGTATCAGCACGGCGTAAATCAGAATACGACTGAAGCTGATGCCCGGTTTGCCAACATGACTAGTCATGGCGTTTGGTCCTCAGCTCGGAATACAGGTACGGCACCAGAATCGCCAGGATCGCGCCGAGCATCAGAATCGCACTGGCCGAGCCCATGCCCATCTGGCCGCGGCTAAAGGTGAAGGAGTACATGAACATCGCAGGCAGGTCGGATGAGTAACCGGGGCCACCGGCGGTCATCGCTGCCACCAGATCGAAGCTCTTGATGGCAATGTGCGCAAGGATCATCACGGCACTGAAAAACACCGGACGCAGGCTTGGCAACACAACGCGCCAGTAGATCATCGGCAAACTCGCGCCATCCATCTGCGCAGCACGAATGATCGATTGATCGACGCCACGCAGGCCCGCCAGAAACAACGCCATGACAAAGCCGGAAGACTGCCACACCGCAGCAATGACCAGGCAGTAAACCACGCGG
The DNA here is from genome assembly GCF_032587875.1 of Pseudomonas syringae group sp. 243L2. Classification (NCBI taxonomy): domain Bacteria; kingdom Pseudomonadati; phylum Pseudomonadota; class Gammaproteobacteria; order Pseudomonadales; family Pseudomonadaceae; genus Pseudomonas; species Pseudomonas syringae group sp. 243L2. The sequence continues at coordinate 18,776 of NZ_JAWHPL010000003.1, forward strand.
TCCGGGTCGATCAGCCAGTCGAGACGGAAACCTTCCCAGCCCCAGTCGCGCAGCATCTTGTCCAGGCCCAGGCCGGGGTTGAGCAGCCATTTCCACGCCGTACCGGTGACAATCATCGACAGTGCCATCGGGTACAGGTAAATGGTGCGGATCATGCCCTCACGACGGATCCGCTGGTCCAGCAGGACGGCCAGCAGAACACCGATCACCAGGCTGATGGCAATGAACATCCCGCCAAACACCGCAAGGTTCTTGCTTGCCACCCACCAACGATCGTTGTCCATCAGGCGTGCGTATTGCGCCAGACCTACCCATTTGTAGGACGGCAGAAACGTCGAGTTGGTAAACGAAAGCGCGAATGTCCAGAGGATGTAGCCATAGAAACCCACCAGCACGATGAACATGCTGGGTGCGAGCACCAGTTTTGGTAGCCAGCGTTGCAGCGCATCCATTGGCGAGGCTTTGCTGATCGCAGCGACAGAGCTCATCGGGAGTATCCCATCCGGTGTATCGAATCCAGGCCGCAGCCGCGGGTGAAATCAACAAATGATTTCAGCACCACGAACTGCGGGCATAGGCGGTTCAGAGAGAGTTACTGGGCCGATTTGACCGCAGTGGCCAGCTTCTTGGCTGTCGCTGCAGGATCAGCTGCCGGGTCGTTGATGTAGTTGGTGACTACATCAAAGAAAGCACCCTGCACCGCCAGCGTAGTGGCCATGTTGTGCGCCATGCTTGGTTGCAGGCCACCGGTCTTCGAATCGGCCAGGAAATCCTTGGCAGCGGTTTGCGCACACGAGTCGAAACCGTACTTGCCCATGTCGGACAGCATGTCCTCACGAACCGGGATCGAGCCCTTGTTGATGCTGAAGACTTTCTGGAAGTCCTCGCCCATCGCGACCTTGGCCAGATCCTGCTGTGCGGCAGTGGTGCCCTTGTCTTTCTGCTTGAACACCGCCAGCGAGTCGATGTTGTAGGTAAACGCCTTGTCGGTGCCAGGGAAGGCTACGCACTGGTAATCCTTGCCTGCGACCTTCTTGGCTGCGGTCCATTCACTCTTGGCCCAGTCACCCATGATCTGCATGCCGGCCTTGCCGTTGATAACCTTGGCAGCTTCCAGGTTCCAGTCCTGGCCCTTGCCATCGGCATCCATGTAGGTCGCGACTTTCTTGAGCTCCGTGAGGGACTTGACCATGCCTTCACCGGTCAACGCGTCCTTGTCCAGATCAACCAGGGCCTTCTTGTAGCCATCAGCGCCCATGACCGAGAGCACAACGGCTTCGAAGACAGTGCTGTCCTGCCACGGCTGACCACCGTGGGCGAGCGGGATGAAACCGGCTTTTTTCAGCTTGTCGCCCGCAGCGTAAAATTCTTCGAGCGTGGTGGGTGCCTTATCGATACCGGCTTTCTTGAAGACTTCAGGGTTGATCCACAGCCAATTGACGCGGTGAATATTCACCGGCACTGCTACGTAATCACCATCGTACTTCACGGTGTCGGAGACCTTCTTGTCCAGCAGCGAGTCCCATTTTTCGGCCTTGGCGACGTCTTTCAACGCGTCCGTATCAAGCAGACCGGTAGAGGCCCATTCCTGAATGTCAGGACCTTTGATCTGGGCAACACCTGGCGGGTTACCGGCAACCGCACGGCTCTTGAGCACGGTCATGGCGGTGGAACCGCCACCGCCGGCAATGGCGCCGTCCTTCCAGACAAAGCCGTCTTTTTCGACCTGCGCTTTCAGAACGTCGACCGCAGCCTTTTCGCCACCCGACGTCCACCAGTGCACAACTTCTACAGTGCCTTTGGATTCAGCGGCAGTAGCGCTCAGAGGGAACAACGAAGCGAGAGAGATGACAACAGCGAGACGTGACATGGAATTCATCGAATTGACCTTTCTTGTTGTTATGCATGAGCAAGTCTGATGCTTGCGCTTCGTGGGAGTCTAACCAAGCCTGAAGCGCCGACAGTAACGAAGGGACGCGCGATTGTCACAAGATGGTGACAATTGAAATCCCGGTGCAATCGATAGGTAAAAGCCACTTTGCAGCGCGTCATTCCGCAGTTCTCGGCAGGTACAACGTTACCCGCAACCCACCCTCACGCAGGTTCTGCAGGCTGACTTCGCCACCGTGACTGTGGGCAATGTTGCGCGCGATACCCAGGCCCAGACCGTAGCCCTGCTGCTGATTGCCTGCCAGACGGAAATGCGGTTCGAAAACGTGTTCGAGACGTTGTTCGGGCACACCAGGCCCTTCGTCATCCACATGCAGGACGAAAGCCGTGGCGTTATCCTCGACTTTCAGATGAGCGCGATGGCCATATTTAAGGGCATTGTCGATCAGGTTGCCCATGCAGCGCCGCAGCGCCAACGGCTTGCCGGGATAGGCAGCCTGAGCCTCGCCTTGCTGGGTGACACGTCCGTCGCCTTCAACATTCAGCCAGGGCTCGACCAGGCAATCAAGCAGTGCATTGAGGTCCACCGGCTCGATGTTTTCATGAATATCGGTATCTTTGACGCACTGCAGCGCGCCTTTGACCAGCAACTCCAGTTCGTCCAGATCGCGGCTGAATTTACGCTGCATGTGCTCATCTTCCAGCAGCTCGACACGCAACCGCAGCCGGGTGATGGGCGTGCGCAGATCATGCGAGATGGCACTGAACAACTGACCCCGTTCGGTCAGATAGCGGCTGATACGGGTGCGCATGGCGTTGAACGCACGGCTGACCTCGATCACCTCGCTGCCGCCGCCCTCGACCACCGGCTCGACGTCCGCGCCCAGTGACATGTCCCGTGCGGCCCGCGCCAGGCGTTTGAGCGGCCGGCTCTGCCAATGCACCAGCAAACCGATGAACAACAGCAAAAACATGCTGGTCAGGACGATGAATGAAACCTGCTGAAGGGGCAGCTCCTGCTCCTCCAGCGAGGTGTAGGGCTCAGGCAGCAGAGAGGCAATGTAAAACCATTCACCGGGCGCCATTTCGATTTGCGTAACCAGCACCGGCGGGTTCACCGGCTCAAGTGTCAGCGCGTAATGCGCCCAGGAACGCGGCAGTTCATCGAGCTTCAGGCCGCTGTTGAAAATACGCAGCTCATCGGGCCGCGCAAACCATACGGTGATGTCCGGCCCATTACCCAGACGCTGGCGCAATACCTCGCCCACCACGTCCAGGACCGCCTGCTTGCGAGGCGTGGGCTGCATGATTTGCATATCCAGCGGGTGATCGTTGAGCGAGACGACGAAACGGGTGCCGCCCATACTGCGCAGTTGATCCAGCACCATGGGCCGGTAGGCCAGCGGCAATGAGCGAAAGTAACTGACACTGGCCGCCATCGAGTAAGCGAGGCTGCGCGCGCTGGTCACCAGCCCTTCGGTCTGTGTGGCGCGCAACTGTGACAGCCAGATCACACTGGACAGTGTCTGAGCCAGCAGAACCGCCAGTAACGTCAACAGCAGCATGCGCCCCAGCAATGAGCGCGGCAGTGGCAGGCCGGTTCTTTTCGCTCCTGCCACCGGCGAGTTAATAGCCGTTGCCCGCTTGCGAGTTGACGTTCGCGGCCAGCAGATAACCACTGCCGCGAATGGTGCGGATCAGGCGCGGCGACTTGCCAGTATCGCGCAGACGCTGACGCAGCCGACTGACCGCCATGTCGACGATCCGCTCCAGCGGCATCAGCTCACGCCCGCGTGTGGCATTGCCGATAGTGTCGCGGTCGAGAATCTGCTGGGGGTTGTCGAGAAACAGCTTGAGCAGCGCAAAGTCGGCACCGGACAGAATCACTTCTTCGCCGTCATTGTGAAACAACCTGTGACTGACCATGTCCAGCCGCCATTCGTCGAACAGAATGACATCGCCGCCAGGACGCTCCTGACCGAACTGGGCGCGCCTCAACAGTGCCTTGATACGCGCTTGCAGCTCACGCGGGCTGAACGGCTTGCCCAGATAATCATCAGCGCCCAATTCCAGGCCGATGACCCGATCGGCTTCGTCCGAACTGGCGGTCAACATGATGATCGGCACATGCGGCTGGCGCGGATGCTGACGGATCCATTTGCACAGACTGAAACCGTCTTCATCGGGCAGCATCACATCAAGGATCAGCAAATCACTGGGTTCTTCGTTGAAGGCGCGGCGAAAATCAGCGCCATCACCCACCGTGCGCACCTGAAAACCGGCACGACTCAGGTAGGTGTCCAGCAACTCGCGAATCTCCTGATCGTCATCCACCAGCAGGATCGATTTACTGACTGAACTCAAGTTGAGGCGTCCTTGTTTGACGGTGAATCTTTGTTGTTATGGGATGCTGCTCAGATCTGCGAACCGAAGGCCTGTTGCAGAGCGACGCCTGAGCCCATCAGGCCAGGGTACTCGGCGGTCACCAGCCAGACCGGCAGGTTCTTGAAATAGTCGCTCATCACGCCCTTCTCGGCCATGGCGCGCTTGAAACCGCTGTTGATGAAGAACTCAGTGAAGCGCGGCACCACACCGCCGACAATGTACACGCCGCCCAGGCTGCCCAGGGTCAGCACATTGTTGCCCACCACCCTGCCTAGAAACACACAGAACTGCTCCAGCACGGCTGCGGCTACCGGGTCGCCCGCCAGCGCTGCCGAGGTGACAGCCGCAGGCGACTTGAGCACTGGCTCGATATCGTCCAGGGCGCAACTGACCTGATAGAGCAACAGCAAGCCCGCGCCACTGAGTACCACTTCAGCGCTGACATGCTCATGCTCAGCCATCAGGCGTGTCCATAACAGGGCCTCGCGTGCCGTGCCGATTGGCAGGTCAGCATGCCCGCCCTCGCCCGGCAGCGCCAGCCAGCGACTGCCGTCAAGCTTGATCAGCGTACCGATGCCCAGCCCGGTACCCGGCCCGACCACCACACGCGGCCGATCCGGCTTGCCAGCGCCAGGGCAAACCGTCAGGTATTCATCTTCCTTGAGCCGGGTCATGCCCAGCGCCATGGCGGTGAAGTCGTTGATCAGCAGCAGGTGATCGACTTTCAGGTCAGCGCAAAATGCCTCACGGCTCAACCGCCAGTGACTATTGGTGAACTGGAAAAAATCGCCATCCACCGGTCCGGCAACGGCCAGGCATACGTGGCTGATATCACCGCGCTGCAATTCAAGGTCCTGCAGATAGACTTCGATGGCCTTTTCCGGGCCGGCGTAGTCAATGGTCGGGAATACCCGGACAGAATGCAGCGTGTCGTCTTCCCAAATGGCAAAACGTGCATTGGTACCGCCTATATCACCGACCAGGGCCAACTTCACTTGAGCGTCTCCAGACTAGAAGTAAAGGCGCTGGCACCCTGCTCTGCGGAGCTGAAGGCCATGCGCATGAATCCAAAGAGCTCGCGACCACAGCCGACACTGTTGTCGATCTGGTTGATGGCCGGTTCTCTGGCGGCCAATTCTGACGCTTCGACCAGAACTTGTAACGTGCCTTTTACGCCATCCACACGGATCACATCACCATCGCGCACCAGTGCCAACGGGCCACCATCAAACGCTTCAGGGCAGACATGAATGGCCGCCGGGATTTTTCCCGATGCGCCCGACATACGTCCGTCGGTGACCAGCGCCACCTTGAAACCACGGTCCTGCAGAACACCCAGAAACGGCGTCATCTTGTGCAACTCGGGCATGCCGTTGCAGCGCGGACCCTGGAAGCGCATCACGGCGACGAAATCGCACTCCAGTTCACCGGCCTTGAACGCATCGGCCAGCTCCTTCTGATCCTGAAAGACCTTGGCTGGCGCTTCGACGATCTGATGCTCCGGGGCCACGGCAGAGACTTTCATCACCCCGCGGCCCAGGTTGCCCTCCATGACCCGCAAACCACCTTCCGGCGAGAACGGACGGGCGACCGGACGCAAAATGTTTTCATCAAGGCTTTCAAGCGGTCCTTCGCGCCAGACCAGCTTGCCATCCTCCAGGAATGGCTCTTTGGTGTAGCGGCTCAAGCCGTAACCGGCCACGGTATTGACGTTTTCGTGCAACAGACCGGCAGCCAGCAACTCACGGATCAGGAACGACATGCCGCCCGCCGCCTGGAAGTGGTTGATATCGGCTTTGCCGTTGGGGTAGACGTGACTCAGGGTTGGCACCACTTCCGACAGGTCGGCCATGTCCTGCCAGGTCAGTTGAATGCCCGCGGCCTGGGCAATCGCCGGCATGTGCAGCGTGTGGTTGGTCGAGCCACCTGTCGCGTGCAGGGCAACGATGGAGTTGACCAGCGAGCGCTCGTCGACGATTTCGCCGATCGGCATGAAGCTGCCGCTCTGCTTGGTCAGACGCGTCACCTGGTGAGCCGCTTCGGCGGTCAGTGCATCGCGCAGTGGCGTGTAGGGATTGACGAACGAGGCACCGGGAAGGTGCATGCCCATGACTTCCATCAGCAGCTGGTTGGTGTTGGCAGTGCCGTAGAAGGTGCAGGTTCCCGGACCGTGATAGGACTTCATTTCCGAGTCGAGCAACTCTTCACGGCTGGCCTTGCCTTCCGCGTAACGCTGCCGTACGTCGGCTTTTTCCTTGTTGGAGATACCTGAAACCATCGGTCCGCCCGGCACGAAGATGGTCGGCAGATGACCAAAACGCAGTGCGCCCATCATCAAGCCAGGGACGATCTTGTCGCAGATACCCAGCATCATCGCGGCGTCGAACATATTGTGTGACAACGCAACTGCCGTGGACATGGCAATCACTTCGCGACTGGCAATCGCCAGCTCCATACCCGGCTCACCCTGAGTCACGCCATCGCACATGGCAGGCACGCCGCCGGCAAACTGACCGACCGAACCAATGTCACGTAAAGCCTGTTTGATCTGGGCAGGAAAGTGTTCGTAGGGTTGATGCGCCGAGAGCATCTCGTTGTAGGAGGAGACGATTGCCACGTTGGCGGCGTTCATCAGACGCAGGCTTTGCTTGTCTTCCGGCCCGCAGGCAGCGACGCCGTGAGCAAAGTTGGCACATTGAAGCTTGCCGCGCATCGGGCCATCGCTCGCTGCGCCGCGAATCAATTGAAGGTAGCGCTGACGGGTATCGCGACTGCGGGCGATGAGTCGCTCGGTTACTTCAAGGACGCGGGGATGCATGTGATGAACTCCAGGCTAACGTCTAAGGTCACCCGTAAAGACGGTTCCGGTTTTCGAGCAGTGACGGGCGGGGAGCAGAACCCTGATCTCGATCAACCGGGAGGGCCTTTCAGGCTTGTAGTTGTAGATAAAACAAAATATTGCCACTAAAAAGGCTTGTTTTCTATTTCTATGAGAATAATCTTGTAATTCCAACAACAAATTCAGAAGGACGGCTGTATGACTCTTCGTATCGCAATCAACGGTTTTGGCCGCATCGGCCGCAACGTCCTACGCGCACTGTATACCCAAGGCTACCGCCAGGACCTGCAGGTCGTCGCCATCAACGATCTTGGCGACAGCGAAATGAACGCACACCTGCTGCGCTTCGACACCGTACACGGCCCTTTCAGCGGCACGGTCGAGTGCGACAAGGATAGCCTGACCGTCAATGGTGACCGTATTTCGGTCAGTGCCATTCGCAATCCGGCCGAGCTGCCGTGGAAGGCGCAGGACATTGATGTAGTGTTCGAGTGCACCGGCCTGTTCACCAGCCGTGACAAGGCCGCAGCGCACCTTACTGCCGGTGCCCGCAAGGTCATTATCTCCGCACCGGCCAGCGGTGCCGATGCCACCATCGTCTATGGTGTCAACCACGACACGCTGCGTCAGTCGCACCAGATCATCTCCAGTGCATCCTGCACCACCAATTGCCTGGCCCCGGTCGCCCAGGTACTGCACCGTGAACTGGGGATCGAAAATGGCCTGATGACCACCATCCATGCCTACACCAACGACCAGAACCTGATCGATGTCTATCACACCGATCCGTACCGCGCCCGCTCGGCGACGCAGTCGATGATCCCGAGCAAGACCGGCGCTGCCGAAGCAGTGGGCCTGGTACTGCCGGAGCTGGCAGGCAAACTCACCGGCATGGCGGTACGCGTACCGGTCATTAACGTTTCGCTGGTCGACCTGACCGTGACCCTGAAGCGTGAAACCACGGTCGATGAAGTCAACGCGCTGCTGAAAGAAGCCAGTCAGCATTCCAAAGTGCTGGGCTACAACGCCCTGCCGCTGGTTTCCCACGACTTCAATCACAACCCGTTGTCGTCGATTTTCGACGCCAATCACACCAAGGTCAGTGGCAGGTTGCTCAAGGTACTGTCGTGGTACGACAACGAATGGGCGTTCTCCAATCGTATGCTCGACAACTGCCTGGCACTGCACAACGCCGAGTAAATTCAGCGTCGCAGTGGGCAGCAGCGTAAGATAATTATTTACAGATGCAGGCTTGACCCGACCAAAAGATGAGAAGCATTATCATTTGCTCACATCTCTGGTCGGGCCTCTCTGTGTCGCAGTCACGCTTCAACGATGTCTTTCTGGCCCAGCGCCCGGTTCTGCTACGCACCCTGCAACGCATGGTCGGCAACCAAAACGCTGCCGAAGACCTGCTTCAGGAAACCTGGCTGCGCGTCAGCCGTGCATTGACCGAACACCCCGTCGACCACCTTGAACCCTTCGTCTTTCAGACCGCCCGCAACCTGGCGCTGGATCATTTGCGTGCGCGGCGTATTCATGGCCGGACCATGCTCGAAGATGTCTCACCCGACCAACTCGAAAGCGTCGTAGCCCAGATGGGCTCGCCTGAGGATGCTGCGCATGCCAAGCGCCTGCTTGAAAACCTGAGTGCCAGCCTGAGTACGTTGAGCCCGCGTCAGCAGAAAATCTTTACCCTCAGCCGCCTCGATGGCCGCAGTTATCTGGAAATCGCCGAGCAGCTTCAGGTCTCCGCCAGTACTGTCCAGAAAGAACTGAAACTGATCATGGCCATCTGCGTAGGCGTCCTCTCAAGACTTGACCCGCCCTGAACCCTGCCGCACGCTGCCAGACTCTTATCGATACAGTTTCAGGATTGCCGAGGAACACTGTGGCCCCGAGAACCGAACGCCCGCACGCGATTGCGCAGGACGTGTTGAGCAATGCTGCAATGGATCAGGCACTGACCTGGCTGGTCGAACTGGAAGGCGCAGACGCCACCAGGCTTGCCCGTTTTCAGGAATGGCTGAACGCCGATCCGGAACACGCACGCGCCTTCGATAAGGCCCGGACACTCTGGAATTCACAGCCGGTTCAGCACGCCGCCGAAAGCATCGCGCAACCCCGCAAGCCATCGGCGTGGCAACGTGTCCGTGCGCAATGGAAACCTCTCGCCACTGCAGCGGTGTTGCTGTTGGGGCTGTTCAGTTTCAGCAATCTGCCGCTGCGCCTGCAGGCCGATCACCTGACGATAATCGGTGAGCGCCAGCGCCTGGAACTGGCAGACGGCTCGAAAGTGCTGCTCAACACCGACTCGGCGTTCTCCAGTCAGATCGGTGAACAGCGGCGCTCTGCTCGCCTGCTGCAAGGCGAGGCATTCTTCGATGTCAGTTCCAGAGCGGGCGTGCCACTGGAAATCGAAGCCGGACCAGTGCGCATGAGTGCCAACAGCACCGAATTTTCCGTGCGTTATCTTAACGGCGTTGCCCAGGTGCAAGTGCAGCGCGGCGCTGTCGACGTGCGTGCCACACGCGGCGACTCCAGCGTCAGCCTGGGGGCCGGAGAAAGCGTTCGCGTGGGGCCTGCTGGCTTCGGGCATCGTGAAAAGCTTGACCCGCTCAGGGATTTCGCCTGGGTGCAAGGTCGACTGATCTTCGATAACCGCCCGCTGAGCGAAGTGCTGACCGAGCTGCGTCGTTACTATCCCGGCTGGATCATCAGCACCAACCCGCAACTGGATCGTGTGGCAGTGACCGGCAACTATCGCCTGGACAACCCGCTCGACGTGGTGCGGTCGCTGGCACAGATCACCTCGGCAAGCCTTCACGAAATGCCTGCGCTAGTGATTCTCAACTGAAGCAAAGTTTTTTTACTCGATAGCGACTGCCCGTTCGTCTAGTTATAGCCAATGCAACTGATTCTCATTTTGAAACGGTTTGTAAACACTATAACGAGCAACACCCCAGGGAGCGCTACCGATGTCATCCACGTTCACGCCTGCCGCCCAACCACACGTACGGCTCACGCTATCTCTGCTGACACTTGCAGTGCTGGGCGCCAGTCTACAGACGGTCAACGCCAGTGCTGCCAGTGAAAGCACCCAGGCGGCACGTTCGGCAGGCACCTACAACTTCTCGATTGGTCAGCAATCGCTGGTGTCGGCACTCAATGAATTCAGCCGCATCACCGGCTGGCAGGTGGGCGTGTCATCGGATCTCGCGCAAAATGTCACCTCCCAGGGTGCCCGCGGCAACCTGAGACCTGCGCAGGCGCTGGACACCCTGCTGGCCGGCAGCTCGCTGAGCTATCGCAATCTGGGCAACAACAATGTAGTGCTGGAAAGGCGCACCGCAACCGCCGGCGTCTTGGCCCTCGATCAGATCACCGTCAGCGCCACGCGTCAGGCACAGGATGTCGCCACGGTACCAAGCACCGTCAGCGTGCATTCCCGTGAAGAACTGGACCGCAGCAACGTCAACACCATCCGTGATCTGGTGCGCTACGAGCCGGGGGTTTCGGTGGGCGGCGCAGGCCAGCGCGCAGGCACAACCGGCTATAACATCCGCGGCATTGACGGCAACCGGATACTGACTCAGGTCGACGGCGTGGAAGTCCCCGACAGCTTTTTCACCGGTCCTTATGCGCAGACCCATCGTAACTATGTCGACCCGGAGATCGTCAAGCGCGTGGAAATCCTCCGCGGTCCGGCCTCGGCCCTGTACGGCAGCAGCGCAATCGGTGGGGTGGTCAGTTATTACACGCTGGACCCGGATGACATCATCAAGCCCGGCAAGGATGTCGGCGCACGCCTCAAGACCGGTTACAGCTCGGCAGACGAAAGCTGGTTGAACTCGGCCACTGTCGCAGGCCGTCAGGGCGAGTTTGACGGCTTGCTGCACGTGAGCCAGCGCAATGGTCATGAGACCGAATCCTATGGCGAAACAGGTGGCACAGGCCTGAGCCGCACCGAAGCCAACCCTGAGGATGCGCGCAGCACCAACGTGCTGGCCAAGCTGGGCTGGAATTATACCGACGGTTCGCGTCTGGCTCTGGCTTACGAAAAGTACAAGGACGACCGCGACAGCAACCTGAAAAGCGCAGTCGGTGGGCCGTTCACCAACGGCAGCGGGCTGGGCATGTATCAATCGCGCGAGGGTAACGACACCATCACCCGCGAGCGCTTCGGGGTCGAAAACAGCTTCGCCGTCGACAGCCTGCTGGTCGACGACCTCAAATGGAGCCTGAATTACCAGACCGCAAAGACTGATCAAAGCACCCGGGAGCGGTACTTTCCGTTTTCCCGAGATGTCATTCGTGATCGCGACACGCACTATCAGGAAAAGCAGTGGGTATTCGATGCCCAACTGGACAAGGCATTCTCTATCGCCAGCACGGACCATGTGCTGACCTACGGTACGACGGTAAAGCAGCAGAAAGTCACCGGGCTGCGCAGCGGCAGCGGGACCTGTGCACGCGTATTCGGCTCCTGCCGCGTGGTCGGTGCAGACAGCCCGAGCGACCGTCTGGCCGCGACGAGCGATTTCCCGGACCCGACCATCACCAGCTATGCGCTGTTCGCCCAGGATCAGATCAGCTGGAACGACTGGACCTTCATGCCCGGCGTGCGTTATGACCACACCACACTCGACCCGAAGTTCACGCCAGAATTTCTCAGGTCGGTCAGCCTCGACGACCCCGGTCAGGGCAACGACGAAACGCGGACATGGCATCGCTTGTCGCCCAAGTTCGGTGTGACTTATGCACTCAGCGACGCCTACACCTGGTACGGCCAGTATGCCGAAGGTTTCCGCACACCGTCGGCCAAGTCACTTTATGGACGCTTCGAAAACCCGACGGCAGGCTACGTGGTTGAGCCCAATCCGAACCTGGAGCCGGAAACCAGCAAAAGCTATGAAACCGGTTTACGCGGTCGCTTCGAATCCGGCTCGTTTGACATCGCGGTGTTCTACAACAAATACCGTGACTTCATCAACGAGGACGCCATCACCCCCGGTTACAGCGAACTCACGTTCCAGTCCAACAACATCAAGCACGCAACCATGAAGGGCGCGGAATTCAAAGGGCGCATCAATCTCGACAGCATCGGTGCGCCAAACGGTCTCTACAGCCAGGCATCGGTTGCCTACGTGCAGGGCCGCAACAACGATACAGGCGAGCCAATCAACAGCGTCAACCCGCTGACCGGTGTGATCGGCCTGGGCTATGACCAGAATGACTACGGCGGCCTGCTGAGCTGGACGCTGGTCAAGCGCAAGAATCGCGTGGATGACAGCAATTTCCACACGCCGGACGGCACCTCCAGTCAATTCAAGACCCCGGGCTACGGCATTCTGGACCTGAGCGGCTACTACAAGGTCAGCAACGATGTGACCGTCAATGCGGGTCTGTACAACCTGACCGACAAGAAATACTGGCGCTGGGATGATGTGCGCGGCTACGACGGCGTGGGCGAAGCTGGTGTGACGGCGCCCGCTAATCTGGATCGCCTGACCCAGCCGGGACGCAACTTCAGCGTCAACGTGGTGTGGGACATCTGAACCCGAAAGTAGAGTAAAACCCGTCGCCGAGTACATCGGCGGCAGGCTTTTTTTACGCTTTCGGGTGCAGCTATTCGTCTATTCAACAAGCCCCCTTTTTCAGCAAGGAAGAACTCGATGACCCTTGATCAGAACCGACCGACTCTGCGTTCGCAACGCCTGAGCCAGATCACCCACGCGCCACACGAACAGCTCGACAAGGCGGTCAAGGCACATGCGCCGTTTGAAACCCTGGCCAGCTACGCTCGCTTCGTGGTTGCTCAATACCTTTTTCAGACGGAATTGCAAAGCCTGTACAACGAGCCCGCGCTAGGGGCGATCATCAACGACCTGCCGGCCCGCTGCCGCGCAGAACAGGCCGGAGCGGATCTTGCCGACCTGAACATGGACCTTCCCCTGCCGGTGGCTGGCGAAGTACAAGCGCCGAGCACCGCAGAAGCGCTCGGCTGGCTATTTGTCTCCGAAGGTTCCAAGCTGGGTGCTGCATTCCTGATCAAACGTGCCGAAGCCTTGAACCTGAGCCACAGCTTTGGCGCCCGGCATCTGAGCGAGCCTGCCGGAGGCCGCGCAGCAGGCTGGAAGACCTTTGTCAGGACGCTTGACGGGCTGTCGCTGACCGTCGAGCAGGAAGCAGCACTTGATCGAGGCGCCATTGCCGCATTCGAGCGTTTCAATGTCCTGCTGCAACACGCCTACGCCGATGCCCCGGTTGCAGACATGGCACAGGCATGAAAAAGCGCCCGGTGCTGTTAAGCTGGCCGGGCTCCCCGAACCTGCCTGTAGAGACCATGACGTACAAACCACCCGGCTCAAGACTCTCGCGCCTTTTATACGGCATCCTCGCCTACGTCGCCCTCGGCATAGGCATTGTCGCGATCTTCATTCCCGGCTTGCCGACCACCGAGTTCATTCTGCTGGCGGCGTGGGCGGCGACACGCAGCTCGCCGCGTCTGAATGCCTGGCTGGAAAACCATCGTGTGTTCGGCCCGATCCTGCACAACTGGCGCAACGGCAGACTGGTCGCCCGCAAGGCCAAGATCAGCGCCACCATCAGCATGCTGGTCTGCGCCGTGGTGATGCTGAGCCTGATCGGCCACGCCTGGTGGCTTTATCTGGCTCTTACCGGTATGGCGCTGGGTAATCTGTGGATATGGTCGAGGCCGGAACCGGACAAGATCGATCGTTGAGCGCAGGCATGATGCGAGCGGCACCCTGCACGAGGCTGAACCGTCCGGTCGCGAGGAGTGTCAGACTGAACACACTCAACACTTGATGGAGTCACTTCATGTACGAGCCAGGCCATCTGCACCTCACCCACGTGGCGCTTCAACCGTCGGATATCAGCTATGACATCCACTTGCGCTACAACGTGGAGGAAGATCCCAAGCAAGGCACGTCCATGCACTTCACCATGCAGGGCGAAATCAACGGCAAGCCGTTCGAAGAGCAGTTCCAGCTGCCCCGTGACCTCGCCTTCAACTTCGCCCATGACGCCAGTCGCATCGCGATCAGACACGGCTTGCCCAACTCGGCCGCACTGCCCATCGCCCAGCACAAGGACTACGACCGAATGTTCGCGGACATTCGCGACAAACTCCACGCCAAGTCAGGCGACCCGGTCAAGCCGGAGCATCTGGAGTAAGCGCCAGGCTCCTCTTGGCAACGGAAGCACGAGGTCCGGCGAACACTCTCGTGCCCATGCTCCGCGTGGGTATGCCGTTCCGGACGCTCTGCGTCCTCTCCTGAATAAACAGCGTGGCGTAAATCCATGACGCAGAGCGTCAAGAAGGGCATTCCCACGCTGGAGCGTGAGGAACGATAGGTGTACGGCAGAGCACCAGCGTGCAGTAGCGTGAGGAACGACGCTCCGCAGAACACCATCGTGCCCATGCTCCGCGTGGGTATGCCGTTCCGGACGCTCTGCGTCCTCTCCTGAATAAACAGCGTGGCGTAAATCCATGACGCAGAGCGTCAAGAAGGGCATTCCCACGCTGGAGCGTGAGGAACGATAGTTGCCCGGGAGAACACTATCGTGCTCATGCCCACCACCGGATTTCACCAAACCTGCCGCTACAAGGCATACTTGCCGCCTTCTAATCCGCGAAACGTCAATGCCTCATGCGCATCCATGTCAGCTTCATCGACCGCGTCGGTATCACCCAGGAAGTGCTGGCGATCCTGGGTGGACGCAATCTGAATCTGGATGCCGTGGAGATGGTACCGCCCAATGTCTATATCGACGCGCCGACCCTCAGCCACCAGATGCTCGAAGAACTCAAGGACGCGCTGTTTCGGGTTCGTGGGGTAGAAGCAATCACTGTGGTCGACATCCTGCCGGGTCAGCGCCGCCATCTGCAACTGGACGCGCTGCTCGCCGCCATGACCGACCCGGTACTGGCACTGGACAGCGCCGGGCATGTGCTGCTGGCCAATCCCGCGTTGATCGCACTGATCGGCCGGGAACCTGCAGGCGAACCCATTGCTGAACTGTTCGCCGACCCCGGTTTGCAAGCAGCATTGCTGGAAAACAGCTTTCGACTGCCACTGCGCGAAATCACCCTCAACGGTGAAGCGCTGTTGCTGGATGCCACCCCAATCACCGAGGCGGGTGCGCTGATTACCCTTTACCTGCCCAGCCGTATCGGTGAGCGCCTGTCGGCGCTGCATCACGATCACGCCGAAGGTTTCGATGCGCTGCTCGGCGAGTCAGCCGCAATCCGCACCCTCAAGGCGCGCGCGCAACGTGTGGCGGCGCTGGATGCACCGTTGCTGATTCAAGGTGAGACCGGCACCGGTAAAGAACTGGTAGCGCGGGCTTGCCACGCCAGCAGCGCGCGTTACGGCGAGCCATTCCTGGCACTGAACTGCGCGGCGCTGCCAGAAAACCTGGCTGAAAGCGAACTGTTCGGTTATGCCCCGGGTGCCTTCACCGGCGCCCAGCGCGGTGGCAAGCCGGGGCTGATGGAACTGGCCAATCAGGGCACCGTGTTTCTTGATGAAATCGGCGAAATGTCGCCTTATCTGCAAGCCAAACTGCTGCGCTTTCTCAACGATGGCAGCTTCCGGCGTGTCGGTGGAGACCGGGAGGTCAGGGTCAATGTGCGTATCCTCAGCGCTACCCACCGCGATCTGGAAAAAATGGTCAGCGAAGGTACCTTTCGTGAAGACCTTTTCTACCGCCTCAACGTCCTCAATCTCGAGGTACCGCCGCTACGCGAACGCGGGCAGGACATTCTGCTGCTGGCCCGCTACTTCATGGAACAGGCCTGCGCGCAGATTCAGCGTCCAGTGTGCAGGCTTGCGCACGGCACCTACCCTGCTCTGCTGGGCAATCGCTGGCCGGGCAATGTTCGTCAATTGCAGAACGTGATCTTCCGTGCTGCCGCCATCTGCGAACACACTCAAGTGGATATAGGCGATCTGGATATCGCAGGCACTGCAGTTGCGCATCCGCACGACAGCCCCGTGGACAGCCTCGAACATGCCGTCGAGGCATTTGAAAGAAATCTGCTGGAAAAACTCTACGCAGACTATCCATCTACCCGTCAGTTGGCCGCGCGTCTGCATACTTCGCACACCGCCATCGCTCATCGACTGCGAAAATATGGAATACCGGGCAAGCGCTAATCTATTGACGCCATTTATCGAAAATATATTCCGAAAAGATTCATTTAATAACTAATCTGCCGATACTGATCTGGTATGGTCCACAAACCTCTTATCATCCATTTGAGTGGATGTCCGTAAGTGTGATTACGGCCGTAATGGCAGAAAGGTCAGGTAGTACCGGGAAGTGATATGTCAACCCCGCCAGCAGACCGCCCGCTTGCCGATTCTCAGTCTCGTGCTGAAAAAATCGTCGAATCTCGCCGTCAGAAAATCCTGCTCAAAACCGGCGCGCTGCAGGACGCGATTTTCAACAGCGCCTACTTCTCCAGCATCGCGACCGACGAACACGGCGTCATCCAGATATTCAACGTGGGTGCCGAACGCATGCTTGGTTACCACTCTGAAGATGTGGTCGACAAAATCACGCCGGCAGATATCTCCGACCCCGCCGAGCTGATCATCCGCGCGGCAGCGCTCAGCCATGAACTGAACACGCCCATCACGCCGGGCTTTGAGGCACTGGTATTCAAGGCTTCGCGTGGCATCGAAGACATCTACGAATTGACCTACATCCGCAAGGACGGCAGCCGCCTGTCGGCCATGGTGTCGGTCACTTCACTGCGAGACAGCGCCGAAACCATCATTGGTTATCTGCTGATCGGCACCGACAACACCGCGCGCAAGCAGGAAGAGGAAGCCCAGGCTCTAATGGATCAGCGGTTGCGTGACCAGCAGTTCTACACCCGCTCGCTGATCGAATCGAACATCGACGCGCTGATGATGACCGACCCGCAAGGCATCATTTCCGACGTCAACAAGCAGATGATGGCGCTGACCGGGCGCACCCGTGATGAGTTGATCGGCGCGCCCTGCAAAAACTTCTTCACAGACCCGGCGAGTGCCGATGCCGCGATCAAACGCGTGCTCAGCGAACATAAGGTCAGCGACTACGAACTCACCGTGCGGGCCTACGACGGCACCGAAACCGTGGTGTCCTACAACGCTGCGACTTTTCATGACCGGGACCGCAAGCTCAAGGGTGTCTTCGCTGCCGCCCGAGACGTGACCGAGCGCAAGCGCTTCGAACGCACGCTGGAAGAAAAAAACGTCGAGCTGGAACACGCCAGCCATATGAAGTCCGAGTTCCTTGCCACCATGTCCCACGAGTTGCGCACACCGCTGAACGCCGTCATCGGTTTTTCCGAGGCGCTCAAGGACGGCATGGTCGGCGACATGACCGATGCCCAGCGACGGTACATCGGCGATATCTTCAACAGCGGCCAGCATCTGCTCTCGCTGATTAACGACATTCTCGACCTGTCCAAGGTCGAAGCCGGAATGATGACCCTGGAGCTTGAACCGGTCGATCTGGACGAATTGCTGAGCAACAGTCTGCTGATCGTTCGCGAGCAGGCCGCCCTGCAACGCATTCAGTTGAAACTGGAAACAGATGCCGACTTCGGCCTGCTTGAGCTGGATCGGCGCAAGACCAAGCAGATTGTCTACAACTTGCTGGCCAACGCAGTGAAATTCAGCGAACCCGGCGGCTGGGTGACCCTGGCGGTGCGCCAAGTGTCATTTGCTCACGCAGGCGTCATTGAGGGTGACTGGCCAGCACACACGTTTCCATTGCCCTCCAGTGAATACGAACAGTTTCTGGAACTGAGCGTCAGCGACACAGGAATCGGTATCGCCCAAAGCGATATGAACAAACTGTTCAAAGCCTTTAGTCAGATCGACAGTGGTCTGGCACGCAAATTCGAGGGCACCGGACTGGGCCTGGCGATGGTCAAGCAGCTGACCGAACTGCATGGCGGCTGCGTCGCGGTCGCAAGCGTCAAGGACCTCGGCGCACGTTTTGTGGTCTGGCTGCCCATCCGCCCGCCTGAATGCGAGGAGGCACGATGGCCCAGATCCTGATCATTGAAGACAATGCGGCGAATATGCGCCTGACGGAGCTGTTATTGACCAGCGCCGGTCACAGCGTACTGTCGGCAGTCGATGCTGAAACCGGCCTGAAACTGGCCCTTGAGCGTCAGCCCGACCTGATTCTGATGGATATTCACCTGCCGGAAATGGACGGCCTGATTGCCACCGCGCTGTTGAAGAAAGACGCCGGCACAGCCGCGATCCCGGTGGTCGCCTTGACCGCAATGGCCATGAAGGAAGACAAGGAAAAGATCCGTCTGGCGGGCTGCAACGCTTACATCATCAAACCATTGCGCTACAAGGAGCTGTACCGGGTTATCGACACCCTGCTGGAAAAAAAACTGCCTCAACAGCCAATTACCTGAGCATTCGATATGACCCAGAGCGCCGCAACCATCCTGATTATCGATGACGATGTCCATGTCCGGGACCTGCTGGAGGTTCTGCTGCAGAATCAGGGTTATCGGACGCTGACTGCGGAATCGGGCGAGCTGGGGCTGGCCATGGTCGAACTACAAGCGCCTGACCTGATCCTGCTGGACATCATGATGCCGGGCATGGACGGTTACGAAGTCGCCAGTCAGCTCAAGGCCAGCAAGAGCACCGCCAATATACCGATCATCATGCTCTCGGCACTTGACGAGCAAAGTGCACGTTTGTCAGGGCTGGAAGCCGGTGCCGAGGAATACCTCAACAAACCGGTGGACAGCGCCGAGCTATGGTTACGTGTGCGTAACCTGCTGCGCCTCAAGGCGTTTGGCGACTACCTGAAAAACCACAGCCTGATCCTCGAAGACCAATTGCAGCAGCGCACCATAGACCTTGAGCGTTTTCGTACGGTGATGGACGCTTCTGAAGATGCCATTTTCCTGATCAACCGCAACACCATGAGTCTGATCGAATTCAACCGCAGGGCATGTCAGCTGCTGGGCTACACCGCTGAAGAACTGGCGCACAAGACCCCGGCCGAGCTGGGCGAGACGTCAATGGAAAATCTGGAAGTCGTGTATGACCAGATCATCGCCGGCAAAGGCCCCAGCGAACCACTGGAAACCCAGATTCGCGACAAGAGCGGACGCGATGTCGAGGTAGAGATCCATCGCCAGGCCTATCGTACCGGCGAGGACTGGGTCATCGTCGGCATCGTCCGCGACATCACCCGGCGCAAGGAAAGCGATCAGCGCCTGCTGACCATGGCCCACTACGACGCACTGACCGGCCTGCCCAATCGGGACCTTTTTTTTACCAGCCTGCAAATGGGCGTGACCCAGGCGGCCATCAGCCGCTGGAAGCTGGCAGCACTGACGGTGAATCTGGATGGCTTCAAGAACATCAACGAAACCTGGGGGCATGTACTGGGCGACGAGGTGCTGCTGGAAGTCAGCCGCCGCCTGTCGGAGTGCCTCAACGCCAGCGACACCCTTGGCCGTGTGGATGGCGATCAGTTTGCACTGATTCTGATGCTTCGTGACGGCCAGGCCGATACCCGCCAGACACTGGACCGCATTCGCAACGCATTGCGCGTGCCTTTTCAGTTGGAAGGCCAGAGTATCGTCATGACCGCCAGTATCGGCATCGCACTTTATCCGGAGGACGGCGAAGACTCTCGCGAGCTGATCAAACACGCCTACACCGCAATGAACAGTGCTAAAAAAATAGGCCCGGACACCTATCGGTTCTATACCGCGCAGATGAACGCTGACGTCTCGGCACGCCTGGACCTCGAAGCGGCCTTGCGTGACGCCGTGCAAAAACAGGCGTTCGAGATTGTCTACCAGCCTAAACTCAACCTGACTGACAACCGGGTATGCGGGCTTGAAGCCTTGCTGCGCTGGCCGCGCCCTGGCCAGGCAGGCATTTCGCCCGCCGTATTTGTTCCGGTGCTGGAAAGTCTGGGGTTGATCGGTGAAGTCGGCAACTGGGTGGTCGACAGCGTTTGCGCGCAGATTGCGCGCTGGCAACGTTCCGGGCTGGGCTCTTTTCAGGTGGCAGTCAACATCTCCGGGCAGCAGATTTCCAGCAGCAGTCTGGTGGCCGACATTCGTCAGGCACTTGAGAAACACAAAGTTGCGCCGCAGTGGCTGGAGGTCGAACTGACGGAAAGCTCGTTGATGGAAAACACCTCTCACACCATCGCTACCCTGGGTGCGCTACGCGCCAATGGCGTGAGTATTTCCATCGACGATTTCGGCACCGGCTATTCAAGTCTGGCTTACTTGCGCCGATTCCCTATCGACAAGCTTAAAATCGATATCGCATTCATTCGCGAAGTGACCAGCAACCCACAGGACGCGGCCATTGCCAGAGCCATCATTGAACTGGCTCACAGCCTCGACCTGAAGGTTATCGCCGAAGGTGTGGAAACACCCGAGCAACTGGCGTTTCTGCGTGAAAACCATTGCGATCAAATCCAGGGTTACCTGATCAGCAAGCCGCTGCCACTGGGAGAGCTCGAGGTCTTTCTTCGATCACCGGCAAGCCGCGTCGGGTGACACAGCATAGTCGGCACAGGCGGTGCCGATCATGCCATTTTTGAAGGAGTTCGCTGCATGCGGTGTTTGCCAGCTGTACTTTTAGGGATGCTAAGTGTGGCGGGGCTGGCTCAGGCGCAAATGCCGAGCGATGCCGGACTGATCGAGGACAACGCAGCAGCCAGTACACCCACCTCGTCCAGCGAAGCGCGGGGCGTATTGCGCGCAACCAATCAGGCTGTCCTCGCCAGCGAGTTGTCCGGCCGTATTACTGACCTGCCTTTCCAGGAAGGCGAGTCTTTCAACAAAGGCGATACCCTCGCCCGCTTCGACTGTTCGGCCTACCAGGCTCAGCTCAATGCCGCGCAGGCAGCCAGCCGTGGTGCCAGCGAGGAACTGGCGCACAACCGGCAACTGGCGGCGCTCAACTCGGTGGGTCGTTTCGAGGTGGCACGTGCCGAGGCGAAGCTTTCCGAAACTCAGGCGCAGTCTGGCGTCTATCAGGTACAGATCAAGCGCTGCAGCGTGGTTGCGCCCTACGACGGGCAAGTCGTCGAGCGCAAGGTGAAGCGTTACGAGAGTGTCGCAGCCGGTACGCCGATGCTCGAAATCGTCGACAACCGCACGCTGGAAATTCACCTGCTGGTGCCCTCGCGCTGGATGAGCAGACTCAAGCCCGGACAAACCTTCAGCTTCGTTCCCGACGAGACCGGTCAGCCGCTGACCGCCACCGTCAAGCGCCTCGGTGCGCGTATCGATGAAGGCAGCCAGACATTGCTGCTGATCGCCAGCCTGCCCAAAGCGGAGGGCCTGCTGGGAGGCATGAGCGGTACTGCACATTTTGCGGAGCTCAAGTGAACGCCCCCGCATCCGGCGCGGTTGAACGGGTTTTCGCGCAGTTTCTCGACCTTGAACGGCTGACCCGCGCCGCACCTGCGATAGATCAACTGGCGTACAGCCTGGTCAACGACAGCCAGGGGTTGTTCGGCTATCGCCACGCAGCGCTGGTGATCGCCGGCAAGGTGCGCTCAGTGACGGGAGTCAGCATCATCGAACCCAATGCGCCGTTCGTGGCCTTTGTCGAACATGCCGTCGGCCAGTTGCTGAAACTGGAGCAGGTCAAACCGGCGCGCGTCGTGCACATGGATTCACTCAGCGCATCGGTACGCGATGACTGGAACAGCCTCTCGGCACCGCATGTTTTCTGGCTGCCGCTGCAAGACCGTAAAGGTGAGGTGTTTGGCGGCCTGTGGCTGGCCCGCGACACGCTGTGGACACCCGCAGAGCAAATCCTGCTGGCGCAACTGGGCGATACCTGCAGCCACGCGTGGCTCGCCTTGCAGCCCGGAAAACCGTGGCGCCTGCGCTTCAACCGCAAGCGCCAGGCCTTACTAGTGATGCTGGCGCTGTTGTGCCTGCTGATTCCGGTGCGTCAGTCGGTACTGGCACCCGCCGAAGTCGTACCGCTGGGCGGACGCGTGGTGGCTGCGCCGCTGGATGGCGTGGTGGCCGAGTTTCTGGTCAAGCCCAATCAGGTCGTCAAGACCGGGGACCTGCTGCTGCGTTTCGAGAACACGACCCTCAAGGCTCAGGCTGATGTAGCCGAACGGGCACTGGGCGTTGCCGAAGCGGAACTGAAAGCCAACTCGCAGCGCTCTTTCGCCGATGCCGAATCCAGTTCACGAATCGACCTGCTGGCGGCCCGTGTCGAGCAGAAGCGTGCCGAGCGCGATTATGCCCGTGAACTGCTTAAACGCAGTGAAGTGCGCGCCGAACGCGACGGTATCGCGGTATTTGCCGATGCCCAGCGCTGGCTCGGCAAGCCGGTGCAGACCGGCGAGCGTCTGCTGGAAATTGCCGACCCGACTCAGGCCGAGCTGCGCATCGAGCTGGCAGTTGGCGACGCCATCGCCCTGCAACCGGATGCCGAAATCGCATTGTTTCTGGACAGCGACCCGCTGCAACGGCATGCCGCCCGCCTTGAGCGAGCAGCCTATGAGGCCCAGCCCACTCCCGGCGGGCAGCTGGCGTATCGTCTGGATGCCAGCTTTCTCGATTCGCCGCCACCCCGGATCGGGCTGCGTGGCACAGCCAAGGTATTCGGCGACCGTGCTCCACTGGCGCTGTACCTGCTGCGTCGCCCTCTTGCCGGCCTGCGTCAAAGTGTAGGCCTGTAATGAACCTGCCCAACCTGCGTGCAGATTTGCAGCTTACACCTGCCGCCCCAGCCCTTGACGGTTCGCCACGCTGGACCTTGGCCGACCCGGTGCGCGGTCGCTATTTCAAGCTTGGCACCCAGGCCATTCGCCTGTTGCGTCATTGGGCGCTGGGTGATGCTTCACAGGTGCTGCAAGCGGCCAACCGCGAGCCGGGCCTGCCGTTGGGCGACACCGAGATTGACGAGTTGCTGCGTTTCTTGCGCGGCCATGACCTGATCGCAGCGCGCGATCCGGAGCAGCGTGCCAGTTACGCCTACAAGGCCGCAGCGGCACGTCATGGGCTGTGGCAGATGCTCTTGCATCAATATCTGTTCTTCCGGATTCCGCTCTGGCGTCCTGACGCATTTCTCAACAAGGCTTGGCCGTGGCTGGCGCGCTACGGTTCAAGGCTGCTGCGCTACGGGCTGCCGCTCACGCTGGGGCTGGGAATTTTTCTGGTAGCCCGGGACTGGCAACGCTTCATCGGGACCTTTCCCCACCTGTTCAGTCTGGGTGGCGCGCTGGCATTCGGTATAGCGCTGTTTTTCGCCAAACTCTGCCATGAGTTCGGCCACGCATTCATGGCCAAGCGTGCCGGATGCCGGGTACAGAGCATGGGCGTGGCGTTCATGGTCCTGTTGCCGTTGTTCTATACCGATGTCAGCGATGCCTGGCGGGTCAACGATCGCCGCGCCCGACTGCTGATCGGCGCGGGTGGCGTGCTGGCGGAAATGCTGCTGGCATGTATCGCCTTGCTGGCCTGGTCACTGCTACCCGACGGACCGGCGCGCACCGCAGCATTCATGCTCGCCAGCGCGACGTGGCTGACCACTGTGGTGGTCAACCTCAATCCGTTCATGCGCTTTGATGGTTACTTTCTGATCAGCGATTTTTGGGAAGTCGACAATCTTCAGGGTCGGGCTTTTGCCCTGTGTCGCTGGCGACTGCGCGAGGCGCTGTTCGGCTACGGCCTTCCCGCACCGGAGCCGTGGTCAGCGGCCATGCAGCGTCGTCTGCTGTGGTGGGGGTATCTGTCCTGGTTGTGGCGTGCAGCACTGTTTTTCGGTATCGCGCTGGCGGTCTACCATCTGTTTTTCAAGTTGCTGGGGATTTTCCTGATGCTGGTGGAGTTGGGCTGGTTCATTTTTCTGCCGATTTTCAAGGAATGTCGCCACTGGTGGTCACACCGCGAACAGGCGTACGCACCCCGTGTGCTGCTCAGTGCGGCAGGCTTGCTGGCACTGCTCCTGTTGCTCATCGTACCGTGGCACAGCAGTGTCGAGTTGCCGGTGATGCTGGAAGCCGAAAGTGTGACGGCCATACATGCCCCGGCCGCTGCCAGAGTCAGGCAGGTCAATGTGCACGACGGCCAGAAGGTCGAACAAGGCGCCGTGCTGATGGAACTGGAATCCCCGGATATCGACTCGCGGCAAAGTATCGTGCGCCGTGAGATCAACATTTTGCAGTTGCAGATGCGTCGTCAGGCAGGCCGCAGCGAGACCGCCGCCGATGCCGGGATTCTCGAACAGCGTCTGGCCGAAGCCGTTGCCGAGTATCGCGGCCTGGCTGCACGACGCGAACGTCTGCTGTTACGCGCTCCCAAGGCCGGGCAGGTGCGCGACCTGCTGCCCCAGTTGAGCGAAGGTCGCTGGGTTTCAACCAGAGACCCGCTGCTGAGGATTGTCGAGGAAGGCACGCGAATTCGCGGTTACGTGGCCGAGAACGCGCTGTGGCGTATCGCACCTGGTGATCGCGGACGCTTTATTGCCGATGATCCGATGCGTGAGTCGCTGCTCGTGGAGCTTCAGGAAGTCGATGCCAACGGCGTGGCGTGGCTGGATCAAGAGGCGTTGAGTTCCGATCACCACGGACCGATTGCCGTGCGGCGTGACGAAAATCAGCGCGCCGAACCGGTACAGGGCCAGTATGGTGTACGCCTGAAACTGGTCGACAACAGCGCTGCACCGTCCCAGCCGTTGCGTGGCGTAGCGGTGCTGGATGGCCGCAGTGAATCCCTGTTGGGCGCAACCTGGCGCAGGCTTGCCGCCCTGGGAGTAAGAGAAAGCGGGTTCTGAAGCTGACACATGGACAGAGGACAGCAGACATGACAAAAAAACCTTTCACCAATATCGATGGGCTGGTGGTGCGGCCATCGAGAGAAACCGACAGCGCCTTTCTGCAGATGCTCTACCACTCGGCGCGTCCCGATCTGCAATTGATCGACGGCGAACGCGATCAGGTTGAAGACGTCATCGCCCAGCAGTTTCGCGTGCAGGATCTAGGGCAGGGAGAAAACTTCCCCAACGCCATGCGCTACGTGATTGAAAAGCTCGGCACGCCCATCGGTGCGCTGGTCACAGATTTCGGACACAACGAGATACGCGTGCTGTATCTGGCGTTCATTCCGGCAGCGCGTGGCAAGGGCTACGGGCGCAACGTTTTGCAGGGTGTGCAGCAGGCCGCCGAACAGATCCGCTGCCCGGTGGCAACAGTGGTCTGGGCCAACAACCCGCATGCTCGTCAGCAATATCTGGCGCTGGGGTTTCAGGTTGAAGAGCAGGATGTGGCAGCGGCGAGACTGATCTGGTATCCAGGCCAGACCGCTGCCTTTTGATCAGTTGAAGCTTATGCAGTAGTAGGCCAGGTTCTCGTCGCGGCCCATGGCGGGAACACGAGAGACGAACACATTCTGTAGCAGGCCCAGCTCCGGCAGTTCGATAGCACAGGCCCCATCGACAAACTCGCTGGGCTCAAGTGACTCAAGTGAAACGTTGAACGGCATACGTTGTTGCCGGGCGGCTCGTGCCTGCGGTTTTTCGGCCACTGAGGCGACATGTACAGGCAACTGGCTGCCGTCGCTCATTTGCAACTGGCAGGTATTACCCAGCAGGCTCTGGAAGTGTTCAACGGTAACGTCTTGCAGCATGACGCATCTCCAGTGAAATGAGTGGGAAGAGCCCGTCCCTGGACTCGTGTCAGATCAGTCCCTGGTAGGGAAAAGACCCTGCAGGGCGATACTGAAGTTCACCACCAGGAACGGGTTCATGCTGTCGATAGGCAGGCTGCCTCCGACGGGCTGCATGGTTCCGGTGATGGCGGTACTGACGCCCTTCTGCACGACAGGTGCGGTGCCTGCATTGGGCGAAAAGATATTGGCGGAGGTCGGTCCGCTAGTGGAAGCGCCTATGAACGCATTGTCTGTGGTGGGCGCGATGGTCGCCCCGGTCACTGCCGGGTTGGCCAATGTGATGGTGGTGTTTGCGGTCAGCGTGCTCATCTGGTGCACGTGTGCAGGCATGTTGGCGATGGCCACAGTGACCTTCTCAACACCCGATACAGAGCCGATCACCCGGTTGGTGAGGTTGACCCCGGTCCCCTGATTTATCGGCACCCGGCCTTGAAGATTGGGCAACATGAAGTTCTGCGAGGGATTCCCTCCATAAATGACGCCCAATAGTGCGTACAAGGCGTTGTACTGACTGATGTTCAATGTTTGTCCATTGCATTGCATCCAGCCAGCAGGCGCAAACGGAAAGCCAAACGTCATGATCGAACCCATAAAAACTTCCATACACCCTCATCCTTCTTCTATGTCATGGGAAACTTCGATCCACCGGGGCACGGTCCACAGGTGGCAGGATAGAAGCGTAGACGCAGTTTTCAGGGTGTAAATGTTTTTGCAAATGACCGTTATCCGTTGTACATCCAGTGACACTCAACAGTCATTGCCGGAAAGTTCACTACCGTTCATCTGATACTCATCATTCTTTCACCGGAAAACCCTAATAAAACCGGGAGGGAGAACGCCACATCAGTTTTTTTAACGTTCCCATCCCTCAAGACATGCTGGCTCCTGTCGAACTACTGGCATATGAATGCACTTTGTTACGTAGTTCACACACTCGTATAAACAGTTGTTTTTCCGGGGCGCATGGATGCAAAAATTCCACTTCATTGCAGGTTTGCCACGATCGGGCTCTACCCTGCTATCAGCCATTCTCCTGCAAAACCCGCGCTTTCATGCGGGTATGAGCAGCCCGGTTGGCTCTCTTTTCTCCAGTATTCTTGGCCAGTGCAGCGCTGGCAGTGAATTCTCCTCAGTGATCAACACCGATGTGCGTCGTCGCTTGTTGCGCGGGGTTTTCGAGTCCTACTACGCCGACAAGGCCGATAAAGACGTGGTGTTCGATACAAACCGGGGCTGGTGTTCACGCCTGCCCGCGCTCATGGACCTGTTCCCGCGAAGCAAAGTGATTGCCTGCGTGCGTAACGTCGCCTGGGTCATGGACAGTATCGAACGTTTGTACCGCGCCAACCCTTTTGAAAACACCAAGCTGTTCAACGATGACGTGGAACGCAATACGGTCTACAGCCGGGTCGAGACGCTGGCGCAGCGCAATCGTCTGGTGGGCTTTGCCTGGGCATCGCTCAAGGAAGCCTATTACGGCGAGCATGCCGACTCGATTCTGTTGATCGATTACGAACTGCTGTCCCAGGCCCCGGAACGGGTCATACGGCTGGTCTACGACTTCATCGAAGAACCGTGGTTTGAACACGACTTCAACAACCTCGCCTATGACGCCCCGCAGTTCGACGATGCGCTGGGCGTATCAGGCTTGCACAAGGTCAAGCCGCGCGTTGCGCTGGAGCAAAGGCCCACCATCCTGCCGCCCGACCTGTTCGAGCAGTATTCAAAGTTGTCGTTCTGGAATGACGGGTCTGCCAGCGCAGCCAATGTCATCCGCATGAAATCAGACGCCGCCGTTAACTGACTGCGGTTTTATCACTCGTAACGTTCGATCTCTGGTGAGCAACATGTGGTGGAATAAACAAAAATCGCGGACTGCAAAGCGGGCACCTTCGAGTGCAACCTCACCCGTTTCCCCCATGATCATGTCTCTCGAACCGCGCATGCTGTTCGACGGTGCGGTCGCAGCCACCGTTGCTGAAGCGGCCCAGCCGGACAGCCAGCCCACGCCCGACGCATCGGCCAAAAGCGCCGAGCAGGCCAACAGCGCCAGCAACGACCATCATGCGCAAGCGCCAGCCTCTTCGGACGTGGCTGCAACGCCTGCCGCCGTGCCCGGCACCACCGTCGTATTTGTCGATTCACGGGTGAAGGATTCGGCCAGCCTGCTGGCGGGCGTTGCGCCCGGTGCGCAAGTGGTCGAACTGGACGCCACCAAGGATGGCCTGCAACAGATTGCCGATTACCTGGGGTCTCATCAGGGCGTCAGCTCAGTGCAGATCATTGCGCACGGCAACTCCGGCGACCTTTGGCTGGGCAACAGCTATGTTTCCGCGGACAACATCGCGCAACGCAGCGCCCTGCTGGCCGAAATCGGCAACGACATGAATGTTGGTGGCGATATTCTGATCTACGCCTGCAACACCGCCGAGGGCGACACCGGCCTGAGCTTTGTTGACTCGCTGGCAACCCTGACTGGCCGCGATGTTGCTGCGTCCACTAACCGCACCGGCGTGGGTGGCGACTGGGATCTGGAAATCGCCACCGGCAGCATTGAAAGCGTCAGCGCCCTTTCGCGACAGTCGATGGACGCTTACCAGTGGGGGCTGGCAACGTTTACGGTCACCTCCACCAGCAACACCGGCGCAGGCAGCTTGCGTGAAGCGCTGACCAATGCCCAGAACGGCGATATTGTAACCTTTTCGAGCGGCATGACCGTTGCATTGCAAAGCCAACTGGTGGTCAGCAAAAACATCACCGTGGATGGCGACCTGAATAACGACGGCGTCGCTGACGTCACCCTCGACGGGCAGAACAGAACCAGTGTCATCCGGGTCAACTCCGGGGTGACGGCCACACTCGACGGCGTGATCATCACCCGAGGCGTGGCCAGCACGGCGGGCGCAAACAGCGGCTCGGCCTTTTCGGCCTCTGATGCGCTGGGCGGCGGTATCAACAACGCCGGCAACCTCACGCTGCGCAACGTCACGGTGACTGCAAACGCGGCAGCAGGTGGTGGCGCTGGTGGTGGCGTCCTCTCGCCCACCGTAGGTGGTGGTGGCGGCGGTGGCGGCGGCATCGGCGGGCAGAACGGTGCTGCGGGTGGCAGTGCCGGGACTTACACCCCTACGGCCCCGTCAGCCAATACCGGCGGCAACGGTGCCGGGTTCAACACTATTTACATGGGTGGTAGAGGCGGTACTTCTGCGGGTGGCGGCGCGGGGGGCCTTGGCGTTTACGGGTACACCAACGGTGGCGCAGGCGGTACTGCGACCAGCAGCGGACGCACCATCGGTGGCGGTGGCGGCGGCTCGGGCTTTGATGCCAATGGCGGTAGAGGCGGATCAGCAGTTGGCGGCATTTACAACGCATCGACCGGCACTCTGGCGATCATCGGCACGTCGACCATCAGCAACAACATCGGTGCAGGCGGTGGTGGTGGCGGCGGCGGTACGATTGGTGGCAACGGCGGCCGTGGTATCGGAGCAATCTGGAACAAAGGCACACTCAATATCACCTCCGCCAACAACTCTGCCATGAGCGGCAACGTGGGTGGCAGCGGATCTGGCGGACAAGCGACCAGCGGCGGCACCAATGGCTCCTCGCCTACCGCCGTCACTAATATCTTCAACGACGGCGGTTCGCTTAACGTCGCCTACACCTCTGACACGACTGCACCAACGGGCACCAGCATCGTGATTGCCAATTCGTCGCTGAGTTCGGGTGGCACATCGCTGGTCACCTTCACGTTCAGTGAGCCGGTCTTCGGCCTGGAAATCTCCGAAATCACCGTGCCCAACGGTACGTTGAGCAACCTGGTGACCACCAACAACATTACCTGGACAGCCACTCTTACGGCCTCCAGCGATACTTCCTCCAATTCCAATGCGATCAGCCTGCCGTTATCGGCGGTGCAGGACTCAGCCGGCAATATCGGTACCGGAACAGTGACCTCCAACAGCTACGCAGTGTCCGATACCGTTCCGCCGACAGTGACTGTCGTGGTAGCAGACACCGCACTGGCGGCGGGTGAAACATCACTGGTCACCTTTACGTTCAGTGAAGTGGTTACAGGCTTCGACAACACCGACATCTCGGTCGCCAATGGCACATTGACCGCTGTGAGCAGCAGTGATGGCGGCAAAACCTGGACCGCGACCCTGACACCGACCGCCAACCTGACCAGCACCACCAACCAGATCAGCCTCAACCGGGCAGGCGTGCAGGACCTGTCCGGAAACGCCGGTTCCGGCACTGCCACGTCCAACAACTACGCCATCGACACGTCGCGCCCGACCGCAACCATCGTGCTGGCCGATAACTCCCTGAGCATTGGTGAAACCTCGCAGGTGACCATCACCTTCAGTGAGGCGGTGTCCGGTTTCACCAACGCGGACCTGACCGTCGTCAACGGCACCCTGAGTACCGTGACCACCAGCAACAATATTGTCTGGACCGCGACGTTCACGCCGACCAACAACATTACCGACAGCACCAACGTGATCACTCTGGACAACACTGGGGTCACCGATGCCGCGGGCAACACGGGTTCGGGAACCACAACTTCGAACAATTACGCCATCGATACCCAGCGCCCGACTGCAAACATTCTGGTGGCAGACGCCAGTCTCACGGCCGGTGAAACCTCACTGGTGACGATTACCTTCAGCGAGGCCGTCAGCGGTTTCACCAATGCCGACCTGACAGTGCCCAACGGCACCTTGAGCACCGTCACCAGCAGCGACGGCGGCATCACCTGGACGGCGACCTACACGCCGAACAACAACGTCAACGACACCACCAACCTGATCACCCTGAGCAACGCAGGTGTAACGGATCTGGCTGGCAATGCCGGGTCCGGCACCAGCAACTCGGGCAACTTCACCATCGACACCGTGCGCCCGAGTGCCACAGTGGTTGTGGCCGACAGCGCCCTTTCCGCGGGTGAAACCTCGCTGGTGACGATTACCTTCAGCGAGGCCGTAACCGGGTTCACCAATGCCGACCTGACCGTCGCCAATGGCACCTTGAGCACAGTGAGCAGCAGCGACGGCGGCGTCACCTGGACCGCGACCCTCACGCCAGCCGCCAACGTGACCGATACCACCAACCTGATCACGCTGGATGCGAGCGGCGTTGCCAATGCTTCCGGCAACGCAGGCACCGGCACCATCAGCTCCAACAATTACGCCATCGACACCCAGCGCCCGACCGCCACTATCGTGGTAACCGATAACGCGCTGGCCATCGGTGAAACCTCACTGGTAACCATTACCTTCAACGAGGCGGTCAGCGGTTTCACCAATGCCGACCTGAGCATCAGCAACGGCACACTGAGTGCGGTCAGCAGCAGCGATGGCGGCATCACCTGGACCGCAACCCTGACGCCGACACTAGGGGTCACCAGCAACAGCAATTCGGTGAACCTGAACAATGGCGGGGTCACCGATCTGGCGGGCAACGCCGGCAGCGGCCTGAGCACGTCGAACAATTACGCCATCGACACGGTACGCCCGACTGCCAGTATCACAATGTCGGACAATGCCTTGACCGCAGGTGAAACCTCACTGGTGACCATCACCTTCAGCGAGGCCGTTATCGGCTTTACCAACGCCGACCTGAGCGTACCCAACGGCACCTTGAGCGCCGTGAGCAGCAGCGACGGCGGTATCACCTGGACGGCGACCTACACGCCGAATGCCAATATCGCCGATACCACGAACGTGATCACGCTGAACAACACGGGCGTGACCGATCTGGCCGGCAATATCGGCAGCGGCACAACCGATTCCGGCAATTTCACCATTGCCACGCAGCAGCCGACAGCCACCGTAGTGGTCGCTGACAGCGCGTTGTCTGTGGGCGAAACCTCGCTGGTCACCATCACCTTCAGCGAAGCGGTCAGCGGTTTCAACAACGCCGACCTGACGGTCGAGAACGGCACCTTGAGCGCGGTCAGCAGCAGCGACGGCGGTATCACCTGGACGGCGACCTTCACGCCGACCGCAAACGTGACCGACGCAAGCAACCTGATCACTCTGGACAACACCGGCTTCACCAATGGTTCCGGCGTGACCGGCAGCGGCATCACGTCTTCGAACAACTACGCCATCGACACCCTGCGCCCTACCGCCACCATTGTGGTGGCCGACAATGCGCTGGCCGTCGGTGAAACCTCTCTGGTAACGATCAACTTCAGCGAAGCGGTCAGCGGTTTCACCAATGCGGACCTGAGCGTTGCCAACGGCACCCTGAGCGCGGTCAGCAGCAGCGACGGCGGTATTACCTGGACGGCAACGCTTACTCCGACCGCAGGCATCACCGACAGCAGCAATCTGGTGACCTTGAACAACGCTGGCGTCACTGATCAGGCAGGCAACGCGGGCACCGGGCTAACCTTCTCCAACAATTACGCCATCGACTCGGTGCGTCCGACCGCCAGTATTGTGGTTGCAGACAACGCGCTGTCGATCGGTGAAACCTCGCTGGTTACCATCACCTTCAGTGAAGCAGTCAGCGGCTTCGACAATAGCGACCTGAGCATCGCCAACGGCACCCTGAGCACGGTCAGCAGCAGTGACGGCGGCATCACCTGGACCGCGACCTTCACGCCAACCCTCAATGTCGCCGACAGCACCAACCTGATCACGCTGAACAACACCGGCGTAGCCGACCTGGCCGGCAACATCGGTAGCGGCGTCACCAACTCCAACAATTACAGCATCGACACCATCCAGCCGACCGCCACCATTGTGGTCGCTGACAGCGCGTTGTCTGTGGGCGAAACCTCGCTGGTCACCATCACCTTCAGCGAAGCGGTCAGCGGTTTCAACAACGCCGACCTGACGGTCGAGAACGGTACCTTGAGCGCGGTGAGCAGCAGCGACGGTGGTATCACCTGGACCGCGACCTTCACGCCGAACGCCAATGTCACCGACGCAAGCAACCTCGTGACCCTGGACAACACCGGGTTCACCAATGCCTCGGGCAACGCCGGCAGCGGCGTCACTTCCTCGAACAACTACGCCATCGACACCCTGCGCCCTACCGCCACCATTATGGTGGCCGACAATGCGCTGGCCGTCGGTGAAACCTCGCTGGTTACTATCACCTTCAGTGAAGCGGTCAGCGGTTTCACCAATGCAGACCTGAACATTGCCAACGGCACCCTGAGCGCAGTCAGCAGCAGCGATGGCGGTATTACCTGGACGGCAACGCTTACTCCGACCGCAGGCATTACCAGCGCAAGCAACTCGGTGACGCTGAACAATGGCGGCGTGACTGACCTGGCCGGTAACGTGGGCAGCGGCCTGACGCTCTCCAATAACTACACCATCGACCAGACGCGACCGACCGCCAGCATCGTAATAGCAGACAACGCCCTTTCGGCGGGTGAAACCTCACTGGTCACTATCACCTTCAGTGAGGCAGTCAGTGGTTTCGACAACAGCGACCTGAACGTACCGAACGGCACACTGAGCACGGTCAGCAGCAATGACGGCGGCATCACCTGGACTGCCACCTTCACACCAAACGCAAATGTGAATGCCAGCACCGGGCAGATCAGCCTGAACAGCGCAGGTGTCACCGACCTGGCGGGCAACGCGGGCAGCGGCATCATCAGTTCGGCAAGTTTCACCGTCGACACGACCAGACCTTCCGCCACCATCGTGGTGGCCGACAATGCCCTGTCCGCAGGCGAAACGTCTCTGGTCACGTTCACGTTCAGTCAGGCGGTCAGCGGGTTCAGCAACGCCGACCTGAGTGTCGCCAATGGCACGCTGAGCGCGGTTTCCAGCAGCGATGGCGGCATTACCTGGACTGCCACCTTCACACCAAACGCAAACGTGACCGATGCAAGCAACCTGATCACGCTGGATAACACCGGTGTCACCAACGCATCGGGCAGTACCGGCAGCGGCACCACGGCCTCGAACAACTACACCATCGATACTCAGCGCCCGACAGCAACTATCGTGGTCACTGACAGCCTTCTGGCGATCGGCGAAACCTCACGGGTGACCATTACGTTCAGCGAGGCGGTAAGCGGCTTCAGTAACGCCGACCTGACCGTCGCCAATGGCACCTTGAGCGCCGTCAGCAGCAACGACGGCGGTATCACCTGGACCGCAACGCTGACCCCCAATGCAAACGCCGCGAGCAACAGCAACGTGGTGACGCTTGATAACGGCGGCGTAACGGATCTGGCAGGCAACGCAGGTAGCGGCACGACGCAATCCAATAGTTACGCCGTTGATCAGGTCCGACCAACCGCCAGCATCGTGATCGCCGACAGCACCCTGTCTGCAGGTGAAACCTCGCAGGTGACGATTACCTTCAGCGAAGCAGTCAATGGCTTCAGCAATGCCGACCTTACAGCTGCCAATGGCACCTTGAGCGCAGTCAGTAGCAACGACGGGGGCATCACCTGGACCGCAACCTTCACGCCAAACGCAAACGTGACCGATGCAAGCAACCTGATTACGCTGAACAACACCGGAGTCGCCGATGCTTCCGGTAATACCGGCAGTGGCATTACATCGTCGAACAACTATGCAATCGATACGGTACGCCCGACCGCGACCATTACCGTCGCCAATCCGAACCTGGCCATCGGTCAAACCTCGCTGGTGACCTTCGCCTTCAGCGAGCGCGTGACCAATTTCGATCTGTCGGACATCAGTGTCGGCAACGGCAGCCTGTCCGGCCTGAGCAGCAGCGACAGCGGCCTCACCTGGACCGCCACCCTGACGCCGGATGCCAATATCACCGCAGCCAACAACTTCATCGTTCTGGACAGCGGCAGGATCAACGATCTGGCCGGCAACGCGGGTACGACAGTCGCGCTGTCCAGCAACTACAGCATCGATAACCAGCGTCCGACAGCGAACATTTCCATCGCCAATCCAAACCTGGCGACGGGTCAGACATCCCTGGTGACTTTTGCCTTCAGCGAGCCGGTGAATAACTTCACGCTGGCGGATGTCAGCGTGGCCAACGGCACGCTGTCCAACCTGGCCAGCAGCGATGGCGGAGCCACCTGGACCGCGACCCTGACGCCGACTGCGAACGTCACTGACCCGAGCAACTTCATTGTACTGGACAGCAGCACAGTGACTGACCGGGCAGGCAACGCAGGGACAGGCATCGCGCTGTCTCCCAACTACGCCATCACGACCACGTCGCTGACCGGAGACCCGCAGTTCCGGATAGACGCGCCAGCACCGCTGGTCAACACACGGAATGTGCCACTGCAGCCGGCACTGTTCGGTCCGCCAACCGGCAATCTGGGTTCGCCATTGAGCTTCTCGCCGTTGTTCGAACAGCGCACTACCGGGGGTGGTCTGCCGCCTGTGGGCAATATCTTCATCACCAACCGTGCCCTGGCACCCAGCTTCATTGCCCAAGTGTTCGACTCCAGCAGTGTCGGCGGCCCGGGCTCCGGGTTCACAGGCTTCAACAGCGGCGAAGGCAGCGTGTTCGGTACCAGTACGCTGTCGACGCTGTTTTCCCGCGAATCCGCGACGGACAGCTCGACGACGGGCGCCTTCAACAGCGCTGGCAGCAATGGCCTGCGAGACTCGTCACAGAGCATCCAGGCAGGTTTCGGCGCGTTGACCCTGGGTCAGCAGTTGCAACAGATCACCGATAACGAGCAAGAAAAACTGCGCGCACTGGCATGGGCTTTAGGGGAAGTCGGTGTGAGTGAAGCGCAAGCCTGAAACAGGGTTTGGTAATGCGTCGTAGCTGTACGGCGCTCATAAAAAAGAATGCGGTAGCTAGAGCTAGGGGCGGTCGGAGCATGAAAAGAAGTCAGAAGTTGTTCAGCATCAGCCTGCTGGCGCTGGTAGTGAGTGGTTGCGCTGTTACCAGCCAGCCTATCGACCGAAGCGTCAGCGAGCAGCGCGCTAAAAGCGATCTGCAACTGATGTACAAGGATCAAGAACCATTGAACGGTGCATTGACCCTGCACCAAGCCATGGCCCGCGCGGTGAAGTACAACCTTGAAGCGCGCCTGAAAATCATGGAAGAAGCCCTGGCCAAACGTCAGTTGGACCTCGCCAGCTTCGACATGCTGCCGCGCATGGCACTTTCAGCGGGCTATGCCGGACGCAGTAACGTCAGCGCATCGAGCAGTGAAAGCGTCGAGACCGGGACCCAGTCTCTCGAACCCTCAACCTCGCAGGATCGCAGCCGTCGTGTCGCCGACCTGACCATGGTGTGGAACGTACTCGACTTCGGTGTCAGCTACATCAGCGCCAAACAGCAAGGCGACCAACGCCTGATCGTTCAGGAACGCCGTCGCAAGGTGATCAACACCATCGTTCAGGACGTGCGTTCAGCCTATTGGCGCGCCGTCGCCGCCGAACGCATGCTCAAGCAGATCGACAGCCTGATGGTTCGCGTTGAAAAAGCGCAGGACAACAGCCAGCAAATGAGCCAGCAGCGTGTAGGTGACCCGGTACAGGCACTGGGTTATCAGCGCTCACTGATCCAGGCGACGCGTCAGCTTGAAGAACAGCGCAAGGCGCTTTCACTGGCCAAGACCGAACTGGCGACCCTGATCAACCTGCCGCTGGGCACCGATCTGAAGCTGGCGACGCCGGACGACTACTCGATTCCGCAACTCAAGGTCGACATGGCGCGCCTGGAAACCGAAGCGCTGGCCAGTCGTCCCGAGCTGCGCGAACAGGATTACCAAACCCGTATCAGCTCGGCCGAAACCCGCAAGGCCATGCTGCGCATGCTGCCGGGCCTGGAGTTCTCGGCAGGCGGCCATTACGACAGCAACTCGTTTCTGGTCAACGACAAATGGGCTGATCTGGGCGTAAAAGTCACCTGGAACCTGTTCAATGTGCTGTCGGCACCTGCCGCCATTGACGTCGCCAAAGCCGGTGAGGAAGTCGCTACTGCGCGTCGTCAGGCAATGTCCATTGCCGTACTGGCCCAGCTCTACGTGGCCAACGCCAACTACAACGAGGCGTTGCGCCAGTTCAAAACCAGCCAACAGCTGTCGAGCATCGACAGCCAGATCGTCGGTCAACTGCGCAATCGTTATCAGGCTGCCGGTCTGGGCGAGCTGGATCTGATCCAGGGCGAACTGAACACCCTGCAGGCTGATCTGCGTCGCGACCTGGCGTATGCCGACCTGCGCAACGCTTACGGCCAGATTTTCGCCAGTGCGGGTCTGGACCCGCTGCCGTCGGAGCTTTCATCCACCAAGGTGCAAGCCATTGCTGTTGCACTGGATGCGCGCGAGTCGCAGTGGGAAGCGGGTAATATTTCAGTAGCCGCTACCGCGCCCAAGCCTTAAGCCCGCATCATGAAAGACCACCCGGTCAGCGCTATGCGCTGGCTGGGTGCAGTAACACCCCTCGCCTCGCAACGAAATCGTTCCACTGTAATGATTTCACTCCATTAAAGCGCACTCCCCTTGCATCAAGGCCTTGATCAGGCACGTATTTTCAAATACCTGAACTGTGTAGCGATTTCGCTACAGCTGAAATCGGTCGTACTGACCTAATAATCAGTAACTATTTGATTTATATGAAAAAATAAAACATGGCCGCTAAATTGCTTAGCCATAGCTCATATTGTTCGCGTGCTGCGCGAGCCCTGTTCTCCGAGGAGTTTGTATGAGCGAGTTGCGATTCACCGTTGACCATGAATGGCTGCGTGCCGAAGCCGACGGCAGCATTACGGTCGGCATCACGCCCTATGCGCAAGAGTCGCTGGGCGACGTAGTCTTCGTGCAGCTCCCGGATTTGCAGGCCTACACTCAACACGCTGAAGTGTCAGTGGTGGAATCGGTGAAAGCCGCCAGCAGCATCAACATGCCGCTGGACGGTGAAGTGGTCGAGGTCAATTCAGTCCTCGATGACACGCCGGAGCTGGTCAATGAAGACGCTCTCGGTGCAGGCTGGTTTTTTCGTTTCATTCCACAGGATGCCGACGCCATCCACGGCCTGCTGGATCAGGACGCCTACGACCGCCTGATCAAAGCCAACGCCCAAGCCTGAGGAGCAAGCCATGACTGACCGTATTGAACTGACCACTGCCAACGAATTCATCGCCCGTCACATTGGCCCGCGCGCTGCCGACGAACAGGCCATGTTACAGACGCTGGGTTTCGACTCCATTGAAGCGCTGAGCGAAAGCGTTATCCCGGAAAGCATCAAGGGCACCAGCGTGCTGAACCTGCCTGCCGGGCAGAGTGAAGCCGATGCGCTGGCGTCCATCAAGGCCATCGCCGGCAAAAATCAACTGTTCAAGACCTACATCGGCCAGGGTTACTACAACACCCACACGCCGGCCCCGATTCTGCGCAACCTGCTGGAAAACCCGGCCTGGTACACCGCTTACACGCCCTATCAGCCGGAGATTTCCCAAGGTCGTCTGGAGTCGCTGCTCAATTTTCAGACGCTGATCAGCGACCTGACCGGCCTGCCGATTGCCAACGCGTCCTTGCTCGACGAAGCGACCGCTGCTGCCGAAGCAATGACCTTTTGCAAACGTTTGAGCAAGAACAAAGGCAGCCAGCAGTTTTTCGCCTCCAGCCACTGCCACCCGCAGACACTTGATGTGTTGCGTACCCGTGCCGAGCCATTGGGCATTACCGTTGTGGTGGCGGACGAAGCCGAGTTGGGCGACGTCAGCGATTACTTTGGCGCGTTGCTGCAATACCCGGCCAGCAACGGCGACGTGTTCGATTACCGCGAGCTGGTCGAACGTTTCCATGCTGCCAACGCGCTGGTCGCCGTGGCTGCCGACTTGCTGGCACTGACGTTGCTGACCCCGCCAGGCGAATTTGGCGCCGACGTGGCCATCGGCAGCGCACAACGCTTCGGTGTACCGCTGGGCTTCGGCGGCCCGCATGCGGCTTACTTCTCAACCCGCGATGCCTTCAAGCGCGACATGCCGGGCCGCCTGGTCGGCGTATCGGTGGACCGTCACGGCAAGCAGGCCCTGCGTCTTGCCATGCAGACCCGCGAACAGCATATTCGTCGCGAGAAGGCCACCAGCAACATTTGCACTGCGCAGGTGCTGCTGGCCAACATCGCCAGCATGTACGCCGTCTACCATGGCCCGCGCGGCCTGACACAGATCGCCAAACGCGTTCACCAGTTGACCGCGATCCTTGCCGAAGGCTTGAGTACGCTGGGTCTGAAGGCCGAGCAGGCATTCTTCTTCGACAGCCTGACCCTGAACACCGGCAGCAGGACCGCGGCGCTGCACGCAGCGGCTCGCGCCAGGCACATCAACCTGCGTGAAATCGACGACCAGCACCTGGGTCTGTCACTGGACGAAACCACCTCGCAGTCGGCAGTTGAAACGCTGTGGGAAATCTTCGCCAGCGACGGTCAGAACCTGCCCGACTTCACCGCACTGGCAGCCAGCGTCCCGTCGCGCCTGCCCGCTGCACTGCTGCGCCAGTCGGCAATCCTCAGCCACCCGGTGTTCAACCGCTACCACTCTGAAACCGAACTGATGCGCTACCTGCGCAAGCTGGCTGACAAGGACCTGGCGCTGGACCGCACCATGATTCCACTGGGCTCGTGCACCATGAAGCTCAACGCCGCCAGTGAAATGATCCCGGTGACCTGGGCCGAATTCGGCAACCTGCACCCGTTCGCCCCGGCCGAGCAGAGCGCCGGGTATCAACAATTGACCGACGAGCTGGAGGCCATGCTCTGTGCGGCCACCGGCTATGACGCAATCTCGCTGCAACCGAACGCCGGCTCCCAGGGTGAATATGCCGGCCTGCTGGCCATCCGCGCTTATCACCAGAGCCGTGGCGATGAGCATCGCGATATCTGCCTGATCCCTTCATCGGCACACGGCACCAACCCGGCCACAGCCAACATGGCCGGTATGCGTGTCGTGGTCACCGCCTGCGATGCACGTGGCAACGTCGATATCGAAGACCTGCGCGCCAAGGCCGTTCAACACCGCGACCAGCTTGCGGCGATCATGATCACCTACCCGTCAACCCACGGCGTGTTCGAAGAAGGCATCCGTGAAATCTGCGGTATCGTTCACGACAACGGTGGCCAGGTCTACATTGACGGCGCCAACATGAACGCCATGGTCGGCCTGTGCGCTCCGGGCAAATTCGGTGGCGATGTATCGCACCTCAACCTGCACAAGACCTTCTGCATTCCGCACGGCGGCGGTGGCCCAGGCGTTGGTCCGATCGGCGTCAAATCCCATCTCGCCCCGTTCATGCCGGGCCATGCACGCATGGAGCGCAAGGAAGGCGCAGTCTGCGCAGCCCCGTTCGGCAGCGCCAGCATCCTGCCAATCACCTGGATGTACATCCGCATGATGGGCGGCGAAGGCCTGAAACGCGCTTCGCAACTGGCGATCCTCAACGCCAACTACATTTCGCGCCGCCTGGAAGAGCACTACCCGGTGCTGTACACCGGCACCAACGGGCTGGTTGCCCACGAATGCATCCTTGACCTGCGCCCTATCAAGGACAGCAGCGGCATCAGCGTCGATGACGTGGCCAAGCGTCTGATCGACTTTGGCTTCCATGCCCCGACCATGTCGTTCCCGGTTGCCGGGACCTTGATGATCGAGCCGACCGAGAGCGAGTCCAGAGAAGAACTGGACCGTTTCTGCGACGCCATGATCAAGATCCGTGAAGAAATACGCGCGGTTGAAAACGGCACACTGGACAAAGACGACAACCCGTTGAAAAACGCACCGCACACCGCTGCGGAAATCGTCGGCCAGTGGAGCCATCCTTACAGCCGCGAACAGGCGGTGT
Organism: Pseudomonas syringae group sp. 243L2; assembly: GCF_032587875.1. Lineage (NCBI taxonomy): Bacteria > Pseudomonadati > Pseudomonadota > Gammaproteobacteria > Pseudomonadales > Pseudomonadaceae > Pseudomonas > Pseudomonas syringae group sp. 243L2. The sequence goes on from NZ_JAWHPL010000003.1 coordinate 59,396, forward strand.
ATCCGGTTGATTCGTTGATCGAGAACAAGTACTGGCCTCCGGTCGGCCGTGTCGACAACGTCTTCGGCGACCGCAATCTGGTCTGTGCCTGCCCGTCCATCGAGAGCTATCAGGAAGCCTGATAGCCCGTGCTTTGGCATGCCTGTGCGCAGCTCGATGGTGAGTGCGCACAGGCGATGCCGTTCTGCATGGCCCGCTCAACAAGGAATTGAACATGTCCACAGAAACCCTGCTGACCACTCCTCTGCACGCCCTTCACCGCGAACTCGGCGCGAAGATGGTGCCCTTCGCCGGTTACGACATGCCCGTGCAATACCCGGCTGGCGTAATGAAAGAACATTTGCACACTCGCGCGCAGGCCGGCCTGTTCGATGTCTCGCACATGGGCCAGATTCGTCTTACCGGTACAGATGCTGCCAAGGCCCTTGAGGCCCTGGTGCCAGTGGACATCATTGACCTGCCAGTCGGCATGCAACGCTATGCGATGTTCACCAACGATGCTGGCGGCATTCTCGATGACCTGATGGTTGCCAATCTCGGCAGTGATCAACTGATGCTGGTGGTCAACGCGGCCTGCAAGAATCAGGACCTGGCGCACTTGCGCAAGCACCTGGCGGGGCATTGCACTATCGAACCGTTGTTCGAAGAGCGCGCCCTGCTCGCCCTGCAAGGTCCGGCCGCTGTCACGGTGCTGGCGCGCCTTGCGCCGGAAGTGGCGAAGATGACCTTCATGCAGTTCGCCAGCGTCAAGCTGCTGGACGTTCAATGCTATGTCAGCCGCTCGGGCTATACCGGCGAAGACGGCTATGAAATTTCAGTACCGGCCGAACAGGCTGAAGCCCTGGCGCGCCGCCTGCTGGAAGAACCGGAAGTTGCCCCGATCGGTTTGGGCGCACGTGATTCGCTGCGACTGGAAGCAGGTCTGTGCCTGTACGGTCATGACATGGACACCGACACCTCACCGGTGGAGGCCAGCCTGTTATGGGCTATTTCCAAAGTGCGTCGCGCCGACGGTGCACGTGCAGGCGGCTTCCCGGGAGCAGAGCAGGTCTTTGCCCAGCAACAGAACGGTGTCGCCAAAAAACGTGTCGGCCTGCTTCCCGAAGAACGCACGCCAGTGCGTGAGGGCACAGAAATCGTCAATGAACAGGGCGCTGTCATCGGCACTGTCTGCAGCGGCGGTTTTGGCCCGAGCCTGGCTGGCCCGCTGGCCATGGGTTATTTGAACAACGCTTACACCGCGCTGGATACACAGGTCTGGGCAATGGTGCGCGGCAAGAAAGTGCCCATGCGTGTTGCAAAAATGCCTTTCGTTGCACAACGTTACTTTCGCGGCTAAACAACGGCGTCAAAAAAACAGCAACACTTCGCTGTTGCGCAGGTGCTGTTACACATTACTGTTTCGGCCGTGTTTCAACCGAGTGAACAGTCTGTTGTATATGCCAAAAACGCACCTATAAAGTGCAAAATGTTATGACAGACCAGACACCGTGCACAGCAGGCAAACACGCCGGGCATAAGGCTCTCCCCCCCCGGAAACAGGGTACAAGGCAGGGGGGTTGTATTTGTAACGAGAGTTGGCGTAGAGTTTCCGGACTGTGTTTGCATGGGTCGCCGAATCTGGACCTGGGCAGTAGCTCTAGGTTTGCTACAACCCGTTCTACGTTTCTTACTTCCTGCAACCAGCCCCAGTGCTCTTTCGTGTGAAAGAGGCTGTAACCAATTCAAGTCAAGCGTCAAGGAAATAAGAAAATGGCTGATCGTCAGAGCGGTACCGTCAAGTGGTTCAACGATGAAAAAGGTTTTGGTTTTATCACTCCTGAGAGCGGGCCGGATCTGTTCGTACACTTCCGCGCCATTCAGGGTAACGGCTTCAAAAGCCTGAAAGAAGGCCAGAAAGTTACTTTCGTTGCCGTGCAGGGCCAAAAAGGCATGCAGGCTGACGAAGTTCAAGCCGAAGCCTGATACGACACACTCTCGTACGTACAGAAAGCCTCTGACAGCAATGTCAGAGGCTTTTTTATATGTGCGATTCCGCTCGGCAAGTACATGAGTACGCCCATGAAAAAGCCGACTCAAGGTCGGCTTTTTCACTGCGGCTACACGACGCTATCCGGCGCGGCGCAGCAGATACACACCGGCCAGCGCACAGGCTGCAGCAGGCATCAGCACGGCCAGCAACGGCGGGAAACCGAACAGCAGGCTGGACGGGCCGAGCAGGTCCTGAATGATGCGGAAGGTAAAGCCGACCACCACCCCCGTGAACACGCGCTGCCCCAGCGTAACCGAACGCAGCGGGCCGAAGATGAACGAGATTGCCATCAGCACCAGCGCTACTGTCACAGCCGGTTGCAATACCTTGGTCCAGAACGCCAGCCAGTAGCGGCCATTGCTCAAGCCCTGATCAGCCAGATAATGCGCGTAGTTCCAGAGACCGCTGATCGAAAGCGACTCGGGCGGCATGATCACTGTGCTCAGCAATTGCGGGCTCAACGCTACATCCCAGCGCTCGACCGGCGTATTGATGACCTCGGTACGGCCGTCATTGAAATGCGTGGTACTGACGTCCTTCAACTCCCAGTAATCGGTCTTGAAATTGGCCTCTTTGGCAAAGCTGGACGTCAGCATGTGGCGTTGATCGTCGAAACGGTAACGTGTCACGCCAAGCATCAGACCATTGGGCTGGACGGTGTTGATGTGGATGAATTCGTCACCCTGACGGTGCCAAAGACCATGCCTGGCGCTCTGCGCATCACCCGAGCCCTGAGCCAGCGAGCGAGCGGCCTGAGCCTGGTTCTCGGCGTAGGGAGCCACGTACTCGCCGACCAGTACACCAGCAACCATCAATAGCAGCATCGGCTTCATGACCGCCCAGACGATGCGCCCGATGGACACACCCGCTGCACGCATGATGGTCAGTTCGCTGCTGCTGGCCAGCGTACCCAGACCAATGAGGCAACCGATCAGGGCAGCCATTGGCAGCGTGTCGTAGACACGCCGCGGCGCGGTCAGCATGACGTAGCTGAGGGCATCCGCCAGTGTGTAGGTGTCACTGATATCACCCATCTCGTCGATGAACGCGAACAATGAAACCAGCCCCAGAATGATTCCCAGAACCGCAAGAATCGCCAGCAATACGCTTTTACCGATGTATCGATCAAGCTTGACCACGAGTCACCTCCGTGACGCTGCGACGACTCGCCATCTTCAGACGCAGAGGCTCCCAATAGAACAACAGCAGGCCAATGGACAGGTAGATGCCATGCACCCACCACATGCCAAGGCTTAGCGGCAGCTTGCCCTTCTCCAGCGAACTGCGCACCGAGATCAGAATGGCCAGATAAGACATGTACAGAAGGATCGCCGGCAAAAGTTTCAGGTAACGGCCCTGACGCGGATTGACGCGCGACAACGGAATAGCCATCAACGTGACGATGAACACCGACAGCGGCAGCGAAATACGCCATTGCAGCTCGGCGACAGAGCGCGGTGCCGGGTTGCCGATCAGTTCGCTGGTCGGAATGGCCTCACGGTCGGTGATTTCTTCACTGATTTCCGGTTTGGGCAGCATCGCCCCGTAGGTGTCGTACTTGATCACACGGTAATCAGCCGCACCAGGATTGCCATCGTAGCGGTAGCCGTTTTCGAGAATCAGGAAGCGACTGCCATTGGGCCTTACCTCCTGATGGCCCTTCTCTGCCACCAGCACGGTAATACCGTTGTCCTTGCTCTTGTCGCCGGACATGCGTTTTTCAGAGATGAACACACCAGCCAGTTGCGAGCGGTCTTCCGACAGTTCCTTGGTGTAAGTGATACGCGTACCGTCACGCAGCGCCTGAAAACGGCCCGGCACCAGCGTGTCGAACTCGGTCATGGCGTCTTGCTTGTTGATCAGCAGCGAAAACTGGGTAGCGCCCTGTGGAGCCAGACTGAAACTCAGCCAGGCGACCAACAGCCCGACCAGCGTGGCAGGCCCCATGGTGATGGCAAGCAGCCGCTGCTGACTCATGCCGGTGGCGGCCAGCACGGTCATTTCACTTTCCAGGTACAGGCGCCCGTAAGCCATGAGAATGCCGAGGAACAGGCCCAACGGCAGAATTACCTGCAGAAAGCCTGGCAGGCGGAAACCCATGATCAGGAACAGCACGCCCGGATCGAGCGCACCGGACGCGGCCTGCGCCAGGTACTTGATGAAGCGTCCGCTCATGATGAACACCAGCAGCACGGCGCTGACCGCGCTCAAGGTAAGCAGCACTTCTCGGGACAGATAACGGAAGACAATCAAACCAGACACTCCAGAGTTGTCAGGCTCAGGCAGCCAAACAGGGAAAAATTGTGAGCCACGGCAACCAGAGATTCACGCCGGCAAAAGGCGTGGGCATCAAAAAATATGCGGCATTATCCTGTGATTGTGTGTTTCTGTCACTGCGCACCGGGGATAGTTCGCACATACACGCAAAGCAGGCGGCTCTACGGGGTTGTCAGCAGTCGTGCAGCGGGGTCAAACTGCAAGGCTTACCGCGGGCATCTTCCTTGAAAACACTCAGGCCATCCCGCGTACATCATTCATATTGCGACTCTCATCGTCTACTCGGGGACCCCACATGGAATTGGTTGTTAAAAGCGTAAGCCCAGAAACCTTGAAAACCGCAACGCTGGTGGTCACCGTCGGCGAAAGCCGTGTACTGGTTGGTGCTGCCCAGGCTGTCGATATCCTCAGCGGCGGAGCCATCTCCCTCATTCTCAAGCGCGGTGATCTGGCGGGCAAGGTCGGTCAGAGCCTGCTGCTGCACAACCTGCCCAACATCAAGGCAGAGCGCGTTCTGCTGATCGGTACCGGCAAGGAAGGTGAACTGTCGGACCGCCAGCTGAAAAAAATCGTCGGTGCAACACTGACCTGCCTCAAAGGCTTGGGCGGCAGCGACGCTGCGATTGCGCTCGATGACCTGTCAGTGAAAAACCGCGACACCTACGGCACGGCTCGCTTGCTGGTCGAGGCCCTGGCGGATGGCGAATACGTCTTCGACCGCTTCAAGACCCAGAAAGCCGAAGTTCGCGCCCTGAAAAAAATCACCCTGCTGACCGACAAGGTACGCATAGCTGACATCGAGCGCGCTTCCACTCACGCCAAGGCTATCGCCACCGGCATGGCACTGACCCGCGACCTGGGCAATCTGCCACCTAACATCTGCCACCCGACCTACCTGGGCGAAGAAGCCAAGGCGCTGGGCAAGGCACACAAGAATCTGAAAGTGGAAGTTCACGACGAGAAGAAACTGGCCGAACTGGGCATGGGCTCTTTCCTCGCGGTGGCTCAGGGCAGCGCCCAGCCACCTCGCCTGATAGTCATGAACTATCAGGGTGCCAAAAAAGGTGATCAGCCCTTCGTGCTGGTCGGTAAAGGCATCACGTTCGACACCGGCGGCATCAGTATCAAGCCTGCCTCGGGCATGGACGAGATGAAGTTCGACATGTGCGGCGCTGCCAGCGTATTCGGTACCCTGCGCGCCGTACTGGAACTGAAACTGCCGATCAATCTGGTGTGTATTCTGGCCTGCGCCGAAAACATGCCGAGCGGCACCGCGACACGTCCCGGCGACATCGTCACTACCATGAGTGGCCAGACGGTCGAAATTCTCAACACCGACGCTGAAGGCCGTCTGGTGCTGTGCGATGCACTGACCTACGCCGAACGCTTCAAGCCACAGGCAGTCATCGACATCGCCACTCTCACCGGCGCGTGCGTGGTTGCGCTGGGCGGCCACACTTCCGGCCTGCTGGGCAACAACGACGCGCTGATCAATCAGTTGCTCGACGCTGGCAAACAGGCGGATGACCGTGCCTGGCAATTGCCGTTGTTCGATGAGTACCAGGAGCAGCTCGACAGCCCGTTCGCCGACATCGCCAATATCGGTGGCCCGAAAGGCGGCACCATCACGGCGGCCTGCTTCCTGTCGCGCTTCACCAAGGCCTATGACTGGGCTCACCTGGACATCGCTGGCACTGCGTGGCTGAGCGGCGGCAAGGAAAAAGGCGCCACCGGACGTCCGGTTCCGCTGCTGACCCAGTACCTGCTCGACCGCGCTGGCGTATAAAAAGACACCCTGGCGTGTCGGCTTCACGGTCGATACGCCACTGGTTCTGGAACCTGTATGACCCAAGTCGATTTTTACATCCTGCCCAGCGCCGATCCTGCCGCGCGCCTGGACTTTGCCTGCAAACTCACGGAAAAAGCCTGGCGTTTGGGCCACAAGGTCTATCTGCATTGCAGCGATGCAGCGCAGCGTGAAGACCTTGATGCCCGGCTCTGGCGCTTCAGGGGCGAAGTGTTTCTGCCCCACGGCGACGCCGAGAGCGACTCCGATGCCCCCGTGGTACTGGGCCTGGGTGACGACTCGGGCGCTCACGAGGACCTGTTGGTCAACCTCGACCTGAGCATTCCGACCTTCTTCAAACGCTTCGCCCGCGTGGCGGAAGTGGTTGTCGAAGACCCGGCCATACGTCTTGCTGCACGCGAGAGTTTCCGTTCCTACCGTGAACAGGGCTATCCTCCGCAAGGTCACCGACTGCAGCGCCTTTGAGGACATGATGGATACTTCAAAAAAAGCTGAATCCGCGCATTTGCTGAACGATCTGGAATCGATCCGCCAGTTGCTTGGCGATGACTCCGCACACTCCCCGCTGCCGAACGACCCGGCTCGTCCGGAAGGCCAGATTCCTCTGTTATTCGATGTGGTCGGCGCTCGCCCCGACGCGACTTATCAACAGGACTTCGACGAAGACGACATCCCGACGCTGACGCCTGATGTGCAAGCCGCACCTGTCGAGCAGCTTCAGACCGTTCAACAGCCTGCCCGGCCTCAAGCACTGCCGAACCCGGATGCCCTGCTGCATCTGGACAACGAATTGCGTGCCGCCGCGCAGTTGATCCTGCAGGACGTGATCGCCGACTTCGCCCCGCACATCGAGGCTGAAATCAAGCGTCGGCTGGAAGCGAGGCTGGAGCGGTTATTGGCGCAGCAGCAGAAGTGAACGTGTGATCAGGAGTCCGGAGTACACAGGCATACAGACGCTGTCAGGGAGAATTCAATAGGGAGCGAATATCTGCTACGTGCTGCTCCATTTTCCCCTTGAGATTAAGTTGGGTATACCAGGCTGCCATGAGCGTCTTGCGTCTAGCCTCATCCTTTTTTATATTTAGCAGTATTTCGGGAGACCCTTCGTGCTCCTTGAGCTTAATAGCCAATGCCTTCTTGAAATCGTCGTAATCGGTATTGGGTTTACCCGTGAATTTGTCAGAGAATGATTGCTCTGCACGCCAGGCCTCCTTGATTCGATCGATCGTTTTTTGACTGGCGTTCGCCGTGACTTTTTCAAACTGTACTTTGAAGTCTGCACTCTTGAATACACTCGGCAGAAAACCCGGTTCGTTTTCTATAGCGCTGCGAAGGTCCGACAGTACGTCTGGGTTACTGGCGTCTACAAAACGCTTATTTAACTGCGAGGCTATCAGCCCGGCTCCTCTCTCATTCAACGTATTAGACGCTCCACTCACTGCGGCCATATTTTTGAAAGACAGGTGCCTGAATATTCTGTCAAGCGCCAGGTCTGGTAACTTGTCGAGAAAAAGTATGTGGACCCCGACGTGTCCACCAGAATCACTTCTATTAACCGGGTCCCCCTGACAATACGCATATGCATTCAAGCCTCCCGGCCCAAATGGACTTAACGAGTCTGGCCGGTTGAAACGCATCAGCACCGGGTTGAACGCGCGGTAGCCGTTACCCAGCAGGTAATGCCCGGTCACAGGGTCCGCGCGCTCGCCGTTGAAGCCGGAAAAGGGGCCGCCCGGCAAGCGATGTCCGTAAGGGCTATAGCCCAGCGGCTGGTGCCCCTCCAAACTCAAAGCATGCAATACACTGCTTTGCAGGTCGGTGGCCAGAAGGTCCGTCCGGGCGACAGAGCCTTCAGTCTCATACTCCGCTAACAAAAGGTTTTCACCGTGAAATACACGACGGCGCGTTTCACCCTGTATCTCGACCGTCAAACGGTTCTTTTGATAGAACCGCGACACCGCCTCCTGCACCTCGGGATCGACGACGGCAACACGATCCAGCGCGTCATAGCGATATCGGCACAGTACGCGCCTGCTTCCCGAAGTCTTGTCCATGGCCGCATCCGTCCTGTGATCAATGCTTGAACACCGGATCATGCCCCTCTCCCCCCTCGCCGCCTACTGACAGATCTGCCAGTTGTGGCCCGGCACTTATGGCTTGTCGCTGGCCGTCAGGTCTATACTTACCGGTTTCCGAATCAATGCCACAGGTTCCCGCCGCGCATGGACAAGACTTACCAGCCGCACGCCATCGAAACTTCCTGGTACCAGACCTGGGAGTCCGAGAACTACTTCGCTCCGCAAGGCGTGGGTGACTCGTACACCATCATGATCCCGCCGCCGAACGTCACCGGCAGCCTGCACATGGGCCACGGTTTCAATAACGCGATCATGGACGCCCTGATCCGTTTCCGTCGCATGCAGGGCCGCAACACGCTGTGGCAACCGGGCACCGACCACGCCGGTATCGCCACGCAGATGCTGGTGGAGCGTCGTCTTGAAGCGCAAGGCGTGAGCCGTCATGAGCTGGGCCGCGAGAAGTTTCTCGACAAGATCTGGGAATGGAAAGCCGAGTCCGGCGGCAACATCAGCCGTCAGATCCGCCGTCTGGGCTCGTCCGTCGACTGGAGCCGCGAGCGCTTCACCATGGACGACGGCCTGTCCGACGCCGTGAAGGAAGCCTTCGTGCGCCTGCATGAAGACGGCCTCATTTACCGTGGCAAACGCTTGGTCAACTGGGACACCAAGCTGCACACCGCGATTTCCGACCTTGAAGTGGAGAACCACGACGAGAAAGGCCATCTGTGGAACCTGCGCTATCCGCTGGCCGACGGTGCAAAAACCGCCGAAGGTCTGAATTACCTGATCGTTGCCACCACTCGCCCGGAAACCATGCTCGGTGACGCCGCCGTTGCGGTGAACCCACAGGACGAGCGCTATAAGGCATTGATCGGCAAGTTCGTTGAATTGCCTCTGGTAGGCCGCCGCATCCCGATCATCGCGGATGATTACTGCGATCCCGAATTCGGCACCGGCTGCGTAAAAATCACCCCGGCCCACGATTTCAACGACTATGAAGTCGGCAAACGCCACAACCTGCCGCTGCTGAACATTTTCGACAAGAATGCCAACGTTCTCGCTGCTGCTCAGGTTTTCAACCTTGATGGCACGCTGAACAAAAGCGTCGACGGCAGCCTGCCTGCGGCCTACGCCGGGCTGGACCGTTTTGAAGCGCGCAAGCAGATCGTTGCTGCGTTCGACGCCGCCGGACTGCTGGTCAGCGTCGATGATCACGCCCTGAAGGTGCCGAAAGGCGACCGTTCCGGCACCATCATCGAGCCGTGGCTGACCGATCAGTGGTACGTCTCCACCAAGCCATTGGCCGAGCCTGCGATTGCCGCTGTCGAAGACGGCCGTATCGCGTTCGTGCCCAAGCAATACGAAAACATGTACTTCTCGTGGATGCGCGACATCCAGGACTGGTGCATCAGCCGTCAGCTCTGGTGGGGCCACCGCATTCCAGCCTGGTACGACGAATCCGGCAAGGTCTACGTCGGCCGCGACGAAGCCGAAGTTCGCGCGAAGAACAACCTTGGCCCGGAAGTCGCGCTGCAGCAGGACAATGACGTACTGGACACCTGGTTCAGCTCGGGCCTGTGGACCTTCTCCACGCTCGGCTGGCCGGAAAAGACCAAGGCACTGGAAACCTTCCACTCCACCGACGTGCTGGTCACCGGTTTCGACATCATTTTCTTCTGGGTCGCCCGGATGATCATGCTCACCATGCACTTGGTGAAGAACGAGGACGGCACGCCGCAGGTCCCGTTCAAGACTGTTTACGTGCACGGTCTGGTGCGTGACGGCCAAGGCCAGAAGATGTCCAAGTCCAAGGGCAACGTGCTTGACCCGCTGGACATCGTCGACGGTATCGACCTCGAAACGCTGGTAGAGAAACGCACCAGTGGTTTGATGCAGCCGCAACTGGCGAAAAAGATCGAGAAGCAGACCCGTCAGGAATTCGCCGAAGGCATCGCCAGCTATGGCACCGATGCCCTGCGCTTTACCTTCTGCTCGCTGGCGTCCACAGGTCGCGACATCAAGTTCGACATGGGCCGCGTCGAAGGCTATCGCAACTTCTGCAACAAGATCTGGAACGCTGCGCGCTACGTGCTGGACAAGGGCGAAGACTGCGGCCAGAACGGCGAAGCGGTCGAACTGTCGCTGGCTGATCGCTGGATAATCTCGCAGTTGCAACGCACCGAAGCCGAAGTGACCCGCCAACTGGATCAGTTCCGCTTCGACCTCGCTGCCCAAGCATTGTACGAGTTCATCTGGAACCAGTATTGCGACTGGTATCTGGAGCTGTCCAAGCCTGTGCTGTGGGATGAAACCGCACCGGTCGAACGTCAGCGTGGCACACGCCGTACACTGGTACGCGTGCTCGAAGTCGCGCTGCGCCTTGCGCACCCGTTCATGCCGTTCATCACCGAAGAAATCTGGCAGCGCCTCGCACCGCTGGCGGGCGCAGAAGGCAAGACCATCATGCTGCAGCCGTGGCCAGTGGCCAACGAAGCACGCATTGACCAGGCTGCCGAAGACGACATCGAATGGCTCAAGGGTCTGATGCTTGCCGTGCGCAACATCCGTGGCGAAATGAACATCGGCCCGGGCAAGCCGCTGCAACTGTTCCTCAAGAACGTCAGCGCCGAAGACCAGCGCCGCCTGAGCGAAAACGATTACCTGCTCAAGAAGCTCGCCAAGCTGGAATCGATGACCGTACTGACCGAGGGTGCAGAAGCGCCACTGTCGGCCACCGCGCTGGTAGGTGACATGGAAGTGCTGGTGCCGATGGCCGGGCTGATCGACAAAGGGGCCGAACTGGCGCGTCTGGACAAGGAAATCCAGCGCCTGCAAGGCGAAGTGCAACGCGTCGGCGGCAAGCTGTCCAACGCCGCCTTCGTCGACAAGGCACCGCCTGAAGTCATCGCTAAGGAACGCGCCAAGCTGACCGAAGCCGAACAGGCACTGGGCAAGCTGGCCGAGCAACACGCCCGCATCGCCAGCCTGTAAGGTGGCCAGAAAAGCCAGCCCGATTATGGGCTGGCTTTTTGTTATCTGAATTTCTGTACTCGACATCACGGCTGACCATCGAACCCATGACCGATACCCGCAAACCTCCGCGCAAAAAGCCTCAGCGGCCAGCCAAACCTGCTGCGCCGCGTGAAAAGGCCACCTTGCACCCGCGCAATCGTCATCAGGGTCGTTACGATTTTCCGAAGCTGATCAAATCCAGCCCCGAGCTGGCAGCGTTCGTGATCCTCAATCCGTATGGCAAGGAAAGCATCGACTTTGCCAATCCACAGGCGGTGCGGGTGTTCAATCGCGCGCTGCTCAAAGCGTTCTATGGCATCGCCCATTGGGACATTCCGGCCGATTACCTGTGCCCGCCCATTCCAGGGCGTGCGGACTACCTGCACTTCCTCGCCGACTTGCTGGCCGAGGACAATGAAGGCGTGATCCCACGCGGCGCATCCATCAAGGCGCTGGATATCGGCACCGGAGCCAATTGCATCTACCCGCTGCTGGGGCATAGCGACTATGGCTGGCAGTTCGTTGGGTCGGACATCGACAGCACGGCCATCGCGGCGGCTACCACGGTCATAAAAGCCAATGGCCTCAGCAAGGCCATCAGCGTGCGTCAGCAGGACAACCGCAAGCAGATCCTGCTCGGGTTACTCGACAGCAGCGAACGCTTCCACGTGAGCCTCTGCAACCCTCCTTTCCATGCCTCGCTGGATGAGGCGCAGCGTGGCAGCCAACGAAAATGGCGCGCACTGGGCAAGGCTGATCCCAAGCGCAAGCTGCCGGTTCTCAACTTCGGTGGGCAATCTCAGGAGCTGTGGTGCGAAGGCGGCGAGATCGGCTTCGTGACCCAATTGATCCAGGAAAGCGCCACATTGCCAAGCCAGGTGGTGTGGTTCAGCACCCTGGTGTCCAAGGCATCCAACCTGCCGCCGATCCAGAGCGCCCTGAAAAAAGCCGGCGCGCTTGAGGTGAAAGTGATCGAGATGGGCCAGGGCCAGAAACAAAGCCGCTTCGTGGCCTGGACCTTCCTCGACAAGTCACAGCGCACACCCCACTGATAGGGCTATCGTGCCGCATCGACTATCGTGCGGCGCCACGCCGACATGCCGTAATCTCGACTATCGTGCGACGCTCCGCGTCGGCATGCCGTTCTGGACGCTCTGCGTCCTCTCTTGAGTATGCAGTGCGGAACAGATCTGTGACGCGGAGCGTCACGCAAGGCATTCCCACGCTGGAGCGTGAGGAACGATAATCTCAACTATCGTACGACGCTCCGCCGACATGCCTTAACCTCGACTATCGTGCGACGCCGCGTCGGCAGGCCTTAGCCTCGACTATCGTGCGACGCTCCGCGTCGGCATGCCGTTCTGGACGCTCTGCGTCCTCTCTTGAGTATGCAGTGCAGCACAGATCTGTGACGCGGAGCGTCACGCAAGGCATTCCCACGCTGGAGCGTGAGGAACGATAATCTCAACTATCGTGCGACGCCGCGTCGGCAGGCCGTAAACTCGACTATCGTGCGACGCTCTGCGTCGGCATGCCGTTCTGGACGCTCTGCGTCCTCTCTTGAGTGTGCCGTGCAGCACAGATCTGTGATCAGACGCCCACAAAAAAGCCGTGCCCGGTTAACCGGTGCACGGCTTTTTCACAGCAAGCGGTTGCTTACTTGTTGATCGAGTCGGTCAGCACTTTGGCTGGAACGAACTTGATAACTTTCTTGGCAGCGATTTCGATGGCAGCGCCAGTCGAAGGGTTGCGGCCAGTGCGAGCCGGACGCTCTGCAACTTTCAGTTTGCCGATACCTGGCAAAGTGATTTCCACGCCGTTTTCCAATTGGTCGGCAACAATTTGGCCCAATTGCTCAAGAGCATTACGCGCGGTAGTTTTTGGCGCGTCGATAGCTTCAGCGATATCGGCGATCAATTGGTCTTTAGTAAGAGCCATGGTGGTGTTCCTTCCCTATCAAATTCATTTGGATTGCAGAGTGCAACGTCGGCCCGTGGCCAGGCAATGAACCTGGCCACCCGCTAGCAGCCACGATTAATCGCGAAAGTGTAGATACTGAAACCGGGCAATGGTTCGACCTACGTGTGCGCTAACTGCATGCTTGACGCGCTAAGTGCGCAAGACCGCGCAAAACTAGCACAGAGCCGGACAAATATCCGCCTCTACCTATCCTTTTGGTCAGGTTTTAATGCCAATTGCACAAAAAACATCCAGCAAACACGCCCTGCTGGCGAAAACCAGCCTGCCCGGGGCCAAGTGGCGCACGCGTGCGTTACACTTGCCGTCTTGCAACGAGCTGCACGCTCTTCACCTTTTTCAGCCGAGAAGCCCATGCCGATCCGTCATTGCATCGTCCACCTGATCGATAAAAAACCCGACGGTACGCCCGCTGTTCTCCATGCACGCGACTCCGAACTCGCTGAGTCCCAGGCCATCGAGAACATGCTGGCCGACCTCAACGAGAGCTACAACGCCAAACAAGGCAAGGCATGGGGCCTGTTCCATCCAGAATCCGGCGCACACCCGTTCAGCGGCTGGCTGAAAGAGTATCTGGACGGTGGCAACGACTTCACCGCGTTCTCGCGCACGGCGGTCGAGCATCTGCAGAAGCTGATGGAAGAATCCAATCTTTCCGTCGGTGGCCATGTGTTGTTCGCCCATTATCAGCAAGGCATGACCGACTACCTGGCCATCGCCCTGCTGCACCACAGCGAAGGTGTGGCAGTGAATGCCGAACTGGACGTCACCCCTTCGCGCCACCTGGACCTGGGCCAGTTGCACCTTGCTGCGCGGATCAACCTGTCGGAATGGCAGAACAACAAACAGTCCAAGCAATACATTTCGTTCATCAAGGGCAAGAACGGCAAGAAGGTTTCCGAGTACTTCCGAGACTTCATCGGTTGCCAGGAAGGCGTTGATGGCCCCGGCGAAACCCGCACCCTGCTCAAGGCCTTCAGTGACTTTGTTGAAAGTGAAGACCTGCCGGAGGAGTCAGCCCGCGAGAAGACCAAGACCCTGGTCGATTACGCCAGCAGCCAGAGCAAGATGGGCGAGCCGATGGGCCTGGAAGAACTGTCCGAACTGATCGACGAAGAGCGGCCACGGGCGTTTTACGATCACATCCGCAACAAGGATTACGGCCTGTCCCCGGAAATACCGGCGGATAAGCGCACCCTCAACCAGTTCCGCCGTTTCACGGGACGCGCCGAAGGACTGTCGATCAGCTTCGAGGCTCACCTGCTGGGTGACAAGATCGAGTACGACGAAACTGCAGGCACCCTGATCATCAAGGGGCTGCCGACCCAACTGACCGATCAGTTGAAGCGACGGTAACCGACATGCTGATACGCACCCTCAAGAAGTTCGCGCTGATCATGCTGGTTGTGGTGGTTTATCAGAACTGGGGCAAGATCGAGAACTTCGTCAACCCGCCGCCAGCAAGCGTTGCGCAGAGCTACAGCCAGGCGAAAGTGGTGATGTACGCCACTGACTGGTGTGGCTACTGCAAACAGACGCGGCGCTTTCTCGACAGCAAAGGGATTGCGTATCAAGAGTTCGACATCGAGAAGTCCGAAGAAGGCCGCAAGGCCTACGAAGCACTGGGTGGCAGAGGCATACCGCTGATCGACGTCAACGGCACCTTGATCCGGGGATTCGACCCGGATCAGATATTGGCAGCATTGAAATAGCCTGGAATACCGTGCCAAAGCTCCGCGTCACAGACCTTTGCCACACTGCACACTCAAGAGAGGACGCAGAGCGTCCAGAACGGCGTGCGACGCAGAGCGTCGCACGATAATCGAGATTACGGCCTGCCGACGCGGCGTCGCACGATAGTCGAGATTACGGCATGTCGGCGTGGCGCCGCACGATAGTCGAGATTATCGTTCCTCACGCTCCAGCGTGGGAATGCCTTGCGTGACGCTCCGCGTCACAGATCTTTGCCGCACTGCACACTCAAGAGAGGACGCAGAGCGTCCAGAACGGCATGCGACGCAGAGCTTCGTAAACTTCAGCGCTTCTCGACCCGAAATCCCATTCTCGGGAAGTGCACATGCACGTCGCCAGCGCGTTCATCTTCGCGGCGCAGGATCAACTCTTCGCGCCCGGTAAAGATCAACTCACCCTCAACCGCCTCAACGCCATAGTCGACTGCCGAGACAGCGACCTGGTCGCCCGCCTTGAAGCCATTCGGATCAACAAAGACTTCGTCGGGCAGTGGCGCAGGCGTTGCATTTCTGGCGATTTCAATGGCATCAGCCGAACTCAGGTCGCTGAACGTGCCGTGCCCAAACCCCAGAACGCGATCAAGCCAGGCACTGACACCCGGATAATCATCGACAAAGTGCGCAGTCACTGGCGTTTGCTTGAGAAACCACAGCGTATGAGCAACCGAAAAATCGGCAATCGAAGGTACGCCAAACAGAAAATCACCACCGCGCGACAGCTGCAACTCCAGGCGTGACATCAGCGTGGGCCATTGATGCTTGACGTGCTCGACAGGCGGGCGTGAAGCCGTGCCACCGTTGAACAGCGTGGATCGGTCGGCAATGAACGCCTTGGCAGCGTCTGGCGGCACCTTGGCAAACCTTACAGCCATCGACTCAGGCTGAAACACCAGGCTCACGGCATGCAGGAACAGCACCGAATCAGCCCAGGCGGCCAGACCGGCAACCGAAAACTCCTGACCTTGCGGGTAAAACGCTGGCGAAGCCTTTTCCTGCTCAAGGCGGCGCGCCATCAGTGCCGTGTCACAGTAGATATCTGCGCCAGCCTGCAACACCGGCGTCCTGCGATAACCGCCTGTCAGCGCGGTCAGGTCGGGCTTGGGCATGATCGACGGGATCGTCACCGAGCGCCATGTGAGGCCTTTGAAACCCAGCATCAGGCGGGCTTTTTCGGCAAACAGTGACGTGGGGTAATGGTGAAGAATCAACTCGGACATGTTCAGCCTCTGCGCACTCGGGAAGCACACAGCTTAACCCGCAGCACCCTGCCCGCCCACAGACTCAAGCTGATGGCACGACATCACGCTCATGGATCGGTGATCAGGCGTAACTGGCTGCCAGTGCCTCTTTGGCGCTTTTTCTGAGTTTCTTGATCAGCCGCTCCTGACGCAACGCCTCCCCCTTGCTGGGCCACTGTTCTACGTAGACGAGGGCCATTGCCGGGCTCGAAGAGAAAAAGCGCGCACCCTTGCCGCTCTGGTGCATAGCGAATCTGCGCTGCGGATCATCACTGATGCCGCAGTACAGCGAACCATTGGCAGCGCGCACAAGATAGACAAACCAGGGTTTGCCGACCGCCTGTTCGGCGTCAGCAGACCCGGTAGAGACTTGAGCTTCAGGCACGGCGACTCTCGGTAAAGGCCTGGAGCCCCTTGAGTGCCTGAGCCCGCACGGCGTTGCGTACCAGCGGTGTCCAGCCCAGCAGCAAACCTTTCAAACCCAGCGCCTGTCGCGACCAGCGCCACATATCGAAATTATCGCGATGCTCGCAGATCTTGCCATCGCGGAACACGAATCGGGCCTCAATATCGTTGACCACCGTGCGCCCGGTCTGACTGAACAGATAGGTCGCCACCCAATGCGCAGTGCCCGCCCGATCATCGGCACGCACCTGATCGAAGACCACCGAGAAATTTTTCGCCCGGGAAGTCAGCATGCGCCACATGTCGCCTACCTGAGGCCCGCGCAATTCACCAAATGCCGGGTCACTGAACAGCACGTCATCGGTATAACAGGCACTCATCGCCTCGGCATCCAGCTGCGCAAACGCCTCATAAAAGCGGGTGATCAGTGCGCTGTTGGCCTGACTTTGTTCCTCGTAGTTCATGCGTGCACATCCCTTGGCGAATTATCCGTGCACGATAAGCGGCGCCGCTGAAAATGGCGAGGGTTGATGGCGCATCAGCCATCACTTTTACCTGTCCGGATAACGATTTCGCGCTGCACTGAACGCCTCTGAATTTTCAATCACCCAAGTCCACAGCGGAATCATTTGTACCAGCAGCCCCATGCCCAGGTCGGTCAACGAATATTCCACCCTGAGCGGCTTCTCGCAGTAGTCATGGCGGGTGATCAACCCGTCCTGTTCAAGCTGGCGCAAGGTATGAGTGAGCATGCGCTGGGTGACGCCGTGCAGCTTTCGGCGCAATTGGGCATGGCGCAAAGGGCTGCTGACGCCGAGCGCATGTACCACGCCCAATGACCAGCGGTTTCCGGCGTGGCCGAGAATATCGCGCTTGAGACCATCCTCATCATCGCTGAGCGCAGCACAGGCCGCTTCGGAGCGTCTGACCACTTCCTGCGCGTCCAGCCCGCCCGGTATCACCGATGTGCCTACTTTTTGTATGTCGACAGGCATGCCAGCATCTCTCCCGCCTGAATTGAAAGACTGTCCAAAGGGGTCACCATGCAAGCCGATAACGCAAACGTCAAACAACGCATTCTGGTCATAGGCGCAGGAGAGCTTGGGCTCGCTGTGCTGCGAGGGCTGGTCGAGAAAGCCGGAGCATATGATTTGAGCATTGCCGTGCTGCTACGCCAGAGCAGCTTGAGCACTCAAGCGCCCGCCAAGCGTGTGGAAATCGAAGAAATCCGCGCGCTGAACATTGCCATCGAAACCGCCGATCTGGCCGATGCCACCGTGGACGAACTAGCCACTGTCATGAAGCGCTACGACACGGTAATCAGTTGTGCGGGTTTTGCCGCTGGCCGGGGCACTCAACGCAAACTGACCGATGCGGCGCTCAAGGCCGGCATAAAACGCTACCTGCCCTGGCAGTTCGGCGTTGACTACGACCTTATCGGCCGGGGCAGCCCTCAGGATCTGTTCGATGAGCAACTCGATGTACGAGAAAAGCTGCGCGCCCAGCAGCAAACCGAGTGGGTAATCGTTTCGACCGGTATGTTTACAAGCTTTCTGTTCGAACCCGCGTTCGGTGTCGTCGATCTGCAAGGCGGTCGGATCAATGCGCTGGGCAGCCTCGATACGGCCGTGACAGTCACCACCGCAGAGGACATTGGCAGGCTGACTGCTGCCATCGTGATGCACGAGCCGCGCATAGTGAATCAGGTGGTGTACACCGCTGGCGACACATTGACGTACGCCGGGCTGGCCGATCTTGTGGAGCGTGTCACGGGGCGCGACATCGAGCGGCACGTATGGAGTGTTGCGCAGTTGCAGGCCGATCTGACGGAAATGCCGGATGACAATCTGCGCAAATACCGGGCAGTCTTTGCCATGGGCCGAGGCGTGGCATGGGACGTCGCCCGTACCTACAACGCGAAATCAGGGCTGAGCGTCACCAGTGCCGAAAAATGGGCCCTGGCCAATCTGGCTCAGACCTGAAGCAGCTCAAGCCCGGTCCGAACGATCAACAATCATCGAAAATCAAACCTTCTCGCTACTGACCTGCACCTGCAGCGCCCGACCGGCGCCCATGCCAGCGATGATGGCGCCCAGCCCGAGTACCGCGAAGATCCAGCCAATCGCGCTCCAGCTGCCGGTCATGTCATGCACCACGCCCACGGCAAACGGGCCGGTCGAGGCGATGGTGTAGCCAAAGCCTTGCGCCATGCTCGACAGATTGGCGGCGACATGTGAATCGCGCGAGCGCAGGACGATCAAGGCCAGCGCCAGGCTGAACGTGCCGCCCTGCCCGATCCCCAGCAGGATAGCCCAGCCCCACAGCCCGCCGAGCGGAGCGTACAGGCAGCCGAACAGCCCGGTCAGTGTGAGCGACATGACCAGCATGATCGCCAGACGCTGATCCTTGCCGCGTGTGGCCAGATAGGGCACCGCCAGGGCGCTGATGACTTGCGCAATGATCGAGCCGGACAGCAGCAGACCGGCCTGAGTCGGCGTCAGGCCGCGACCGATGAGAATCGAGGGCAGCCAGCCGAATACAATGTACGACAGCGACGATTGCAGGCCCATATACAGCGTGACCTGCCACGCCAGCGGGTCACGCAACAGACCGCGAACTCGATAGACATCGCGATGTGAGCCATGCATTTCACGTGCTTGTGGAAACCAGAACAGCGCCGCAATCAACGCCGGGACCAGCCAGAAACCCAGACCTATTTGCCAGCTGTCACCGACGTACTGGCTCAGCGGCACCGTCGAACCGGCTGCAATCGCAGCGCCCAGGCACAGCGCCATGGTGTAGACACCGGTCATGGCCCCGGCCTTGTGCGGGAAATCGCGCTTGACGATACCGGGCAACAATACGCCGATGATCCCGATGCTCGCGCCCGCCAGCAGGCTGCCGGTAAACAGGCCGACTTCGCCGAACAGGCTGCGTACTGCCAGACCCGACGCCAGTGTCAGGAGCACCACCAAAACCACCCGTTCACTGCCAAAACGCCGGGCAAGAATCGGTGCCAATGGCGCGAACAGGCCCAGACACAACACCGGCAAGGTGGTCAGCAGACCAGCTTCGGCAGCCGACATCCCAAGGCTTGCGGACACCTCGTTAAGCAACGGCGCAACGCTGGATAACGCGGGGCGCAGGTTGAGGGCGACCAGCACCAGACCCAGCAGCAACAGCCAGGGGCGCTTTAGAACAGGATGGGCTTGATCGGTAATCGGTTGGGGGCTGGATTGAGCCTTGGCAGTCATCGGTTTCTCGGTAATCAGGTATGTCGACCCTTTTCAGGGGGGCGGTATCCTGTTGGAGAATCATCGCGAATACAAGGTTCAGCTAGAATTGCATACAAGATGCATGGCAAATGCAGGCAAAAAAACCGGGCACATGGCCCGGTTTTCCGTTTGGCAGCTACTGACTCAGTGAATGATCTGACTGAGGAACAGCTTGGTACGATCGCTTTGCGGGTTGTCGAAGAAGTCGTTCGGCGCGGCCTGTTCGACGATTTCGCCTTTGTCCATGAAGATAACCCGGTTCGCCACGGTACGGGCAAAGCCCATCTCGTGAGTCACGCACAACATGGTCATGCCTTCTTCAGCCAGGCCAACCATGGTGTCGAGCACTTCCTTGACCATTTCCGGGTCAAGCGCCGAAGTCGGTTCATCGAACAGCATGATTTTCGGCTTCATGCACAAGGCACGGGCAATCGCCACACGCTGCTGCTGACCACCGGAAAGCTGACCCGGGAACTTGTGGGCCTGCTCCGGAATACGCACACGCTCCAGATAATGCATGGCGATTTCTTCGGCTTTCTTTTTCGGCATGTTGCGTACCCACATCGGTGCCAGCGTGCAGTTCTGCAGGATGGTCAGGTGCGGGAACAGGTTGAAATGCTGAAACACCATGCCGACTTCACGGCGGATGGTCTCGATCTGCTTCAAGTCGGAAGTCAGTTCGGTGCCGTCGACGATGATACGGCCCTGCTGGTGCTCTTCCAGACGGTTGAGGCAACGAATGGTGGTCGATTTGCCCGAACCCGATGGGCCGCACAGCACGATACGTTCGCCCTGACGCACGTTCAGGTTGATGTCCTTGAGTACATGGAACTGGCCGTACCACTTGTGGACGCCCTCCATGCGGATCATGCCTTCAGCGCCCAGAGGCTTATTGATAACTTCACTCATCACAAAACTCCTAACGCTTGTGGCCTGTGTCCAGCTTACGTTCCAAATGCATGGAATAGCGGGACATGCCGAAACAGAAGATCCAGAACACCAAGGCCGCGAAGACATAGCCTTCAGTGGCCATACCCAGCCATGCCGGGTCGGCGGTAGCTTGCTTGACGCTGTTGAGCAGGTCGAACAGGCCGATAATGATCACCAGACTGGTGTCTTTGAACAAGGCAATGAAGGTGTTGACGATGCCGGGAATGACCATCTTCAACGCCTGCGGCAAAATCACCAGACCCATGCTGCGCCAGTAACCCAGGCCCATGGCCGAGGCGGCTTCATACTGGCCCTTGGGGATGGCCTGCATGCCGCCGCGTACCACTTCGGCGATGTACGCCGACTGGAACAGAATCACGCCGATCAACGCCCGCAGCAGTTTGTCGAAGTTCATCCCTTCGGGCATGAAAAGCGGCAGCATCACCGACGACATGAACAGCACGGTGATCAGCGGCACGCCGCGCCAGAACTCGATAAACGTTACGCACACCACACGCACAGCCGGCATGTTGGAGCGACGGCCGAGCGCCAGCAAAATACCCAGCGGCAAGGCACCGACGATACCCACGGTGGCAATCACCAGGGTCAGCATCAGGCCGCCCCACTGGCTGGTGGGTACGTTGGTCAGACCAAAAGCACCGCCGTGCAGCAGGTAGAAGGCAACAATCGGGTAAATCACCAGAAAAGCGATACCGTAGACAGCCTTGCGCTGAAACTTCGAGATGAACAGCGGCGCAGCACCGACAATCGCCAGGATGGCGGTCAGGTCGACCCGCCAGCGCAGTTCATTGGGGAAGTAGCCGTACATGAACTGGCCGAAGCGCTGCTCGATGAACACCCAGCAGGCGCCCGCCTTGGTGCAGTCTTCCTTGGTCGTGCCGACCCAGTTGGCGTCCAGCAGCGCCCAACTGATGATCGGCGGAACGACCAGATAGATCAGGTAGAGCGAGAACAGGGTCAGCAGGGTGTTGATCCAGCTGGAGAACAGGTTCTGCCGCATCCACGCCATCGGGCCGAACACTTTGCCCGGTGGTGGCATATCAGGTTTGAAAGTATGAGTCGTCATGCGCGTTTCCTCACCGCTCGATCAGCGCAATGCGCTTGTTGTACCAGTTCATCAGCAGAGAAATGCTGATACTGATCGCCAGGTACACACTCATGGTGATGGCAATGACTTCAATAGCCTGCCCGGTCTGGTTGAGCACCGTACCGGCGAACAGGGAAACCATTTCCGGATAACCTATGGCTGCTGCCAGCGAAGAGTTCTTCGCCAGGTTCAGGAACTGACTGGTCAACGGCGGAATGATCACTCGCAGCGCCTGCGGAATGATGACCTTGCGCAGCGTTGGCCCGGGGCGCAGCCCCAGCGAGCGGGCAGCTTCGGTCTGACCGTGACTGACCGACTTGATGCCCGAACGCACGATTTCAGCGATGAACGCCGCCGTGTAGATGGTCAGTGCCAGGGTCAGGGAGATCAGTTCCGGGATCAGCACCCAGCCACCGGTGAAGTTGAAGCCCTTCAGTTGCGGCAGTTCCCAATGCACCGGGCTGCCGAAGACCAGCATGCTCAGGCCCGGGATCACCAGCAACAACGCCAGACCGACCCAGAACTTGTGAAACGGCTGGCCAGTGGCTTCGAAGCGCTTGTTGGCCCAGCGCACCATCATCACGATCGCTATCACGGCAACCACGATGCTGATCAGAAACGCCCATGCACCTTCGGCTGGCAACGCTCTGGGCATATTGAGCCCGCGGCTGCTCACGAAGAACATGTCCAGATAACCATGCGCCTGACGCGGACCAGGCAGAGTGAGGAATACGGCGGTGTACCAGAAGAGGATCTGCAGCAGTGGCGGAATGTTGCGGAAGACTTCGACATAAACGGTTGCCAGCTTGCTGATCATCCAGTTCGGAGACAGGCGAGCGACACCAATGACAAAGCCCAGCAAGGTCGCCAGGACAATACCGATGACCGACACCAGCAAGGTATTCAGCAGGCCGATGACGAATACGCGGGCATAACTGTCCGCTTCGCTGTAGTCGATCAGGTGTTGAGCAATACCGAAACCGGCACTGTTCTCAAGAAAACCGAAACCCGAGGTAATACCACGGTGTTGCAGGTTGGTCTGGGTATTGTCGAAGATGAACCAGCCCAACGCGATCACCGCCACGACAGTGATGATCTGAAATAACCACGCGCGCACTTTCGGATCGCTCAGAGAGAGCTTTTGCTTGGGTGCGACGATTTGCTTTTCCATGAAATGCCCCAGGAAAAATCCAACAGAACAACGCCCGACAGGCTGGGAAGCCTGCCGGGCGCCGGGTCAATCAACGAATAGGTGGAGCGTACTGAATGCCGCCAGCATTCCACAGAGCGTTCTGGCCGCGCTTGATTTTCAGCGGGGTGCCTTCGCCCAGGTTGCGTTCGAACACTTCGCCGTAGTTACCGACCTGCTTGACGATCTGCACGACCCAGTCTTTCGGCAGCTTGAGGTCCTTGCCGTAAGTGCCGTCGGCACCCAGCATACGGGCTACGTCAGGGTTCTTGGTCGACTTGGCTTCAGCTTCAACGTTCTTGGAAGTGATTTTGGCTTCCTCGGCGTTGAGCATGGCGAACAGGGTCCAGCGAACGATCGAGAACCAGTCTTCGTCGCCTTTACGCACGACAGGACCCAGCGGCTCCTTGGAGATCACTTCAGGCAGAACGATGTAATCGTCCGGCTTGGCCAGCTTGCTGCGCTGTGCGTAGAGTTGCGACTGGTCGGAAGTCAGTACGTCGCAACGACCGCCTTCCAGCGACTTGGCGCTTTCGTCGGAGGTGTCGAAGGTGATCGGGGTGTATTTCAGGCCGTTCGAACGGAAGTAGTCGGAGACGTTCAGCTCGGTAGTGGTACCGGCCTGGATGCAGATGGTTGCACCGTCCAGTTCCTTGGCGCTTTTGACGCCTAGTTTGTTGTTTACCAGGAAGCCGATACCGTCGTAGTAAGTCACGCCGGTGAACACCAGGCCCATACCCGCATCACGGGAGCTGGTCCAGGTGGTGTTACGCGAAAGGATGTCGATCTCGCCGGATTGCAGTGCAGTGAAACGCTCCTTGGCGTTCAACTGGCTGAACTTGACCTTGGTGGCGTCGCCGAATACTGCGGCGGCTACTGCGCGGCAGACATCAGCGTCAATACCGGTGATCTTGCCGGTGGAGTCCGGAACGGAGAACCCTGGCAGGCCATCGCTGACGCCGCACTGAACAAAACCTTTCTTCTGAATAGCGTCAAGGGTGGCGCCGGCGTTGGCAGCCCCGGTTACACCAAATGCGGCCAGGGCGGTGACGACAGCCAGGGTGGATTTCAACATCTTCATTCAAAAACCTCCAGTTTGCTCTTTGTTGTGTAGGTGCCTCAGTCGCGTCGCACCTTTGTGAGGCGCTAATGACCCGTGCTGGCTTATTTTTGGGTCATGCAACGCTGGGCCTGAATCACGAATCGTCTGCAGGATCATCCCGTCATTCGTCTTCATCATTCAGAATCGGCCCCGTGGACTGAAACCCCATGATTTTCCTGGACCGGAGCGGTACAGGTTGAATCGTGCCGCGAATCCTGACGCATGGACTCCCGAGCTGCTTTTCGATCGCTATAAGTAATAGCCTTATAGTGTTACCGAACGATGTGAGCGCCTCGACTCCAGTCCTGCTGTAGCAAAGCCCGTACCAGCATGCTGGCTATGTCGAATTAGCGACAGGTCAAGACAAAAACTTGTAACCTTGCGACATCTTCTTTCATTTTTAATCTAACCGCGCACCCTATTAATGCGCTCTAAATGAGCCAGCGCACACAAATGGAGCAGACATGAGCGAACCTTTGATCATCCAACCTTCAGGCACCGCGGATGCCTGCGTTATCTGGCTGCACGGGTTGGGCGCCGACCGCTATGATTTTCTTCCGGTCGCCGAGATGCTGCAGGAGTCGCTGACGACTACACGTTTCGTCCTGCCTCAGGCACCGACACGCGCCGTAACGGTCAACGGCGGCTATGAAATGCCAAGCTGGTACGACATCAAGGCCATGAGTTCCGAGGCACGCGCCATTGATCACGATCAGATGGAAGCCTCGGCACAAAAGGTGCTGGACCTGATCGAGCAACAACGCGATAGCGGCATCGACCCGTCACGGATATTTCTGGCAGGCTTTTCCCAAGGCGGCGCGGTGGTGTTACACGCGGGCTATAGACGCTGGCAGGGTCCGCTGGGCGGCGTCCTCGCGCTGTCCACTTATGCCCCGACATTCAGCAATGAGATGACGCTGTCTGCCAGCCAACAGCGCATCCCTGCCTACTGCCTGCATGGCCAGCACGACGAAGTGGTGCACAACCCCATGGGCCGGACGGTGTACGAGCACCTCAAGGCTCAGGGTGTAACCGCTCAATGGCAAGAGTACCCAATGGGGCACCAAGTGTTACCGCAGGAAATCCATGACATCGGCGTCTGGCTGGCTGACAAGCTGCGCTAAAGCGCCCTGGGCCCGCCTGCAACTGACCGCTTTTGTAGCTCGCCACGGATGGCACTACGCCGAGCACGGTTCTTGCTTTACACTGCTCGGCGTACATTCCTTAACCAATTGATGAGATGACCGTGCTCAAAGCACTTAAAAAGATGTTCGGTAAAAGTGAGGCTGAGCAGCGCGCGCCTGGTCCGACAGCCTTTATTCCCGCCTCCCCCGCTGCCGCAGGCGACATACCGGATCATGCCCAGACTCAGCTTTCGGACACCGTCAACGAGCCCTCCAAAGCCAGAGCACCGCGCACCGACAAGCCAAGGGCCGAGCGCCCGCGTCGTGAGCGCGTGGTAAAACCGCCTGCGCCAGCATGGAAACTCGAAGATTTCGTCGTCGAACCACAGGAAGGCAAGACCCGCTTCCACGATTTCAACCTTGCGCCTGAACTGATGCACGCGATTCAGGACCTTGGTTTCCCGTACTGCACACCGATTCAGGCGGGCGTACTGGGCTTCACGCTCAAAGGCAAGGACGCAATCGGTCGCGCCCAGACCGGTACCGGCAAGACCGCTGCGTTCCTGATCTCGATCATCGAGCAACTGACCCAGACGCCACCGCCAGCCGAACGTTACATGGGTGAGCCCCGAGCGCTGATCATTGCGCCCACTCGCGAACTGGTGGTGCAGATCGCCAAGGACGCTGCCGACCTGACCAAATACACCAACCTGAACGTCATGACGTTCGTCGGTGGCATGGATTTCGACAAGCAGCTCAAACAACTTGAAGCACGGCACTGCGATATTCTGGTGGCCACGCCTGGCCGCCTGCTGGACTTCAACCAGCGCGGCGAAGTGCATCTGGACATGGTCGAAGTGATGGTCCTGGACGAAGCCGACCGCATGCTCGACATGGGTTTCATCCCGCAGGTGCGTCAGATCATTCGCCAAACCCCGCACAAGGGTGAACGCCAGACCCTGCTGTTCTCCGCGACCTTCACCGAAGACGTGATGAACCTCGCCAAACAATGGACGACAGACCCTTCCATCGTCGAAATCGAATCGTTGAACGTCGCCAGTGACAACGTCGAGCAGCATATCTATGCCGTTGCCGGTGCCGACAAGTACAAGCTGCTCTATAACCTGGTCACCGACAACGGCTGGGAACGGGTGATGGTCTTTGCCAACCGCAAGGACGAGGTGCGACGCATCGAAGAGCGCTTGGTACGCGATGGCGTCAATGCCGCGCAACTGTCGGGCGATGTGCCGCAGCACAAGCGCATCAAGACCCTTGAAGGCTTCCGCGAAGGCAAGATCCGCGTTCTGGTCGCCACCGATGTGGCCGGTCGCGGTATCCACATTGATGGCATCAGCCACGTGATCAACTTCACCCTGCCAGAGGTACCGGACGACTACGTGCACCGCATCGGCCGTACCGGTCGCGCAGGTGCCGATGGCGTCTCCATCAGCTTCGCTGGCGAAGATGACTCCTACCAGCTGCCCGCCATCGAAGAGAAACTGGGTCGCAAGATCAGTTGTGAAACACCACCGACCCACCTGCTCAGGGCAGTGGTGCGGCAAACGACCTGACACGTGCGACCAACAAAAAAGCGCAGCCTTTACGGGGCTGCGCTTTTTTGTGCCTTCCGGAAATCAGCAGCGTGAGGGTCAGTCAGTACCGTACTTCGGCGAACGTGGACCGTAAAGCAGACCCGCCGGCCGACCAGCAGTGAGCAGTCGGTTGCTGGCTATCCCGGCGATGGGATGACCGGCATCGGTCGAACTGTTGATGATCTGCTTGACCGCCGCTGTAATCAGCATACCCACCAGACCGCCACCGCTGTTGTTGCCGCCCTCTTCACTGGACGCCGACGCGGTACCCGTCCACAGCGCAGTACCGGTGCGCAGATCAACCAGCTTTGCCGTGACCGTCACGACGGTCTGGCTACTGATGACCACGTAACTGGTGCCGTATTGCTTGACCGTGATGTACATCGCAGCATCGGCGCCGAATATCTCGCGTAGCTTGGCGGGCGATGTCGCCTGAATATCGTTGGCATTGGTCAGGCCGTTATTGCGAAATGTCTCGTCAACCAGCGCCACTGGCAACACGTAGTAGCCCGACTCGGCCAGCGGGTAGGTCACCTGCGAGAAGGTGCTGTACGTCGCCTTGACGTCAGGCGATTCGTTGACCGGCGGCAGTACCAGAATCGAACGCGGTTTGCTTTCCTTGAAGGCCGAGTAGTCCACCGTTGGCGGGGTAACGCAACCCGACAGCAGGGCAACGGCAAACAGGCTTACAGCAACTTTCAGATGAGCGAGGTTCATTTGACGACTCCTGCGTGGGCGTTCTGGAGCAGGAAGTCCATATAAGTGGCCGACTCGGGAAACAGTGCCTTTTCCGTGCGCAACTCCTGAACCATCTGGTCATCCTTGCCAATACTGCCGTATAGCATGCCCAACTGAGCATGGTAGCCCGGTGGCGGCGTTGCGTTGGTAGAGCGGATTTTCTGCAGGTCTTCTTCGAGCTTGGCGACCTGGGCTTCCTTGGACTCGCCTTTGAAATACTCGTACACCTCAGGCTGGTAACTGCCCCACTGGTACAAGGTTTTCGGCTGTTGGACGCAGCCCGTGAGGCACGCGCCGGCGACTAAAAGCATTGCGACATTGCGCAACGAAACATTAAAACGATTCATGAACACAACAAATTCCCTTTTGAAATATCAGTTGGCAGTCGGTTTCCAGGCACCGCTGTCGAGCGCACGCACCATGTTGTTGACGGCTTCGCGCATGGCCAGGTCGAGAACCTTGCCGTTGAGTGTCGAGTCATAACTGGCGGTGCCGCCAAAGCCGACGACTTCACGGTTGGAAAGCTCGAACTCGCCCGCGCCCTGAGTCGAGTACACCACTTCCGAAGTGCTGATATTGACGATGTTCAACGCGACTTTCGCGTAGGCAATCTGGGATTTGCCGCGGCCCAGCAGGCCGAACAGTTGCTGATCGCCGACTTCCTTGCGACCGAACTCGGTCACGTCGCCGGTCACCACGTAGTCAGCACCCTTCAGACGCTGGGCGGTAGATTTAATAGCGGCTTCCTGCTTGATCTCCTCCATGTTGTCGCGATCCAGCACATTGAACCGGTTGGTTTGCTGCATGTGGGTGATCAGGATGGTCTTGGCTTGACCACCAAGACGATCGACGCCATCGGAAAAGATCCCGCGCATATAGCTGGAGCGGTTATCGAACTTGCCGACCGCAACCGGATAGCGCACACCGGCATAGGCAACTCCAGCACTTTCAACCTTTGTCACAGGCAGCGCCCGCGAGCTTTCCGTTGCACAACCAGCAACCAGCACTAAAGCCGCTGTCGTCATCCCTGAAACCAAAACCTGCTGAAGTTTCTTCACATTCTGCTCCGAGCGTTTACGAAAAACTGCCCGCAACGTGGCTCGCAAAACGCGATCACGTTCGGACAGTTATTGAATAGGATTGGGCAAAGCCAACAGGCCGCTTTTTCGCGGCTGCGCATGATAGCCCGAAGCCATCTTTCTGTACCGAGAAAGATGCAAATAGACGATATAAAAAGCGGAAGGTCGGACTTTCAGGCAAAAAAGATGGACGCAACGACCAACCACTACCAGCGCCGGGCTGCTGCCTGATCGCTATCGCGGCCTTCAACCCACTGCGGTCCCTCGGAAGTCTTTTCCTTCTTCCAGAACGGCGCGCGGGTCTTGAGGTAGTCCATGACGAAATCGCAGGCTTCGAACGCTGCCTGCCGGTGAGCGCTGGCAACACCCACGAAGACTATCGGCTCGCCGGGCTCCAGCGCCCCTACCCGATGCAGCACATCGACACGCAGCAACGGCCAGCGCTGTTCGGCCTCGGCAACGATTTTTGCCAGTGCCTTTTCGGTCATGCCCGGATAGTGCTCCAGAAACATGCCCGACACTTCACGCCCTTCGTTGAAGTCCCGCACATAGCCGACAAAACTGACCACCGCGCCGATGCCGAGGTTGGCCGCATGCAACGCGTTGACTTCATTGCCGGGGTCGAACGCCGCAGCCTGAACGCGAATGGTCATGTTCAGCCTCCGGTCACGGGCGGAAAGAATGCGACTTCATCACCATCAGACAGCGGCTCGGTCGGCTTGCACAGTTCCTGGTTGCGGGCACACATCAGGTTCTGCTCGGCAAGGACCTGCCAGGCCTCGCCACGCTGCAGCAGCGCTTGGCGCAGTGCGTCCAGCGTGTCGAACGTGCCTTCGACAGACTCGCTGTCCAGGCCAAGGACTTCACGGTAGCGGGCAAAATACTGAACCTGGATCTTCATGACGAGACCTGTGCCTGATCGGCAATGAAGTGACCGCTCTTGCCGCCGAGCTTTTCCAGCAGCCGAACCGACTCGATGACCATGCCGCGATCGACCGCCTTGCACATATCGTAAATTGTCAGCGCCGCAATGCTGGCGGCAGTCAGGGCTTCCATTTCCACACCGGTCTGCCCGGCCAGCTTGCAGCTCGCGGTAATACGCACCGCATCATCGCCGTCAGCGGCGAGGTGAACCTTGATGCTGGTGAGCATCAATGGATGGCAGAGCGGGATCAGATCACTGGTTTTCTTTGCCGCCTGAATACCGGCGATACGCGCGACGGCAAATACATCACCCTTGGGATGACCGCCGCTGACAATCATTTGCAGCGTGGTGGGCAGCATACGCACCACTGCTTCGGCCACCGCCTCACGGGACGTCACGGCTTTATCCGTAACATCGACCATATTGGCGCGACCCTGGGAATCGAGATGAGTGAGCACAACGTTACTCCTTGGCAGAAGCAAGAAGTGTAGAGGGAGTGGCAGTTACACGCTACAAGCCGTGAGCTGCAAGCAAGGAACCCACTTACACATGGGCTCCCCGCTTGCATCTGATTTACAAATGACTCTCCGCGTATTCGGCCAGTATCGAGCGTGGCACGCCTTGCAAGGTGATATGCACACCGTTCGGGAAGTCCTTGAAGCGCTCCGTCAGGTAGGTCAGCCCGGAACTGGTGGCTGACAGGTAAGGGGTGTCGATCTGCGCCAGGTTGCCCAGGCAGACCACTTTGGAACCGGCACCGGCACGGGTGATGATGGTTTTCATCTGGTGCGGGGTCAGGTTCTGGCATTCATCGATCAGAATCAGGCTTTGCTGGAAGCTGCGACCTCGAATGTAGTTGAGGGACTTGAACTGCAACGGCACCTTGCTGAGGATGTAGTCGACACTGCCATGAGTGTTTTCATCATCCATGTGCAGGGCTTCAAGGTTGTCGGTGATCGCGCCAAGCCAAGGCTCCATCTTTTCCGCCTCGGTGCCGGGCAGGAAGCCAATCTCCTGATCCAGGCCCTGAACGCTACGGGTAGCGATGATGCGCCGATAACGCTTGGTGACCATGGTCTGCTCGATGGCAGCCGCCAACGCCAGAATGGTTTTACCCGAACCAGCGGCACCTGACAGGTTGACCAGGTGAATATCCGGGTCGAGCAGTGCGAACAACGCCAGCCCCTGATAGATATCACGCGGTTTCAGGCCCCAGGCCTCCTGATGCAGCAGTGGCTCCTGATGCATATCCAGAATCAGCAGTTCGTCGTTCTTGACGCCCTTGATCCAGCCTACGAAGCCCTGTT
Source organism: Pseudomonas syringae group sp. 243L2 (assembly GCF_032587875.1). Classification (NCBI taxonomy): domain Bacteria; kingdom Pseudomonadati; phylum Pseudomonadota; class Gammaproteobacteria; order Pseudomonadales; family Pseudomonadaceae; genus Pseudomonas; species Pseudomonas syringae group sp. 243L2. The sequence continues at coordinate 90,342 of NZ_JAWHPL010000003.1, forward strand.
CATCGACAATAAACTCGTTGATATGAACCGCAGGCAGCATTTCATTGAGCTGCACGCGGTGCCAGGTACGGCCACGCTCCTGACGGGTGTCGACCTTGTTGACCCGGTCCCAGAACGAACCGGTCATGTCGTGGTAGCCACGCGACAACAGCGAAACGTCGTCGACCAGCTGGTCGGTGCTGTAATCTTCGGCCGCAATGCCGCAGGCGCGCGCCTTGAGGCGCATGTTAATGTCTTTGGTCACCAGCACAACGCTCAAGTCCTTGTTGCGCGCATGCAGGTCGATCAATTGGTTGATGATGATGTTGTCGTTGAGGTGCTCGGGCAGCAGGCTGTTGGGTTCCTCGCGCTTGCTCATCAAAATCGACAGAAAACCTTTGAAAATACCGGTCCCGCGGTCAATCGGCACGCCCTTTTCAACTTCTTCAGGGTTAGCCTCGCCGAGGGTCTTGTCGATCAGGCGGATGGCCTGGCGGCACTCGGCAGCAACCGAATGTTTACCGGCCTTGAGTTTGTCCAGTTCCTCCAGAACCGTCATGGGGATGGCGACGTGGTGTTCTTCGAAATTCAGCAGTGCGTTTGGATCATGGATCAATACGTTGGTATCGAGCACGTAAAGGATTGGCTGGTTGGTGGAAGGGGTGCGTCCGTGGTCATCCATACTCGCTCACCTTTGTAGAAGCCGGGCGACGCAGAACCACGACAGTACTGCGCCACGAAAAGGCCGCCGGATTCTTCCCTTCAGGCAGGGGAGAAATGTCGCTCAAGGTGGGTCTTGGAAGACGCCACCTGTGTTGCAGGTTTCGGCGGTCTGTATTCGTAATACAGCAAAAGGGATGACAGAAAAAAGCTCTTTGACAGTTTTTTGAAGTTTATTTCACAGCCTGACGAATAGAGCTTGGCGGACGTACACAGCACGTTTAAAGTCGGAAGTCCGCCCACGCCGAATCTGCCTTCATTCCCCCTCGGGCGCAGCCTCTTCACTGCTCTGCAGCCCTTGTTCTACGGGGCTTTCAGAGATATTTCGGCAATCGTCCCAGATCAACTCGCTTTGCGCGGTATTGGCCAGCAGCAATGGCAGTGCAGACTGCGCCTTGTTGGCCACGTCGTGGAAGACCACCGTGCCCTTGCGCCAGAGCAGCATGAGGGTTAGTACGCGGTCGCCAACCTGCTCTGCCGAAAGCCGCCCGGTATTGTCCTCGGCATCGATGTTCCACAATGACACGCGTAAATGCTCGGCGCGGAAGAAGTCGCCGCTGTCGGCCCGCCGATGGCCGTAAGGCGGGCGAAACAGCGGCACGAAATTATCCGGCAGCACACGCTGAACCAGTGCCGCACTGCGTTGCACTGAATCCTGCCAGTCCAGCCACTGGCTATGCGAACGATACTCCCACCCTTGAATGCCCACGCACTGCTGGCGATACAGCGCCTGCAAGCTTGTGGTCGATGTGCTGTCGAGGCGTTCCTGAAGGCTTTTGCCCAGCACAAAGAAGGTGGCGGTCATCTTCTGCTGACGCATGAAGTCGGCCAGCCAGTCGGTTCCGCCATCGACCGGGCTCGGGCCGCTTTCGAAATTGAGCATGAAGGTGCGGTCCGGCATCTCGTCGCCACTCATCTCATCAGAGTTGTAGCGCTCGATCTCGCTGCTGGTCTGCGGGAACAAGGCAGCCATGAATAGCAGCTCGTTCAAATAACGCTGATGGAACACGGCGCCGGGTCTGGCCCAGTTGGCGTAGAACGAGTCGTTCGACACCTGAAACTCTTCAGCGCGCTGACGCAGCTGGTCCATGTCCTCGACCAGCACGCAGAAGTTGGCATCCTGCTCGCAGCTCTTTTGAGCATTCTGATAGTTTTCCAGCAAGCGCAGCCACAGACGATGGCGGACCACGTTCAACGAAGGCACGTTGACGAAGCGCAGGCCGAGGCGCTGCTTGAGCCCCTCCTCGTCCAGCTTCTCGCTGAGGTACAGTTCGTGGGCAAAGGCGAGGATTTCCGCGCGCGACGCGACGTCGAACAACCCCGGCGTTTCAAGGCGCTCGGGCCACACACTGCGGTCTATGGTGGCAGTGACCGGCACTGCCGCCTGCGCCTGGAGCCAGAACAGACCTGCACACACTGCTAAAACAATACGCAAACCCGATGCCCTCTCGATCAACCATTAACATCATGACCAGCGCGCCACTATAGCTGATATGAGCCTGGCTTCTTATGTCGGAGCGCATACAAAGCCGCATGGCATGCTGACGTTGCACACACGGCCTGACTCTATCGCCACCATAGCTGGAGTCGTGGGCCATCAGCCCATAGAATCCCCGGACGATCAAAGGAGACGACTTCATGCTGATGGTGATTTCCCCGGCAAAAACCCTCGATTTCGAGACCCCGCCCACTACCGGACGCTTCACTCAGCCGCAGTATCTGGATCACTCTCAGGAGTTGATCACCCAACTGCGTGAACTGACGCCAGCGCAGATCAGCGAACTGATGCACCTGTCCGACAAGCTTGCCGGGCTGAACGCGGCACGCTTCGGAAGCTGGAACCCGGCCTTCACGCTCGACAATGCCAAGCAGGCGCTGCTGGCCTTCAAGGGCGATGTGTATACCGGCCTGCAAGCCGAAACACTAAGCGACGCGCAGCTCGACTATGCACAGGATCACCTGCGCATGCTGTCCGGCCTTTATGGGCTGCTGCGCCCGCTGGACCTGATGCAGCCCTATCGCCTGGAAATGGGTACGCGACTGGCAAACGCTCGCGGCAAGGATCTCTACGCGTTCTGGGGCACGCAGATCAGCGAATGGTTGAATGAAGCGCTGGCAGCCCAGGGCGACGACCTGCTGCTCAATCTTGCGTCTACCGAGTACTTCTCTGCGGTCAAACGTTCAGCGCTCAACGCCCGGATCATTGACACCGAGTTCAAGGACTTCAAGAACGGTCAGTACAAGATCATCAGCTTCTATGCCAAGAAAGCGCGCGGCATGATGAGCCGTTTCGTCATTGAGGAACGTATCAACAGCCCCGAAGCGTTACAGGCGTTCGATGTTCAGGGCTATCGTTATAACCGTGAGCAATCGACGCCCGACAAGTTGGTGTTTTTGCGCAACGTCGTAGAAGACTAGACACTGTAACCGTCGTGTAACGCATCGCTGTTACACGACCTGTCCTACGATCCAACAGCAAATGCCAACATCGTGACGCCAGATAAACGTCAACTTTTCGACGACGCAATCTCGCCTGATTTTTTCATTAAAAAAAATCCACTTTTTTACGTAGTGGCTTTTTGGCTTTTTGCAGTAGTAGCACTTTCATATCTACCCCGCTGAAATCCCCGCGCAATAAGGCTTTTAAGAAAAACGCCATCACCGCGATACTGCCCCTGTCACAAACTGGATACAGCAAAATCCGCAAATCAGGACGAGTGGCCCGGAACTAAATGCGAATTCCTACGCTCCTACATCCCGTAACAATTCTGGGCTGACGTGTAAGAGATCACTTACAGGTCGACTGGAAAAATGGGAAGTTACCGACAGGGAAGCCAGGTTCATGTAACGCTGGCGTCAGGTACCAGAACTAAACTCACATCACTAGTTGATGTTGTAGACAGGCGAAGCGCCCAACAGGTGTGATGCGCAGGATTCGACAAGGTCAGCCAAGGCTCTAGTCAGAGGCTTTCCGAACGAGGTCCGCCGTCGATCGTCAAACAGGAGTGGTTTACTGCATCCAAGGAGAGCAGGGCCCTGCCCACCGGACAGGTCACTTGCCGCTTGTACTTAGTGTCATTTGAGTTCGCCTCACCTATTTGGGCACTCACTCATTAAATATGCCTGCGTTAGTTCCACGGCGTTGTTAGCCGTAAAGGATGGCGCGTGACATCTGCTGGCCAAAATTAATATCCAGCCAATTTATGGCGTGAAAAATCGAGGAGAATACGATGCGTATCAGCATATTTGGTTTGGGTTATGTCGGTGCAGTCTGTGCCGGTTGCCTGTCTGCCCGCGGTCACGATGTAGTTGGTGTGGATATTTCCAGCACCAAGATCGATCTGATCAACAACGGCAAATCACCTATCGTTGAACCGGGTCTGGAAGAACTGCTGCAGAAAGGTATCAGTACCGGAAAACTGCGCGGCACTACCGACTTCGCCGAAGCCATTCGCGCCACTGACCTGTCGATGATCTGTGTCGGTACGCCGAGCAAGAAGAACGGCGATCTGGAACTCGATTACATCGAGTCGGTGTGCCGCGAAATCGGCTATGTCCTGCGTGACAAAGCCACCCGCCACACCATCGTTGTTCGCAGTACTGTGTTGCCAGGCACGGTTGCCAACGTGGTCATCCCGATTCTGGAAGACTGCTCCGGCAAAAAAGCCGGTGTTGATTTCGGTGTCGCCGTAAACCCTGAGTTCCTGCGTGAAAGTACCGCAATCAAGGACTACGACCTGCCGCCAATGACCGTGATCGGCGAGTTCGATAAAGCCTCGGGCGACGTACTGCAATCGCTGTACGAAGAACTCGACGCACCGATCATCCGCAAGGACATCGCCGTTGCCGAAATGATCAAGTACACCTGCAACGTGTGGCACGCCACCAAGGTTACTTTCGCCAACGAAATCGGCAACATTGCCAAGGCCGTCGGCGTCGATGGTCGTGAAGTGATGGACGTGGTCTGCCAGGACAAGGCGCTGAACCTGTCCCAGTACTACATGCGCCCAGGCTTCGCATTCGGCGGCTCCTGCCTGCCAAAAGACGTTCGCGCCCTGACCTACCGCGCCAGCAGCCTTGACGTAGAAGCGCCGTTGCTCAACTCGCTGATGCGCAGCAACACCTCGCAAGTGCAGAACGCTTTCGACATGGTTGCCAGCTATGACACCCGCAAGGTTGCACTGTTGGGCCTGAGCTTCAAGGCAGGTACTGACGACCTGCGCGAAAGCCCGCTGGTAGAACTGGCCGAAATGCTGATCGGTAAGGGCTTCGACCTGAGCATCTTCGACAGCAACGTCGAATATGCACGCGTTCACGGTGCCAACAAGGACTACATCGAATCCAAGATTCCGCACGTATCGTCGCTGCTGAATTCGGACTTCGATCAGGTCATCAACGACTCTGACGTGATCATCCTTGGCAACCGCGATGAGCGTTTCCGCGCCCTCGCCAACAAGACTCCCGAAGGCAAGCGCGTCATCGATCTGGTGGGTTTCATGACCAACGCCACCAGCGAAGACGGTCGCGCCGAAGGTATCTGCTGGTAAATCAGCCGCAAGCCACAAGCGCCAGGCTCCAGGCCACAGGCTCAAGCAATGTGCTTGCAGCCTGGGGCTTGAGGCTCGCAACTGACTTAGGGATACGATTATGCAGAGGCTCAAGCACGGCCTGTTACAGGCCGCAGGTTGGCTGTTCTATTTAAGTTTACTCATGGGCCTTGCCGCGGCATTGCCTACCAGTATCTTCGACTCACAGTCGAAGAACTTTATATTCCTGATTGGCGCCGTTGGTATCTGGCGCTACTCGATGGGAATCACGCACTTCGTACGCGGGATGATTTTCCTGTACATCGTCTACCCGCACTTGCGCCGCAAGGTTCGCAAGCTGGGCAGTGCAGCAGACCCGTCCCATGTGTTTCTGATGGTCACCAGTTTCCGCATCGACGCGCTGACCACCGCACAGGTCTACAACTCGGTTATCCGCGAAGCCATCGACTGCGGCCTGCCGACGACTATCGTCTGCTCGCTGGTGGAAATGTCCGATGAGCTGCTGGTCAAGAGCATGTGGGCGAAGTTCAACCCGCCGGAGCGCGTCAAGCTGGACTTCGTACGCATTCCGGGCACCGGCAAGCGCGATGGTCTGGCCTATGGCTTCCGCGCCATCTCGCGTCACTTGCCTGACAGCCGTGCCGTGGTTGCAGTGATCGACGGCGACACCGTGCTCAACGAAGGTGTGGTCGCCAAGACCGTGCCGTGGTTCCAGCTGTTCGACAATGTCGGCGGCCTGACCACCAACGAGTTCTGCGAAGTACGTGGCGGCTACATCATGAGCGAGTGGCACAAGCTGCGTTTCGCTCAGCGTCACATCAACATGTGCTCGATGGCCCTGTCCAAACGCGTATTGACCATGACCGGTCGCATGTCGGTGTTCCGCGCAACCGTGGTAACCGACCCCGAGTTCATTGCCGACGTGGAAAGCGACTCGCTCAATCACTGGCGTCTGGGCACCTTCCGCTTCCTGACCGGCGACGACAAGTCCAGCTGGTTCAGCCTGATGCGCCTGGGGTACGACACGTTCTACGTGCCGGACGCAGCGATCAACACCGTGGAACACCCGCCCGAAAAGAGCTTCCTGAAGGCCAGCCGCAAGCTGATGTATCGCTGGTACGGCAACAACCTTCGTCAGAACTCGCGTGCACTGGGTCTGGGCGTACGTCGCCTGGGGATTTTCACCAGCATCGTACTGTTCGACCAGCGGGTGTCGATGTGGACCTCCATCCTAGGTCTGACCGTCGCCCTGATCGCCAGCTTCAAGTATGGCGGCGCGTTCCTGTTGATGTATCTGCTGTGGATCGGCATGACCCGTCTGATCCTCACCCTGCTGCTGTCCCTCTCGGGACACAGAATCGGGCCTGCCTACCCGATCATTCTCTATTACAACCAGATCGTCGGCGCGCTGATGAAGATCTATGTCTTCTTCCGGCTGGACCGCCAGTCCTGGACACGCCAGGACACCAAACTGAGCCGCGACATGGCCAGCTTTCAAGGCTGGTTCAACACGTGGTCGTCCCGAACCATGACTTTCTCGGCTGGCACCATCTTCGTCGCTGTGCTGTTGACGATGGTTTGACCGGGCCAACGGATTAATCGCTTAAGTAGGAAAATTAGCCATGAATACAGCCGTGAATGCGAACGTCGTACATGAATCCGAAGCCCAGCGCCAACACGCGCGGATCAAGATCCCTGCCAAGCTGCGCCTGCTGAATGATCAGCCCAACGCGCCACTGGTACGTATCGAAGACCTGTCGGCCGGTGGCCTGAGCTTCGTTGCTCCGTCCGGGCAGAAATTCAGCGAAGGGCAGATCGTCAAGGGACGCCTGCAATTCATCATCGACAACCTTGGCCTGGCCATGGACGTCGATCTGCAGGTGCGCTCGATCGACAACGCCAGCAACCGCATCGGTTGCCAGTTCCAGAATCTGGAACCTCAGGACATCGCTACCCTGCGCCACCTGATCACCTCGCACCTGTCCGGCGAAGTCGTCACCCTGGGCGAAGTGCTGGCCACGCTGCAGCGCGACAACTTCACCAAGGCACGCAAGGTCAAGGGCAAAGACAGCGGCATGAGCGCCATGGGTCGCCTGCGCGCCGTGACCTTCAGCCTGGGCGTGTTCATTGTCGGTCTGGCCGCTTTCGGCTTCATCTTCAAGACAATCTACGGCCTGTACTTCGTCAGCCATGCGTCGGCCGGTCTGGTCACCATTCCAAGCATGGACGTGACCATGCCACGTGAAGGTACCGTACAAAGCCTGGTCGCCCAGAATGGCGAAGCCGCCAAAGGTGCGCCACTGGCAACCTTCAATACCAGCATGCTGGAAATGCTCAAAGGCAGCCTGACCGGTGAAGACCTGCAGCCCGCCAAGATCGAAGAGCTGTATGGCAAGCAGATGAGCGGCACAATGACTAGCCCGTGCGATTGCGTCGTGGCTCGCCAACTGGTTGCCGACGGTCAGTTCGCGTCCAAGGGTCAGGTGATCTTCCAACTGGTGCCACGCAACGCGCCGGCCACTGTTGAAGCTCGCTTCACCTATCGCCAGTTCAACGACGTCAAGCCAGGCACACGTGTCAGCTTCCAGATCGCTGGCGAAGACAAACTGCGCACCGGTCAGATCGTCAGCAGCACCAACCTCAGCGACGCCGACCTGTCCACTGACATCCGCGTGCAGATCAAGCCTGACGAAAGCCTGAGCAGCTCGCTTGCCGGTCGCCCTGTCGAAGTGGTCAGCGATCGCGGCCCGTCCGTGAACTGGCTGATCGATAAAGCAATGGCTGCGGGTCTGTAACCATGAACAGCCCACTACGACGCCTGTCGACCCCCACGCTACTGAGCCTCGCCGTCGCGCTCGGCCTGAGCGGCTGTGCCGGCCTGCCTGATCAACGCCTTGCCAATGAAGCCCTGAAAAACGGCGACACTGCATTGGCGGAGCAGAACTATCGGCAGCTGGCGGACCTGGGCTACAGCGACGCGCAAGTCGGCCTTGCTGATATTCAGGTCGCGACTCGCGACCCGGCTCAGCTCAAGCAGGCCGAGGCTACCTACCGCGCTGCCGCGCAGACCTCCCCTCGGGCGCAGTCGCGCCTGGGCCGTCTGCTGGCTGCCAAGCCCGACGCTACCGAAGCCGAACATCGCGAAGCCGAAGGCCTGCTGAAAAAGGCGTTCGCCAATGGCGAATCCGGCACCCTGATCCCGCTGGCGATGCTGTATCTGCAATACCCGCACACCTTCCCTGAAGTGAATGCTCAGCAAAAGATCAGTGAGTGGCGCGCTGCCGGTTATCCGGAGGCAGGTCTGGCTCAGGTGCTGCTGTATCGCACGCAAGGTACTTATGCTCAACACCTCGATGAGGTCGAGAGCATCTGCAAACAGGCACTGTCAGCCACGGATATCTGCTACGTCGAGCTGGCTACTGTCTACCAGACACGCGGCCAGGCCGAGCAGCGCACGGCCTTGATCGAAAAGCTCAAGAGCGACTACGCCGCTGGCCGCGTCAATGCTCAACGAGTGGACAGCGTCGCGCGCGTACTGGGTGACTCCACCATCGGTACGCCAGACGAAAAGACCGCTCAGCAATTGCTGGAAAGCGTTGCGCCTGGCTACCCGGTCTCGTGGGTCACGCTGGCCAAACTGCTTTACGACTTCCCCGAACTGGGCGACGTCAACAAGATGATGGAATACCTGAACAACGGCCGCGCGGCCGATCAGCCTCGCGCCGAGCTGCTGCTTGGACGCCTGTACTACGAAGGCAAATGGGTCACGCCCGATGCCTTCAAGGCCGAGGAGCACCTGAAGAAAGCCACAGCAACGGAGATTTCCGCCCATTACTACCTGGGTCAGATCTACCGCCGTGGCTACCTTGGTCAGGTGTACTCGCAAAAAGCCGTGGACGAGTTGCTGACCGCAGCCCGTGGTGGCCAGAACAGCGCAGATTTCGCCCTCGCGCAACTGTTCTCGCAGGGCAAGGGCACGATGCCCGACCCGGTCAACGCCTGGGTGTTCGCGCAACTGGCGCTGGCCAGTCAGACCCCGCAAGCGACCGAGCTTGCCGAGGCCCTCAATACACAACTGCCGCCTGAAAAGCTCGCCACCGCCAAAGACCTGTTGGCACGCGAGCAAAAAGTCCGGGGCGCTACCGCTACTCAGAACGCGATGGCGATGCAGGCCCTGCAAGAAGAAAAAGACGGTGAGGAAGCATTATGAAGTTGAATCCCCTGATGGCTGCTGGCATGGGCCTTGGCTTCACCCTGTTGTGGGCCTGCCCGACGCTGGCAGCGCTGACCGAAGAACAGAATTTCGGTATCGAAGTGAAAGCCACGGCACAGGCCGAGGATGATCGCGATCTGGGCACCCGTTCGGGCGGCGACGTCAACGGTGTGGGCCTGGACCTGCGCCCTTGGGTCTATGGTGAGCGCGGCAACTGGAGCGGTTATGCCATGGGCCAGGTGGTCACCGCCACCGACACCATTCAGACCGACCCGCTGGAGCAGAGCAACAGCGACGGCAGCGGCACGCAAACCTCCCGTGGCACTGCCAGCGAACGCGAAGTCGACAAGTCCTATGCTGCGCTGCGTGAATTCTGGATCGGCTACAGTGGCTTCACGCCCTACCCCGGCGAAATCCTCAAAGTGGGTCGTCAGCGTCTGCGCAACGACGATGGTCAGTGGCATGACACCAATATCGAGGCCATCAACTGGAACTTCGATACCACCTTGCTGCGTGCCGAACTGGGTGCCGCCCAGCGCTTCAGCGAATACCGCACCGACCTGACCGAACTGGCACCCGACGACGAAGACCGCAAGCACCTGTTCGGTTCCGCCAGCTACCAGTGGACCCCCGGCCATTGGGCAGGCGTGCGCGCTCATTACAGCCATGACGACGGCAAGCTCAAGTCTCAGGGCGAGCAACTGGATGATCTGGACAAGACGTCCAACGGCAATCTGACCTGGCTGGGTCTGCAGGCCGACAGCGATGCCTACAACTATCGCAACACCAACCCGCTCAATTACTGGGGCAGCCTGACCTGGCTGAACGGTACACGCGACGAAATCGGCGTGACTTCCGCAGGCAACGATCAGTTCATCGCCGGCGAGAAAAACGACCGCGACATGAATGGCTGGGCCACTGACCTGGGTCTGCGTCTGCGTCTTGACCCGCAATGGCAAGTCGGTGCGGCTTACTCGCGCGCCAGCAAGGATTACGTCCAGAACGGTCTGGAGAGCAACCGCTCGAACTGGACCGGCACGCGTTCGCGCATCCATCGTTTCGGCGAAGCGTTCCAGGGCGAAATGGCCAACGTGGAAAGCGGCTCGCTGTTCGCCTCCTGGCAGATGAACGAGGAATACGATGCGTCGCTGATCTACCACAAGTTCCGTCGAGTGGACGGTAACACCGGTATTGGCGGCTCGGGTATCAATGCAGTGCGTGAAAACGGCAACAGCAACACGTTCAGTTCGCTGCCGCTGGAAGACGGGCGCAAGGACCTGGGTCAGGAAATGGACCTGGTCGTGACCAAGTACTTCAAACAAGGCCTGCTGCCCGCCTCGCTCAGCCAGTCGTTCGACGAACCTTCGGCACTGGTGCGCTTGCGCGCAGGTGTCTTCAAGCCCGGCGATGCGTATCACAACGGCGTGGATGAATACATGCACCGCGCTGTTGTCGACGTCATCTGGCGCTTTTGATGCGAACCGCCAAAGGAGTGCCAGAGATGAACAGTCATACAAGCAATGGGCGTAGCCGAAGCTGGCCGCATGCCCTGCTCGAAAGCGCACTGCTGACCAGCGCTCTGCTGATGGCCAGCGGTGTGGCGCTGGCTAACGCCCCTGTCGTAACCGATGCACAGAAGGCGGTGGTCAAGGAGTTGCACCAGGCCAAGACCTACACCATCACCAGCCCGCCGACCGAGCCCTTGGAAATGTCCAAGCCGGTGTTGCCCGACCTCAAGGGCTATACCGCAGAAGCCGCCTTGAAAAAGATCGTGCGCAACAAGCCGGGCAAGGTCACTGTCTCGCGGATGATGGAAGAAACCGGCCTGAAGGAATTCATCGGCGGTGACAACAAGATGGCCGAATGGGTCAACCGTCAGCGCGGCATCCCGCAGGCCATCATGATTTCCGACGGCTACGTGAACCTGCAGGACCTGGCCAAAAAGGTCCCCAAGCAGTTCCTCAATGAAGTGTCGCCGGGTGTCTATGTGGCGCGCCTGCCGATTCTGATCAAGGAGACCGGGATCTTCGAGATCGACAGCAAGACCAAGGAATTGCGTCTGTCTCAGGAAAAAGGTTCGTTCATCGTCAGCGAAGGCAAGATGCTGATCACCCACACTCAGGTCAACGCCTGGAGTGAAACCCGCAACAGCCTGGCGACCTATCGCAAGCCTGACGAGTTTCGTCCGTTTCTGTTGACCTGGGGTGGCTCGGAAACCTGGATCGCCAATACCAAAATGGCGAGCATGGGTTACGACCAGAGCAAGTCCTACGGCATCAGTATTTCCCAGTACACGCCCAACACCGCGAAGATTCTCAAGCGTGCCGAGCCAACCGGCTGGATCATCGATTCAGAGTTCTCGGACATGTGGTACGGCTTCTACTGCTATGAAACCCGCGACTTCGTGGTCAAGGGCAATACTTACCGCGACAACATCATTTACGGCATTGACCCGCACGACCGCTCGCACGGGCTGATCATCGCCGAAAACGACGTTTACGGGACCAAGAAGAAGCACGGGATCATTATTTCCCGGGAAGTGGACAACAGCTTCATCTTCCGCAACAAGAGCCACGACAACAAACTGTCTGGCGTGGTTCTGGACCGTAACAGTGTGGGCAATATCGTCGCCTACAACGAGATCTATCAGAACCACACTGACGGCATCACCCTGTACGAAAGCGGTAATAACCTGCTGTGGGGCAATCGCGTGATCGCCAACCGTCGCCACGGTATCCGCGTGCGTAACAGCGTGAACATCAAGCTGTACGAAAACGTCGCCATAGGCAACGGCCTGATGGGCGTCTACGGCCACATCAAGGACTTGAGCGACACCGACCGCGACATCGAGCTCGACCCGTTCGACGCTCAGGTATCGCTGATCATGGTCGGCGGCGAACTGTCCAGCAATGGTTCCGGCCCGCTGTCCATCGACTCGCCATTGAGTGTCGAGCTGTATCGCGTCTCGATGCTGATGCCTACCAAAGAAGTCGGCATCAGCCTCAACGGCGTCCTCGGTGAGCGCCAGGACGAAATCCTCGACCTGCTGGTACGCCAGAAGAAAGCCGTATTGATCGACCCCGTCGAAAGCCAGACCGAGCTGCGGGAATGAGGAAGGGTATTGTTATGCATGCACATCTGATCAAGCTGTTGAGCCTGTCCAGCCTCACCGCCGCCTTGATGGCCGCCGCTGGTGTCGCTCGGGCGGACGACTCGCAAGCGCCGACGTTCAAGGCCGAGCCTTGCTGCTCTCTGTGCCCGGCCGCGCATGACGCGAAAAACTACACCACGCGTTATCAGCAGAACTTCACCACACTGGTCCAGGCTCAGGGCGACTGGCTGTTCCGGACTCAGGAAGACCTGCGCACCGAATTCGACACCACGCCTGCCGGCTACCGCCGCATGAAAGAACTGCACGATGCGTTCAAAAGCAAAGGCGTCGAACTGGTAGTGGTCTATCAACCGACCCGTGGTCTGGTAGATCGCAACAAGCTGTTTCCAGCCGAGCGCGACAAGTTCGACTACGACAAGGCACTGAAAAACTATCAGGCCATGCTCGGCCGCTTCAGCAAGATGGGTTACTGGGTCCCGGACCTGTCGCCGTTGACCAACGAGCAGCAGGCGCATGACTTCTACTTCCGCGGTGACCAGCACTGGACGCCTTACGGCGCACAACGCACGGCGAAGATTGTCGCTGAAACCGTGAAGAAGGTTCCGGGTTACAGCGACATCCCCAAGCGTGAGTTCGAAAGCCATATTTCCGGACGCATGGGCAAAACGGGCACTTTGCACAATATGGCGGGTCAATTGTGCGGCACCAGCTACGCGATCCAGTACATGGATCAGTTCACCACCGAACCCAAGGGTGAGGCGGGCGACGGTGACCTGTTCGGCGATTCCGGCAACCCGGAGATCACGCTGGTCGGCACCAGTCACAGCGGCAAGAACTACAACTTCGCTGGCTTCCTGCAGGAATACATGGGTGCCGACGTGTTGAACGTAGCGTTCCCTGGTGGTGGTCTGGAAGGTTCGATGCTGCAGTACCTGGGCAGTGAAGACTTCCAGAAGCGTCCGCCGAAAATTCTCATCTGGGAATTCTCGCCGCTGTATCGCCTGGATCAGGAAACCATCTATCGCCAGATGATGGCGCTGCTGGACAACGGTTGCGAAGGCAAGCCTGCGGTAATGAGCGCCAGCACCACCCTCAAGCCGGGCACCAACGAAGTGTTGGTCAATGGCAAGAATGGCATCAAGGATATCCGCAACGGCAGCAATCAGATCGATATCAAGTTTGACGATACTTCGGTGAAAGTCCTTCAAGCCAGGCTCTGGTACATGAACGGGCGTCACGAAGACCTGAAAATCGAAAAACCGGAAACGTCCGATACTGACGGACGCTTCGCGTTCGAACTGCGCGAAGACGAGGACTGGGCTAACCAGCAATTGCTGGCGCTGGAGATCCAGGGACCGGAAGCAGGCACGGCACCACAGAAAGTCGAAGCCAAAGTATGCAAACGCAACGTGTTCCCGAGCGCTGCGACACACACAGCTCAAGCCGGACTATGAGGTGACTTATGCAGACTCCTAAACTGATACGCCCTACCCTGCTGTCGATGGCAATTCTGTCATCGATGGCCTGGGCTACGGGTGCGTCCGCCGCACTGGTTCCACCCAAGGGCTATGACGCCCCGATCGAAAAAATGAAGACGGGCGATCACAATTTCAGCTGTGAAGCCATTCCAAAGCCGTACACCGACAAGCTGGTTTTCCGCAGCAAGTACGAAGGTTCGGACAAGGCACGTGCGACCCTCAACGCCGTGTCGGAAGAAGCCTTTCGCGATGCGACCAAGGACATCACCGACCTTGAGCGCGGCGTCAGCAAAGTCGTGATGCAGTACATGCGCGACGGTCGTCCGGAACAGCTCGATTGCGCGCTGAACATGATGACTACCTGGGCCAAGGCTGATGCACTGGAATCTCGCGAGTTCAACCACACCGGCAAGTCCATGCGCAAATGGGCACTGGGCAGCATGTCCTCCGCCTACCTGCGTCTGAAGTTCTCCGAGTCGCATCCGCTGGCCAATCGTCAGCAGGACGCGAAGATCATCGAAGCATGGTTCAGCAAGCTGGCCGACCAGGTGGTCAGCGACTGGAGCAACCTGCCGCTGGAAAAAATCAACAACCACTCGTACTGGGCCGCCTGGTCAGTGATGGCAACCGCCGTCGCAACCAATCGACAGGACCTCTTCGACTGGGCTGTGAAGGAATACAAGGTCGCCGCCAATCAGGTGGACAAGGACGGTTTCCTGCCTAACGAGATGAAGCGTCGTCAACGCGCGCTGTCGTATCACAACTACGCACTGCCGCCGCTCGCGATGATCGCCAGTTTCGCCCAGGCCAACGGTGTCGATCTGCGTCCGGAAAACAATGGTGCCTTGAAGCGTCTGGGTGACCGTGTGCTGGCTGGCGTCAAAGACCCTTCGATTTTCGCTGAACACAACGGCGAGAAACAGGACATGACGGACTTGAAGAAAGATCCGAAATTCGCCTGGCTCGAACCGTACTGCTCGCTCTACACCTGCAGCCCGGATGTGCTGGAAGAGAAACACGAAAAGCAGCCGTTCAAGACTTTCCGCCTCGGCGGTGACCTGACCAAGGTCTACGACCCGACGCACGAGAAAGGCGACAAGGGCGACAACGACGGCTCCTGATTCACTGTTGTTATTTGTAGGAGCGGACTTGTCCGCGAAGCCCCACGCCCAGGCGATGCATCCATGAGACCGGACCTCGCCTGAGCTGCTTCACCGACAAGCCGTAACGCGACGTGTTTTACCCCCCAATTTCAACGGGGGGTTTGGGGGGGCTTTGAGCCCTTGAATGTTGGACAAACGGAGAGATAAGGATGGTTTTCTCATCCAACGTGTTCCTGTTCCTGTTCATGCCGATCTTCCTCGGCTTGTACTACCTGAGCGGGCAACGCTATCGCAATCTGCTGTTGCTGATTGCCAGCTATATCTTCTACGCCTGGTGGCGTGTGGACTTTCTGGCGTTGTTCATCGGCGTGACCGTCTGGAACTACTGGATCGGTCTCAAGGTAGGCGCAGCAGGTGTGCGGACCAAACCGGCACAGCGCTGGCTGCTGCTCGGCGTAATCGTGGACCTGTGTATTCTGGGCTACTTCAAATACGCCAACTTCGGTGTGGACAGCATCAACGCAGCCATGACCTCGATGGGTCTTGAACCGTTCATCCTGACCCACGTGCTGTTGCCGATCGGTATCTCGTTCTATGTCTTCGAGTCCATCAGCTACATCATCGACGTTTACCGCGGCGACACCCCGGCCACGCGCAACCTGATCGACTTCGCTGCATTCGTCGCGATCTTCCCGCACTTGATCGCCGGCCCCGTGCTGCGTTTCCGCGACCTGGCCGACCAGTTCAACAACCGCACTCACACGCTGGACAAGTTCTCTGAAGGTGCAACGCGCTTCATGCAGGGCTTCATCAAGAAAGTGTTCATCGCCGACACCCTGGCGGTGGTCGCCGACCACTGCTTCGCTCTGCAGAACCCGACCACCGGCGATGCCTGGCTGGGCGCCCTGGCCTACACCGCGCAGCTGTACTTCGACTTCTCCGGTTACAGCGACATGGCCATCGGTCTGGGTCTGATGATGGGTTTCCGCTTCATGGAAAACTTCAAACAGCCCTACATCAGCCAGTCGATCACAGAGTTCTGGCGTCGCTGGCACATCAGCCTGTCCACCTGGCTGCGTGACTACCTGTACATCACCCTGGGCGGCAACCGTGGCGGCAAGTTCGCGACTTATCGCAACCTGTTCCTGACCATGCTGCTGGGCGGTCTGTGGCACGGTGCCAACGTCACCTACATCATCTGGGGTGCCTGGCACGGCATGTGGCTGGCCATCGAGAAAGCGGTCGGCATCAACACCAAGCCTTACAGCTTCAACCCGATTCGCTGGGCACTGACCTTCTTGCTGGTGGTCATAGGCTGGGTCATCTTCCGCGCCGAAAACCTGCATGTCGCCGGTCGTATGTACAGCGCCATGTTCAGCTTCGGCGAGTGGCAGCTGTCGGAACTTAACCGTGCCAGCCTGACCGGTCTGCAAGTTGCAACACTGGTGGTGGCTTATCTGACGCTGGCGTTCTTCGGTCTGCGCGACTTCTACCAGAACCGCGAAAAAGACACCGGCAAGAGCGCCAAGGCTGACGGTCCTGCGACCGCACAACCGGGCACCATCAAGGCCGTTCCCGGCGATGCTCCCGGCAGTCTGCACCTGCCAAGCTACACCGTGGGCAGCGAAGCCCAGGTGCAGCCCGCGTACTGGGTTGCCGACTGGCCACGTTATGCCATGCGTGCACTGATCCTGCTGCTGTTCGTGGCTTCGATTCTCAAACTCTCGGCGCAAAGCTTCTCGCCGTTCCTTTACTTCCAGTTCTGAGGAGCCTGACATGACCCGTTCATTACGAATCCTCTATATCGCCATCTTCCTGGCCATTCTGCTAGTCCTGGGCATCTGGTCGCTGCGCAGTTTCAGCACGTTCTCGACCTCGGCCGAGACCACCGTGCTCAACGGCAAGTGGACCAAGGCGGCGGAAACTCATTACGACGATGAGTTCCCGATCAAGCGCCTGGGCACCAACCTCTGGGCAGCGCTGGACTTCAAACTGTTCAACGAAGGTCGTCCGGGTGTTGTGCTCGGCAAGGACCAGTGGTTGTACACCGACGAAGAGTTCGACGCGGTTGCCAACGGCGAGCAGAACGAAGCCGACAACCTGGCGATCATTCAGGGTGTGCGTGACGCGCTGGAAAAACAGGGCACCAAACTGGTCCTGGCGATCGTTCCGGCGAAGACCCGTCTGTACCCGGAACATATCGGTGACAGCAAGCCTGCCAGCCTGCACACCGACCTGTATCAGCAGTTCCACGCGCAGGTCGCCAAGGCCGGGATCTTTGCCCCGGACCTGCTGGCACCGCTGCAAGCTGCCAAGCAACAGGGCCAGGTTTTCCTGCGCACCGACACCCACTGGACGCCAATGGGTGCCGAAGTCGCCGCGCAGCAACTGAGCGCCGCGATTGCCCAGAAAACGCCACTGGAAGGTGAACCTGAGCAGTTCGTCACACAAGCCAAGGGAACCGAAGCCTACAAAGGTGACCTGACTACATTCCTGCCGCTCGATCCGCTGTTCAGCAACATGCTGCCCAAGCCGGACGAGTTGCAGAAACGCAGTACCGATCCGGTAGCAGGCGAAGCGGCAGGCGGTGACGCACTGTTCGCAGACAGCGACATCCCGGTTGGCCTGGTCGGCACCAGCTACAGCGCCAACCCTAACTGGAACTTCGTCGGGGCCTTGAAAGAAGCGCTGCGCAGCGATGTCGTCAACTACGCCGAAGACGGCCATGGCCCGATTCTGCCGATGCTCAAGTACCTGCAGACCGATGCTTTCAAGAACACCCCGCCGCAAGTGGTGATCTGGGAATTCCCGGAGCGCTACCTGCCGGCACACAACGATCTTGGCGAGTTCGATCCGAAGTGGATCGCCGAGCTGAAGAAATCGCGTGACACCCAAGAAAACGTGGCGCTCAACGCCAAACAATCCGAGTCGCCCAACCGGGCGCAAAACTGAGAGGACTGACTCATGACTTTTAACACTACTGCCAACCGTTCGGCCGCAAAACGCATTTTCAAAACCTGCGCAATGGCCGCAGGTCTGGGCCTGATGTCCCTGCAAGCTTTCGCCGGTGACTCCGCCCTGTACGGCCCGACCGCACCAAAAGGCTCGACCTTCGTGCGTGTCTACAACGCCAGCAACGCCGAAATCAGCGCCACCGTTGGCAACACCAACCTCAACGAAGTGGCGCCACTGGGCAGCACTGCGTTCAGCTTCATGCCACAGGGCGACTACACCGCCAAGCTGGGCAGCCAGAGCCTGCCGGTGAAACTGGCGGGTGATCACTACTACACCATCGTCAACAACGCCAGCGGCAAACCGCAGCTGGTTGAAGAGCCGCCGTTCAAGAACAAGCAGAAATCCCTGGTTCGCGTTCAGAACCTCAGCGACAAGTCCCTGACTCTGAAAACCGCCGACGGCAAGACCGAAGTGGTCAACGCCGTAGCGGCCAAAGGCACCGGCGAGCGTGAGATCAACCCGGTCAAAGTCAGCCTGGCGCTGTACGACGGCGACAAGAAAGTCACCGATTTGAAACCTGTGGCACTGGAGCGTGGCGAAGCCGCTGTGCTCTACATCACCGGCAGTGGCAGCAGCCTCTCGCCAGTGTGGGTCAAGCCACCGGTCGCTACCCGCTAAACGGATTATGCCGGTCGGTTCAGGGCATCAGCGTTGAACCGACCCGCGCGGAACAAGAACAAGACAGAAACGACAGACACCTCGTACGGCCCTAATTGAATGCTTTTGGAGAAACAAAATGATTCCAGTTATCTTGTCAGGCGGTAGTGGTTCACGACTCTGGCCGCTTTCGCGTAAACAATTCCCTAAACAGTTCCTGGCACTGACCGGCGAGCACACCCTGTTCCAGCAAACCCTGGAGCGTCTGGTGTTCGAGGGCATGCAGGAGCCTATCGTGGTCTGCAACAAGGACCACCGTTTCATCGTCAACGAGCAACTCGCTGCGCTGAACCTGGAAACCCAGGCGATCCTCATGGAACCGTTCGGCCGCAACACGGCGCCAGCCGTTGCCCTGACCGCCATGAAGCTGGTCAACGAAGGCAACGACGGCCTGATGCTGGTGCTGCCAGCCGACCACGTCATCGAAGACCAGAAAGCCCTGCAACGCGCACTGGCACTGGCAACCGTAGCCGCAGAACGCGGCGAAATGGTGCTGTTCGGCGTACCGGCCAACAAGCCTGAAACCGGCTATGGCTACATCAAGTCCACCGCCGATGCCCTGCTGCCCGAAGGCGTCAGCCGCGTATCGCAATTCGTCGAAAAACCTGACGAAAAACGCGCCAGGGAATTCGTCGAAGCCGGTGGTTACTACTGGAACAGCGGCATGTTCCTGTTCCGCGCCAGCCGCTTCCTGGAAGAGCTGAAAAAGCACGATCCGGACATCTACGACACCTGCCTGCTGACCCTTGAGCGCAGCGTGCAGGACGGCGATGCGCTGGAAATCGACGCTTCCACCTTCGCTTGCTGCCCGGACAACTCCATCGACTACGCGGTCATGGAAAAAACCCAGCGCGCCTGCGTTGTGCCGCTGTCGGCTGGCTGGAGCGATGTCGGCTGCTGGTCATCGCTGTGGGAAGTCAACGCCAAGGACGCCAATGGCAACGTCACCAAGGGCGACGTGGTTATTCAGGACAGCCGCAACTGCATGATCCACGGCAACGGCAAACTGGTATCCGTGATCGGTCTGGACAACATCGTGGTCGTCGAAACCAAGGACGCGATGATGATTGCCCACAAGGACAAGGTCCAGGGCGTCAAGCAGATGGTCGCCACCCTCAACGAACAGGGCCGCACCGAGACCCAGAACCACCTCGAAGTGTACCGTCCGTGGGGCTCCTACGATTCGGTGGACATGGGCGGTCGTTTCCAGGTCAAGCGTATCTCCGTCAAGCCGGGTGCCTGCCTGTCGCTGCAGATGCACCACCACCGCGCCGAACACTGGATCGTGGTATCCGGTACTGCGCAGGTGACCTGTGACGAGAACGTGTTCCTGCTCACCGAGAACCAGTCCACCTACATCCCGATCGCCTCGGTGCATCGCCTGCGCAACCCAGGCAAGATCCCGTTGGAAATCATCGAAGTGCAATCGGGCAGCTACCTGGGCGAAGACGATATCGAGCGTTTCGAAGATATCTATGGTCGTTCGAACGCGCTTGAAGCGGGTGTGAAGACGCAAACTATCGCTCGCTGATAGGATTTTAGCTGCACGTTACAGGTAACACAGCCCTCGACAACTCTTTGCGCAGATTTATACGCAGAGAGTTGTCGGGGGCTTTTCATTTGCGCGACGTCCCCCTCCCAGGTTCTGTAGGATGTCCAGCATTACCTTTGCTGGAGACCTGCATGTTTATCGGCATCCTGTTGATCCTGACCTGGCTCATCCTTCTGCTCCGCTACCCGGCGAAAGCCTTGCCGGTCTCGTTGGCTGCGGCGGTCGGGCTTGGGGTCGTGGCGGCTGTGGTGATCTGGCAGGACAGCCAGGAAACGCGTCAGCTTGAGCGTCTGGATATCCGCCTGAGTTACGATCCGCAAAACTGCCCGGCAGATCGTCCGTTGCAGGTCAGCATCACCAATACCAACCAGGTTGCATTGCAGGAGCTGCGCTGGCGGATCGCGGCCTATGCGCCCGGCGACTCGGTGAATCTGGCGGATAACACCTACACCTCTGCACGCTACCGCGGCCCCGGCGAACTTCAGGCCAAAGGTACGTGGCAGGATTGCGTGCCACTGCCCGCATTGCGCAATGGCTATCGCCCGCAAACCCTGGAATTTCGCGCAGAACATCTGCAAGGCAGCTTCTCGGATTGACCACAAGGACTTCACCCATGCCTATCGCTCTGATTACAGGCTGCTCCAGCGGAATCGGTCGTGCACTGGCCGATGCATTCAAGGCCACTGGCTATGAAGTCTGGGCGACGGCGCGCAAGGCCGAGGATGTCGCTGCACTCAGTGCCGCGGGCTTTATTGCCGTGCAGTTGGATGTCAACGACGGACTGGCGCTGGAGCAACTGGCCGCCGGGCTGGAGCACAGCGGTCTGGATGTGTTGATCAATAACGCTGGCTATGGCGCGATGGGGCCGCTGCTCGATGGCGGCGTGGAGGCCTTGCAGCGGCAGTTTGAAACCAATGTGTTTTCCGTCATCGGCGTTACCCGCGCGCTGTTTGCGGCGCTGCGTCGCAACAAAGGCCTGGTAGTCAATATCGGTAGCGTTTCAGGTGTATTGGTCACCCCGTTTGCAGGTGCTTACTGTGCTTCCAAAGCCGCGGTACATGCCCTCAGCGATGCGCTACGTCTGGAGCTGGCACCATTTGGCGTACAGGTAATGGAAGTCCAGCCCGGTGCCATTGCGTCAAGCTTCGCAAAAAATGCCAGTCATGAAGCCGAACAGTTGATCAGTGAACAATCACCCTGGTGGCCTATCCGCGAAGGCATTCGCGCACGTGCAAAGGCTTCACTGGACAACCCTACTCCTGCTACAGAATTCGCCCGCGACCTGCTCAAAGCCGTGCAACAAACCCATCCGCCACGCCTGCTGCGCCTGGGCAACGGCTCACGCCTGCTGCCGCTGATGGCGTGGTTGCTGCCCAAAGGGCTACTGGATATGGGCCTGAGAAAACGCTTTGGATTGAACACCGACTTGTGACGCAGAGCGTCACGAACTGCATTCCCACGCTGGAGCGTGCGGAACGACCACCTGCCTATCGTGCGACGCTCCGATTCGTCAATCCCAATGCTGGAGCGTAGGGAGCGATCATCGCAATTATCGTGCGACGCTCCGCGTCGCATGCCGTTCTGGACGCTCTGCGTCCTCAAGCATCAGCCGTCTATTGGCCTGACAATCACCGTGCAGGTCATTCCCGCCGCCAGCAATACGCCTTCCGGTACCGCGTCCAGATGAATGCGCACCGGTACGCGCTGGGCCAGACGCACCCAGTTGAAGGTCGGGTTCACGTCAGCGATCAATTCGCGACTTTGCGGGTTGTCGCGGTCGTAGATACCGCGTGCGATGCTTTCGACATGGCCTTTTAGCACTTCGCCACTCATCAACTGCATATCGGCAGGATCGCCCACGTTAAGGTGCGGCAGCTTGGTTTCCTCGAAAAAACCGTAAACCCAGAACGAGTTCATATCGACCACGGCCATCTTCGCTTCGCCGATACGCGCATAGTCGCCGCGATGCACGTTCAGGTTGGTGACATAACCGTCCACCGCCGCCAGCACACGTGTGCGGGACAGGTTCAGTTCGGCCGCCTCCAGCTGCGCTTGCGCCAATTGGTAATCGGCCAGCGCCGAGGTGGCAACATTGCTCGCGTCGTCACGGTTCTCTGCCGAGATGACCAGTTCATCCATGTCGGCACGGCGCTTCGCGTTGAGCTTGCGCATCTCCCACGTCGCCTTGCGTGAGGCCAGCAACGCCTGCGCCTGTTTGACTGCGATCCGGTAGTGCTCCGGATCGATCTGCATCAACAAATCGCCGCGTTTTACCCGTTGATTGTCGTGCACCGGCACATCGACCACGGTGCCGGACACATCGGCGGCTACATTGATGATATCGGCGCGTACCCGACCATCACGGGTCCACGGCGTATCCATGTAGTCGACCCACAGCGTACGACCGACCCAGAGCGCGATCGCCAGCACCAGCAACGTGGCAAGCAGGCTATAGAACTTTTTCATGCGGATATTTCTCGACTCAGGCGTCAACGATAAAGGGGCAGCGCCAAAGCGCCGAAGATGCAGATAAACATGCACAAGCGCAGCAACGCCGGGTGCCAGAAATGCCGGTACAGGTCAAAACCGGCCAGCAGACGATCCAGCGCCCACGCCAGAACGACAGCCAGCAGAAACATCAGCGTCAGGCTTGGCATGTAAAGACCGTGGAAAGCTATCTCACGCGGCATGAGCCATTCCTGAAGCGGTGCGCTCGACGCCATAGGCGGCAAGCGGCGATTGCGGGTCCAACAGCGAGGTGCGGATAAAGTGCAGATAGCTTTTCACCCGACGCAGCACCGACGTATCGAAATGCGAGGCGAACGGCTCATCAGCGTCCTGTACCCGCTTGATCGCCTGATCGACCGCCGACAGGCAGCGCTGCAGATTGACCGCATCGGGCTGGATGAACAGGCGTACCAAGGCGCGCCCCATGACGCGCAACGCGATGCGCCAGGGCTGGTATTCGGCGTAGGCAGGATGAATCGGCAGAATTGCCTGTTCGCGGCGCAGCTCGATAATAGCGTGGCCGATTTCCAGCACCACGAACATCCAGCGCAACAACTCGCGCTGAACCAGCGGTTTGCCAATCGCCAGGCCGTACGCCTGATGCATCAGGTCGCGGGTCTGGCTTTCGAAGCTTGAACCCAGACGCTTGAGCGGTGCGCCAATCGCAAACACCACCTGATTGCGCAAGGCCTGCTCCAGACGCTGCCACATCCAGCGGCTGTTGGGTGGCAGGATGATCGCCCCCGCTGCGGCACAGATGAGCATGCCAAAGACCATCGCGAGGTAATCGTTGATGAAGGTGTAAGGGTTGTAGACCGTCAGGTTGTCCGGCACCGAGCCCAGGCTGAAAAAAATCAGCAGCCCCAGGCCGTATCCCGTCCACTGCGGACGTGAGCCCAGAAAAGCGCCGAGCACAAACACAGGGGCCAATAACAGGCACAGCAGCGGGAAGCCGTCGATGTGCGGGAACAGAAAAAAGGTTTCGACAAAACCCAGCAGCGCGCCGAGCAACGTACCGCCGGCCATCTGCAAAGACATGCGCCTGGGGTTGTGGGTGGTCGATGAAAGCGCAACGGTCGCCGCTGAAGCCAGAACCATGCTCGCGCCGCTGGGCCAGGCCGTCAGCACCCAATAGGCACTCATCAGGCCGACTACGCAGGTCGCGCGGGCTCCAGACGCAAGGGCTGTCATCCAGTGGGTACGCGGCACGAATGACGCTTTCCACTGTTCACGCGCATGGGTGTGATCGGCCAGCGATGCATGGGTCAACGCGTAATCATGCAGCTCGCTGACCAGCCGGTACAGCAGCTCGAACGCCGTATGAAAATCGAGTCGTTCGGCGTCGCTCGGCAGGGTTTTCTCCAGCTCGGCGCGCAGGCTTCTGACCCGCTCAGGCAACTGCGCCCTGCAGGCCTCAAGGCGCGTGACCAGCACCGCGGCATCATCGTTGGTCAATGCGCGGTCGGCGAAGCCATCAAGTAATTCTGCGAGGGTTTCAAGGCCGGGTCCGATGTGCTCTAACACGGTATCGGCGCATTCCAGACGCAGTCGTTCAAGCAACTGATGCAGTGCATTGAAGCGCGTCGTAACGGCCATGAACTCGCTGTTCAGGCGATTGAGCCGCCCATTGCGTCGGCGCATGTGCGGGTCTTCGAATACCGTGACGCTGCGCAGTCCTTCCAGTCCGATGGCCTCGGCGACGAAGCGCACGTTTCCGGTTTCAAATGCCGTGCGTGAAATGTCCCCGCGCAAACCCTCGGCCATGAAGCGAGCGAATATGCCGAAGCGCTGGTACAGCGCATTGCGCATGGCGGCACTGGAGCTCTGCGGCAGGATCGCCGCACTCACCGCAGTGGAACAGAGGATACCCAGAGTGATTTCCAGTACCCGCCACACCGCCGACATGAATGAACCTTCGGGGTGCGCCAGGGCGGGCAGCCCTACCATCGCAGCCGTATACCCCGCCAGCACAAAGCCGTAAGCGCGAAAGTTGCGATAACGCGCCGCACCTGCGGAGCAAATCCCGACCCAGAGCGCCAGGCTGCCGAGAAACGGCAGCGGGTTCTGCGCAAACAGGGCCATCAACAGCACCATCATGGCCGACCCGGCCAGCGTGCCCAGCAGGCGGTAAAAACTTTTGGCGAACACCTGCCCGCTCTGCGGCTGCATGACGATGAACACGGTGATAATCGCCGTATGCGGCTGCGGCAACTCCAGGCGCAAAGCCAGCCAGTAGGTCAGAAAAGCAGCGATCAATACTTTGAAAAGGTAAACCCAGGTCACCCCGTCACTGCGCGCCCAACTGCGAAATTCACGACGCCAGGGCAACGCCGCCATGTGCTCAAAAGCAGCAATCATTTCGCACACTCAAGATCGGCCGTGGTGCGTAAGGAATGGCAACTGCCGCTCTCCCCACCTAGCGCCACCACCAATCCGGCATAGGCATTCAGGCGCGCAGCCTCGACCTGTTGCTGAATCTGCTGCTGGCGAAACAACTGGGTCCGGGCGTTGAGCACGTTCAGGTAATCGGTCAGCCCGCGCTGCCAGGCAATCAATGCGATGTCATAGGTCTTTTGTGTCGACGCTACCGACTCGGCGGCAAATGCCTGTTGCTTGTCCATCGAGGCGCGACGAATAAGCTGGTCGGAAATACTTTTCAACGCCATCACCAGCGTCTGGTTGTAATGCGCCACGGCCTGGTCATAAGCGGCCGACGCCTGCCCCAGTTCTGCCCGCAAGCGTCCACCGTCGAAGATCGGCAGGCTGATGGCCGGTCCGACCTTGTAACCCAACTTGCTGCCGGTCAGAAACTCCAGCATGCCGCCGCCCGTGGCCATGTAGCTCAGGCTGCCGACCAGATCGACATTGGGATAAAAGCCCGCATGCGCGACATCGATACCGCGCGCCTGCGCCGCAACCTGCCAGCGCGCGGCCACCACATCGGGCCGCCGTCCCAACAGTTCGGCGGGCAATGCCGACGGCATTTTCAGCTCGGTGTGCAACGACAGCGTAGGCCGTTGCAGCGCCGCGCCCTCTCCCGGCCCTTTACCTGCCAGAGCAGCCAGCTGATTGCGGCTCAGGGCGATGGCCTCTTGCAGCGCATCAATCTGCCGGTGGGCCTCGGGCAATGGCGTTTCGGCCTGACTGATCTCGAAATGCGTGCCGATCCCGCCCTTGAGGCGACGCTGCGCCAGATCGAGTATCTGTTGCTGCTGGGCCAGCGCTGCCTCGGCGATATCCAGTCGGGCGTATTCAAGGGCCAGCTGGATGTAGGCGCGAACCACGTTTTCCTGCAATTCGAGCTGCGCCTGACGCTGCTCGGCAGCGCTCATGTGCGCCAGATCAAGGGCCTGCTCGCTGGCATTGCGTTCACGTCCCCAGAGGTCCAGCGCGTAGCTCAGACCCAGCGACGCATTGTTGTCCCAGGTGCGAGTATCGGCCAGCGCTCCGGGACCATAAAACTGATCCTCGGGCCAGTCGTGGCGCATCAGGCTGGCACTGCCCTGCACCTGCACCGACTCGGATGACTCGGCGATCTGCGCCATCGCTCTTGCCTGGCGCACACGGGCAGCGGCCAGCGCCAGACCCGGGCTGCCAAGCGTAGCAATATCGACCCAGTGATTGAGTTGCGCATCGCCATAGGCACGCCACCATTGCGCTGCGGGCCAATGGGCGTCGAGGGCAGCGCTCTGAATCGCCTGATCGGTGGCCAGGCTGTCCGCGTGCAGAAAACTGCCCTGCGGTTTGATTCCATGTGTTCCGATACAGCCGTTGAGGACCAGCGTAAAAGCCAGGATACCGACGGGCCAGAGCCCTCTGATGATGCGACGCGGCACAGCTGCGAGTTCCCGAACGGAGGTAATACACCTTGAATGGCGGCGATTCTAGGCGGCGCTTGACGCGGCGATAAGCGGGGAGATTTGTGAATCTTTGTTACTGAAACGGCGATAATCCTTTGGTCTGGATACATGCATCCGTTACTTCATGTCACAATTTGCCATCTACTCAGAGAAGTACCCATGGACACCCTGCAAAACATGCGTGCCTTCAGTTGCGTGGCGCAAGCGGGCAGCTTCACTGCTGCCGCCGCCGTGCTGGATACCACCACCGCCAACGTCTCGCGCGCGGTCTCCAACCTTGAAGCACATTTACAGACGCGCCTGCTCAACCGAACCACCCGGCGTATTGCCCTCACTGAAGCAGGCAAACGCTACTTGTTGCGCTGCGAGCAGATTCTGGCCTCGGTCGAAGAGGCAGAAGCCGAAGCCAGCGACGCGCATGCCCGCCCGGCCGGGCAACTAAAGGTGCATTCGATGCCCGGCGTCGGCCAGCATTACGTGATCGACGCCATCGCCCGTTATCGCCGCAACCACCCTGATGTCGCGTTCGACCTGACCATGACCCACCGCGTGCCGGACTTGCTGGAAGAAGGCTATGACGTGTCGATCGTGCTGGCCAGCGAACTGGCAGACTCGGGCTTTGTGTCTCAGCGGCTGGGCATTACCTATAGCATCGTGTGTGCATCGCCCGAGTACGTCAAAACCTTCGGCATGGCCCACAAGCCTGCCGACCTGCTGAATCATGCGTGCCTGCGCCTGGTCAGCCCGGTGTTCCCGCTGGACAAATGGCTGTTCGATGGCCCGGAAGGTCAGGAGATGGTCACCATCAACAGCTCGCCGCTGCTGGTCAATTCTGCGGATGCCATGAAAACCGCGATTTCCAGCGGCATGGGGATTGGCATTCTGCCGATCTACTCGGCGATCGAGGGGCTGCGCAACGGCACACTGGTGCGCGTATTGTCGGATTACCGCTCGCAGGAGCTGAACCTGTACGCCATCTATCCGTCACGCCAGTATCTGGATGCCAAGATCAGAACCTGGGTCGAATACCTGCGAGGTTCCCTGCCGGAAATTCTCGCGGCCGATGAAGCGGATCTGCATGTGCAGGCACTCAAGTCCTCGTTCTGACATCGTACAACTGTAAAAAGCGGCTGCCAAAGAGCGGAGAGGAATGTTAGCGTGCTACTCATTCAACCGCTCAAGAGTGACTGCCCAATGAAAAAAACCGTACTCGCCTTCAGCCGTGTTACTCCAGAAATGGCCGAGCGCCTGGCGCAAGACTTCAACGTGATCGTGCCCAACCCCAAGCTGGGCGACATCAACGCCCAGTTTGATGAGGCCTTGCCTGAATCCCACGGGCTGATCGGCTCCGGCCGCAAGCTGGGTCGCGAGCAGCTGCAAAACGCAGCGAAACTGGAGGTGGTGTCCAGCATCTCGGTGGGCTACGACAACTACGACGTCGACTACCTGAGCGAGCGCGGCATTCTGCTCACCAATACGCCGGATGTACTGACCGAGAGCACCGCCGACCTGGGCTTCTCGCTGATCATGAGCAGCGCCCGGCGCGTCGCCGAACTGGACGCCTACACCAAGGCCGGACAGTGGACACGCAGTATCGAGCCTCCGCACTTCGGCACCGACGTGCACGGCAAGACGCTGGGCATCGTCGGCATGGGCAATATCGGCGCAGCCATCGCCCGCCGTGGTCGTCTGGGCTTCAACATGCCGATCCTGTACAGCGGCAACAGCCGCAAGACCGAACTTGAACAGGAACTGGGCGCACAGTTTCGCAGCCTGGACCAATTGCTGGCCGAAGCGGATTTCGTCTGCCTGGTAGTGCCGCTGAGCGAAAAGACCAAACATTTGATCGGCCGTCGCGAGTTGAGCCTGATGAAGCCCGGCGCCATCCTGATCAACATCGCCCGTGGCCCGATTGTCGACGAGCCTGCGCTGATCGAAGCCCTGCAGAATGGCACCATTCGCGGTGCCGGTCTGGACGTCTATGAAAAAGAACCGCTGAAAGAATCGCCGCTGTTCCAGCTCAAGAACGCCGTCACCCTGCCGCACATCGGCTCAGCCACTACTGAAACCCGTCAGGCGATGGCCGACCGCGCCTACCACAACTTGCGCAACGCGTTGCTGGGCGAGCGGCCGCAGGACCTGGTCAATCCGCAGGTGTGGAAGGGCTAAGGCGTTTCTGCTCTATAACCGAGTATGAACATCGACTCAGGCCAGTTTGCCGCCGACCAGGACGGCAACCGGTCTGGTCTTCCTGAATACCAGCACGTTCCCCGCCATCACCAGCACAAGCCCCAGCAAGGCAGCCGCGGTCCACTGGTAGCCTTCGACCCACGTCGAGATGTTCAGCGCCACAATCGGAAACAGCACAGTGCAATAAGCTGCGCGTTCCGGCCCCATGCGCCCGACCAGGGTCAGGTAGGCGGTAAACGCAATCACCGAGCCGGGAATAACCAGAAACAGCAGTGAGCCTACGTAACGCGTGTTCCATTCGAAGGTGAACGGCGTGCCGCTGAGCAGGCAGTAGAGGCCAAGTATGGTCGCCCCGTAGAACATTCCCCACGCATTGGTGGTCAGCGGACGCAGGCCGGCTTTCTGTTGCAGGCTCGACAGCATGTTGCCCGCCGAGAAGCACAGTGTGCCCAGCAGGGCCAGGCCCAGACCGATCAGGGTCTCGCGGCTGGCGCTGTGCCCGGACAGCTCGGGCCAGAACAGACACGCCAGACCGATCAGGCCCATGGCACCACCGGCCATAACATTACCGGCGATTTTCTGGCGAAAGAATACCCGCGCATTCAGCGCATTCCACAGCGTCGAAGTCGAGAACACCACCGCGATCAAGCCGCTGGGTATCCACTGACTGGCCGTGTAGAAACACATGAAGTTGACGCAGAACAGGCACACGCCTTGCGCAAGACAAATCAACTGACCACGACGGTTGACCGGTTGCAGACGCTTTGTCAGCAGCAGGAATGCGAACAGCACCAAGGCTGCCAGCGCGAAGCGATAGACGATCGATACCGGAATCGCGACATCGCCGAGTTGAAGTTTCAGGGCGATCCAGGTCGTCCCCCAGATCAGCACAGTCAGCAGATAAAGCGAAATGTTCATGGTGCAGGCTCCTTGATGAGCCATCAGTCTGCTGCGTGCCGGTCTGCCAGCGCTTGCACAATCTTGCGCATTTGCGTCAGGCGCTACTGGCAGCGGCGTTGCCAGCGAGTAGGATACAAATCCTAGAGGAATCGTCATGCCCGCCATTGAATCCATCCAGGTCTTTCAGGCCCTGAACAGTTCACCCAATGCCAATCTGGAGCAGAGCGCGCCGCTGGGCGACGGGTTGGTGGCAGCGTTGTGGAACAATCGGCATGACTCGCAGGAATATCACGCACCGACCCACCACACGCTGTCGTGCTACATCGAGGACGGTACCGGGACTTTTCGGCGCGGCAGACCCGACCAGAAAGGTGCGCCGGGCAAGCTGTGCATCCTGCCTGCCGGTCATGAGTCCGCCTGGGTGGTGAACGGCGAGATCCGTCTGGCGCATCTGTATTTCAGCCCGGAACAGTTTGCGCTGGGCTGCGTGACACTACTGGATCGCGAGCCGCGCGAGATGCAATTGCGGGAAAACACCTTTCTGGAAGACCCCGCACAAGCCGCACGCTTCCGGCAGTTGATTCGCCTGAACTGGGCAGAACCCGGTGAGCGTTTGTTGACCAGCAGCCTGGCGCACGAGATGGTCAGCCATGCGTTGCTCAGTCAGGCAGGGCTGCGCGAAGGTTTACGTCTGAAAGGCGGCCTGGCACCGCACCTGCGGCGGCATCTGGTGGACTTCATCGAAATGCACCTCGCCGATCCGCTGAGCCTCGGTCAACTGGCTGGCATGTGCGCGCTGTCGGAATACCACTTCGCGCGAATGTTTCGCGAAAGCTTCGGCTTGCCGCCACACCAGTACTTATTGGCGCGACGTATCGAACAGGCTCGCCAGTTGTTGCGCAGCACCGGCAAGCCATTAGGCGAGATAGCGCTGGCCTGCGGCTTTGCCAGCGCCAGCCATTTCAGCAATCGGTTTCGTCAGGCCGTGGGGGCCACGCCGGGCGAATACCGGCTGGCGTTAGGCCAATAATTGACTCACGGCTGCCAACGGGCTGAGCAGCACGCCGCATCCTGCCAGCGCCAGCACCCAACTCGGCCGGAACGGCAGCAACGCAACCAGCAACACCGCACTGCTCATCAATGCGGCGAACCAGTGCACCGTGCCCATCATCCAGCCATCAGCCTGAACCGCCGCCCATGACGACAACAGCAGCGCGCCCCAGCCAACCAGCTTGAGCGCCCGACGCCGCTGTTCGGTAAACGGCCCCTTGAGCAGTTCGCTGTAATGGCGCGCCATGGACAGGCACAGGCAGGTAAACCCTACGTAGCACAGTAAGGCAGCCAACAGCATCAGTGGCTCTCCCGAGGTATGGCTTGCAAGGCGACGCGGGCTGTTTCGGCGGCGGGTAGCGCTTTGAATTTCAGCGCTGCCCAGCCAAGAAACAGCCCGGTGACCAGCGCCGTCAGGTCAAAGGCCGTCATTATCCAGCTTCCCGACATCAGCGAACCCAGCAGATAGCGGCCGCTGGTCAGCAGATCGAGCAGCGGCAGCCCGGCAAACAGCACCGCGCCCAGCCCCAGTTGTTCGCGCCATGCGCTGCGCCCTTTGCGCACCAGGGCGTGCACCACTGACAACGCCCAGCATGTGAAGAACACGCTGACTTCCCAATCGGCACGCCCGATGAAACCCGAAGGCAGCAGACGATTGGCCCAGAAGAAGCTGGCCACGGCAATCATCAACCCGGACATGCTGGCGATGTTCAGCACTTCCACCAGGCGCAACTCCAGTGGCAGCACGCCGTTTTTGGCGTGCTTGAGCTGACGCTTGCCCAGCCACATCACCAGCCCGGTGCCGATCATTGCGGTTCCGGCGACACCGAAAATGAAGTACATCCAGCGCAGCAGCGGCTCGGCAAAATGGCCTACATGCAGACCGTACATCCCACTGGAGATCAGCAGCGCAACGGGGCGCTCGGGTACTTCGTTCAGCAACGCGCCGCTGGCCCCGCTGAACGTCAGCGCGCCGCCCCGATCCGGCACGATGCTGCCCTTGTCATCACGCGTCAGCAGAACCGTGGCGGTGCTGTCGCCCGGATTATTGACGATCACCCGCCCCACCTGACCGCTGTCCCACTTCGCGTTCGCCGCATTGACCAACGGTGCAAGTGCTACCAGCGGCGCAGGTTTGCCTTCTCGCTTGAGCATTTCCGGGGACGGATAGGCTTCGCGGTAGAACGCTTGAACCGTGTCGTACTGGCTGAGGATGCTCGCGGGCATCACCATCGACATGAAGATCACCAGACTGCTGTAAGTGATCATCAGATGGAACGGCAACACCAGCACGCCAAGCGCGTTATGCCCATCCAGCCAGGAACGCTGACCCTTGCGTGGACGAAACGTGAAGAATTCCTTGAAGACTTTTTTGTGAATGATGATGCCGGTGATCAACGCAACGAACATCACCATCGCGGCGCTCGTCGCCAGCCAGCGCCCCCAGGGATAAGGCATCTGCAGTTGATAGTGAAAACGGTAGAAGAAATCACCGCCGCGCGTGTCACGTGCCAGCACCTCGCTGCCGGTCTGCGGATCGAGCAGCTTGCGCACGAAGTTGTTGCGCTGGCCCTGCTTGCCTTCGGGCAGCCAGCCGACCATCAGGCCGGGCGTGCGCTGATCGGGCAGACTGATGAACCAGCGCGTAGCCCCGGCGGCGTGGCTTTGCAGATAATCCTGAGCCCGCTGCACGCTGGCACCGGCATCCAGAGCGCGCACTGGAATTTCCGGCTGCATCCACTGGGTAATTTCATCCTTGAAGTAGGAAAGCGTGCCGGTCAGAAAAATCGCGAACAACAGCCAGCCGAACAGTAAGCCGACCCAGGTGTGCAACCAGGCCATCGACTGACGAAAACCCTCTTTCACAATAGCCACCGACCGCAGGCGCAGGCAGCCGCCAGCAATGCGCACGGCGCCAGCACTCCGACCCAGGCCTGCAACGCCGTGCGACAGGCAAAACACCAGAGCACCGCGGCCAGATAAACCAGAAAGGACAGCATCATGCCTGTCACCACTGCTTCGGCGCGGGAGATGGGCAGCCACTGCGCGACGCAGATGCTGACCACTGACGCGAGCAGATAACCGGCAAACACCGCCGCCAGCGCCCGCGAGGTAACGGCAAGCCGATAAGCAACCGTCAGGCCCTTGCTTCTGGCTTTCGCCATGCGTTTTTCCGGCAGCGAACCGCTTTCGGTGGTGACATCCATCAAAGGGTCTTCATTGATTCATGAAACCTGGGAAGCCGGATCACCAGCCCTCGGGAAGAGGCCGCAATGAGTGCCAGCTGTTTGCGCCATTCGTCCCTGAGCAAGACAAATGAACCGCAATATTAATGATAAATATTCTCATACGCAAAAGAGTCTGCCAGAATCCACGCCATCAACGAGTCCCCGTGGATTGTTCCCTGTGATGCCCATCGCCCACTCCGCTCTCAATCACACTGTCGAAAGCCTGTACAGGGCACACAACACCTGGCTGACGACCTGGTTGCGACGCAGGCTCGGCTGTCCGCACAGCGCAGCGGATCTGGCCCAGGACACCTTCATCAAGGTATTGGGCGCACGCGATACGCCGCAGATCATTGAGCCTCGCGCTTTTCTGACGACGATTGCCAAACGTGTATTGTGCAATCACTACCGGCGTCAGGACCTGGAGCACGCCTACTATCAGGCGCTGGCTGAGCTGCCGGAATGCGTGGCACCTTCGGAAGAAGAGCGGGCGATCATTCTCGAAACCCTGGTGGAACTCGATCAACTGCTGGACGGCCTGCCGGTGCTGGTCAAGCGGGCGTTCCTGATGTCGCAGGTCGACGGGTTGAGCCACGGCCAGATTGCCGCCGAACTGGGCATCTCCATCGCAACGGTCAAACGCCATCTGAACAAGGCCGCACTGCGCTGCTATTTCGCCTTATGAACCCGAGCAACGAGTCCTTGAACAAATCCGACATCTCGCCTGGCGTGGCGCAGCAAGCGGTCGGCTGGCTGCTGGAAATGCAGGAAGGCACGCTGGATGCGCGTCGTCAGCAGGCCTGGCAGCTCTGGCTCAATGGCAACGCTGAACATCAGCGGGCCTGGGCGCATATGCAGCGGGTCAATCAGCGCCTTAGCGGGCTGTCTTCGCCGCTGGCGCATGCGGCACTCAATGCGCCGAAATCCGCCGGCCGTCGGCACGCTCTGAAACTGCTGTTGCTGCTCGGCGCAGGCTCGGCAGCGGGCTGGAGCCTGCGCGAGCAGATCGCCCTGCAACCCTTGCTGGCTGACTACAACAGTGGCGTTGGCGAGCAGCGCAAGGTGGCATTGAGCGATGGCAGTCAGGTGCAGTTGAACACCGCCAGCGCGGTCGATGTGCGTTTCGATGCACAGCAGCGCCTGATCAAGCTATTACAGGGCGAAATCCTTATCAGCGCCTCGGCGGACAGCCGCCCGCTGAGCCTGCTGAGCACCGAAGGCACGGTCAGGGCGTCGACGGGGGCCAGCCGTTTCAACCTGCGCCAGCTGGATGGGCGCACGCAATTGGCGGTGTTTGCCGGAGCCCTTGAAATAGCCCCGCTCGGCAGGAGCGGTCCGGGTTTGATGCTGCGGTCCAGCCAGCAAGTGACTTTCAGCCGTGATGCCTGGGACAGCGTGAAACCGATAGATGCGGGCAGTGGCGCGTGGGCGGACGGGATGCTGGTGGCGTCGCGCATGAAGCTCTCCGACTTCCTTGCCGAGCTGGGTCGCTATCGACGCGGTCGTTTGAACTGCGACGCGAAAGTGGCCAACCTGTTGATCTCCGGCAGCTATCCGCTGGCCGACAGCGAGCGCATCCTCGACATGCTGGAACTCGCCCTCCCTGTGCATGTACAACGCTTCACCCGGTATTGGGTGAACGTACAGGCGCGGGTTTGATCGTGATTACCCGTTTATACGCTCAGCGCTCATGGTGACACAGTCGTCCTGGAGAGCCCGGAAGACGGGACTGAAACTACGCCGATTATCGTTCCCACGCTCCGCGTGGTAATGCAGTTCGTGACGCTCCGCGTCACACAGCGGTTCTTCGACATCAGGTGAGTTGGCGCCCGACTCAGGTCACCTTTTCGCCCCTCGGCGAGTTACTTTGATGGGGCCAAAGTAACCAAAGCCCCTCGCTCCTGTTTCCGGCCCGACTTCGTCGGGTTCCTTCGCCCTGTCACTGATCCGGGGGTCGCCGCAACGGGCCATCCATGGCCCGGTGCGGCTAGCCTGGCGTCCTGCCAGGCTACCCCCGGATCAGCGCCAGGACTCAGCCGTCACCAAGGTCGCAATTTGCGTCGTCTGTGCCATCGAGGTAGACAAGCGCTTTTATGCGCAGTGATCACTGCCGCACGGCGCAGAGCGTCGCCAAACGCATCACCACGCGAGGCGCGGGTACGATAATCAAACCCGGAAAAATAATTTCAAAAACCGTGAGCCGTTTTCTGTTGCTCGCGTGACAGACAGGGAAAGTATCTCTCAACCTTCCGGTCAAAGGACTCCTGCATGTCAGCCCGCCCTACCCAACTTTCACCGCTGGTGCGTACGTTGCGCCATGTCATTTTCGGTGCCAGCCTTTCGGTCGGCAGTCTGTCGATGGCGCAGGCTGCCGAGGTGGCACCCAAGGCGTATCACATTGCGCCAAGCGAGCTTGAAGCTGCGCTGAGCCAGTTCGGTCGAGAGTCCGGCGTGTTGATTTCCTATGGTTCGCAAATCACCAGCGGCCTGAAGAGCCGCGGCCTGGAAGGTCAGTACACGCCCGAGCAGGGCCTCAATGCGTTGCTCGAAGGCACCGGGCTGCAGGCCCTGGCCGACGGCAATAACGGCTTCACCCTGCAACCGGTCAATGCTGCTGGCGCGCCTATCGAGCTGGGTGTGTCCACCGTGGTCGGCGACTGGCTGGGTGCCGCGCAGCAGACCAACGTTTTCGAACACCCCGGCGCACGTGATGTGATCCGTCGTGAAGAATTCGAGCGTGTCGGCGCAACCTCGGCGCGTGAAGTGCTCAATCGCATCCCGGGCGTCAATGCCCCGGACAACAACGGCACCGGCAGCCACGACATGGCGCTTAACTTCGGCATTCGTGGCCTCAACCCGCGTCTGGCGTCACGCTCCACCGTATTGATGGACGGCATCCCGGTGCCGTTCGCACCTTATGGTCAGCCGCAGCTGTCCTTCGCGCCGATCAGCATGGGCAACATGGACGCGGTCGACGTGGTGCGTGGCGGTGGTGCTGTGCGTTACGGCCCGCAGAACGTGGGCGGTATCGTCAACTTCGTGACCCGTGCCATCCCTGACGCACCCACCCTCAAAGGCGGCATACAGACCGAAACCAGCCCGTCGTCCAGCCACGATGGCTTCAAGACCACCGGCAACCTGCTGGCAGGCGGCACGGCGGACAATGGTCTGGGCGGCGCGATTCTGTATTCCGGAGTACGCGGCGGTGACTGGCGCGAGCACAGCGATACCCAGATCGACGACTTGATCCTCAAGGGCAAATACCAGATCGACGAAGCCAACAGCCTCAATGCCATGGCGCAGTATTACGATGGCGAAGCGCAGATGCCCGGCGGCCTGAACGTCAGGGATTACGATGCCGATCCGTACCAGTCGACGCGTCTGAAGGACAAGTTCTGGGGCCGTCGCACCATGTTCAACTTCGGCTACCGCTATGAAGAGGATGCCCGCGTCTTCACCGCCAACACGTTCTTCACCAAAACCCTGCGCAGCGGCTATCTGGATCAGGGCAGCTTCGTTTCCCTGTCGCCCCGCGAATATTGGGTACGCGGTCTGGAAACGCGCTTCTCGCAAGGCTTTGCACTGGGCGAGACCTGGCATGAAGTGGGCGTCGGCTACCGCTACGTCAACGAAGCGGGTCACGAACTGCGCTATCGCGAACCGGTGACCGGTAACCTGCCGACCACCGCCAGCCGCAACGACCGTGACACCCGCGGCGCGACTGAAGCGCATGCGTTCTACATCGATGACCGTATCGACATCGGCAAGTGGACCATCACGCCCGGCGTTCGCTACGAGATGATCGACACCGCGCAGAACAACAATCTGACCAACGCCCGCTATCAAGGCGACTACAGCACCGCACTGCCAGCGCTGAATGTGCTTTACCACCTGACCGACACCTGGAACCTGTACGCCAACACCGAAGGCTCGTTCGGCAGCGTGCAGTACAGCCAGATGCCTAACCGCGTTACCGGCGATGAAGTCAAACCGGAAAAAGCCCGCACCTGGGAGCTCGGCACGCGCTATGACAACGGCAACCTGCGAGCCGAGATCGGTGCATTCCTGATCAACTTCGATAACCAGTACGACAGCAATCAGACCAACGACACCGTAATTGCACGCGGCGAGACGCGTCATCAGGGAATCGAGACCAGCGTCAACTATGCGCTGGAAGGCCTGAGCCCGGTATTGGCCGGTTACGATGTCTACGCGAGCTACGCTTTCGTTGACGCGACAATCCGTGAAGACGGCCCGAACAAAGGCAACCGTGTGCCGTTCTCGTCAAAACACAAAGGAACGATGGGCGTCAGCTACACCGAAGGGCCGTGGAAGCTGAATTTTGACAGTTCTTTCCAGAGCGACCAGTTCGCCGACAACGCCAACACAGCAACCGAAAGCGCCGACGGCAGCACTGGCAAGATCCCTGGGTACATGCTGTTCAGCACCCGCGCCAACTACGATTTCGGCCCGCAATTGTCGGACCTCAACGTGGCGGTCGGGATGAAGAACATCTTCAACCGCCAGTACTACACCCGCTCGTTCGACGACAACAACCGTGGCAAATATGTCGGCGAACCGCGCACGGTGTACGTACAGACGTCAGTCGCATTCTAGTTCCCGGACGCCAGAGCGTGAGAGAAGTGTTCTCCCGGATACTTCTCGTTCCTCACGCTCCGCGTGGGATGCCGTTCTGGACGCTCTGCGTCCGCTCCTGATTCTCAGCCTTGAATCAGGGCGGCCATTTTTTGCTGCGAAATATTTCTTACACATTGGGGTTGAATTGTCAGGCCATTGCCGCCAACACTGTGAATGAGCGCAAACGAAATCGATTCCGCAAGGAATCACGTAGTCCAGCCTCGCACGAGCAAGCCCTAATAAGGATTAACTATGCAAATCCAGGTCAATAGCGATAATCACATCGAAAGCAGTATCCGACTGGAGGAGTGGGTTCGTACCACCGTTGAAAGCACGCTCGAACACTACGATGAAAACCTGACCCGCGTGGAAGTCCACATCCGCGACGAAAACGGCGACAAGCCTGGCCCGCACGACATCAAGTGCCAGATGGAAGCTCGCCCCAAAGGACACCAACCTATTTCTGTTTCCCACAAGGCCGATACGGTAGATCAGGCTGTGGATGGCGCTGCTGTAAAACTCGATCACGCCCTCGAGCATCTGTTTGGCAAGCTGCGCGGCAAACGAGGTGCCGCACCGATTATCGCCGAACAGGATGAAGATCCGGTCAGCCCGGACGCGCTGCTCGAAGAAGAATTTCTGGAAAAAGAGCAGGAGAAAGAAGCCGCTCGTCTGACCTGATGTTCCACTGACACGTTTTGCAAAAAAAGGGCGAACCGACAGCGGTTCGCCCTTTTTGTTTGCCATGCGTTGTTCCCCATGAGCAGGCAAGCGCAGCGCTTCACGCACACCGAAAATTTGTCGGCCAGCGTGCCCGACAGACTGTTGTGCCCCAATCAATGCGCACCACAAACGCTCGCTGCACAGCTTTGGCCACCTCGCACCATCGCTCGCCTCGCAGCCATCTCGATCGCCGGTCGCCGTCCATCGAATTTAACATTCAGCACCGGGCAGCCTGAGCGCTGCATCTGACAGCAATTGGCGAGCAAAAAATCATGCCGCTCGCCTACATGAGCAGTCGGCTCAGCCCTTCATACGACAAGCGTTCAACACTCACCCCGCCGCTCTGCAGCAAGACGGTCAACATCAGGACCTGGACAGCAGGCGAGTACGGTTTCGACCCGTCTTTACGAATCTTTGACGCCAGGATTCGGTTGTCGGAGTGTCAGACAATCACTCAAAAAAGTCGTACGCAAACTGGATTCGCGAAAGGAGCAGGCCATATCCGGGAAGTGTTCTCCTCCCCTTTTCGAGAGCACGTTTGCCGGCCGGATCGACCGGTTCGCATTGCAGCAGAGTAAGCCGTGAAGCAACTGCAATGGGCTCCCGTTCAGCGGCCTCTCGCGCATCACCCCTGCAATATGGCCCGAACCATGCAGTGTCCTGTAGTACGCGCCACGAGGCCGGCCATCAGGACGGCCACCTCCAGGCGCGGACTCACGCCGTGGGTGCGTTAAAGCGTCTTAAACGAAACCTCTCATCAACGCGAAAGACGACAGCAAACCTGTCAGCAGCAAGCGAAGGAGTAACGCAACCGCTGATCAGTCGTCGAGAACCAAAAGGACTATTACCCGGTCAACTTATGCAGACCATTTAGCAGGTGAATGATATGGACAATCCTTTTCAGATGATCACGGATACTTTTCACCCCGACTATCGGGTGAATCTGAGCATTCAAGGGCTGGACGGCAGCATCATGCTGACCCTGTCCAACGAATGCGGAGTCGTTGCCAAGCGTCTGATCAGCGCAGCGCAACGCAATGACCCGCAACGCCTGCGCAAGCTTATAGAAAGCGTGCAATTCGGCATCGCCATCGAGCGTGGCGAAAGCGCGATCAAGATTCTTGCAGCGATGACCGACGGTGCCACGCTGAAAAAGACACCCGGTCCGGCCAATGGTCTGTGGTCGCAGAGTCAGGCCGCGGTGAATGCCGGGGTTTAACGGGGGTCTCTTCTTCCGGTTCAGTGCCTTAGATGGCGCTGAATCGGTATGGAATTTATTGATGCCGTTTTTTATCAGATACATCCACTGAGTATCTTCAGCAGCGTATATCGCGGTCGCCTCGTCGCCAATTTCAAAAAAAATCCCATACTCGACACGCCCCTTGAAGCAGCTTGCAACGCCTGAAAAATCGGGCAATTCGCCATCAATCTCCCTCCCGCCTCTTCAGCAAAAGTACAGATACATTCTGATACAACAACTCTTGCGCAGAAACATTCGAGCGACTGGACACTGCGTTCAGCGCCACTGCACCTGCGGATGATTCCGAGGAGGCAACATGTTCTTGAGGTATGGGGTATTGATCGCATCTCTTGCGATAGCGTCAGGCTGTGTCGAGGAGCGGGTAGTCCATGAGCGACCACACGTACATCATGAATACGTCGAAGAAGTCATCGCCCCGCAACCACCCCCTGAGCGGGTAATCGAAGTAGAACC
The DNA here is from genome assembly GCF_032587875.1 of Pseudomonas syringae group sp. 243L2. Taxonomy (NCBI): domain Bacteria; kingdom Pseudomonadati; phylum Pseudomonadota; class Gammaproteobacteria; order Pseudomonadales; family Pseudomonadaceae; genus Pseudomonas; species Pseudomonas syringae group sp. 243L2. The sequence goes on from NZ_JAWHPL010000003.1 coordinate 130,529, forward strand.
AGCGCCTCGTCCCGGCTACATCTGGGCGCGCGGTTACTGGCACTGGAACGGGCAGCGTTTCGTGCCGGTTCATGGTCACTGGGAGGCGGAACGACCTGGCTACCACTACGTGCATCCGCACTGGGAAAGCGCCGGAGACGGCTGGCACTGGCATGCCGGTGTGTGGCTTAACTGACAAGCGACTTCCATGCAACACGCTGGCGGCATCGATCACCGATGCCGCCAGTGTCTCGATCATATCTCGCCCTTCTCCTCCGTCACCGCGCCTTTGACCGCGCTGGACGAATCGGGAATCTTCGCCGACGGGTATTTGTAAGACGCGTAGCGCACCACCAGAATTGCAAACGCCAGCAGCAGAATGCCGCCACACAGGTAGATGATGCCGATGTCCGGCGGGTTGTGGTGGGACACGTCGGAAATCAGCAGGCGGGTCAGTGCAGTGATCGCAACGTAGATCAGGAAGCGCACGGGCATGTGGTTGGTCTTGAAATAAATCCCGGTCATCGCCCCCAGCTCCAGATAGATGAACAGCAGCAGGATGTCATCGACCGTGACGTTGCCTTTCTCGACCATACCCAGGAATGCAACCACTGACGCCCAGGCAGTGATCGCGCCAATCGCGAACAGCGCCAGAAAGTGAAAGCTCTCGACGCAGAGATTACCCAGTGACTCGGCCTGGCCGTGCACGCGGTGTCTTATCTTTACTGCCCATTTGTTTCCCATGACGCTCTACCTCTGAACCTTCGTTTATGCCGACCGGATGATGCCGGGTACTCGTGACACCTTTGTGGCCTGCTTTTTAAAGCAGGAACAGGGCCATAGGCTATGGTTGAGAGCGCGACGGGTTGTCGCAAGGCACATTTGCGGCGCAAAAAAGATGCTTAAACGCCACTATTCAGAGAGGGGTTGATTGGTGCAGCCTTTTTACTGTATAAAAACACAGTAATCAAGAAATCACCTTCAACGCCGATGCGTCGGAGAGCGGCCTTCATGCAGACCCTCATTTGGATATGCATGCAGCGCCCCGCTAAACCTGACCGGCATGCTGGTCTTGCAGGATCACTGCTTTTGCATACCCGCTGGTCAGAGCGTGAAGCGCTGAACGTCCGGGTCTAGCCCCTTTCAACACTGGATAACACGACGAGGCCAAAATGGCTGTTGAAACCCTTTACCGCAGCACCCGCGATCTGGAGACTACTTTCGTGGACCGTAAACTCGCCGATGCGCACGATCAAATGCTCGAGCTGGCCGAGCTTCTCACCGACGTCCTGATCAAGAACGTGCCGGGCATCACGGAGAAGCATGCAGAGGATGCGAGTATCTACATGGCGAAAAATCGCGCCGTCTTTGCCGCCGCCTTCAAAAACAACGCGACTGCACTCAGTGAGCTGTCGGAGCCTACCGAGTCAGAAGGCTGATTGCGTTCTGCACTGCGACCCCCTCATTCGGAGGGGTTCGCTAATCATTCTCATTTAATAACTGGGCAACTGCCCGCATTGCTGCTACAACTCAATAGTGCAGCTCACCTAACTTTAGCGGTATGTAAGCTATTCCTTAACATCTCGTTCACCTGCAGCGCCTCAAACTCGATACAAAAGCAAAGTTCCACACTGTCATTATATCAGCGCCATTTTTGTGAACCCCTTCGCTTTTCCTGTCATTAATCAGGCGTCAGTATTCTGCTGTAGTGAAGCACGCCACAGCACGGCTATTTTTGTTGGAACTTTTTGCCATCATGGCGACTTTCAGCACATTAGCGTCCTTTGAAAACAGCCTGACCGACGCTATCATGCGCCCGCAAAACCCCCGTATTCATTGGGCAAAACGGATTTTTCAAAAGTTATAACCCTGAACTGACCATCCTGAAAAACCAAAGTTCCTGAAAACTATTACTTTGAAAAATAGTTAATAAAACATTTTGCTTTATTATTTTGTTCTGCTAATAATCCCGACAATTCCGGGTAACAAGGCACATTGCTACATCACATTGAAGTGAATATCGAGCTATGCACTCCGATCTTCCCCGCCCGAGAAACTCATTAACTCGCCAGCTGGCCACGCTGCTCTCAGCCTGGCTTTGCTATTGCGCGGCGCGCTCAAAGCGCGGGAGGAAATAATGGCTGGTCAGCAACCCAGGATGAAGGTCCTTTCCATATTCGGCACTCGCCCAGAGGCCATCAAGATGGCTCCGTTGGTCAGAGCACTGGCCGCAGAGCCGGGTATCGATTCGAGAATCTGCATCACCGGGCAGCATCAGAGCATGCTGCAACAGGTGCTGGACATGTTTGAGCTCAAAGCCGATTACAGCCTTGATGTGATGCGCCCCGATCAGACGCTGAATTCCCTGACCGCGGCGCTTTACGCGGCTATCGATCCGATTCTGGACGAGATGAAACCGGACAAGGTGCTGGTTCATGGCGACACAACCTCAGCAATGGTGGCGGCCATGTCGGCTTTTCATCGCCGCATCCCCATCGGCCACGTCGAAGCCGGTTTGCGCACCGGTGACATCCGTCAGCCATGGCCTGAAGAGATGAACCGCCGCTGCATCGATCTGATTTCCGATCATCTGTTTGCACCGACGGCCGAGTCGCGCCGCAACGTGCTGGGCGAGCGCCTGCAAGGTATCTCGTTCGTGACCGGTAATACCGTGATCGACGCCCTGCACCTGACCGCTCAGCGGATCGACAGCAACCGCCAGCTGCGCCACGCACTGGATCGCCAGTTTTCCTTCCTGGTGCCTGAACGCAGGGTGTTGGTGGTGACCGGGCATCGGCGCGAGAATTTTGGCGACGGCTTCCTGAACATCTGCAAGGCGCTGGGCGAACTGGCCCGACGCGACGACATACAAATCGTCTACCCGGTGCACTTGAACCCCAACGTACTGGGGCCGGTCACCGAGCATCTGGGCGATTTGCCCAACGTGCACCTGATCAAGCCTCTGGATTACCTGTCGTTCGTGCGCCTGATGCAACGCGCCCACGTCATCCTTACCGACTCCGGCGGCGTGCAGGAAGAAGCGCCGTCGCTGGGCAAGCCGGTGCTGGTCATGCGCGATGTCACCGAGCGTCCCGAGGCAGTCGCCGCGGGTACCGTACGCTTGGTGGGCACCGAGACCGACGCGATCATTCGCGGCGTGAACGCCCTGTTTGATGATGACGCCCTGTGGCAGAGAGCCTCCCATGCCGCCAACCCTTACGGCGACGGCAAGGCCAGTGCGCGCATCGTCGATGCCCTGATGGGTCGTCCGGTGGATGAATTTGTCGCCGAGCTGCCGCGTTATCGCACCGACCCGGTCGATGTGCAGCTCGACACGCTGATCCAGCCTCAACTTCAGCACCAGCATGCCCAGATGCGCTCGATGGCAAGTTAGCGAAAACACGCGCAGGTAGCGCAAACGAATACCAAACATATCCGCAGGAAGCAGTCCGCAAACGATACGGGCACCCGGTTCAGACCGAGTGCCCGAAAAACGTTGTAGCAGACCGGCAGCCTGTATCAAGACCCAATGGCCTTGAGCCTTTACCGAGATCTGCACAATGAAATCTTCCGTTGCCGTAAACATGGGCACGTTGAACGTCCTTGCCTGCGGGATGAGCCTGCTGGCTCTGATGCCAGCGTTTGCCCTGGCTGCCGAAAGCCCGTTGACCCAGGCGATCAACCGAATCACCGCCGACAGTCGTCAGGAGCGAGTGATCGAGCTGAGGGAGCTGGGCATTGATCGCCCGATCATTCTCAATGCCACTGATGCGCGCCGTGAACTTTACCTGCCAGTGCCCGCCAATGTGCCGCTGACGGATGCGACGCTGAATTTTGACGCCAGCTATCTGAATGGCGAAGCAGGCCGCAACACACTGCTACTGTCGCTGGACGGTTATCCAGTGCGCGCGCTGGGCCTCAACGAAGAACAGGGTAATGCCAGCGCCGTACTGGGCGTCGACAAGGCAGCCCGGGAAAGCGGCTCGGTGCGCCTGGGCATTGCCTGGTCCTCTGTGATCTCGAAAGTGCTCTGCGAAGACGAACGCGCCATCGGCAATGTGCTGCGCATCGATCCGCACACGCGCCTGACTTACGGCTATGACGCCAGCCAGTTGCAGGATGTGGGTGCAGCGTGGAACGCGCTGCCCGGCAAACCTGGCCTGTTGGTCGCACCCGGCACCTTGTCGAGTGCAAGCTACGACGCCGCCTGGCGTCTGGGCGTAGCGCTGGAACGCATCGGTAAACAGGCACGCATCCTGCCGTTTCCTGCCGTGCAGGACAGCGTGGACCTGAGCGGCCTGACTATTCCAGCGGAACTCAAGCAGATTCCGGCGTTTGCAGGGCTCGAAGGCAAGGGCCAGTACACCCTGCGCAACCCGGCGGAAATCGGTGCATTGTTGATGCTTGGCCAGACACCTGCGTTGCAGGCCGACCTGGCGATCAGCGATCCACAGCTGCTCAAGGCCATCGACGACGCCCTGAACGCCCTTCAGGCTCAGGTACAAGGACTTGACGCAACGGCCGCCGCCGCACTGGGCCAGTGGCGCGAACGTCATATCAAGCAACCGCTCGCCAACAGCAGCGAAGACGTGAGTCTGGCCCTGCAGGGCAATCGCGCGCTGCTGATGATCAAGCCGGAGTCGGCGAACAAGGCCATCGGCCTGTTCAGTTCAGCGTGGAACAAACTGGCGCGCAATCGCCAGTTGACCATTGGCGAAGAAGCCGCGATGCCGCTCAGCGAAGACGGTCGCGTTGCGCTGACGCGCCTGGGCGGCAAGCCCGGCACGGTGGATGTGCTGGCTAAAACCGACTGGAGCGCCTCGTTCCCGCTGGGCAGCGTGGCCTATGACGGGCGCGTACCGGTAACTGCGATGATTGATGTCGCTGCGGCCCCCGGTGCATCCGGAACGCCACCGGTTGCGACGCTGTTTCTCAATGACTACCTGATTGGTGCGATGCAACTGACTGCCGATGGCAAGAAAGAGCGCATAGAAGCAAGAATTCCGCAATATGCACTGGCAGCGCAGAACACCTTGCGCGTCTCGTTCCAGCGTCAGCCGGTCAGCAACCAGTGCCTGGAAACGCCGCAGGCGTTCCCGATCTCGGTATTGCCGACCAGCCATGTGGTGCTGGACAAGATCACTCCCGACGAAAACTTCTCGGGCATGGCGGCACGCTTCGCTACGGACACCCAGATAATGGTGCCCAAGGCCTATCTCGAGCGCCCGGCCAGCAGCCTGCCGCAAGTGATCCGCGTCGCCAGCGCTTCCGGTGTCTCGCCGTTGCGTGCGCAACTCAGCGTCAGCGATGACGCCAGCGTAGCCGTGACGCCCGCCAAAGCGTTTTTGGCGTTCGAACTGCCAGTCAAGGATGGCGCCGAGTCGGTCAAGGCCAGCAACGACGGGCATCTGCTGATCAATCACAAAGAGCAGACGCTGCTCGACCTCAAATCCCTCAACCACCTGGCCTCGCTGCAAGTGATCGACGCGGGCGGCCAGCACGGTATGGTCTATCGCACGCTTGGTGGTCAGGCCCCGGTTTTCGAGCGCCCGCTGCTGCTGGAGCGCGGCAACGCCACGCTGCTGGCTGACAACGGCCCGATCGCCACCTTTGACGCCAAGGACCCGACCGGCAGCCAGATGATCGAGGACGAGCAAAGCACTGGCCTCGACGCCTGGCGCAAACCATCGCTGCTGTGGCTGATTCCGGCTGGCATCGTACTCTTTCTCATCCTGTTGCTGGCTGGCCGTAGCGCCCGTCGCAATCGCTCGTAACGGGCCGCCGCAATGACGTCGCTCTATTGGCCTTACTGGCTGGCCCATTACTACAGCGTGCTGGAAGTCGCGACGATCGTTGTCGGGCTGATTATCCTGGTATCGAGTATCGATGACCTGTTCATCGATATCTGGTACTGGGCCAGGCGGCTGTACCGCAAGTTCACCGCCGAACGTCGCTACCGGCCACTGACTGCCGAGCAGTTGATTGCCCGCGACGAGCAGCCGCTGGCGATCATGGTCCCGGCCTGGCTGGAATACGACGTCATCGCGCCGATGATCGAAAATATGGTGTCGACGCTCGATTACCAGAACTACGTAGTGTTCGTCGGCACCTACATCAACGACCAGCGCACCATCGATGAAGTGGAGCGCATGCGTCGTCGTTACAAGCAATTGCACCGCGTGGAGGTGCCGCACGCCGGCCCGACCTGCAAGGCCGACTGCCTGAACTGGGTCATACAGGCGATTTTTCTGTATGAGAAAACCCACGCTGTACAGTTTGCCGGGACCATCCTGCACGACAGCGAAGATGTACTGCACCCGCTTGAACTGCGCCTGTTCAATTACCTGCTGCCACGCAAGGACATGATCCAGTTACCGGTCGTGTCGCTGGAACGCAACTGGTACGAATGGGTGGCCGGCACCTACATGGACGAGTTTGCCGAATGGCACGGCAAGGATCTGGTGGTACGCGAAAGCATGACTGACACCGTGCCTTCGGCGGGCGTCGGCACCTGTTTCTCGCGACGTGCACTGATGGTGCTGGCCGATGAAAACCAGAACCAGCCCTTCAATACCGAAAGCCTGACCGAAGACTACGATGTAGGCGCTCGGCTGGCGAAATACGGCATGCAGGCGATCTTTGTGCGCTTCCCTGTGCAATTTCGGGTGTTGCGCAAATCGTGGTTCCGCAAGCCCTATGAGTCGACGCTGGAAATGCCGCTGTGTGTGCGTGAATTTTTCCCGGACACCTTCCGTACCGCCTTTCGCCAGAAAGCACGCTGGACTCTGGGCATCGGCCTGCAGGGCTGGGAGCAAATGGGCTGGACCGGGTCGCTGGCCAACCGTTACCTGCTGTTTCGGGACCGCAAGGGCGTAGTGACTTCGTTCGTCAGTATCCTGGCTTATGCGATTCTGATTCAGTTGCTGGCGTTGATAGTTCTGCGCTCCAGCGGCCTGTGGAACACCAGTTTTCCGACACCGTTTGAAACCAGTGGCCTCATTCAGTACCTGCTGGTGGCCAACGGCATCGCGTTGCTGTGGCGGATCCTGCACCGCTGCTACTTCACCACCGTGCTTTACGGCTGGCAGCACGGCTTGCTGTCCATACCACGCATGGTGGTGGGCAACTTCGTCAACTTCATGGCTGCAGCGCGCGCCTGGCGCATGTTTCTGGTAGGCAAGGTGCTCAACCGCAAGCTGGTCTGGGACAAGACCATGCATGACTTTCCGTCTTCCGACCTGATTGCCGTAGCGCCCCGCCGCCTGGGTAGCGTGCTGCTGTCCTGGCAAGCCATCAACGATGAAAAACTGCAGACCGCACTGGCTGAACAACAGACCCGTCAGCTGCCGCTGGGCAGGATTTTGCTTAGCCACGGCTGGCTCGACGATGAAACCCTGGCTGAGGCCATCGCTTTTCAGAACGACCTGCCACGGGTATTCGACATTGCCGGCAAACGTGCGACAAACGATGTGCTGGCCGATGAGTTCTGCCTGCGCTGGCGTGTCGTGCCGTTGCAAATGAATGCGCTGGGTCGCCAGGAAATTGCCGTGGCCAGCCCGCTGCCGCCTGACGGTCTGCAACAGATTACCGAGCAACTGGGTGCCGAGCCGGTGCAGTTGATTGCCCGTGAAAGCGACATCGTCGCGCAGTTGCGTCAGCTTCAGGTGGTCGAGGGTCAGCCGCTTCCAGCCAAAGCGCCACTGCTCGGCGATCTGCTGATCGAGCAAGGCCTGCTGGACCGCGAAGTGTTTCAGAAAGCCATGCTCGGCTACCGCCCGCATGTGCATGGCCGGATCGGCGATTACCTGGTCGACATCGGCGTGCTGTCCAGAGAAACCATCGAACAGGCTGTGGCACGTCAGCACAACCATTACCGATCTGACGATCAAACGGAGCAGCCACTATGAAGCGCCCCTTCATCCTGTCGCTGCTAGTGAGCGGCCTGGGTCTTGTTGCACCGCTCAGCCAGGCGGAAACACTGCCCCTGCCGTTGACCGGACCCGCCTACGCCATCGCCAACGAAGCCTACATGGCCTACAACCGCAAGGACTACGACCTGGCCATCGCCAAGGCGCGCGAAGCGTTGCGTCAGCGTGCGGATGCCGATCAGTTGCGCGATCTGATTGCTCTGGCCGAACGCGACAAATACCGACGAGATCACCCTCAGCGCTTCCCCAAGGCTCGCCCAAAACCGGGCTATCTGGAGGGCAATCAGGCGCTACGCGCGTATGCCAATCGCGACTACGACGGCTCGGCAAACCATGCGCGCAAGGCCATCGCACAGGCACCGAAAAATCTTGATTACCGCATGATGCTGATCGAGGCGCTGCAACGTCAGCAGCGTCTCGACGAAGCACAGCTGGCCATCAACGATGCAGAGCAGGCAGTCGGTCCACAGCCGGTTTTGACTCGTCGTCGGCAAGCTATTCAGGAACAGGCAGCAGTCGATAAGGCAGCCTCGGGTTATAAGGCACTGGCACGCGGAGATAACGACACCGCTGTCAGCGAGGCGCGGGAGGCTGTGCGCAGTTTTCCCAAACAGATGGCCTACCGCAAGCTGCTGGTCAGCGCATTGATCGCTCAAGGGCAGTATGCCGAAGCGCGCTCTGCGGCTACCGAAGCATTGGCGCTCAATGGCAACGACGCCACCCTGCTCGTCCAGCGCGGACAAATGCGTCAACGCCTGGGCGATCAGGACGGTGCGCGTCAGGACTTCGCTCAGGCACTCGCCGTGGGTAATCTGCCCCTGCGCGAGCAAGCTTCCTTGTACGCAGCGATGGGCCAGCCGAGCGAGGCGCTGCAACGTCTGCAGAAAGCTCGCGATGCGGGCGAACTGCAACCCGGCGATGAAGTGCAGATTGCCTATTTCCTCAGCCAGGCGGGCGACGATCGTGGCGCGCTTGACGAGTTCAAACGGGTCGACCGCAGCTCCGGCCTCAAGCCGCGTGAAGTTCAGGACGCAGCCTACAGCGCCATGCGTACACCAGACGATGCACAGGCCATCGCCTACTTCAAGCGCGTGCTCGATTATCAAAAGGCCGGTGATTTGCAGATGCCCGCGCAACAGGTGTTCGACACCCGACGCGCCGTCTCCGACCTGTCCCGTGAATGGGGTTTGACCAACACCACGACGTATCGCGGTGCCAGCACCAGCAGCGGCAGCGGCCTGAACAGCGCACCGAGCAGCAACACTGACAGTGTGCAGAACAGCACCGAAGTGTTCTGGCGCCCATTGGGCTACCGCAATGCACGCTTCGTCGAGCTTTACGGGCGCGTGACCGACACGTTGTGGAGCAAGGAAGGCGACTCCGACACCGGCGCGGATGCATTGCAGGGAGCGCTGGGGATCAGGGTCAAGCCGTTCAGCTCAGTCAACGTCATCGGTGCCTTTGAGCGTACCTTTCCGTTGGGCAATTCCAACGCCGATGGCGACTGGCTGGTACGTCTGGGCTACGGCTCCAGCATCGGTACTGACTTGCGTGTCGACGTGCCCAGTTGGTGGACCTCGCAGCTGTATGCTGAAGGTGGGCGTTATTTGCAGGACAAGCGCAACTATTTCAACAGTGAATGGCAGGTCGGACGCAGCTTTCGTCTGGACAGCATCAGCCCCAGGCTGGTGGTGTTTCCACATGTGGTCGCCGCAGTGGACTACGATTCAAAGATGCGTAGCGAAGTCGACAGCCTGGGCCGCAGCAGTACGTCATCCGGTAACGCTGGCGGGCTGGGTGTTGGTACCGGCGTACGCTACTGGTTTCGCGAGGACACGTACAAGGCGCCACAGTCGTATGTCGACTTCTCGGTGCAATACCGCGAGAAAGTCTTTGGCGACGACCGCGCAGAAGGTGTGTTCGCACGTATGACATTCTCGTGGTGACAATCACGAGTCATCCATCAGGGAGTAATGTTTGAAGGCTTTGGCCGCACTGCTACGACAGACAATATTGATCAAGACCTCGCTGGCAGCCGCCCTGGTAGGTGCGCTGACCCTCGCCTCCAGCGAGCTGTATCAACTGATACAGCCCAGCGGGCCGGGAATTGTAGGCATCGTCTGGCAACCGGATAACGCAACGGTGGGCATAAGCGGCAATTGGGACAAACTCGGCGCACGGCAATTGCTCGTGCAGTGGACGGCGGTCGATGACCAGTCGTTCATACCAGGTACTCAGATGACCAACGTGCCGGTGCTGCCGGACTGGGCGCGGATCGCCAAGGAGCCTTGGGCGCAGGAGGTGATTCTCGGGCTGGCGGGGTACTTCAGCGAAAACCGCTCACGGGACAATATCGAACAGTTGGCGGTGCTTTCGGCACAGCTGGCCAAAGTGAAAACGCCGCTCAATGTCACCGGCTGGTACTTCCCGGCCGAGGTCGACCCCAGCTGGAGTCGTGCCAAGGAATTACCCGCGCTGCTGGCGAAGCTGCCCAGGCCGTTATGGATCAGCGTCTACGATGGTGCCAACATCGGCCCCGCCGCCACTGCGGACTGGCTGAAAACCTGGCTGCCGGACGATATCGGCGTGTTCTTTCAGGACGGTGTGGGTGTCTATGCGCGCACCGCTCCGGTTGCCCGAACCTACGCAGACGCGTTACGTAAACGGCTGGGCAAAAATCGCGTCAGAATCATCGTCGAAGCGTTTCGCCCGCAAGTGGGTGGAGGTTTCCGACCGGCGACGGCTGCCGAACTGAAACCGCAAATAGCGGCTTTCGATGGCTATCCGCTGTACCTGTTCGACGGTCCGCACTATGTGACGCCCGACTTGATAAAAGCCCTGAACAAGTAGAAACAACTGGCGCTGGACGAAATTCCCGCGCGGGGCTACAAAGAGTCTTCCTACTGGATTTTCAGTTGCACGGAGCGGTCGATGACTCCACGTCAGCATTGCCTGGCCTGTCTGCAACAGACACCGCCCTCGGTGTTTGAAGCAGCGCTATGGGTGTCGAGCGAGCATGACGCACACTTTGCCCGGCATGCGGTGATCAGTGACATGGACCTGTTACAGCGCCAGATCGACGCTGCGCTGCCGGTCCTGCCTGCCCCCGAACTCGCGCAACCGCTTTTGCGACAACTCAATGCACTGGGTTTTCAGCAAGATGACTGGAACCCGCCCAAACCCGACTCGGCGCTGCTGCACAAGGTCGTGCAGCAGCGTCGCGGTCAGCCATTGGGTCTGGCACTGATCGCGCTGGAGATAGCACGGCGGCTGGAGATTGCGCTAGAGGGCGTGAACTTTCCAGGCCACTTTCTGCTGCGCGTGCCGGGCGCCGATCATTTGCTCGACCCCTGCAGCGGGCGCAGGCTTTACCCCAGAGACTGCCGTGAGCTGTTGATCCGGCAATTCGGCCCGACCATGCAATTGCGCGCCGAACACATGACACGCGCCACACCCACCAGCATGCTGCAGCGATTGTCGCGTAACCTGCGGCATCTGCATCAGATCAACGATGATTTTCTCGCTGCGCTCAAAGACGCCGACCGCATCGTCGAACTGGGCCAGGCAACCAGCGGAGATCACCTGGCCCGTGCCAGCCTGTATCAACTCCTTGAATGCCCGCAGGCCGAACGTTTCGACCTGGAACGCGCGCTGTTGCTCAGCGAAGACCCACTGCAACGAATCGAGCTTGCCGAGCGCCTGAGTCGGTTGCCAGCGAACCACAGCGTTCATTGAGCCACTGGCACACTCCCCGCGAATTGTTACCTGTCGGGTAATGCTGCATATCCTGTACGGGGATTTTTCAGAACAGGGATGGAGGGTAACCTGCGCCCGTTAAATCGACGTGGATTTGCAAGCTCCCTTGATCCTGCGTTTTGTTTGGCCGCTGCGTGGCTATCCATGCAGCGGCCTTTTTTATTGCCAGACGTTTTAGTATCAAGACACCCTCACGCTTTGGCGTTTGGTGTTTTTTTGACCAGCCCCTTGTTTTCCATATCCTTGATCTTGCGCATCTCGTAACTGTCGCCAGACTCGGCAAACGTTTGAAGATTCTGCATGATATGAATCGTGCGAATGTAATCAGGCAATAACACTTTGGCGTACGGGTCTCCGCTCATTGCCTTTTCTTTCATTTCAATGATCCGATTGGCAAAGAACTCCAGCGCATTGATTTCCTTGCTCGGGTCGACCAGCTTGCCTTTCTTGTCGAACTCATCGCCCGCTCGACTCATGAGTTCGGCCGTATGATTGTCGATCATCCCGAACTTGTACAAGATCATTCCTGCCCTGTTGAGATCCTTGGGCGTAATCTGTTCGGGGTTGAAACCCTTGAACAGTGGCTTCATCCTGCGTTTTTCCATCGCCAGCGAGTTGAGCGCAACGGCGTTCTCACCGACCTCCTGCAACACCTGACTGACCTGCGCTGCGGCCTTCTTGAGCTTGAGTCTTTCAGGCGGCGCAGCAACAGTGACCGGTGGCAGGTCACCCCACATTGTTCTTCCCACGTGATACTCCCTATATGAATGTGTTCAAACTTCATATCGGAGTAAAAGCTGCTTAATGAATAGTTGTACAGAAATCCATACCAAACCTACAAAGCCAAAAGACAGTTCTTACAGAACACGGTAAAAATTCCGATAAATAATTAACCAGTTATAAAGTCGTGCACCAAACAGAGACTTTTTTTTCCAAAGCCGCCGCATATCTCAGAACCTGCTTAATTAGCGTATTTTTGCAGATTGGCCATCATTTCTTTCAACGCCTCGATATTGTCGGCGGGGTGCGCGGCTTGATCGAAATCACCAATCGTCTGCCATTGTGCAGCAACCTCCTCCGGGCTGAAGCCCGCCTGTGGGTCGAAGCATGCTCCCTGACTGCGCTCCCAACGGACCTTGCCGATCCAGCCGCCGCCCACTTCAAACAGATCGCCACTGTCCTGACACTGTTCGCTGCCCAGATACACCACCAACGGGCTGATCAGTTCAGGTTTGAGCAGCTCGAATACGTTGGCAGGAATAAGCCCCTCGGTCATGCGCGTGCCCCCGGTCGGGGCTATGGCGTTGACGAAAATCCGGTGCTTGCGGCCTTCCAGCGCGAGGGTGCGAGTCAGTCCGTAAAGCCCGAGCTTGGCGGTTGCGTAATTGGATTGGCCGAAATTGCCATAGATGCCGGATGTCGATGAAGTGAAAATCACCCGCCCGTAGTTCTGCTCACGCAGGTATGGCCAGGCGGCATGTGTGACCTTATAGGCGCCCTCGACATGGACGCGGTAAACCAGGTCCCAGTCGGCGTCCTCCATTTTGGCGAAGGTCTTGTCGCGCAGGATGCCAGCGTTGTTGACCAGCACATCTATGCGACCGAAGGCATCGAGCGCGTGTTGCACTATGCGCCCGCCGTCGGTCACCGAGTCATGGTTGGCCACAGCGGTGCCACCGGCTTCACGAATCTCGGCTACAACGCGATCAGCAGCAGAAGCACTGGCCCCTTCGCCATGGGCAGAGCCACCCAGGTCGTTGACCACCACCCGCGCGCCGTGCTTTGCAAACAGCAGCGCATGAGCCCTTCCCAGCCCGCCTCCTGCGCCAGTCACAATGACGACTTTATCTTCAAAACGCACCGACTCACTCATCGCAGGCTCCAGGATCAAAAGAAACGTTGCGATGAGTGTCGTCCAGGCACCTGCCAGTCACAATCAACACGCGCAGTGCTGAATCATGCTCAATAAAGCAGCGGGATGATTTCAGCCCAAGTGCTTGATGAACGCTGCCAGCCAAGGCTCGGCGTCGGTTTCCGGGGTCACGCTTTCACTTCCGTCCAGACGCAGCATGTCCTGCACTTCATTCACACCCAGTTCAGCGAACAATTCACGCATCTGCTCGCCGCCTGCACAGAAGGTGTCGCCGTAGCTGGCATCACCCAATGCGATCACACCACCCGGCAAGCCACGCAGTTGGCCAGGCAAAAGATCACGAAGCTCTGAATAGAGAGGCATGAGGTTGTCGGGCAGCTCCCCCATCCCGGTGGTCGACGTCACCGCAAGGATGGCCTGAGGCTCGAAAGCCAACACATCAGGCAACGCGAGCCTAGGGTTGACGAGTGTTTCGTGACCAGCGGCACGCAACAGTGCAGAGGCGTGTCTGGCAACTTCTTCGGCCGATCCGTAAACCGTTCCACACACGATGGCAACTTTCATGGCTATTCCTGCAGCAGCTGAAAAAAAGTGAAACATTATGCCCTAGAATGCCATCTGAATTTTCTACGGACCCTTTTGCCTTTGGCCGGCACGGAAAAAGCACAGCCAAGTTGAAACATTAAAATGGAAAAATATGATGAGCGGTCCGAACAACTTGCGGAATCAATGGTCTTTGTTCTCAATAACCGGTCAGACCGAGCTCTCCGCCAATGCAACCTGATTCTCTCCTCACACAGGCTGAACTGGATTTTATCCAGAGCATGCAGCGCAATCCGAAGCTGAATGTGCGCGACAGCACGCGTAGCCTTCTGGTCAATGGCGGGGTTCAGATTCAGGATCTGCTGACACGTCTGGCTGCTCACGAGCAGGTCACGATCCATGCGCAGTTCGAAAACCAGCAGATGAATTTCCCTCTGCATCTGGTCGAGGACGAATTCCATGCGCTGCATCTGGAACTGGGCGCACCGAGTATTTTCGAGGAAGGCCCGAAGATTCGCCCCTGGCGGCTCGTGCTTGAAGAGCCAATCCCGCTTGAGACCGAAAAGGGTGCATTGACGGCGCTCTGGGTTCACGAGCTGTCGTTCAAGGGGGTGCTGCTTGAGTACCGCAAGGAAGGCAAGCTGCCGAGAAACTTTTCCGCCTGGTTCAACCCGCCAGGTCAGGCCCCTATTCCAATGCGCGGCAAGCTGGAGCGAATGACCGAACACAGTTTCGGTGCCTATCACTTCAGCAAGCATGGCAAGGACGACGCCGAGCGCTTGCGTCAGTACATCCTCCAAGAGCATCGCCGCAAGCACCCTTCCCTGCACAAGTAATCAGCCAACACCGCAAAGCTCTACCGGTCCGTCAGCGTTTCAGGAATAATCCTTGCTTGCTTTTCAAGTGAAGCTGTCGCGACCCACCACCCCGGATCGCGGCATGTGACCTCCCTACCCGGGAATCTCACGCCTCTACCGGAGATACACAATGTCTACCTCACCCGTCACCTTGATGGTCGCCCGCCGCGTGGCACAGGGTCGTTACCATGAAATGATGGCCTGGCTGCACGAAGGCGAACAGTTGGCCACGGATTTCCCGGGGTATCTGGGTTCCGGCGTGCTGGCGCCTCCGCCTGGCGATGATGAATTTCAGATCATTTTCCGCTTTACCGATGAGCACACCATGCACGCTTGGGAGCATTCCGCCTCTCGACGCTCCTGGCTGGTGCGCGGCAGCGGTCTTTTCGCGCAGCCCTCGGAACATCGCGTCAGTGGTATTGATGGCTGGTTCGGCGCAATCGATCAGCGCCCGCCACGCTGGAAACAGGCCGTTGCCATCTGGCTGGCGTTTTTTCCCGTGTCACTGATCTTCAATTTCCTGCTTGGCCCGCTGCTCAATCATCTGGACCTGTTGCCGCGCATCATGATCAGTACAGCGGTGCTTACCCCGCTGATGGTCTACCTGTTCATTCCCCTGTCCACGCGCCTGCTTGCCCCTTGGCTGCAAAGCACGCCTGCACCGGCACGCCCGACACAATCACCTTCCCCTCGCTAGACTCATAAAGACCTGTACACCTTTACACCTCGGTACAGGTCTTGGTCGCGTCCCAGCCCCGCTCGTTCCCTCAGCCTCCACGTGCTCAGCGCCTTCGAGCACTGCCTCGGCGAGTTTCATGATGTCCAGGGTTGTACAAAAAAATTCTCTGGTATAACTTTGCCTGTAAACCGGAAGGAGCAATCGACCGTACAATCCCCGTCCACTGTGGATAACCGATACGTGAGCTGTCGATGACATTATCTTCTGCACCGATTCTGATCACCGGAGCCAGCCAGCGCGTAGGCCTGCATTGCGCCTTGCGACTGCTTGAGCATGGGCATCGGGTTATCATCAGTTATCGCACTGAACACGCAAGCGTGACGGAACTGCGCCAGGCCGGAGCGGTGGCCCTCTACGGCGATTTTTCGTGCGAAACCGGGATCATGGCGTTCATTGATCTACTGAAAACCCAGACTTCAAGCCTGCGTGCCGTTGTACACAATGCATCCGAGTGGCTGGCAGAAACCCCGGGCGAGGAAGCGGATAACTTCACGCGTATGTTCAGCGTACATATGCTGGCACCCTACCTGATCAATCTGCACTGTGAGCCGTTGCTGACCGCCAGTGAAGTCGCTGACATCGTGCATATCAGCGATGACGTGACCCGCAAGGGCAGCAGCAAGCACATCGCCTACTGCGCAACCAAGGCCGGCCTGGAAAGCCTGACGCTGTCCTTCGCTGCCCGGTTCGCCCCTCTTGTCAAAGTCAACGGCATAGCACCGGCGCTGTTGATGTTTCAACCCAAGGACGATGCGGCCTACCGCGCCAACGCCCTGGCCAAATCGGCTTTGGGCATAGAGCCTGGTGCAGAAGTGATCTACCAGAGCCTGCGTTACCTTCTGGACAGCACCTATGTCACCGGCACAACACTGACCGTAAACGGCGGACGGCACGTCAAGTAAGCCGCCCCGAGGAACATTCTGATGAGTTCGTCCCTGCCCCAGCACTATCGAGACATTCTGCTCGGCCTTGGTGAAGATCCAGACCGCGAAGGCCTTCTGGACACCCCGAAACGCGCTTCCAAAGCGATGCAGTATCTGTGTCACGGCTACACCCAGAGCGTCGACGAAATCGTCAATGGTGCCCTGTTCGCATCCGACAATGATGAGATGGTCATTGTCCAGAATATCGAGCTGTATTCACTCTGCGAGCACCACCTGTTGCCATTCATAGGCAAGGCGCATGTGGCTTATATCCCTACCGGCAAAGTGCTGGGCCTGTCGAAGATCGCGCGCATTGTGGACATGTTTGCCCGCCGCCTGCAGATTCAGGAAAATCTGACCAAGCAGATTGCCGATGCCATTCAGCAAGTCACGGGGGCGGCAGGTGTAGCCGTGGTCATCGAGGCAAAGCACATGTGCATGATGATGCGCGGTGTCGAAAAACAGAATTCGACCATGAACACTTCAGTGATGCTGGGGGCCTTCCGTGACTCGAGCACCACCCGCATGGAGTTTCTGCAATTGATCGGACGGAGCAGACAATAATGGCAAGACTCGAACCTGGCACCGCGCGCATCCGGGTCAAGGACCTGCGCCTGCGCACATATATCGGTATCAACGAAGACGAAATCGTCAACAAGCAGGATGTGCTGATCAATCTGACGATTCTCTACGCCGCACAGGAAGCCGTTCGCGACAACGACATCGAGCATGCTCTCAACTATCGCACCATCACCAAGGCCATCATTCAGCATGTCGAGGGCAACCGCTTCGCTCTGCTGGAAAGACTGACACAGGAAGTGCTGGACCTGGTGATGAGCCACAAGGCCGTGACCTACGCAGAAGTGGAAGTCGACAAGCCGCATGCGCTGCGCTTTGCCGAATCGGTATCGATCACGCTCGCCGGTCAACGCTGAAACTCTTATCATGACGCGAACCGTCTATTGAAAAGAGCCCGTCATGACCGAGCAAGAACGCCTCGAACTCGAAGCTGCAGCCTTCCGTCGCCTGGTCGCGCATCTGGACAGCCGCAAGGATGTCCAGAACATCGACCTGATGAACCTGTCCGGTTTCTGCCGTAACTGCCTGTCCAAGTGGTACAAGGCCGCCGCCGATGAAAAGCACATCGACATCAGCCTCGATGATGCTCGCGAGGTGGTTTACGGCATGCCGTACAGCGAGTGGAAAGCTCAATACCAGAAAGAAGCAAACGCCGAACAACAGGCGGCGTTCGCCAAGGAACCCAAACATGACTGATCTGAACTCCCTGCGCACCAGCCTGCGCAGCGGCGAGCATGTGTTCGCTGATACCCTGGCCTTTATCGCCGAAGGTTACGATTATCAGCCTCAGCCGTTCAGAAACGGCGCCGTCGACAATGCTGCCGGGCAAAACGAAGGGTCTTGCAAGACGCTAGGCCTGGCATTGCTGGAAGGTTTGAGCGATGAAGAGGCACTGTTGGCATTTGGCGAGCACTACCGCTCGGTGCAAGCCACACCTGAAGGCAGCGACCACGGCAATATTCGTGCGCTGATCGAGCATGGGCTGGCAGGTGTGAAATTCGAAGGCGAGCCGCTCAAGCGCAAGGCTTGAGCTGACAGGTTCTCGTGCCAACGCATTGGCACGAGAACCTGGTTGCAGAGGCCTGGAGGGACGCCAATCAGAACGTGGCGTTTGCCAGACCGTCCAGATAACGCTCGACGTCCAGTGCCGCCATGCAGCCTGCACCAGCCGAGGTGATGGCCTGACGGTATACGTGGTCAGCCACATCACCGGCCGCGAATACACCTTCAACGCTGGTAGCAGTCGCGTTGCCTTCACGGCCACCGTGCACAACCATGTAGCCATCTTTCAGAGCCAGTTGCCCTTCGAACAGCGAGGTGTTCGGCGTGTGGCCGATGGCGATGAATACGCCGTCGACTTTCAGCTCGTCACTGGTCCCGTCATTGTTCTTCAGACGCGCACCGGTCACGCCCATGTTGTCACCCAATACCTCGTCCAGCGTGGCATTGAGCTTGAGCTCAATCTTGCCTTCGGCGACACGTGCGTGCAGCTTGTCGATCAGGATCTTCTCGGCGCGAAAGGTTTCGCGACGGTGAACCAGAGTCACCTTGCTGGCGATGTTGGCCAGATACAGCGCTTCTTCCACCGCCGTGTTACCGCCACCGACTACCGCGACTTCACGGTTGCGGTAAAAGAAGCCATCGCATGTGGCGCAGGCAGAAACCCCCTTGCCCATGAACGCTTCTTCCGAAGGCAGGCCCAGGTAACGGGCGCTGGCACCGGTGGCGATGATCAGTGCATCGCAGGTGTAGGTTGCGCTATCGCCCTGAAGGCTGAACGGCTTGCCGGCCAGATCAACGGAGTTGATGTGGTCGAAGACGATTTCAGTCTCGAAACGCTCGGCATGCTCACGCATACGCTCCATCAGCGCCGGACCGGTCAGGCCATGGGGGTCGCCCGGCCAGTTGTCGACTTCAGTGGTGGTGGTCAACTGACCACCAGCCTGCATGCCGGTGATCAGCAGAGGCTTGAGGTTGGCGCGGGCGGCGTAAACCGCAGCGCTGTAACCGGCAGGGCCGGAACCGAGAATGATCACTCGGGAATGACGTACGTCTGACATGACACACTCCTGTCGACCGACTGTTCAAGCCGCAATCGAAACAGCTGGATAAAAAAGGACCGCCGAAACACTTGGGGAAGTGCCATTCACTCGGCGGATCCTGAAAGTTCTGACTCCTGAGACAGGTCCTGAAATTGGTGCCAAGCCTATCGGGGTAGCAAAGGTTAAGGAAATATCGTTTCACAATCCACCCCATAGGTCACTTCTATAGGGTGACTGACCGACAGCAGTGTACTCGCGCGAACATCCGGCCCCGGCAAGCGCGTTCAGGGCTTGAGGAATGGTGCTGAGCGCCGACAGCCATCAACTCTTTCATGGCTATCACAAAGCCGGTAAGGTCACGCCTTTCAAGCACCTGGAGACTGCCATGCCCGCGCCCGCCCTTACCGGCCCGCAATACCTCAGAGAAGGACTGAACCTGGTTCTCAGTCCTGGTTTGCGATTGTTCGTCCTGCTGCCCTTGAGCATCAATGTGGTGTTGTTCTGCGGCCTGATCTATCTGGCGGTGCACCAGTTCGAGCTGTGGGTCGACACCTTCATGCCTACGCTCCCTCACTGGCTGAGCTTTCTCAGCTATATCCTCTGGCCGCTGTTCGTGGTGCTGGTCCTGCTGATGGTGTTTTTCACCTTCACCGTGGTCGCCAACATCATCGCCGCGCCGTTTAACGGGTTTCTCTCCGAAAAAGTCGAAGCCGTGGTTCGTGGCGTGGACGATTCACCGGATTTCAGCTGGGCCGAACTGGTGGCTATGGTGCCACGTACCCTGGCCCGCGAAGCCCGCAAGCTTGGCTATATGCTGCCGCGCATGCTCGGGCTGTTCATTCTGTCGTTCATCCCTGTGGCCAACATCATCGCCGCTCCGCTGTGGCTGTTGTTCGGCGTCTGGATGATGGCGATCCAGTACATTGACTACCCCGCCGACAACCACAAACTAGGCTGGAACGAAATGCTCGGCTGGCTGAAAAGCAAGCGCTGGCAAAGCCTGAGCTTCGGCGGCATTGTCTACGTCGCCTTGCTGATACCAGTGGTCAACCTGCTGATGATGCCCGCCGCAGTGGCCGGAGCAACGCTGTTCTGGGTGCGCGAGCGCGGGGCGGATGCGTTGCCGGTGACGCAGGCACGGGGCTGAACCCCGAAACATTGCCGGGCCGCGCAACACGGCCCGGACTATCTGAAAAAAATCACTCGCTATATATATTTACCGCACAAGGCTCTTTCGACTGAGGCTCAATAGAGCCTCAACCAACCCGTTCATGTGAAGTCTGCTTCCATCGAACATGCGACACATGAACTTAACAAGGAAGTTAAATCATGAATACTCCAGTAAACCCTGCAGCATTTGCCGCTGAAAACGCCACAGTCGAAGAAAAGATTCGGGCGTTTCTGGTCAGTGAACTGGCCGAATGGTCGATCAATCCGGACAACGTTTACATCAACGGCGTAAACAACCCGGAAGAACGTTTGGTCATCAGTTCCAGCTCCCTGACTGCCGAGGCAGCCAACCGTGTTTTCGAGAAA
The DNA here is from genome assembly GCF_032587875.1 of Pseudomonas syringae group sp. 243L2. Classification (NCBI taxonomy): domain Bacteria; kingdom Pseudomonadati; phylum Pseudomonadota; class Gammaproteobacteria; order Pseudomonadales; family Pseudomonadaceae; genus Pseudomonas; species Pseudomonas syringae group sp. 243L2. The sequence continues at coordinate 151,284 of NZ_JAWHPL010000003.1, forward strand.
GACGCTCCGTCTTACTCTACTCGCACCGCAGGCTTGTTCACCGTGGCGTATTCGTATGCCGATGAACATCGCCTGGCTGCGCCGGACCTGGCCAAGGTAGGTGAAGTGATCGGCCAACTGGTCAATGACCTGGGCTGATTACTCTGATTGACTGGCTGAGTGACGACAAAGCCTGAAAGAGTGCCGAATAGATAATGGATGATCTGTTCGGCACTTCAATTGGCGTCAGTAGTATCTACGCTGCAGCAGACGCAGAGAGGTAGGTCGGTATACTCATCAACCAGATAGCACACCCGGCAAGAATCCATAGGCCATTGGCCCATGTCAATCTTGAGTTGGTACTTCCGTCTGGATCAAGCGCCGCGGCATTCATCTTCGACTGCACCAGCATTAAATTAAATGTTTGCGCAGTGGCCAGCAGAACCGCCCATACCAGCCAGCCGCCGACCGGTTTGAATTGCACATGCCCGGAAACACCTTGCGAAAGCACCATCCCCGCAATAGTCAACGCCAGCAACACCAGGCCGCTAATCGCCCAGTACGCCATGTGACCACGCCCCTGTCGCCGCAGACTTTTGTCCACAGTGCGAAATAGTGGAAAGGCGTAAATAACGGCGAAGATCACACGCGCAGCGGGCCACACCTTACTGCCTGAAAATTTCTTATTCAGCGACCAGTTTCGATAAAACCAGTGAATCGCGAAAAAGCCCGATGTCAAAAGATACAGAATGAAGAATTTCTTTAGAGACACGACATAAAATTCCGGACCTCTACTGTCCGTTTCATCTTTTTCCAGACTGGCTTTCGGTGGCGCATACATTAAATCTGACATTTCATATCCCTTTAAAAAGAAAGCGGATGCTATCAGACGAATCAAAACCCTGCAAAAAATATAGCTATAAAGAAGCTTCCTACAAACAAAAACCTCAAGCCTTACAACCATGAGCAAACTCGTCTACCTGACAGTCGGCAAGCGGTTGCCGCTAAAGAACAAACGTTGCCAGCGTTTCAAAAAATTTCATGTAGGCCGTCTCTGTAGGCCAAAAAAATTAACACCCTGCCCACTCGGCTCAAGCGTGTAGGACCAAACTAATATATCAATATTGGCATTGCGCTTGCTCTGTTGCGTCTAGACAACAGGAGCCATAGAGCAATGGAAAACATCGTAAACACCGCAACAGTCAAACCCATTAACACCAACCGGCCTGCCGGTCTCGAAACACTCCCGCAATCGCGATCAGGCAGGTTTGCTCAGATATTGAGCCAGAGGGTCGAAGACCTTACAGCGGACGAACCTGCCACTCTAGGCAAACATATCCAGCCCCGCTCGAACTTTTTTTTGGACAACATGAGCCTTGAGCAGCGCAGATCTGTGGTCGACGAAAAGGGATTTCTGCCGAGACCTGCGGCCATGGAGCGAATAGCAGACCCTCAGAATCACCTATTGAGATGAATCGAGGCGGTTGATGTGAAGCCACTTGAAGTTCACACAACCGCCACATAACCGAAATGTAACCAGCCGAAACTGCTCCCATGAGCAAAATTCTTAACGTCACCCTGATTACTGAAACCTTCATTCCCGAGATCAACGGCGTTGCCAATACCCTGGGGCGTCTTTGTGAAGGGTTGCGGTTGCGCGGGCACCGGGTCGAGCTGGTTCGGCCGCGCCAGAATGACGAGACCCATGCAGGTGCCGCAGAAGACCTGTTGCTGTGCCGGGGCTGGCCGATACCGGGCTATCCAGGGTTGCAATGGGGCCAGTCTTCGATGCACAAACTGCTGCGCCGCTGGCAGCGGCGTCGACCGGATGTGTTGTACATCGCCACTGAAGGTCCGCTGGGGCTGTCGGCGCTACGGGCAGCACGGCGTCTGGGTATAGCGGTGATCAGCGGCTTTCACACCAACTTTCCACAGTACACGCAGCAATACGGCATGGGTTTTATCACCCGGCTGCTGACACACTACCTGCGCTGGTTCCACAATCGCTCGCGCATGACGCTGGTGCCGAGCATCAGCCAGAAGATGGAACTGGAGCGGCGCGGCTTTGAAAGAATCGAGTTGTTGTCTCGCGGCGTGGACAGCCAGATGTTCAACCCGTCCAGGCGTTCGCAGGCTCTGCGCGAAAGCTGGGGCCTGCAAGCGGGTGATATCGGCGTCATACACGTCGGCCGCCTGGCACCCGAGAAAAACCTGGGCCTGCTCAAAGCCAGCTTCGAAACGCTCAAGGACAGTTACCCGCAACGTAATATCAAACTGATTGTTGTCGGCGATGGGCCTCAGCGCCAGCAGCTTGAGCAGCAGATTCCGGATGCGATCTTCTGCGGCACTCAACGCGGTGAAGTGCTGGCCATGCACTATGCCTCGGCAGATATGTTTCTGTTCCCCAGCCTGACCGAAACGTTCGGCAACGTGGTCCTTGAAGCGCTGGCCTCAGGGCTGGGTGTGGTTGCTTACGACGAAGCCGCTGCCGGGCAGCATATTCGTCATGGCCACAATGGGGCCTTGGCCATGCCGGGTGACGAGGCGGCGTTCATCGACGCAGCACGCTGGTTGCTGGAAGACAGCGAAACGTTGCGCCGGGTGCGCCTCAATGCCCGTCAACACGCCAGTCGCCAGGGCTGGACGACGATCATCGATCAGTTCGAACGACAATTGCGTGAGGCCTGCCCGGGCGAAAAACCTGTAAATACCAAAGAGACCAGGCAGGTGGCTACCAAGAAGATCAGACCAGTGTCGTCAGTGCCTCTCGACTGAATGGCAGGATGTCATGCTCGCGTCCCTCACGCACTTTCAATGCCCAGTCCGGGTCGACCAGCAAGGCACGTCCCACCGCAACCAGATCAAACTCGTCGTTGCCCAGCCGCTTCAGCAGATTTTCCAGGCTGGCCGGCTGTGCGACCTTATCGGTGTTGACCATGAACTGCAGAAACTCACCGTCCAGCCCGACACTGCCGACGGTAATGGTCGGTTTGCCGGTCAGTTTGCGCGTCCAGCCTGCGAGGTTCAGGTCAGAGCCTTCAAACTCGGGTTCCCAGAAACGACGCGTAGAGCAATGGAAGATATCCACTCCGGCGTCAGCCAACGGTTGCAGGAATTCGCCCAGCGCCTCGGGCGTCTGCACCAGACGTGCGGTGTAATCCTGCTGTTTCCATTGTGAGAAACGGAAGATGATCGGATAGTCCGCCCCTACCGCGACGCGCACTGCCTTGATCAGCTCGATGGCAAACCGCGAACGGTTGGCCAGGCTGCCACCGTACTCGTCACTGCGCTGATTGCTGCCCTCCCAGAAGAACTGATCAATCAGATAACCGTGGGCCCCATGAATTTCGACACCGTCCATGCCAATCGCCTTGGCATCGACAGCAGCCTGAGCAAAAGCGGCCACAACATCATCAATGTCCTGTTTGCTCATGCCATGCACCAGCACTTGACCGTCCTTGACCTTCTCCATCGGCCCATAGGCAGGCACGCTACCGTCCGGCTCGGTACCGGGACGACGAACCGCACCTACGTGCCAGAGTTGCGGGACGATCTTGCCACCCTCTGCGTGCACCGCCTCAACAACCTTGCGCCAGCCCGCCAGTGGCGCATCACCAAAAAACTGCGGAACGTTCGGGTAGCCGTTGGAAGCCTTGTGGTTGACCGTCGTTCCTTCGGTGATAATCAGCCCGACACCTGCCGCCGCCCGACGCCGGTAGTACTCGATCACCTTTGAGTTGGGGACATGTCCCGGCGAGAACGAACGGGTCATGGGTGCCATCACCACCCGCGACGACAATTCCAGGCTGCCCAGACGGAAAGGCGTAAACAAGGCTTCTACCGACATGCGAAACTCCGGAAAAATGGTCGATTGCACTACGGCGACAAGCGCCGGATCAGGCGCGCAGAATATCGCTGGGCATCAGCGCTGGCCCAGTACTATTGATTTGGCTGATTTGAGTGCAAAAGCCGCCAAGGCGCAAGACAGCCGGGCAAGCACACGCTAACCCGGTGCTACCTCGACGAGGTGATCAGCTTTGTGCCAAGGCCTTTTCAATGGCCTGAATCACTGCGGGATCATCCGGTGCAGTACGCGGAGAGAAACGCGCGCTCACGCCACCGTTCTTGCCGACCAGAAACTTTTCGAAATTCCAGGTGATATCCCCGGGAAACTCGGCGCCTTCGCCAGCCAGCAGGCGATAAAGCGAATGCCGGTCAGGGCCATTGACGTCGAGTTTTTCACCCAGCGTAAAGGTCACGCCGTAATTGAGTTCGCAAAATTCGGCGATCTCTTTTTCGCTACCCGGTTCCTGCCCGGCAAACTGGTTGCACGGCAGCCCGAGAATCTCCAGGCCCTTGTCCTTGTATTGCTGATAGAGGTTTTCAAGTGCTGCGTATTGCGGTGTCAGCCCGCATTTGGACGCGACGTTGACCACCAGAACCACTTTGTTCTTGAAACCCGCCATCGGCAGTTCCTGACCACCCAGCGCTTTCAATTTGATGTCGTGAAAAGCACTCATGAGAACCCCTTTTGAAACAAGTAACCCAAAGCCACAACCTGAAAAAAGGCACCGTGACCGCACGCGTAACGAAAGTCGTCATCGCAGAACAGCCAGGGCGCCTTTTCAGTGACCTGAGCTTAGCAGCACAAATCAGTGTTGATGACCGCCTTCACCGTGAACATGGCCGTGAGCCATTTCTTCTTCACTGGCGTCGCGGATAGCCACAACCTTTACGTCGAAGTTCAGGCGCTGGCCCGCGAGCGGGTGGTTGCCGTCAACAGTGACGTCATCGCCGTCCAGATCGCGGATGGTCACGATCTGCATGCCGCCGTCCGGACCGGATGCGTGGAACTGCATGCCGACTTCGAGTTTGTCGACACCTTCGAACATGCTGGCGCTCAGGGTGCTGACCAGTTCGGCGGAGTATTCACCATAGGCATCTTCCGGCTCGACGGCTACCTTCAGCTCGTCACCGACGTCCTTGCCTTCCAGCGCCTTTTCCAGGCCCGGGATGATGTTGCCTGCACCTTGCAGGTAAACCAGCGGCGCACCACCGGCAGAGCTGTCGATGACCTCACCAGCGTCGTTGGTCAGGGTATAGTCAATGGAGACAGCCTTATTGGCGGCGATCGGCATGGGGACAAGACCTTTTGCTTAAGATTGAAGAACGAGCAAGTTTAACCAAGCAATCGCCCGAAAGCGAACGCAACTCTGACAAACGGCCCAGAATGGAAGGTTCAACTGTTATCAACTTGCAACAGGATCAAGAAGGGCACTGGATTGCCGTGCTGTCCTGCGGCCACACTCAGCACCTGCGCCATCAGCCGCCATGGCAGTCGCGAGCCTGGGTTCTTGACCCGATAAAACGCCAACAGATGACAGGTCAGGCCTTTCGCTGCGGCTGGTGTGCTAACGCCGCAGATAACGATAGTCTTGCCGCAGAGAAATCGCGTTAGACGATTTCCGGACTTTTTTGGTCAGCAGCTGTTCCCTATGTGCTGCGACCCTTGCACTGCTCAATCGAGAAGCCAGTATGCAGACTTTTTTTATCGCCCCCACTGACTTCGGCGTGGGGTTGACCTCTATCAGCCTGGGCCTGGTGCGCACACTGGAGCGCGCAGGCTTGAAAGTAGGTTTTTTCAAACCGATTGCCCAGCCGCACCCCGGCGATCTGGGCCCCGAGCGCTCGACTGAACTGATGGCCCGCACCCACGGCCTGAAGCCGCCCAAGCCTCTGGGGCTGGCGCATGTCGAGCGCATGCTCGGCGATGGTCAACTGGATGAACTGCTCGAAGAGATCATCAATCTTTATCAACAGGCAGCTGTCGGCAAGGACGTGCTGGTGGTCGAAGGCATGGTCCCGACCCGCAGCGCGAGCTATGCCGCGCGGGTCAATCTGCACCTGGCCAAGAGCCTGGATGCTGACGTCATTCTGGTCTCTGCCCCGGAAAACGAAGTGCTTGCCGAGCTGTCGGGCAGGGTCGAATTGCAGGCCCAGCTGTTTGGTGGCCCCAAGGACCCGAAGGTGCTGGGCGTGATACTCAACAAGGTGCGCACCGAAGAGAGCATGGAAGTCTTCTCCTCTCGCCTGAAAGAGCACTCTCCACTGCTGCGCAGTGGCGATTTCCGACTGCTGGGCTGCATTCCCTATCGTGCTGAACTCAATGCCCCGCGCACTCGTGATGTGGCCGAATTGCTAGGCGCGCAGGTACTCAACGCAGGCGATTACGATCAGCGGCGCATGTCCAGAATCATTATCTGTGCCCGAACGGTGCTCAATACCGTTCCACTGCTCAAGCCGGGCGTGCTGGTCGTGACGCCGGGCGACCGTGACGACATCATTCTGGCAGTGAGCCTGGCGGCAATAAATGGCGTACCGCTGGCGGGCCTGTTGCTGACCAGCGATACCGTGCCCGACCCTCGCATCATGGAACTGTGCCGAGGTGCATTCCAGGCCGGTCTGCCTGTGCTGTCGGTCAGCAGCGGTTCCTATGACACGGCAAACCGGCTCAATCAGTTAAACAAGGAAATACCCATCGATGACCGCGAGCGCGCGGAAAACATCACCGATTTCGTGGCCGGCCATCTGGACGCCGGCTGGCTGCACCAGCGCTGCGGAACACCCCGCGAGCTGCGCCTGTCGCCTGCCGTGTTTCGCTATCAACTGATCCAGCGAGCGCAGGCAGCCAACAAGCGTATTGTCCTGCCCGAAGGCAACGAACCGCTGACCATTCAGGCGGCGGCCATCTGCCAGGCGCGCGGTATCGCCCGCTGTGTGTTACTGGCCAGGCCCGAGGAAGTGCAGGCCGTGGCTCAGGCACACGGTATCGAGCTGCCACCGGGGCTGGAGATTCTTGACCCGGAGCTGATTCGCGAGCGCTACGTTGCGCCGATGGTGGAACTGCGCAAAAACAAAAGCCTGAACGCGCCCATGGCCGAGCAACAGCTCGAAGACCCGGTGGTCATCGGCACCGTAATGCTGGCGCTGGACGAAGTCGACGGGCTGGTATCAGGCGTCATTCACTCCACCGCCAACACCATCCGGCCGGCCCTGCAACTGATCAAGACCGCGCCGGGCTGCACGCTGGTGTCTTCGGTATTTTTCATGCTGTTCCCCGAGCAGGTGCTGATGTACGGCGACTGCATCATGAACCCGCATCCGAGTGCCAGCGAGCTGTCCGAGATCGCCTTGCAAAGCGCCGACTCAGCCACTGCGTTCGGCATTTCGCCACGGGTAGCGATGATCAGCTATTCCAGCGGCAACTCGGCCAGCGGCGAAGAAGTGGAGAAGGTCCGCGAAGCAACGCAACTGGCACGAGAAACCCGGCGCGATCTATTGATCGACGGGCCGCTGCAGTATGATGCGGCCGCCAACGAACATGTCGCCCGACAGCTGGCTCCGGACAGCCCGGTGGCAGGACGTGCCAACGTGTTCGTGTTCCCGGACCTCAATACTGGCAATACCACCTACAAGGCGGTGCAACGCAGTGCCGACTGTGTAAGCCTTGGCCCGATGCTGCAAGGCCTGCGCAAGCCGGTGAACGACCTGCCACGTGGCGCACAGGTGGATGACATCGTCTATACCATCGCACTGACGGCGATACAGGCCGACACGCTGTCCTGATACCTACTCATGATGCCGCAGCCCCATCTGCGGCTTCCGACAACTTCCGGAGCCATCTCCTTCATGGATTTCCTGCCTGCCCCGTTGCGCGGCGTCATCGCATCGCTGTTATTGGCGCTGAACACCATCGTCTGTTGCACGGTGCTGTTCGCGGTCACGATCCTCAAGATCTGCCTGCCTTTCTCTGCGGCACAGCGCTTTACCGACTGGCTGATGAGCCACATCCATGAAACCTGGATCGGCAACAACAATGCCTGGATCAAGCTGCTCTGCCACACCCGCTGGCACCTGAGCGGGCTGGAAGGGCTCGATTACAAACACTCGTATCTGGTCACCAGCAATCACCAGAGCTGGGTCGACATCATGGTCTTGCAATACGTGCTCAACCGGCGCATTCGTCCGTTGAAATTCTTCCTCAAGCAGGAGTTGATCTGGGTCCCGATCATCGGTCTGGCGTGGTGGGCGTTGGGTTTTCCGTTCATGAAGCGTTACTCCAAGGCGTACCTTGCGAAACACCCGGAAAAGAAAGGCAAGGACCTGGAAACCACCCGCCGCACCTGCGCGAAGTTTCGTCACAACCCGGTGGGCATCTTCAACTTCGCAGAAGGCACGCGCTTCACCGCCGGTAAGCACGCGCAGCAGAACTCGCCCTTCCGCCACTTGCTCAAACCCAAGGCTGGCGGCATTGCCTTCGTGCTCGATGCGATGGGCGAACAGCTGGAGTCGATCATCAACGTGACCATCCACTACCCGGGCGGGCAACCCGGCTACTGGGACCTGTTGTGCGGCAATGTGAGGGAAGTGGTTGCCCACTTCGAAGAGATCAAAATCCCGCAGCAGTTTCTCGGCAGGAACTACGACCAGGACGGCGAGTACCGCCTGGAATTCCAGCAGTGGATCAATGCGCTATGGGAACAGAAAGACCGGCTGCTGGACAGCTTGCATGAGCAGTATCCAGCACAGCCGCGAGCGTGAGGCACGATAATATCCCTATCGTGCGACGCTCCGCGTCGGCATGCCTTTCAGGACGCTCTGCGTCCTCTTGCGACGCAGAGCATTGCGAACTGCAGTTCACTGGAGCGTAAGGAACGAGAAACCAATATCGTGCCAACGCAACGTTGTTGATCAGTACTGCTGACCCGGAATCGGCTTGAGGTTTACCTCGACACGGCGGTTCTGGGCGCGGCCATTGACATCGGCGTTGCTGGCAATCGGTTGGTCGGGGCCCGCGCCGCGCACTGACAGGTGCGATTGATCAACGCCCTGCGAAGTCAGGTACGTCGCAACGCTTTGTGCGCGCTGCTGCGACAGGTCCATGTTGTGCTGGCGGCTGCCGGTGCTGTCGGTGTAACCGACGATTTCAATGTTGTTCTGGTTGAACTGCTTGAGTGAATTCGCCAGGTTGTTGAGCGGCGAATAGAAGCTGCTGGCGATTGCCGAAGAGTCCGTTGCGAACGTTATGTTACCCGGCATGATCAGTTTGATCTGGTCACCCTGACGCTGCACCTCGACGCCAGTATTGGCCATGCTCGCGCGCAATGCTGCTTCCTGCTTGTCTGCGTAATAGCCATACCCCGCCGATGCAGCGCCCGCAACGGCAGCACCAATCAATGCGCCCTTGCCACGATGATTGTGGTCGATGGCGGCACCTGCTACTGCACCGGCCAATGCGCCGAGTCCGCCGTACTTGGCTGTTTTGCTCATGCCACCGGAGCTTTGCGCCTGGCCTTGATTGTCATAGGGATTGGATGTTGCACAGCCCGACAGCATGGCTACGGCGGTGGCAACAATGATCAAACGACGCGAGGTAAACATTCAGGAGCTCCTGGTTTTGACGAACGCTGGTAACCGGATTAGAGCATGCCAGCTGTCAAAAATTCCTTAACCCCTGCTGAACCGCCCGTATTACGGCGCTTGACGTGTTTTGCTCAGCGTCGTTCCTCACGAATATAAGGCTCGCCCAACGCACCCGGCTGACTGCTGGATTGACGCTTGCCGCTTGCCACCCAGACCATCACCAACAACGTGACCGCGTAGGGCGTCATCAAGACGAAATACTGAGGCAGGCGCACCCCCGTGGCCGCCAATTGCGGAATCAGCGCCTCGATGCCACCGAACAGCAAAGCACCGGCCAACGCACGCCAGGGCGACCAGCGCGCGAAGATCACCAGCGAAACCGCAATCCAGCCGCGTCCGCCTGTCATGTCCGCGATCCACATCTTGGTACTGAGTACGGCAATGAAGCCGCCCGCCAGCCCCATCAATGCAGAACCGGCGACAATTGCCGCCAGGCGGTAACCCAATACAGAAATGCCTGCGGCATCGGCGGCCTGCGGGTTCTCGCCAACCGCCCGCAAACGCAGCCCGGTTCGGGAGCGGTCAAGCAGCCAGACCACCGCAATGAAAATCACCACGGTCAAATACACCAGTGGGTTCTGAACAAACACCCTGCCTACCACCGGCAGCTCGGACAAAGGCCATAGTTCCAACGCCTGCAAGCCGCAGACTGGCCGGTTGGTCCAGCCAAGCAGCGTACCCAGCAGACCGGTCAAACCCTGACAGAAGAACACCAGCGCCAGGCCGGCAATCACCTGATTGATCCGCAGCACCAACACCATCAGCGCAAACAGCAACGAAACCAGGCCTGCCGCCACCATCGACGCCAGCAGCGAAAGACCAGGCGAGCCCAGGCTCAACTGCATACCGATGCCCGCCAACGCGCCGACCAGCATCAGCCCCTCGACGCCCAGCGCCAGTACACCGCTGCGCTCGATGAGAATCAGGCCCAGTGCGGCCAGCGCAAACGGCACGGCGAAATCCGGTGCGCTGCCCAACCAGTGGGAAATAAGCTCCATCAACATTCTCCTGCCTGAATGCGCCGCAGGCGATGGCGGATGAAAAAGTCCGACGACGCGACGCAGATCACCAGGATTGCCTGGATCAGTTGCACCATCGAAAACGGAATCTGATAGAACACCTGCAGGTTGCGCCCGGCCACGAACAGCATGGCGATCAGCAGCGCGACCACGGTAGCGGCCACTGGGTTATTGCGGGCCAGAAAGGCGATGAGAATCCCGGAAAAACCGTAGCCCTGATAGAACGACTGGGTAAGGCGCCCTTCCTGCCCGGACGTCACAACGAAACCTGCGAGCCCTGCCAGTGCACCTGAAAGCAGCACAGTGCCGATAATCATCTTGCGCACCGGCACACCCACAGCCCCGGCGACCTTCGGGTTGGCATCGACGAAGCGCAGGTACAGCCCGGCCCGCGAGACGCCGACAAACCACAGAGTCAGGCCGGTGACCAACAGCGCCAGGGGGATCGCTGCGTTATACCCCGCAAACAGATCAGGCAAACGCTCAAAGCTTTGAAACGCAGGCGAGTAGGGAAAGTTGTCTCGCGGGTCCTTCCAACTGCCATAAACCAGATGCAGAAGGAAGTTGGCGGCGATGTAATTGAGCATCAGGGTCGAGATGATCTCGTTGACCTGCCACTTTAGCTTCAACAGTACCGGCCCCAGGCTCCACAGCAACCCGCAGATCACAGCCGCCGCCATCATTAGCGGCAGGCGCAGAACTTCCGGCCCCACCTGGAACAGCGAAATCGCCGTGGCACCAATCGCTCCCCAGATCATCTGGCCCTCCAGCCCCAGGTTCCAGAAGCGCGCACGAAACGCCATGCACCCGGCCAGGCCGACCATAATCATCGGCGACGCCTGAAACAGCACAGCCTTGAAGTTTTGGGCATCGAACACCGTTTGAACGACGAATTCGTTGAGCAACTCGTCAGCAGGCACCCCGGCAAGAATCAGGATAGTAGTACAGATCGCCAGGCCGACCAGCAACGCCAGGGCTATGATCAGCGCCTGCAAGGGCCAGCCAGTCTGCTGACGAAGTTCCAGCGTGTAGCGGCGCGAAAGCAACGGTTGGCGTGCCGGAGCAGTCTGTTGCAATGCAGTTGTGTCACTCATGGCTCACCATCGCTTTGCCGATAGCCTGACGGTCAGCGGGGTAATCGAACTCGGCGACGACACGCCCGCCGTTCATTACGCCGATACGGTCAGCCAGGCTCAATACTTCGTCCAGGTCTTCGCTGATCACCAGCACCGCAGCGCCTGCATCGCGTGCCGCGCGCAGGCGGGCATGCACCGCCTGTGTGGCACGCACGTCCAGGCCACGGCTCGGGCTATGCACCAGCACCAATTGCGGGTCGCGGCTGAATTCACGGGCGATCACCAGTTTCTGTGCGTTGCCGCCCGACAGCAGTGCAGCTTTCTGGTCGAGAGAGCGCACGCCCTGCACATCGAAGTCCGCCACCGCGCGTTGCGCGTCCTGCTTCAGGCGCTTGTAACCCAGACGCCAGAAAGAACCGTATTGCCCGCTATGGATGTTGCCGATGCCGAAGTTCTCGGCCACCGACAGCGACCCGGCCAGCGCCGCGCCGTAGCGGTCCGCCGGGATGGAAGCGATGCGCAGTTGCCGACGCTGATCAGCTGACGCACTGCGCAGGTCGCCAAAAGAGGCCATGTGGATTTCGCCCTCGGTGGCCTGCGGCAGCCCCATCAATGCGTTGGCCAGTTCGGCCTGACCATTGCCGCCAACGCCCGCAATACCGTAGATCTGCCCGGCGTGCAGGGTCATGTTCACGCCGTTGAGTGCGCCGCTGCCGACGCTGCGCAAATCGCGTACCTGTAAACGCACCTCACCAGGCGTTGCGCAATGATGTTCTGCGACCGGCACCGACTCGCCCACGGTCAGTTGCACCAGTTGCTCGACACTCACCTTCTGCGGGTCAACAGTCTGCACGGTGCGCCCGCCGCGCATCACGGTCACGCGGTCGGCATAGCGTTTGACGTCGGCCATCTTGTGCGTCACCAGAATCACCGCAGCGCCCTGCCGCGCAAAGGCCTGAACGGTCAGCAGCAAACGTTCGGCCTCCTGATCGGTCAGGACTGCGGTCGGCTCATCAAGGATCAGAATGCGCGCACCGGCCAGCAGCACCTTGAGGATCTCGACGCGCTGCTGCTCGGCGACCGACAGGCTGTCGACGGTCCGGGCCGGGTCAATCGCAAACCCCAGTTCGTCCGCCTTGCTGACAATCTCTTGCTCCAGCGCACGCAGACGCTTTCGATAGCTGCCTTCGCCCGGTTGCTCGGGCAGTGCCAACAGAATGTTCTGCGCCACTGTAAAGGGCTTCACCAGCTTGAAGTGCTGGTGAACCATGCCAATCCGGTAACGGCTGGCGTCCCTGGGCCCCTGAAGCCGAACCGGGTTGTCGTCCAGCAGCAGCGTGCCGGTTTCCGGTGCGTACAGCCCGGCTGCAATGTTCATCAGCGATGACTTGCCTGCACCGTTCTCGCCCAGCAACGCATGCACTTCGCCCCAACAGGCGGTGAAATCGGCATCGATCAGCGCCTTGAAGCCATCGAACGATTTACTGATGCCGGTGAGTTGCAGCGCGTTGACCTGACTCATTGCTGAGTCTTCACGCCTTCGACAAACCAGTCCATCTTCCACAGATCCGGGTCAGACAATTGCTGACCGGCCGCAACCCGCTCCTTGCCGTCACGGTCCGCCAGCGGTCCGCTGTAGATGATTTTCCTGCCTGCCAGCAGTTCGTCACGCTCGGCCATGATCTTCTTGCGATTGTCTTCCGAAATGATCGGGTCTTTGCTCAGCGTGATATCGGTGCCGCCCTGCTGCATCGACAGCAGTGCACCGTTGGCGGGCGGGGTCCAGTTGCCCGCGATGACCTTTTTGAGCTCTGGCCCCAGGAAGCGGTCCCAGACCCACAACGAGGAACAGACGGTTGCCTTGGGGGCAAACTCGCTCAGATCCCGATGGTGGCCGGTGCCATGAATGCCGCGCTCCTGAGCGACGATCTGCGGTGTCGGGCTGTCGACGTGCTGGCCGACCACATCGACGCCGTTGTCGATCAATGCCATGGTTGCCGCGCGCTCCTTGACCGGGTCATTCCAGGCGCCGGTATAAACCACAGTGACGGTGGCTTTCGGATTGATCTGCCGGGCACCCAGTTCGTAGGCGTTGATGGTCCAGTTGACCTGGCCGAACGGGTTGGCGGCGACGAAGCCCAGCTTGCCGGTTTTCGACGCAGCACCAGCGGCCATGCCGCACAGGTACTGGCTCTCGTAGGTACGGCCATAAAACGATTCGAGGTTGGCCGCGTTGGTGGTGCCCGAGCCGTTCAGGAACGCGACATCAGGGTATTTTTTGGCCAGCGCAAGGAAGGTGTCTGAGTAACCGAATGCAGTGCCGACGATGATGTTGGCACCGCGTGCGATGAGTCGGTCGACCACGGGGGTAATGGCAGCGGCGTTCTCGGGCACGCTTTCCACGAACTGGATTTTTGTGTCCAGATCCTTCTCAAGCTTCACGCGCGCCTCATCGAATGCCTGAGTCCAGCCGCCATCATTGCGCGGGCTGATGTAGACCATGGCGATTTTCGCAGGTCCCTTCAGGGTCAAGCCCTCGGCCTGAGCGAAGCCAGCGGCCCCGAACGCTACAGCCGCACACAATGTCCCGGGCAACAGTTTCTTGTACATAGACGTTTTCCTGAGGGTAATGGCCGATGAGGGCAGCACGTGGCCGACTCTCAGGCCGTAGCAGCATCCATGCCACTACCGGGAAAACGCTATGGAACAACGGCCTGACTCGATTTCACCGCGCAGAACAGATCAAATGGTCTGAATCAGAGCACTTGGTTTGTGCATGACCTGCATTCACTGCGCGTCCAGGGTGCGCGTGTCGGGGCCCGCGCAATTTTTCAGGCAGTACGCGGCAGGATGCCGTCCAGGATCATGCTGCGCAGGCTCGCCAGCACTTCTTCGAAAAACACCGGGTCGTCCAGCGTCTTGCCGGTCACGGCCTCGACCTGAGTGCGGAAATCGGCGTAATGCTGAGTGGTCGCCCACAGGGTAAAAATCAGATGGTGCGGGTTGATCGGGGCCAACTGGCCGCTGTCGATCCAGTGCTGAATGACTGCCACCTTGGCCTGCACCGTGTCGCGCAACGGGTGCTGCAACTCGCCCTGAATCAGTGGCGCGCCCTGCATCACTTCCATACAGAACAGCCGTGATTCGGCCGGGTGATCACGGGACATTTCCAGTTTGGCCTTGATGTAGGCGCCGATAGCCTGCACCGGCTCCTTGTCGGCAGTGAAATGCACCAGCGGGCTTAGCCAGACTTCAAGCAACTGACGCAGTACGTTGAGGTACAGATCATCCTTGCTGCTGAAGTAATACAGCAGGTTGGTCTTGGAAACATCCGCCAGGCTCGCGACCTGATCCAGGCTGCTGCCGTGCACGCCATAGCGGGAAAATATCTCCAGCGCCGCATCGAGAATCAGCGTGCGCTTGCCTTCCATCAGGCGCATGCGCCGCTTCAGGGAAGTAGCGCTGGGCTCGCGAGTGGTCTTGACCACGGTTTCGGGCTTGACCTTGCGTCCGCGCTTGCTCGCGGGCTCCGTCACAGGAGGTTTCTTGTTCACGCACATCCATCCAGTGATGCCGAAATGAGCGGGCATCTTAACGGGCGCAGCTGTTTTGTCGATATGGGTTACCCAGCCGGTCGACTCTGCCCCATCTGCGTGCGCCCTGCACAAACCAAGTGCTCTGATTCAGACCAAATGGTCTGCAAAAAATGAGTTTTATTTGTAAGCAATTGAATAAAAACAATAAAAATTTATGGCCCGCTTAATGCAATGGCGAATTAAGAGATGAATCAAGTGCTCTGGCACGCATCGACCAACGCAGAGAGGCCTTATATGGACATCGGTATCTTCATCCCCATCGGCAACAACGGCTGGCTGATTTCCAGCAACGCACCGCAGTACATGCCGACTTTCGAGCTGAACAAACAGATCGTGCAGACGGCCGAGGGCTACGGTTTCGACTTTGCGTTATCGATGATCAAACTGCGCGGCTTCGGCGGCAAGACAGAGTTCTGGGAGCACAACCTGGAGTCCTTCACGCTGATGGCGGGTCTGGCGGCAGTGACCAGCAAGATCCAGCTGTTCGCCACCGTGGCCACGCTGACCATTCCACCTGCCATTGCTGCACGCATGGCCTCGACCATCGATTCGATCTCCAACGGCCGCTTCGGGATCAACCTGGTCACCGGCTGGCAGAAACCCGAATACGAGCAGATGGGCCTGTGGCCCGGCGATGAGTTCTTCCACACCCGCTATGAATACCTGGCTGAATACGCCCAGGTTCTGCGCGACCTGTGGGCCACCGGCAGCAGTGATTTCAAGGGCGAGCATTTCAGCATGCAGGACTGCCGCGTCAGCCCTCGTCCAAAGGCTGACATGAAGCTGATCTGCGCCGGTCAAAGCGAAGCAGGCATGGCTTTCTCAGCACAGTACGCCGATTACAACTTCTGCTTCGGCAAGGGCGTGAACACCCCTACTGCGTTTGCGCCCACCGCACAGAAACTGATCGAAGCCAACGAAAAGACCGGCCGCAACGTTACCTCCTGCGTGCTGTTCATGATCATCGCCGACGATACTGATGAAGCGGCAAGGGCTCGCTGGGAGCACATCAAGGACGGTGCCGACGAAGAGGCCATCGCCTGGTTGAGCGAGAAGGGCTCGGCGGATAAGAGCGCCGGTTCGAACCTGCGGCAGATGGCCGACCCGACCTCGGCGGTCAACATCAACATGGGCACGCTGGTCGGCTCTTGGGCCACCGTGGCGCGAATGCTCGATGAAGTCGCCAGTGTGCCGGGGACTCAGGGCGTGATGCTGACCTTCGATGACTTCGTGAAAGGCGTCGAGGATTTCGGCGAGAAAATCCAGCCGCTGATGACCAGTCGCAAGCACATCGCGCAGCTCAAGGAGGTGGTCTGATGAATGCTTCGGCAACTGTCGCAGGCGTCGACCTGCCGGACGGGCAACCCGCCCGTGTGCTGCCCGCCCGTCCCGAGCCGCTGCGCATGAAACCCGGCGAAACAGCGCTGGTGGTCGTCGACATGCAGAACGCCTACGCATCGCTGGGGGGTTATCTGGACCTTGCCGGGTTCGATGTCAGCAGCACCGGGCCGGTTATCGCCAATATCAACAAGGCCTGTGCCGCAGCGCGTGCAGCAGGCATCCCGGTGATCTTTTTCCAGAATGGCTGGGACCCGGCCTATGTCGAGGCGGGAGGGCCCGGCTCGCCGAACTGGCATAAGTCCAATGCACTGAAAACCATGCGCAAGCGCCCGGAGCTCGAAGGGCAACTGCTGGCCAAAGGCGGATGGGACTATCAACTGGTCGATGAACTAAAGCCACAGCCTGGCGACATTGTGGTGCCGAAAATCCGTTACAGCGGCTTCTTCAATTCCAGCTTCGACAGCGTGTTGCGCAGCCGCGGCATTCGTAACCTGGTGTTCACCGGCATCGCCACCAATGTGTGCGTTGAATCCACCCTGCGTGACGGTTTCCACCTGGAGTACTTCGGCGTGGTGCTGGCCGATGCAACCCATCAGGCAGGCCCCGAATTCGCTCAGCAAGCTGCGCTATTCAACATCGAAACCTTCTTCGGCTGGGTTTCCAGCGTCGATGACTTCTGCACCACCTTCAGCCCTGTCGGGCAACCCTCGTGAGGACATACGCATGACCAAGAAAGCGATTATTCCTGCTGGCACCACCAAGCCCATTGCTCCGTTTGTGCCGGGCTCCATGGCCGATGGCGTGCTCTACGTTTCGGGCACGTTACCGTTCGACAAGGACAACAACGTGGTGCACGTCGGCGATGCGACCGCCCAGACCCGTCATGTGCTGGAAACCATCAAAAGCGTGGTCGAAACCGCTGGCGGGACAATGGACGATGTCACCTTCAACATGATCATGATTCGCGACTGGGCCGATTACGCCAAGGTCAACGAGGTGTACGCCGAATACTTCGCGGGCGAGAAACCGGCCCGTTACTGCATCCAGTGCGGCCTGGTGAAACCCGAGGCCCTGATCGAGATCGCCAGCATCGCCCACATCGGCTGAGCACTGACTTAAAAACCGACCTGAAGCCCACCCGGAGAACGTGCATGTTTCATGAAATTCATCGATGTCAGCATGCCGATGCGCCCCTGTTGGTGCTCAGTTCCGGGTTGGGCGGATCCAGCCGTTACTGGGCAGATGACCTGGCTGCGCTGACCCGCGACCATGACGTACTGGTCTACGATCATGCAGGGACTGGACGCAGCCCTGCGGATTTGCCGGCAGACTATTCGATCCGCCATATGGCCATGGAATTGCTGACCCTGCTCGACTCGCTCGATATCCAGCGTTGCCATTTCATGGGCCATGCGCTGGGCGGGCTGGTGGGCCTGGAGATTGCGCTGTTGCGCCCCGAATTGTTGCAAAGTCAGGTGCTGATCAATGCGTGGAGCAGCCCCAACCCACACAGCGCGCGCTGCTTTTCAGTGCGCAAAAAACTGTTGTTGAACAGCGGGCCGGACGCCTACGTGCAAGCGCAGGCACTGTTTCTGTACCCGGCAGACTGGATCGCCGCCAACGGTGCCCGGCTGGCTGATGACGAGGCCCATGCGCTGGCGCATTTTCCCGACACCGACAACCTGCTGCGACGTATTCATGCACTGCAAACCTTCGACGTGGAGGCCAGTCTGGCTCGTATCCAGACGCCGACCCTGCTGATTGCCAACCGCGACGACATGCTGGTGCCCTGGCAACAATCGCAACATCTGGCCGAGACACTGCCCAACGCCAGGCTGGTGCTGCTGGAATATGGCGGCCACGCCTCGAACATCACCGACCCATTGCCCTTCCAACGCACCCTGCTCGACTTTCTCAACGCACAGACCTGAAAGGACTCATCCCATGCATGCCGACTCTGAAGCCCTTGCCACCCTCCCCGCTGACCCGGTCAGCCAGCTGGCGTTTCGCGATGCAATGTCCAGCCTCGCCGCAGCCGTCAACGTCATCACCACCGATGGCCCCGGCGGCCGCGCCGGTTTTACTGCGACAGCGGTCTGCAGCGTGACCGATCAGCCTCCCACGCTACTGGTTTGTATCAATCGCAGCGCCTCGGTGTATGAAACCTTCATCGAGAACGGCCTGTTATGCGTCAACACACTGGGCAACGGTCAGCAGGACTTGTCCAACCTGTTCGGTGGCAAGCGCTCACAGCAGGAGCGTTTTGACGGTGGCCAGTGGGAAAGCGGGGTGACGGGTGCGCCGATACTGAACGGCGCCAAACTGGCCCTCGACTGCAAGGTGACCCAATCCGTCAGCGTCGGCACACATGACATTCTCTTTTGCCAAGTGCTGGATATAAGGGATCAGGGTGAGTCAGACGCCTTGGTGTACTTTGCCCGTCAGTATCATCACTTGCCAGGTGCGGCACCGGCTGCCTGAAAATACTTTTCAGCACTTGAACGCGTCAGGAAATCTACACTGCGCCTGTTTTGCACAGGGCACTGCGGGCTGCCTGACGGGTTGCTGACACAACAAATAGACAAGATTTTTTCGCAGGCAGCGCCCTATACTGGCACCTTGAGATCAGGATGATCCTTGCAGTCAACGAGGTGAAATCATGTCGATCGGTAGCTCTTGCACTCTGCTGGCCTCATCTGGCAGTTGGCCGTCTGCTTTCTTCGCTTGCCCGTTGCCTGCCGTGCCAACACACCCGGGTGACTGAGCATGCTGAAAAAAATCCCTGTCGCTGAGCTTGCCCTTGGCATGCACATCCATAAAATCTGTCGCCGCTGGACCAACGATCCATTCTGGATAGGCTTGGTCGAAGTCATGCTTGCTGACGTCGAGGTGCTCAAGCGCATCCAGCAATCGGGCACCCGGGAAGTCTGGATCGAAACCGGCAAAAGCCGTGTACTGGCACCCCAAACAGCACCAGCACCCTCCATAAATGACACCGCACCAGCCAGTCTGGACAAGGAAGTCCTGCGCGCCCGGGCCATTTGCGGTAGAGCCAGAAACGCCGTCATGGCCATGTTTACCGAAGCCCGCATGGGCCAGGCGATGGATGTCGACAACGTGCAGTTGCTGGTGGAAGAAATCTCCAGTTCGATCCTGCGCCACCCGCATGCGCTGATCAGCCTGTCACGCTTGAAAACGTCCGACGAGTACACCTACATGCATTCGGTGGCGGTCTGCGCGCTGATGGTTGCGCTCGCCAGACGCATGGGCCTGCCTGATGATCAGGTGCGCGAAGCGGGTGTGGCCGGGCTGATGCACGATGTCGGCAAAATGATGATTGCTCCGCAAGTGCTCAATAAACCGGGCCGCCTCACCCATGACGAATTCGAGATCATGAAGGCTCACCCCGAACTGGGTCTGAAGATACTCAAGGAAAATCAGCCCGTTGCGGCGACGGTAATGGATGTGTGCTTGCACCACCATGAGAAGGTCGACGGCTCGGGCTATCCCCACGGCCTGAAAGGCGACCAGATCAGCATATTTGCGCGCATGGGCGCAGTCTGCGATGTGTATGACGCCATTACCTCCGACCGCCCCTACAAAAAGGGCTGGGGCGTTGCCCATTCGATTCGCGAGATGGCTTCATGGAAAGGCCATTTTGATGATGTGGTGTTTCAAAGCTTCGTCAAGACCGTGGGCATATACCCGACCGGTACGCTGGTGCGCCTGGAAAGCGGGCGTCTCGGCGTTGTGGTCGAGCAAAGTGATGCGTCGCTGTTGAAACCGAGGGTGAAGGTCTTCATGTCGGCACGGACCGGCAAGACGTTCGCCGCGCAGATCATCGATCTGGGCAGTTTTGCCGACCCGGACGTGATCGTCAAAATCGAAACGCCGACCGACTGGGGGCTGGAAGAGGTTGATACGCTGTGGGCGGGCAGCCCGGCCTGATCAGTTGATGAGTCGCCCTGCTGGCTAACCCAGCAAGCCCAGTACCTTTGCCCTCGCCACCGCCTGGGTACGCCGCTCGACGCCCAGTTTGCTGTTGATGTGGCTGGCGTGAGTCTTGACGGTGTGCAGGGAAATGAACAGTTGCTCGCTGATCTCCTGGTTGGAACAGCCCTGCGCAATCAGTTGCAGTACGCCCAGCTCACGCACACTCAGGCAGTCGCTGCCATGCGCAGGTTCGAGTGTCGGCGTGCAGGAGGCCGGGAGTTCTTCCAGCAAGGCCTCGCGAACCTTGCAGGACGGCAGTTGCAGCAGTTGCTCATGCAGCCACTGGGAATGCTCGCCCAGCAGCGTTTTGAAGGGAATAAGAGCCCCTCCGGCCGCTGACTGCAGGCTGCGCAGCAGCAGCTCTCGCGCTTCGTCGCGACGCGTCTGGCTCAGCAGCAGACCTATCTGCTGAGTCATCGCGATAAGCCCGAGCAGTGGCGCGCCCACCTCCCGGGCATGCCGCTCCAGCGCCTGCAAACGTTGCTCGCTGGCAACATCATCACCCTGCAGTCGATCCAGCACCGCACGCTGCAATTCGATGTGTTGTGGCAGTTGCGGATGACACTCGGGGGCCGCAGCGCCCGGCTCACCGTTGTAGGCCTGAGTCAGGCGCAACAACCAGGCTTCGGCGAGGTCCATGCGCCCTTGCAGCAACCACAATTCGCATTTCACCAGAGTCACCATCGCCAGATAGTAGATCGGGGGCACATCCCAGATGTGCATCAAACGTTCGACCTCGGCGAGTTCGGCGAAAGCTTCGGCAAACCGACCGGCGCAGCCCTCCATGGTGGCTATCACGCAGTGGCCGATCAGCACACTGATGTCGCGACAGGCGCGCGCTTCGGCCAGCCCGGCCAGCAATAAAACCCGCCCTTGGTCCACTTGCAGGCGCAGGGTCAGCAAATAGCCTTCATACAGCGTCAGGCGCGCGCGAACTGCGTACAAGCGCACGGTGGACAACCCTTTGAGGCGCTGCTGCCCTCGTCGTACCTCATCAAGCGCACGCAGAATTTCGCCTCGAGCCTGCAAGACCCTGGCGCGATCGTAATGCGCCAGCGCTTCGAACAGTGGATTGGCAACCCGCTGTGCCAGCTCAAGCGCATCACGATTCAACACGCGGGCGCGCCACAGATCACCATTGGCAACCGCAAGGTTGGCCAGCGTCGACAGGCAGACAAGCCGTTGGCCATAGCGTTTTTCCGGCAAGGTCAGCAGGGCTTCAGTGCAATAGCGTTCGGTCTTTTCACTGTTTCCACGGCCACGCGCGATGATGCCGCTGAGCGCCAGCCACTGGGCAAGCATGGATTTTTGCGCAGTCGCCGAGGGCGCTGGCAGGAACCGGCTCAATTGATTGGCCAGTTCCTCGGCGGCGTCCAGTTGGCAGGCCAGCCCCAGCGCCCAGGCGTAGAGCACAATCAAGCGTGGCGTGCTGGTCAACAGATCATCCGGCAAGTCCATCTTCCAGCGCAGCAACATGCCGACATTCTGCTCGGCCAGCAATTGCTCTTCAGAGAGGCTCTGCACCAGATTGGCGGCCACATCCAGATGCCCGGCGCGCAATGCCTGTTCCACCGCTTCATCCAGCTGGCCCTGAGTGCTGAACCAGCGACAGGCGTTAAGGTGCAGCCGGGTCGGTTGCGCGCCGCCAGCCTGACGCGCGCGCAACAGATCGGAAAACAGATGATGATAGCGAAACCAGTGGCCCTGCTCGTCCAGCGGCACCAAAAAGACCTGATGCGCCTGTAGATAACGGATCATCTCGACGCTGTCATGACTGTCCCGCGCGGCGTCGCACAGCCCGACGCAAAAACGCTCAAGACACGCAGTGTCATAAAGAAACGCCTGAACATCGGCCGGCAGGCAGTCGATCACCTCTTCAAGCAGGTACTCGCGAATCAGCACCTCACTGCCGCGCAGCGCCTGCGACAAAGCACTTTCATCACCCGCTTCAGACGCTGCCAGCAACCAGAATCGCAACCCGGCCACCCAGCCTTCGCTACGCTGAATCAGGTTTTGCAGCACCTCACTGTCGAGCGAGCTGCTATGGCGGTCCAGCACTGCCATTGATTCCGCGTGCGTCAGGCGCAGATCCTGCTCGTTGATTTCCAGCAACTGGCGCGTCAGACGCAGGCGTGCCAGGTGCCAGTCCGGGCGCTGTCGGCTGGTCACCATGACCACCAGCCCAACCGGCAAATGATTGAGAAAAAACTGCAGGCAGCGGTCAAGCACCGGGCCTTGGGCCAGATGATAATCATCCAGCACCAACAGCAGCGGTTTGCTCAGCATCAGGTGCATGGCCAGTTCGTCGAGCAGACCGTCGAGCCATTCCTCGAACGCGAACGGCTGATGGCGCTGACGCATTTTCAGCAGGCTCATTGCCTGCGTGCCCAGTTGCGGGAAAAACTGCTGCAGGCTGCCCAGCAAACGCTCCAGAAAACGACCCGGGTCGCTGTCCCGCGCGCTCAGCCCCAGCCATACGTTCTGCCATTTGTCCGGCAAGCCCTGACAGAACTCGACGGCCAGCGAACTCTTGCCAAACCCGGCCGGGGCGCATACCAGCAGCAGCCTGCAGCTCAGCCCGTCCTCGAGGCGTTGGCACAGGCGGGAACGAGGGACGTAACCCTCAGGGAGTGGCGGGCGAAAAAATCGCCCCTCCAACGCAGGAATCGCGCTGTCTGCGAACCCTTGCATTCGGGACAGATCAGTCATGGCCGGCTCGTGTGAAAATCGTTGTCGCGGCATAGCGGTGTTCGGAGACTAGCGGGTAAATCGCCTCTTTTGAAAGGTCATCACGGAAAAGACTGTAACAAAATTCCTACAGCTTATAAGACCATGTCCTCTACGTGAAAAAGCCCCATTAAAGGGGCTTTTCAAGCACATGGCCATGACATTGATTTACAGCGTGTATCGGTCAGGTATCAACGAACCCCTTCCTGACGCAGCGCGTTGGGGGTGAAGTCGCTGGTGCCGGCAGTGAAGCCGAACTCATACGCCCTCTTCTCTTCGTTTTTCATGCCCAGTGCCACGTAGCGACCGGATTGCAGGTCGTACAGGGTTTCAATCGCGTACCAAGGCACTTGTTTGTCGTAGTAGTTTTCCGAGTGTGCCTCGGCAACGCGCCACAGCTGGCCACGGCCGTCATAGTGGTCGATAACGGCGGCCTGCCAGGTGTCTTCGTCGATGAAGAAGTCACGTTTGGCGTAGATATGACGCTGACCTTCCTTGAGGGTGGCGGTCACGTGCCAGACGCGACGCAGCTCATAGCGGGTCAGGTCCTGGTTGATATGGCCAGCCTTGATGATGTCAGCGTACTTGAGCGTCGGATCGTCCAGCTTGTGGCTGTTGGAGGCGATGTACATTTCCTGCTTGCCAATCAGTTTCCAGTCATAGCGATCAGGCGCGCCGTTGTACATGTCCAGGTTGTCGGAAGTACGCAGACCATCCGACGCGGTGCCCGGCCCGTCATACGAAACCTGCGGCGCGCGCCTTACACGGCGCTGACCGGCGTTATACAGCCATGCCGAGCGCGGTTCGGCGACCTGATCCAGGGTTTCATGCACCAGCAGCACACCGCCCGCCAGACGTGCTGGGGCGGTCACCTCCTGTTTGAAGTAGAACAGGATGTTGCCCGGGTTTTTCGGATCGAAATCCCTCATCTTGTCGCGAAACACGAATTGATCGGAGAAATACACCAGGCTGTACGAGCCATTGGGCTGCGGCGTGGCCTGGGTAACCAGACGCTTGACGCTGCCGCCCCGGTAACGGGTGATGTGGTTCCAGATAACCTCGACGCCACTGGCCGGGATCGGAAACGGGATGGCCGTATCGAAGTTTTCCAGACCGCTGCCGCCACCGACCAGTTTGGTGGTCGTCGCGTTCTTTTTGATGGCGGCAAACACTTCATCCGGCACGGTGGCACCGCGATGGGTCGGGTAGACCGGAATCCGGTAGCTGTCCGGATAACGTTTGAACATCGCGTACTGGCCCGGCGCGAGTTTGTCCTTGTACTGCTCTACATTGGCCGCGGTGATGGTAAACAACGGCTTTTCGCTGGCATACGGGTTGGCGAGGAACCCTTTGCTGTCTGCCGCTCCGGCATTTTTCGGCAGCGGGCTCCAGGCAGGGATGGTGTTGGCCGCATTGCCGGCCTTTTCAGCGCCCATCGGCGTCAGCGAGGTACCCAGCTTTGCCGCTTCGGAGGCGGAGACCGCCGCCATCACGCTGGTCGCCAGCAACGACATGCCCAGAACCCCGGCTTGCAACAGACTTTTTGTTATTTTCATATTCATCGTCATCCTGAAAACCATGCTCTTAGAAGTTCATGCCAAAGCTGAGCGCCACGAAATCCCGGTCATCAACCGTGGTGTATTTGCCATCAAAGAAGTTGGTATAGGAAAGGTTCGCGGTGTAGGTGTTCTGGTACTCGGCATCGAGCCCCAGGCTGACGGCCTTGCGTCCCTCTTCGAAGTTGCCGCCAGGGCCCGGCGAATAGCCTTTGACGTCGTGCGACCAGGCCACGCTCGGCTTGAGGTTGACCCCGGCAAACACACTGTTGTAATCCCAGATGGCACGGGCGCGGTAGCCCCAGGAGTTGGCCGTGGTAAAGCCGTCGTCTTCGCAATAACGGGTCAGGTTATTCTGCTCGGCACCGGTCAGAGTGCCTGCGTTGAGCGTCGCGCATTGGCCGCCAGGCAGCGGGCCAGGACCGTACACAGGGTCACGGCCGTAGCGAATTTTGGAAGTGCTTTCCAGGCCACCCACGTGGGTCCAGCCCACTTCACCGACCACCGTCAGACGCTCTGCGCCCATGACCTGGTCGAAGAACTGGGTGAACGTGGTTTGCAGTTGAGTGATTTCCTTGCGGCGATAACCGGGCTGATCAGTATTGGGCTGCCCGCTCAGCAGCGAAACGTTGGGGTTGAGCGGCGAAATACCCGAATACAGGATGTCGGTGGTGTTGACCTGAATCGGTGCATTCGGGCGGTAGCTGATCTCGCCGCTCCACGCGGTGCCGGTAGGCAAGGTGGTCGAGAAGCTCAGACCGTACAGACGGATGTCTTCCGGGTATTCGACGTAGTAACTGGAGTTGCCTGCCACGACAACCGGCAGTAGCGTGGGTGCGAGTCGCGTCGCCGTTGCTGCCGGTATACCGTTACGGACCAGCGAGCCCACCAGGCCTTGCGGGCTGAACGAAGCAGCCGAGCCGCCGCGTCCGCTGAAGATCGGCGCACGGCTGTGGTAATTCATCATGTAGGCACCGAACTCGGTATCCAGCGGCTCGAAGTTGTAACGCAAGGCAAAGCCGAACTGGCCACTGTCACGCGCATCGCGGTCAGGCCCACGGCGCACCACAGCGCCCTCATCCGGGTTACCGAACACTACGCCCTGCTGCGACAACGAGTTGAACACCGCGCCGCGTGCGCCTGCTGGCAAACCGGCAGCCGTCAGCGAACTGTTCAGGCCGCTGCGGCTGCGCAATACCGCGAGGTTGTTGTTGCAGCCATCGGCGATCACGTCCGGCTGCGAGAAGAAGGTGCCGCAGTTGTCGACGACAGTCTGGTCCCATTCAAGCTGGTAGAAGCCCTCGGCAGACAGGTTGTCGGTCAGGCTTTGCGACAGGTAGAACATGTTGACCGGGATCAGGCCTTCCTTGATTTCAGAGCCTGGACGCCGAAAGGCCGAGACATCGACTGGGTTGACGCTGTTGATGCCCCCCTGAATGAAAGTGCTTTCACCCCAACTGATAACCTGCTTGCCGAAGCGCACCGCACCCGGCTGATCGGCAATCGAATAGTTGTGGTAGACAAACGCATCCAGCAACTGAAACCCGGACGACTTGGCGCCCTCTTTGCGGCCCGAGTCGCTGATGTCCTTGAACTCGCGGTTTTCATCCTTGAGCTCAAAGTCGTACCAGTATTTGCCACGCAGGAACACGCCGGTATCGCCGTACTTGAGTTCCAGGTCATGGATGCCCTTGAAAATCTTCGAAAACGTCTCCCCACGTTTGAAGTTCAAGTGGCCGTCATCGGAGGTCTGCGACAGACCACGCCCGCCATTGTTGGCACCGATCAGGTTTTTATTGGGGTTTGCAGTCGACCAGCTGGCACCTACCGACAGCGATGAGTCGAAACTGCCTTCGATCTCACCGACGTTGAAGGTCACGCCAAAGGCCGGGCCGGCGAGCGAGGAAGCAAGGCTGACGGCCAGAGGCAGCCTGGCCCGACGCCAGAATGGGGGTGTGCTTGTCATCGACGCTACTCCTTGTGTTTTATTGTTATGGCAGTGGGAAAATCCAAAAACGACTCTGTCTTCGAATCACTACACACAGCCAGCTCCGCTCTTGCTCATTCCCTGTGCTGACTATAGCCAGCACGCCCTGACGCTAGATCCCTCTAAAGTGTGATTTGCAGGACCAACGCCTCTGGCCCGCCCGTTTCCGGAAGGCCGCTAAAAACCTGTGGCAGGGAGAATGGATTAAATTGGAAATTTGGCAAGTCGCAGAACAGGACCTGCGACGCAGACACTTGCCGCGCCCGACGGGCGCGGCAAGCAGACGGTGTCACAGCGTGGAAAGGAACGTGCTGTTGCTGTTCTGCCATTCCACAATGTCCAGACGCATGCGCTTCTTGTCGAGCTTGCCGACGCTGGTCTTGGGAATTTCAGTAACAAGCGCGATCTGGCTGGGAATTGCCCACTTGTTGATGTGACCTTGCTCGACGAACGGTTTGAGATGCTCCTTCAAGCCCTTGGCATCAAGCTGATGGCCGTCGCGAATCACCAGCAAGGCAAAAGGCCGCTCACCCCATTGCGGGTCGGCGATACCGACCACAGCTACTTCGCGCACAGCAGGATGCCGGCTGCACAGGTCTTCAAGCTCCAGCGAGGAAATCCATTCGCCACCGGTCTTGATCACATCCTTGATGCGGTCGCGAATATCGATGAAGCCCATATCGTCCAGCGTTGCCACATCGCCAGTGTGCAGCCAGCCGCCCGCCCACAACTCAGCACCTTTCTCAGGCTCGCGGAAATAGCTTTCGGTCAGCCAGGGCGCACGCAGGACCAGCTCACCCTGGGTTTCGCCATCGGCCGGAAGGAAGTTGCCTTGCTGATCGACGATGGCTGCTTCTACCAGCATGCCAGGCACACCGGCCTTGATGCGGTAGGTAATCTGCTCGTCTTCGCTGCTGGCCTTCAGTTCGTCGTTGATGTGCGCGACAGAAATCAGTGGCCCGGTTTCAGACATGCCATACGCGGCGCTGAGCTGGATGCCTCTGGCCTTGGCAGCCTGATACAGGCTGCGGTTCAGCGAGCTGCCGCCAATGATGATTTTCCAGCCGCCAAAGTCCGCATCCTGAGCAGACTTGGCGTTAAGCAGCATCTGCAGGATGGTCGGCACGCAATGGGAGAAGGTCACTTTCTCCTTGCGCCAAAGCTCTACCAGCAATTCGGGCTCATAGCGGCCGGGATACACCTGTTTCAGGCCCTGCATGGTCGCCACATAGGGAACGCCCCAGGCATGCACATGGAACATCGGTGTGATCGGCATGTAGACGTCATCGTTGCCCAACTGCCGCGGACTTTCGACGCATCCCAGGATGGCCGCCACACCCATGGTGTGCAGTACCAACTGGCGATGGGTGAAATAGACGCCTTTGGGGTTGCCCGTGGTGCCTGTGGTGTAAAACGTGGTCGCGACCGAGTTCTCGTCGAAATCCTCGAAAGCGTAATCGGGGCTGGCTGCCGCCAGCAGGGTCTCGTATTCGCCGACGAGGTTTGGCAGGTCGGCGGTCTTGTCGGGCAGATCCGTCAGCAGCAGGGTCTTTTCAACGGTGGTCAAATGTCCGGACATGGCATGATACAGGCCCGTGAAGTCGCTGTTTATCAATACGAGCCGGTCATCGGCATGATTGATGGTGTAGGCGATCTGCTCGGGCGATAGCCGCACGTTGACGGTGTGGATCACTGCACCAATCATCGGGATCGCGAACATGCATTCCAGATAGCGATGGCTGTCCCAGTCCATGACCGCCACGGTGTCGCCAGCTTTCACGCCTGCCGCCGTGAGAACGTTGGCCAGGCGGCAGATGCGCTCGTTGAGGGTCGGGTAGGTATAGCGAACGGAGTCGCGGTAAATAATTTCACGCGTCTTTTCATAACGACTGCCGGACGACAGCAGGCGCTTGATCAACAGAGGGTACTGGTAAGCGCCATCGGCGGGCGCAAGAACGCGAGTCTGTAACATATGAGTCCCTCTTCAAAGTCCACAGGCGGAGCTCGAAATATGGACTCTAGAGCCCCCGCCTGCCAGTGAAATCAGTAAAAGGGATGATTTTTCGAAGCGCCTCTCGCTGTCTGCAAGAGGCACTCATACTCGGTATACGCTCGGTAAAAGCGTTGTTGAATGCAGGCTTCAGTGCACTTCAGTGAACGCCAGTTTGATACCCAGCGCGACCAGCACTCCGCCCATGGCCCGATCAAACCAGTGGCCCATGCGCGCAAAACCCGCGCGTACCCGCGCCTGGCTGAACAGCCGCGCCACCAGGCAGAACCACGCGGCCGTCGCCACTGCGAGGTAGACCCCATAGCCGCCCTGCACCAGCAGCGGCGTGTGCGGATTAATCACTACGGTGAACAGCGAGAGGAAAAACAGCGTTGCCTTGGGGTTAAGGCCGTTGGTGACGAAACCGCTGATGTAGGCACTCTTTGCTGTGCGCTCGCCCGGGATTGCCTTGATAGCGGCATCGCCCGTCGCAGCCGCCGGCCTGGCGCGCAGGGCCTTGATACCAATGTACAGCAGGTATGCAGCTGCCGCCCATTTCAGCGCGTTGAACAGCACGATGGACTGGGAAACGATAATCCCGATACCCAGCAGCGAATAGCCCACATGAAGAAAGATGGCCGAGCCGACGCCAAGCGCTGACCAGGTACCGGCCTTACGACCATGCGTGACGCTTTCACGCACCACCACCGCGAAGTCCGGACCGGGGCTGGCGACGGCCAGCAGGTGGATCAGCGCAACGGTAAGAAATTCTGCCCAATACATGTGGGACCTCCTGGAGGATTGACGTCAGACCCGGCAGATTACGCTGTCTGATGTCTGCGCAACAGTTACTGGCAACGATCACCTCAACTATCGTGCGGCGCTCCGCGTCGCATGCCGTTCCGGACGCTCCGCGTCCTCTTGACGACGCAGAGCGTCGAGACCTGCATTCCCACGCTGGAGCGTGCGGAACGATCATCTCAACTGTCGTACGATCATCTCGAATATCGTGCGACGCTCCGCGTCGCATGCCGTTCCGGACGCTCCGCGTCCTCCTGACCCATATCCTGTTAGACTGCGCGCTTTTTCAGGAGCCATTCCATGGACCCGCGCAGTGAAGTGTTACTCCGTCAGGCCGAGCTGTTTCAGGGCTCGCTGTTGCTGGTCGGGCTGCCCGCCGATGACCTGCTCGGAAAACTGCCGGACGCGCGTGGATGGTGCTGGCATGCCGGTGATCAGGCCGCGCTGGATGCGCGGTTCGAGGGCCGTGTGGATTTCGGCGTTGAAGCGCCAGAGGCCGCCTTCGAAGCCGCCGTGCTGTTCCTGCCCAAAGCCCGCGACCTGACCGATTACCTGCTCAACGCCCTGGCCTCACGCCTGGCCGGGCGCGAGTTGTTTCTGGTCGGCGAGAAACGTGGCGGTATCGAAGCGGCTGCAAAGCAACTGAGCCCCTTCGGCCGCGCGCGCAAGCTCGACAGTGCCCGCCACTGCCAGCTCTGGCAGGTCACTGTCGAGAACGCACCACAAGCCGTTACGCTGGAAAGCCTCGCCAGGCCCTACCAGATCGACCTGCAGGACGGCCCGCTCACAGTCGTCAGCCTGCCCGGCGTTTTCAGCCATGGCCGACTTGATCGTGGTTCGGCGCTTTTGCTGGAAAACATCGACAAGCTGCCGAGCGGCAACCTGCTCGACTTCGGCTGTGGTGCCGGCGTACTCGGTGCAGCCGTCAAGCGTCGCTACCCGCACAACGACGTCATCATGCTGGACGTGGATGCGTTCGCAACCGCAAGTTCGCGCCTGACCCTCGCCGCCAATGGCCTGCAAGCCCAGGTGCTGACCGGTGACGGAATCGACGCAGCGCCAATGGGTTTGAACACGATTCTCAGCAACCCGCCGTTCCATGTGGGGGTTCATACCGACTACATGGCAACGGAAAACCTGCTGAGAAAAGCACGCCAACATCTTAAATCAGGCGGTGAACTACGCCTTGTCGCGAATAACTTTCTGCGTTATCAGCCACTGATCGAAGAGCACGTCGGGCAATGTGAAGTCAGGGCTCAGGGCAGCGGTTTTAAAATCTACAGCGCCAAACGCTCCTGAAATAAGCACTTGCCGAAACGTTTTTGCGGAGGCAGAATCCGCTCCGTCCTAGGGGAGTAGTCTCCCACGAGCGCCATGCTCGTCCGGCACGTATCAACATACTTGGTCCTCAGACCATGGTACGTGCGACCCGGAATCCGCTCAGACGGATCGGTGGTTTGACAAGACCTATGACACGAACACCTTACCCGGGGCGGGGAGGTCGTACGTGTCATAGCCGTGTCGACCCGCCCCTTAGGAAACCTGATGCTGGAATCATTCTTAATCCCTACCGCTGTGGTTGCGCTCGCCGAAATCGGTGACAAGACGCAATTGCTCGCACTCATTCTCGCCGCACGCTTTCGCAAACCCTGGCCGATCATTGCGGGCATTGTCGCCGCAACGCTGGCCAACCACGCGGCAGCAGGCGCTGTAGGTGCATGGTTCAGCAGCTTCCTGTCAGACGCAGTGCTGCACTGGATCCTCGCGGCCAGCTTTACGGCGACGGCGCTGTGGACACTGGTTCCAGACAAGATGGACGATGACGAAGCCAGCACGGCACGTAAATTCGGCCCGTTCATGACTACGTTGATCACCTTCTTCATCGCCGAAATCGGTGACAAGACGCAGATCGCCACAGTCATGCTGGCAGCGCAGTATTCCTACCTGTGGCTGGTGATTCTCGGCACCACGGTGGGCATGCTGCTGGCCAACGTGCCGGTGGTGCTGGCGGGCAATTTTGCCGCCGAGAAATTGCCATTGACCCTGATTCGCCGCCTGGCTGCATGTGCGTTTTTCGTGCTGGCTCTGGTGGCGGTGTACAAGGCAATGCAGGTCAGCGGCTGGGTGTGATGCATTCCCGTGGCGTAGCAAGACGCGCAACGCCACGGGTGTTTCAGCCGATCAGGATTTGGGGGCTGCCTGATACAGCGGCATCACTTTGGGAATCGCGGCCTGCAGCGAAGCAATGCGACTCTGCGATGCCGGGTGAGTACTCATGAACTCTGGCTGCGAACCCCCGGAGTTCTGAGTCATTTTCTGCCACAGGGTAATGGCCGCATTCGGGTTGTAACCCGCACGCGCAGCCAGCTCCAGGCCAATCAGGTCGGCTTCGTTTTCGTTACTGCGGCTATTGGGCAGTGTCAGGCTGTAATTGACCACAGTGTCGGCCAACGCCAGGCTGTCTTGCCCAAGCCCCAGAAAGGCACCCGCCCCCTGCTTGGCCATCGCCACACCGTAAGCCTTGGACATCGCCTCACGCCCGTGCTCACGCAAGGCATGTGCGATCTCGTGTCCCATGACCGCAGCGATTTCATCGTCGCTCAGCTTGAGGGTGTCGATCAGACCGGTGTAAACGAAGATCTTGCCGCCCGGACCACAGTTGGCGTTCAGTTCGTCACTTTTGATCAGATTGACTTCCCACTGCCATTGAGCCGAATCAGGACGCAGTTTCGGGGCCTGGGCGATCAGCCGATCAGCGATTGCGTGAACACGTTTGGCGTTGGCGCTGGTGGTATCCAGCACACCTTTGCTGGTCGCTTCGCCGACGGTCTGCTGATAGGACTGGGCGTACATTTTGTTGACTTCATCGGTGGAGAGCATGCTGAACATGTACTGCTTGCGCTCCACACCAACCGAGTCACCACTGGTGGTATTGACTGCCTGACACCCGCCGAGCAGCAACGCAGCGCTCAAGGCACAGAGGGCAAATGACTGACGCATGGTGAATCTCCTTGTTTGTGAAACGGCCATTGCGGGGCAGATCTCTGCGCCAGATACCGGCCAACTGGCATCTTGGTCTTTGAGAGAGGTGGATGGTTCCCGCAGGTATGTCCAGTTTGTATCAGATGCGCTTCAAGGCGGATATCGGATTTGTCTGATTCATCGGTCTTATCCCTGCCCGTCTAACTCAATGGCGTCAGACATTCAGGTGCATTGAGCTTCGGATCGTTGACCAGATTGGCCAGTGGTCGCTCTCGCAATGCGGTCTGCGGGGCTGCCAGCAACGCTTGCAGGGTCGGCAGCGGTGTGTCGGCAGCCAGCCAGGCTTTCTGGCCGCTGGCATCCAGAATCAGCGGGCGACGCTGAGTCGCAGCCGCCTGCGTGACCACCGCCACGCTCAGGTACGTATGCCCTTGCACCGGATAGGCCTCCCAGATGGCGGCGAAAAACAGCGCGGCGCCCTCCCCCGGCGTCAGCCAGAACGGACGCTTGCGCAGCGTGCCGCGCCACTCGTAAAAGCCGTTGGCGGGCAGCAGGCAGCGGCGATGGTTAAAGGCGTCACGAAACATGGGTTGCTCGGCCACGGTTTCGGCGCGTGCATGGGCAGGTGTTTTCGACAGATCGGTGAGCCAGGCCGGGGTCAAACCCCAGCGCGCACGCACCAGTTCGATACCGCCCTCGTTTTCGGCGGCACGCATGATCAACACCCAGTCGGCTGGCGAAATGTTCCATTGCGCCTGCTGATCGGCGGGAAAACCGGGCAAGGCGGCAAAGGCAGGGGTCCAGCGAAACAGGGCGAAGCGTCCACACATGGGGGCTAATCAGACTCTATTGAAGGTGCTCAGCACACCAGTACATCGGGGAAGTCGTCCGGCTCATCGCCAGACAAGGGCGAAGCGCTATTGTACGCAGTGATCAGCTCGCGTGCCTGTTCGACCTGTGCGTCGTCGACCTTGAGCGCCAGAAGCCCCAGCCCCGGCAGCTCGCCCATCGCACCGAGCAGGTCG
Source organism: Pseudomonas syringae group sp. 243L2 (assembly GCF_032587875.1). Lineage (NCBI taxonomy): Bacteria > Pseudomonadati > Pseudomonadota > Gammaproteobacteria > Pseudomonadales > Pseudomonadaceae > Pseudomonas > Pseudomonas syringae group sp. 243L2. Next base: position 184,839 of record NZ_JAWHPL010000003.1, read on the forward strand.
CGACCGGCCAGATGCGCCTCGATGCCTTCGCTGGCGAGCATCGCCAGCAGCAACTCGGCCTCCATGAGGTTCTCGGGCTCGTAGATCTTTCGCATCACTCGTTCTCGCTGCGAACATCCAGGTTCCAGTCTTCGCCGTCGGTCTGCAGATCGAAAATGATCGGGCGGCAACAGACCGGACAGTCTTCAATGTACTGTTGATCGCCACCGGACAGGTCCAGTACGGCCTCGACAGGTTCGCCGCAATAAGGGCAGTCGTAACTCTGTAATTCCTGCATCACGGTCTCCGGGATCAGTTATGCGTATAATTGCCCCATTCTTCAGAAGGCTGTTTTAACAAGTACGTCTTCTTTTTACCCTATCCGATTCCAACAAGAGAGCATGATGGGCGAATTTGATGCCATCCGACCGTACAACGATGCAGAAGTCCCCGCCGTCTTGGCACGCCTGCTGAGCGACAAAGCCTTTCTCGCAATTCTGACCCGATTCCGTTTTCCCCGCCTGGCGGGCGCATTCGGCTGGCTGCTGCAGCCGACCCTGGCGCGCAAGCTGCGTCGCGAGTTTGCCGGTATCGACTCGGTCGCCACGCTGCAGGACAAAGTCGAATATTACGTCGACCACACCATCGAGCGCGCTACGGACGGAGTCACCTACACCGGCGTCGAGCAGCTCAAGTCCGGTTGTGCCTATCTGTTTCTGGCCAACCACCGCGATATCGTCATGGACCCGGCGTTCGTCAACTATGCCGTGTACCACGCAGGCCTGCCAACTCCGCGCATTGCCATTGGCGACAACCTGCTGCAGAAGCCGTTTGTCAGCGATCTGATGCGCCTGAACAAGAGCTTCATCGTGCACCGTTCGATTATAGGGCGGCGCGAGAAAATGGCGGCTTACCAATTGCTGTCGGCGTATATCAACCACTCGATCACCAAGGATTGCCAGTCCATCTGGATCGCCCAGGCCGAAGGCCGCGCGAAGGATGGTGACGACCGCACCGAGTCGGCGATCCTCAAGATGTTTCACATGAGCCGCAAGGATGAACCGTTTGGCGACGTGATTCGCTCTCTGAACCTGATCCCGGTTTCGATCAGCTATGAGTACGATCCGTGCGACAGCGCCAAAGCGCGCGAGCTGTACATTCGTGCGACCACCGGCTCATACACCAAGACGCCGGGCGAAGACGACGTGAGCATTGCATTGGGCATCACTGGCTATAAAGGTCGCGTGCATGTGAACTTCGCGCCGCCGATCACCGAGCACTTCGAGGACACCAAGCAACTGGCTATCGAAATGGACCGGCAGATTCTAGGCGGCTATCGTCTGTTCCCGGTGCATTACCTGGCGTACGCGCAATGGAGCGACGCCGACCCGAGCCTCGACGTACCGCCAGCGTCCGCAGTGTTTGCGGCCGACGAACTCGAACGCGCCAAAGATGAATGGGAAGGTCGCTTGGCAGGCGTGCCGACCGAGCATCGCCCTTACCTGATTCAGCAGTACGCGACACCGGTACGCAACCAATATCGGGTCAAGGCCGGGTTGGCGCTTTAAGAACCGGAACGTCTATCGTGCCCATGCTCCGCGTGGGTACGCCGTTCTGGACGCTCGTCAGCGCGCCGTGACGCAGAGCGTCACCCAAGGCATTCCTACGCTGGAGCGTGAGGAACGATAGATGTACGGGAGAGCACGTATCATGTCCGTGCTTCGCATATTCATGCAGCCCCCGAAACATCCCGCATGACAATTCGCTGCCGCTGTCACCCAAGCGTAACGTGACACCCTCATTGTGTGGCTCCTCGAGAAACGGACTTCCCTCTTTTTGGAGCTTGTCATGCTGCACGCAAAAAATCAGGATCGCCTTTACCTCATCGCCCAGAGCGATGAACAGCAGGAGTTGATCGACGGTCTGGCCTTCAACGTTCAGGACCGCCACTGGCTGGTCTATTGTGCACTGGGCGGGCACGTTCATCATGACCTGCCGGATATGGATCAGAACACCGGTTTCAGTTTTCTGGATTTTTATCAGCAGGCAGCTTGAGCCTGACCACGGCCTCACGGCCTATACCGAATAAAGCAAAAAGCCCGGCCCCTTCAACAAGGGCCGGGCTTTTTGTCTAGCGCTGAAGCTTACTGCGCCAGGGTCGAACCGATGGTCGGGTCCTGGAAGACGCGGGTCAGTGCATCGCTCAACACGTCACTCACCAGCTTGGTGTTGGTTTCCTGGTTCGGAGCCATGCCGAAACGCTGATCCAGCGATGCTGCGTAACGGCCACTGTAGCTGCGACCGTTATTACGTACGTCAGCGCGGAATGTCGAGCTGATGGTGGCTTCAGTCACGTACAGACCTTCTTTGGGCGACTGGTACTTCAAGTCTGCCAGGGTCACGGTCAACTGCGGAGCGTTGCCACCCTGAGTCGGCGTAAAGCCCAACAGGCGTACTGCCGCCTCGGCCTGCGCTTGGAGCTTGGGAACGATATCCGCACCGTTGACGCTGATGGCACTGGTTTCCGGGTACATGCCGCCACGCGTGCCCAGCGTCGGGCCAGGACGGCCGTCGACTACGCGCACCACTACAGGCTGACCACGTCCTACGGCCGCAAGCTGTGCGTTGAGCTTGGGAGTGGGGCTGAGTTGTTGCGGACTGTGGGCACAGCCCACCAGGGTCAAACTGCTTACAGCAAGCAAACCGAACAAAATGCGACGCAGCATGCTCATTTCTCCATGGGCCAGACACTGAATGTGCCGCAGTATAGCGGCCAGCAACAGCCGCTAACCAGAGGGCGCTGACCGTTAAGCCTCGGACATTCGGCACGTCTCGGGGTTCAGGCAGCAGCTCAGGCAATCATTCGTGCAGCGCAATGTAATCAGGGCGTCACATCCAGTCGGCAGACTCGCCCTCATCGCACAGACGCTCATCCACGTCACAGGAGCTGCGCCATGAATCTGTTCCGGTCTTTGTTCACCACACGCCACCAGCATCGCCATTACGCACGCATTGATCAGACGGGCATCTGCCGCGCATTCAAGCATTGTGCGCAACGCCCGTCTGGCGTCGAATGGGTGGAAGTGAACGAGCAACGACTTGCCTGGCTGAACCAGCCACTGCCCGCCAGCGCCCGAGTGGCGCAGCGTAGCGCGCGTTCAACGCGCGGCCAGTTGCTCACCGCCTGACCCGACAGCGAATAAAAGTCATTTAAAGCGATCAATTCCTGCCATTTCATCGCTATAATCTCCCCCCGATTATAAGGACGTCTCCTGATCGGGCCTCGCAGCATTGCTAATCGCCGTATTAGCGCCTTCGTACTGCCCACAGAGAGCCGCCCACACAGGTCATGTGCGCACGAGTGTGCTCGATGAAAGGTGAAGAATGCTCGAATCGATCGAACCTTTCTCGCCCGCCAGCGCCTCACTCTTGGTGCCCCTGACCTGCCAGCGCTGTCATCGCAGCCATTTTGAGGTTTGGTTCACGTTCCCAAAAGGACGTGAAAAACGGGTTTCACTACTTCACAAGAGTGTGGCGAGCAAATGAATAGGTACGCGTTTGTAAATGCACCATCAGCCTCTGAACCGGCTCTCTTGAACAGGACTGACCGCGACTGCGCCTCCATGACCGGAGCCTGACGCCATCGACAGGAGCCCATCGGGCGATGGGCTCCCTGACGATGGTCGAATGGCCTTGTGGGCCTGGAAATGCGTTCATGAAACATTGATGAACCATGACCGGGCCTGACCGGGACCTGCGCTTTAGATGCGGAAAATTGCGAAGAATCGGTCAGGCGATCCTGGCCAGGAAAGCGAGGGCACCCTTTTGATCCAGACCCCGAACACCTGGCAACCAGCCTCAGGATCGTATGCCGTCAATTTGGTGCTGCAGATTTTGGAGACGCGTTAATGGCGCATAACGAAGCAGTCGACGTAGTACTGGTCGGAGCGGGCATCATGAGTGCCACTCTGGCGGTATTGCTCAAGGAGCTCGACCCCGGCCTCAAGCTGGAAGTCGTTGAGCTGATGGACTCCGGTGCTGCGGAGAGTTCCAACCCGTGGAACAACGCCGGTACCGGCCACGCTGGTCTGTGCGAGCTGAACTACACGCCGCCTGCGGCTGATGGCTCCATCGACATCAAGAAAGCGGTGCACATCAACACCCAGTTCGAAGTCTCGAAACAGTTCTGGGCTTACCTGGCGCGCAAAGGCACCTTCGGTTCAGCCCGTTCCTTCATCAATCCGGTCCCGCACCTGAGCTTTGTGCAAGGCGAAAACGGCATCTCGTTCCTCAAGACCCGTTTTGAAGCCATGAGCAAGCATCACGCCTTCTCGTCGATGGAATACACCGAAGACAAGGCAAAGCTGGCCGAGTGGATGCCGCTGATGATGCCTGGGCGGCCTGCTGATGAAAGAATTGCCGCAACACGCATGATGAACGGCACCGACGTCAATTTTGGCGCACTGACCAATCAACTGCTCAGCCATCTGTCCAGCGCTCCGGGCACGCAGATCAAGTACCGCAGCCGGGTCACCAACCTGACCCGCAACGGCGCAGGCTGGACAGTGAGCGTCAAGGACGTGAATGGCGGCGGCACACGTGAGATAGATGCCAAATTCGTATTCCTCGGTGCAGGTGGCGCAGCATTGCCGCTGCTGCAACTGTCGGGCATCGAAGAGAGCAAGGGTTTTGGTGGCTTCCCGGTGAGCGGCCAGTGGCTGCGTTGCGACAACCCGGAAGTGGTCAAACACCATCAGGCCAAGGTCTATAGCCAGGCAGCCGTGGGTTCGCCGCCCATGTCGGTGCCGCACCTGGACACCCGCGTCGTCGACGGTAAGAAGTCCCTGCTGTTCGGACCGTATGCCGGCTTCACCACCAAGTTCCTCAAGCACGGTTCGTTTCTCGACCTGCCGTTATCGGTACGCGTCGCCAACATCAAACCGATGCTGGCAGTGGCCCGTGACAACATGGACCTGACCAAGTACCTGGTCAGCGAAGTGATGCAATCGATGGAGCAACGCCTGGAATCGCTGCGCCGCTTCTATCCGGAAGCGAAAGCCGAAGACTGGCGTCTCGAAATTGCCGGCCAGCGGGTGCAGATCATCAAGAAAGATGCAAAAAAAGGCGGCGTGCTGCAATTCGGTACCGAGCTGGTGTCCGCAAAGGACGGCTCACTGGCCGCCCTGCTGGGTGCTTCGCCGGGGGCTTCTGTCACCGTGTCGATCATGCTGGAACTGCTGGAACGCTGCTTCCCGGAGAAAACCCGCACCGAGTGGGCTGCCAAACTCGACGAGATTTTCCCGGCTCGGGAAAAGATCCTCGAAACCGACGCGCAGTTGTATAACCGCGTCAGCGCCCAGAATGACGAGGCGCTGGAGCTGGTCGAGAAAAGCAGTCAGGAACAGAGTTTCGCCTGAGCTGATTGCGGTGGCATGAAAGCCCTGCGCATCTGACACGCTGTATAAACAAAAAGCCCCGTGGCTCTGCCGAGTCACGGGGCTTTTTGTTGCGAATGTCAGTCAGAGGCTTTTGGACAATACAGCGATGTGCTCCGGACCAATTCCGCAGCAGCCGCCGATGTGTGTGGCACCGCGCGTTACCCAATCTGCCGCCCACTGTTGATAACCCTGCGGGTCAAGGTCTTCGCGCAGCTCATCCAGACCGTCGTTGGCCTTGGCGTCCTTGGGTTGCGGCGGGAAAGCGTTGGCGTAGGCACCAATGGCAATGTCGACGTTCAGGGCTTTGAACACCTCACGCGCCGCATCGATTGCACCGCCGATCACCTCTGGCTGGCTGCAATTGAACAGCAGCGTCGCCACGCCCATCCCGGCGGCAGCCTTTGCCGCGTCGGCAACGGGCTCGCCTGAACGCAAACGCGGCACCTCATCGGTGTCTTCATCCTGAAGGGTAAACGACAACCAGAACGGTTTGCCGTCATTAGGCAGCCCGGCGCGGATGGTTTGCGCTTCAAGAATGCAGCTTTGCGTCTCGGCCAGCCACAGATCGACATACGGCGACAAGCCGGCCACCAGCGGCCTCAGGACATCGGCGGCCAGCTCCGGCTTGTACAGGTCAGGGCGATAGGAGCCGAACAATGGAGGAATGGAACCTGCCACCTGTGCACGTCCGCCAGAAGCGTCGGCCGACTCACGCGCCAGTTGCCCGGCCAGCGCAGCCAATGCCTGACCTTCACGGGCAAAGCGCTCTTCACCAATATGGAAAGGCACGACGGCATAGCTGTTACTGGTGATGACCTGAGCACCACTTTCGATGTAAGCGGCGTGTACCGCACTGACGGCCTCAGGTGCCTCGCTCAATGCCAGAGCCGACCATTCAGGCTGGCGAAACGGGGCACCGCGACGCTGCAGTTCACGGCCCATGCCGCCATCAAGAATTACAGTTGTGCCTTGCGTCATATGTGATCTGCTTATATGTATATGAAAAAAACTCATTATGAGTCAGTCTTGTATAACGTATTTAATACGGCCCTTTAATCAAACTACAAACACTTTTTTCAGGGGATATCTGTGAATTATCGCGCTCTGCTGGGCATTGGCCTGGTCACTCTGGCTGCCTCCACTCAAGCCCTGGCCGGTGCCACGCTGGATCGCGTGCAGAAAAACAAAGAGCTGGTCAACGTCCTGATGGAAAGTTACCCGCCCTTCTCTTTCCTGAATGACAAGAACGAACTGGACGGTTTCGACGTGGATGTCGCCAAGGCCGTGGCGCAAAAGCTGGGCGTCAAGTTGCGCCTCGAAACGCCCTCCTGGGATGTCATCGCCGCAGGCCACTGGAGCGGCCGTTACGACATCTGCGTATGCTCGATGACCCCGAGCAAGGCACGCGCTGAAGTCTTCAACTTCCCGGTCGAGTATTACGCATCGCCTGCGGTGATTGTGGTCAACGCCTCGGATGATCGCATTCATTCGGCCAAAGACCTGAGCGGCAAGAAAGTCGGCCTGACCAGCGCCTCAAGCTACGAAAGCTACCTGAACAAGAATCTGGTCATCGATGGTGCGGAAGACAAGCCACTGCAGTACCCGTTCGACGACGTGCAGATTGCCCCGTACGACAACGACAATGTGGCGTTTCAAGACCTGGGGCTGGGCGCTGGCAAGCGGCTGGACGCCATACTGACCAATCTGGTGACGGCAAAACCGCGTCTGGACCAGGACAAGCGCTTCAAGCTGGCAGGCGAAACGCTGTACGAAGAACCCAACTCCGTGGCCATCGAAAAGGACGACCCGGAATGGGACGCCAAGGTTCGCGAAGTGTTCGCCGAACTCAAGAAAGACGGCACGCTGAGCAAGCTGTCGCAAAAGTGGATCGGTGCTGATATCAGCAAATGACTTCTTTCCAGCCCCAGCGCCCACCCGAGCAGGCTGATCAAGGCCTGCTCAAGCGAGTTTTCGGTTTCCGTACGCGGCTGTACCTGACCTGGCTGGTCATGTTCGCGCTGTTCGCCGGCTTCTTTCTGAGTTTCGATCTGAAGCTGTCGATCATCCTCGACAAACTGCCGAATCTGATCGGGCTGCATCTGGCCCCCAACGGCTTTCTGCAGGGCGCGGCGCTGACATTGTTCGTGTCAGTGTGCTCGATCGTGGTCTCGGTGGCGCTCGGCTTTGTCACGGCACTCGCGCGGCTTTCCAGCAGCGCGGTGGCGTTCGGCATCGCCAGCTTTTACGCCTCGTTCTTTCGCGGCACGCCGCTGCTGATCCAGATTCTGCTGATCTATCTCGGCTTGCCGCAACTGGGCATCGTGCCCGGCGCCATCACGGCGGGGGTTATTGCGCTGTCGCTCAACTACGGGGCTTACCTGAGCGAGATTTTTCGCGCTGGAATCATCGGCGTCGCAGCCGGACAGCGAGAAGCCGCACTGGCCCTGGCATTGCGCTCTGCGCAGATATTCTGGCGCGTCACCCTGCCCCAGGCCATGCGCACGATCATTCCGCCGACCACCAACCAGTTCATCTCCATGCTCAAGGATTCGTCACTGATTTCAGTGATGGGCGTCTGGGAGGTGATGTTTCTGGCCCAGTCGTATGGCCGCTCCAGCTATCGATACATCGAAATGCTGACCACCGCAGCGGTGCTGTACTGGATCATGTCGATCGGCCTGGAGCTGTTGCAGTCCAGGCTGGAACGGCATTACGGCAAGGCGTATCAGGCGCGCAAATAGGGCTGAAACGTTGGTTGATTAACTGATAATACATATTACTGTGGGAGCGAGCTTGCTCGCGAAGAGGCGCGTCATTCACAAAGGATTTATCGTCCGAAATAAAGCCTTTGCGAACAAGTTCGCTCCCACCTGAAAAGCGTTTCAGCCAAATTCAGGTTTCAACTACGGGCTTTTTCGATCAGTTCGATGTATTCATCGGCGTTGCGCTGATCCTTGATCAGGGCAATGAAGTCGTTGCCGTGCTCGTCCTTGCCATCGAAGTCGTGGCCCGCTTCCCTGAAAAAAACCAGAAAGCGCTCAAAATCGTTGATGCGCAGCCCACGGTAGGCCTTGATCAGTTTGTGCAGCGACGGCGAGGTAGCATCATAGGGCTCGAAGTCGAGGAACAGTTTGATCTGCTCATCGCCGATCTCATCGCCAATCAGCTGCTTCTTATCTTTACGCATTACAGGCTCCAGCAGGTCGCAGACACTTTCACGGGCGGGCAGTTTACCCCTCGGCAAGCACAGCGCTCAACGCGCACGTGCAGAGGTGGTATGCAAATCGGCCCAGATATGCCCGTTGGCGTAACTGAGGAACTGGCAATAAACCTTCTCGTTGCGCAGCAAGTCGACCAGCACGCGGTACTGGGCCAATGGGTAATAAAGCGTCAGGGTGCTGGTTGGCTCGTCGTAGGTCGGTTTTTTCAGGCTTTTGCTGTCGCCACCATCAAAGTGCACAAGCACTTGAGAAATGGACGCGCCCTTGTTCAGCGACTTGCCTTTGAGGCGCAACGACAGCGGGGAAGTAACCGGAATCGGCTGCTGGCTGGATTGCCGCTGGTTACCGGCAACGATGGTGTACTCGGTGACACGCATCAACTGTTGCTGCTCGGGCGCACCCTCACGCAGGCTCAGGTCATCAGGCGGCAGATATTGCTCATGCATCGGGCTGGCCGATACCGGCGCAGCAGGTGCAGCAACTGCCAGACCAGACAACAGCACCAACACAAAAGCGCCGGGAATCAGTAGCTTCATTGAGGGTTTCCAGATAATTGCGAATCGACAACCGCTCCTTTTTGCAGAAGCGGTCGTCAGAATGCCTTACATCCCTTTGACGGCATAGATGCCGGCAGCATTACGCCAGTAGCCTTTGTAGTCCATACCGAAACCGAAGATGTAACGGTCGATGCATGGCAGGCCTACGTAGTCGGCTTTCAGGTCCGGGCGGGCCTTGCGGTCGTGGTCTTTATCGATCAGCACGGCAGTGTGCACAGCGCGGGCACCGGCGTGTTTGCAGAAGTCGATGATGGCGCCCAGGGTGTGACCTTCATCGAGGATGTCGTCGATGATCAGCACGTCACGGTCGATGAACGATACTTCGGGTTTGGCTTTCCAGAACAGATCGCCGCCAGTGGTTTCGTTGCGATAGCGTGTTGCGTGCAGGTAGGACGCTTCCAGCGGGAAGTTCAGATGAGTCAGCAGCTTGCCAGAGAAAATCAGGCCGCCATTCATCACGCAGAACACAACCGGGTTGCGTTCGGCCAGTTCGGCATTGATCTGCGCGCCGACGCGGGCAATGGCAGCATCCACTTCGGCCTCGGTGTACAGGCAGTCGGCTTCGCGCATGATTTGACGGATATGCTCGAGATCAGCGGACATGACGCTCTCCAGGTAAGGCAGTTTGAGAAAAGCGGGCAAAGGTACGCATCCGTTCAAGCCAGAGCAAGTGATTCTGGACTAACGTTGCGAGTGTCTTGCAAAAGCCGCGAACGTCGAAGCTTCGTAACGATACTGCACGTGCTTTAAGACAGTAACAGCTGAATAGATTAACCTAGACCGATTTTTGCCCCGCTGGAGCCTTTCCCCATGCCTATTCGTGAGATCCGTCACCCACTGATCCGCCACAAACTCGGCCTTATGCGCCGTGCCGACATCAGCACCAAGAATTTTCGTGAGCTGGCTCAGGAAGTCGGCGCACTGCTGACCTACGAAGCCACCGCCGACCTGACCCTGGAAAACTACGACATTCAGGGCTGGGCCGGTACGGTTTCAGTCGAGAAAATCGCGGGCAAGAAAATCACTGTCGTGCCGATCCTGCGCGCCGGTATCGGCATGCTCGACGGCGTCCTCAGCCTGATTCCGGGTGCCAAGGTCAGCGCGGTCGGCGTGGCCCGCAACGAAGAAACTCTGCAAGCGCATACCTATCTGGAAAAGCTGGTGCCGGAAATCGACGAGCGCCTGGCAATGATCATCGATCCGATGCTGGCCACCGGCAGCTCGATGGTCGCCACCATTGACCTGCTGAAGAAGGCTGGCTGCAAGGAAATCCGCGCGATGGTTCTGGTCGCGGCACCTGAAGGCATCGCGGCCGTAGAGAAGGCACACCCGGACGTGATGATCTACACCGCCTCCATCGACGAGCGTCTGAACGAACACGGTTACATCATTCCGGGCCTGGGCGATGCCGGTGACAAGATTTTCGGCACCAAACAGAAGGACGCGTAACCCGATGACGCAGCAGGAGTTCAACGATCCACTGTGGCGCACGATTCTTTCCGGCGCGCAAATGCTGTTCGTGGCCTTTGGCGCACTGGTATTGATGCCGCTGATCACCGGGCTCGATCCAAACGTGGCGCTGTTTACGGCAGGCCTTGGCACATTGCTGTTCCAGATTGTCACCGGGCGTCAGGTGCCGGTGTTTCTGGCCTCGAGCTTTGCGTTCATCACCCCGATCATCCTCGCCAAGGGCCAGTTCGGTCTGGCCGCGACCATGGGTGGCGTGATGGCGGCAGGCTTCGTCTACACCTTTCTCGGTCTGGCGGTGAAGATCAAGGGCACAGGTTTCATCGACCGGCTGCTGCCTCCGGTGGTGATAGGGCCGGTGATTATTTCCATCGGTCTGGCCATGGCCCCGATTGCGGCCAACATGGCGATGGGCAAGACCGGCGACGGCGTAGTGCTGATTCCTTATCAGACCGCCATGCTGATTTCGATGCCCGCGTTGCTCACGACTCTGATCGTGGCGGTGTTCGGCAAAGGCATTTTCCGTCTGGTGCCAATTATCTCAGGTGTGCTGGTGGGCTTTGCGCTGTCGTTCTACTTTGGCGTGGTCGACACTAAAAAGATTGCTGACGCGGCCTGGCTGGCACTGCCGCACTTCACCGCACCGGAATTCAATTGGCAGGCGATTCTGTTCATCGTCCCGGTTGCTCTGGCCCCGGCCATCGAGCACATCGGCGGCGTGATCGCAGTCGGCAGTGTGACCGGACGCGACTACCTGAAAAAGCCGGGCCTGCATCGCACGCTGTTCGGTGATGGCATCGCCACGACAGCGGCAGGCCTGTTTGGCGGCCCGCCCAACACCACTTACGCCGAAGTGACCGGCGCAGTGATGCTGACCAAGAACTACAACCCGCAGATCATGATCTGGGCGTCGTTCTTCGCCATAACACTGGCATTCATCGGCAAGTTCGGTGCGTTGCTGCAGAGTATTCCGGTGCCGGTAATGGGCGGGATTCTGTGCCTGCTGTTCGGTTCGATTGCAGCGGTGGGGATGAACACGCTGATCCGCCACAAGATCGACCTGGCCGAAGCACGCAACCTGGTCATCGTCTCGGTGACGCTGGTATTCGGGATCGGCGGCGTACTGATCGGCACCGGCAACGGTCCGAACGACTTTGGCCTGAAGGGCATCGCCCTGTGCGCCATCACCGCGATCATCCTCAATCTGGTCCTGCCGGGACATGACAGCTGGAAGCGCAACAAGCCGGATGATCAGTTGCTGTAATGGCTGGAGCGTGAGGCACGATAGTTTGACTATCGTGCGACGCTCCGCGTCGGCATGCCGTTCTGGACGCTTCGCGTCCGATTTTGAAGCTGTGGCGCTGCACAGACCTGTGACGCAGAGCGTCACCCAAGGCATTCCCACGCTGGAGCGTGAGGAACGATAGTTCTGCGACTATTGCGTGCGGCGCATCACAGCATCAGCGGTGCGCGCTCGCATAGTCTGTTCAGCTCTTTCGCCCAGTTGGGGTCGTCGTTCAGGCACGGCACCAGCACCAGTTCCTCTCCCCCCGCTTCCTTGAACTGCTCGGCACCACGGTCGCCGATCTCTTCCAGGGTCTCTATGCAGTCAGCCACGAATGCCGGGCACATGACCAGCAGCCTTTTCACGCCCTGCGCAGCCAGTTCGTCGAGACGCGCCTCGGTGTAGGGTTCGATCCACTTGGCACGCCCCAGACGTGACTGAAACGACACAGACCATTTGCCGTCAGGAATGCCCATGCGCTTGGCGAACGCCGCCGCCGATTGTATGCACTGGGCGCGGTAGCAGGTGGCAAGTACTTCGGCAGGCGCGGTCATGCAGCAATCGTCCTTGAGGCAGTGCTTGCCGGTCGGGTCGAGCTTGTGCAGATGCCGCTCGGGCAAACCATGAAAACTCAACAACAAGTGGTCGTAAGGTTGTTCCAGATGCGGCCTCACGCTCTCCACCAGCGCACTCAGGTATTCAGGCTGATCGTAGAACGGCTGCAAAACCGAGAACTGCATCTTCAACGATTTGGCGCGCACCACGCGCTTGGCCTCTTCAATCACAGTGGTCACTGTGCTGTCGGCAAACTGTGGATAGAGCGGCGCCAGAGTGACTTTCTTGAAGCCCTGCTCTGACAGGCGCGTCAGCACCGTTTCGATAGACGGCTCGCCATAGCGCATCGCCAGCTCGACCGGCCCGTGCGACCACTCTTTTTTCATCGCCTGCTGCAGGCGCTTGCTCAGCACCACCAGCGGCGAACCTTCATCCCACCAGATGGACGCATAGGCATGCGCGGACTGCTCTGGTCGTTTGATCAGAATCAGCGAGACCAGCAGCCTGCGAACGGGCCACGGCAGGTCGATCACATAAGGATCCATCAGGAACTGGTTCAGATAGCTGCGCACATCTGCCACTTGAGTAGAAGCAGGCGAACCCAGATTGACCAGCAACAAAGCGTGATCGGTCATGCAACATCCTATTTCAAAGCGTTCAGTGGCGACCCAGCAAATCTTGCAGGGCAGTGTCGAGTTCGGTGTACTTGAATGTGAAACCGGCTTTCTGCAAACGCTCTGGCCGGGCACGCTGACCACCGAGCAGCAGCACCGAAAGTTCGCCCAGCAATACTTTCAGGGCCAGCGCAGGCATAGGCATGAATGCCGGTCTATGCAGAATACCTGCCAGTGCCTTGGCAAACTGACGATTGCGCACCGGTGATGGCGCACAAACATTATAAGGACCCTTTGCTTCATTCAGATTCAACAGAAAATCAATCGCCGCAATTTGATCGTCAATGTGAACCCAGGGCATCCACTGCCTGCCATTGCCAATAGGCCCGCCCATGCCGAATTTGAAGGGCGGTAACAGGCGTTGCAGGAAGCCGGCGCGGTCCGACAGCACCAGCCCGGTACGGATCAGCACCACGCGCACACCCAGCGACTCGGCACGTTGCGCGGTTTCTTCCCAGGCGTTGCACAGCTGACTGGCAAAATCTTCTTTGGCAGGCAGTGAAGTTTCATCGATTTCACGCTCGCCGCTGTCGCCGTACCAGCCGACCGCAGAACCGGAAATCATCAGCGCAGGTTTTTGCGAGCGGGTGCCCAGCCAGGTCAGCAGTTGTTCGGTCAGCCCGATGCGGCTGTCCCACAGCAGCAGGCGACGCTTGCGGGTCCAGGGGCGATCCGCAATAGGCGCGCCCGCCAGATTGACGATTGCATCCACCGGCTGCGCACCCAGCTCATCAAGGCTGGCAATGCCACGCACCGAGGCGCCGCATAGCTCGGCGACATCGGCGGGTTTTCGGCTCCATACCGTCAGTTCATGGCCCTGAGCAGACCAGAAACGGCAGAGCGCTCGTCCTATCAAACCAGTACCACCGGTCAGCAATATGTGCATGGCAGATAACCTCGCGTGGCGTACGTGACAATTGAGTAGTCTTATTTTTACCAGTGACGATCTCCGTGACGCTTGTCCGGAAAACGAAACTGTCAGTTGAACCATAGGCCACAGCTTAATGGAGCGCAGCCATGAGGCCCTTGCCTTTATGGCTGCCCCGTTCGACTCTCAAAGCAGCAATGTGACTCAACAGGCAAATTCCAAAACCACTGCAAGTTATACCAAAGAAGAAGATTGTACAGGTTTTAACTACGGCGTAGTCTGTACAGACAAGGTAACGAGGCCCCTATGACTGTCCCTATCGCAATCATCGGTACCGGTATCGCCGGACTCTCAGCAGCCCAGGCGCTTACATCAGCCGGGCATCAGGTGCACCTTTTCGACAAAAGCCGCGGCAGCGGCGGTCGAATGTCCAGCAAGCGCAGCGACGCAGGTTCGCTGGACATGGGTGCACAATATTTCACCGCTCGTGACCGGCGTTTCGCCACCGCCGTGAAGCAATGGCAGGCTCAAGGGCACGTCGCCGAGTGGACGCCCTTGCTCTACAACTTTCACGGCGGCAGGCTCAGCCCATCGCCGGATGAGCAGGTACGCTGGGTGGGCGAGCCAGGCATGAGCGCCATCACCCGGGCCATGCGCGGCGACTTGCCAGTGTCATTTTCGTGCCGCATCACCGATGTGTTTCGCGGGGAGCAGCACTGGAACCTGCTGGATGCCGAAGGCGAAAATCACGGCCCTTTCAGCCATGTGATCATCGCCACCCCGGCGCCGCAGGCCACTGCTCTGCTGGCTGCCGCACCGAAGCTGGCAAGTGTGGTGGCAGGCGTCAAGATGGACCCGACCTGGGCAGTGGCCCTGGCCTTCGAAACACCCTTGCAAACGCCCATGCAGGGTTGCTTTGTGCAGGACAGCCCGCTTGACTGGCTGGCCCGCAACCGCAGCAAACCAGGGCGCGACGATACGCTCGATAGCTGGGTCCTGCACGCCACCAGCCAATGGAGCCGGCAGAACCTCGACGCCTCCAGAGAACAGGTTATCGAACACTTGCACGGCGCATTTGCGGAATTGATCGGTTGCGCCATGCCCGCGCCGGTATTCAGCTTGGCGCACCGCTGGCTGTATGCACGACCTGCCGGCTCTCATGAATGGGGCGCGCTGTCGGATGCCGACCTGGGCATTTATGTCTGTGGCGACTGGTGCCTGTCGGGTCGCGTCGAAGGCGCCTGGCTGAGTGGCCAGGAATCGGCACGCCGACTGCTGGAACACCTGCAATGAATCAGATCAACCCTCGCAAACTGCTGCTGTCGAAATGGACCGCAGCCACCCCGCTCAACCGGGAAAAACATTTTCTGGTGACTGAGCTGTTCAAGGATGAAGAAGGCACTGTGCTGGAAATCGAACTGCAGGCCGTGCTGACCCAGCGCAGCGAACGACTGCCGTGGCAGGTGCTGCAGCAGGCGGATACATGGCGGATGGGCTGGAAGTAGCGGGTTTGCCCGGATTCAGATGATTATCGTGCCGATGCTCCGCGTCGGCACGCAGTTCGTGACGCTCTGCGTCACAGGATGCGTGCGAACGCAGCTTTGGCACTGGCCAGTTCAGAGCAGTCTTCAAAACCCTCTACAAAGAATTTGACTTGTACACCTATCCCCCTATGATGAAGACAAGTTGTACAGCGCGAACTATCTGTACAAGTCTTCTGTAGAGGTGACCGATGCCAATGTCCGCAATCGAAAAACCCAAGCTCGGCATCAGTGCCTGCCTGATGGGTGCCGAGGTTCGTTTCAATGGCGGCCACAAGGAGTCCCATCTGTGCACGCGGGCACTGAGCAAGTATTTTGATTTCGTCCAGGCGTGCCCCGAGGTCGCTATCGGCATGGGCATCCCGCGCGAGCCGATCAGGCTGGTGGGCGACGCGGAAAACCCCAAGGCGCTGGGCACCGTCAATCGTGAGCTGGACGTTACCGAGGCGCTCGCCAATTACGGCATACAGATGGCCGAGGAGCTGGGTGATATCTGTGGTTACATTTTCATGCAGAAATCCCCGTCCTGCGGCCTGGAGCGAGTCAAGGTCTACCGCGAAAACGGCGCCCCGGTAGACGGTGGCGGTCGTGGTATCTACGCGCAGGCCTTTTGCGAGCGCCACCCCAACCTTCCGGTCGAGGAAGACGGGCGTCTGAATGACGCTGTGCTGCGGGAAAATTTCGTGACCCGCGTGTTTGCCTATGCCGCCTGGCAGCAATTGTTGAAAGACGGCGTCACCCGGCGTGCACTGACCGAATTTCACTCGCGCTACAAATACCAGCTGATGGCCAATGACCCGGTGCAATACAAGGCACTGGGCAAAATGCTTGGCAGCATGGGCCGCACCGACCCGAACGAAATCGCGCCGCTGTATTTCAGCGAGCTGATGGCGGCGCTGAAGAAGTGCGCAACGCGTCGCACTCATACCAACGTCCTGCAACACCTGTGCGGCTACTTGAAACAAACCATCAGTGCCGAGGACAAGCAGGAAATTCAGGAAGTGATCAGCCAGTATCACCAGGGCATCGTCCCCCTGATCGTACCGCTGACCCTGCTCAAGCATCACTTTCGCCAACATCCGGATCCGTATGTAGCGCTGCAGGTGTACATGCAGCCCCATCCGGAAAACCTCAGCCTGCGTAATGCGATTTGACTCATGAATGAAACAGACACAGAGGTGCCGGGCGACTGGCTGCCTATCCGCGAGGTCGCACGGCAGACAGGCGTCAACGCCGTTACCTTGCGCGCCTGGGAACGCCGTTACGGACTGATCGTTCCGCACCGCACCGCCAAAGGCCATCGGCTGTATTCGGACGAGCATGTGCAGCGCGTCATGAAGATTCTGACCTGGCTCAACCGTGGCGTCTCCGTGAGCCAGGTCAAAGGCCTGATCGATGACAACCGTCAGGACGCCCTGCCGCCGACCAACGACTGGGACGCCTTGCGTCAGACCCTGCTGGTGGCGATCGGCGAGTTGGCTGAACGCCGGGTTGATGACGTGTTCAATCAGGCGATGTCGCTGTACCCGCCGCGCACGCTGTGTGAACAGTTGCTGCTGCCGCTGCTGGCCGAACTGGAGCAGCGCTGGCAAGGCAAGTTCGGCGCACAACTGGAGCGCACATTTTTCTACTCCTGGCTACGCAGCAAGTTTGGCGCACGGATCTACCACAACAATCGCCAGCTCAATGGCAGCCCGTTGCTGCTGGTCAATCAGTCCGATCTGCCGCTGGAACCACACCTGTGGCTCGCGGCCTGGCTGGTGAGCAGTGCCGACTGCCCGGTCGAGGTGTTCGACTGGCCATTGCCGGTCGGTGAGCTGGCGCTGGCCGCGGAATACCTTAAGCCACGTGGCATATTGCTGTACTCCAGCAAAGCCCTGAATGTGGCCCAACTACCCCGCTTGCTGGCCAATATCACCTGCCCCGTGGTGCTGAGCGGACCAACGGTGCAGATCCATAACGCCGAGCTGCTCGTACAGGCTAGCGAGATAGCTGGACTGACCCTTGCCCACGACGCACTCGGCGCGCAGATAGAGCTGGGCAAGCTCGGACTTATCTAAGGACTTCTCATGCAACTGATCTGGCTGCGTAGCGACCTGCGCGTTCACGATAATACCGCCCTGACCGCTGCCATGGAGCGCGGTCCGACGCTGGCGGTTTACCTGCTCAGCCCGGCACAGTGGCGCAGCCACGACGACGCTGACTGCAAGGTGGATTTCTGGCTGCGTAATCTGGTCGAGCTGGAAAAGGCACTGGGCGCGCTGAACGTACCGCTGTTGATTCGCGAGGCCGATACCTGGGATCAGGCACCTGAAGTGCTGTCGACACTGTGCACGCAGTTCAAGGTCGAAGGCCTGCACCTCAATCAGGAATACGGCATCAACGAAACACGCCGTGATCAGGCGGTGCAAAAGGCGCTGGAAAAAGCCGGTGTGCAGGTCACCAGTTACCTTGATCAGCTGTTGTTCAAGCCGGGCAGCATACTGACCAAGACCGGCAATTATTTCCAGGTGTTCACTCAGTTCAAGAAAGTCTGCTACAACCGGATGCACCAGGCCATGCCGCAGCCGGTGCGCACACCCAAAGCGCAGCAATCACTGTCGATCAAGAGCGATTCGATCCCTGATCAGGTCGAGGGCTTTGCCACGCCCTCGAAAGCATTACGTGACCTGTGGCCAGCAGGCGAGGCCGAAGCCAGGCGGCGCATGGCGACCTTCGCCGACGCGCAAATCAGTTACTACAAGACCGAACGCGACTTTCCCGCCAAACCCGGCACCAGTCAGCTGTCAGCGTATCTGGCGGCAGGGGTGATTTCGCCGCGCCAGTGCCTGCATGCGGCGCTGGGCAGCAACCAGGGGGAATTCGAGACCGGCGACGTTGGCACTGTGACCTGGATCAACGAGCTATTATGGCGAGAGTTTTATAAACACACGCTGGTCGGCTACCCTCGTGTATCACGGCATCGTGCCTTCCGCCCGGAAACCGAGGCGTTGAAGTGGCGCGATGCCCCCGAAGAACTGCTGGCGTGGCAAGAGGCGCGTACCGGTCTGCCGATTATTGACGCAGCGATGCGCCAGTTGCTGGAAACCGGATGGATGCACAATCGGCTAAGGATGGTCGTTGCGATGTTCCTCACCAAAAACCTGTTGATCGACTGGCGCGAGGGCGAGCGCTTTTTCATGCGCCACCTGATCGACGGCGACCTGGCTGCCAACAACGGCGGCTGGCAGTGGAGCTCGTCCACCGGCACAGACTCGGCGCCCTACTTCCGTATTTTCAACCCTTTGTCGCAGTCGGAACGCTTCGACCCAGAAGGCCTGTTCATCAAACGCTGGCTGCCGGAACTGGCGGATCTGAATAAAAAGCAGATTCATGACCCCGCGTCCATCGGCGGCCTGTTTGATGCTGCCGACTACCCGAAACCTATCGTCGATCTGAGCAAAAGCCGCGCTCGCGCCCTGGCAGCATTCAAGGCGCTTCCAGCCCGCCAGCCCGCTGCGGGAATCGAACATGACTGATTTCCTGCATCGCTTCGCCGAAGGTTTTGCCGCGCTGAACAAGGACAACCTTGATCAGATCGCCGAGCTGTACAGCGACGACGTGTCGTTCAGCGACCCGATGCATGACATCCATGGCCTTGCAGCCATGCGACGTTATTTCGACGAGCTGTATGCCAACGTCCAGGATCTGCACTTCGACTTTCATGCCTTCGATGAAGTGCGCCCCGGCGAGGGCTATCTGGTCTGGACCATGAGCTATTCGCACCCGCGCCTGGCTGGCGGCCGGACGATTCGTGTTGAAGGCTGTTCGCACCTGAAGTGGCACGACAAGGTTTATCGACACCGGGATTACTTCGATGCCGGTGCATTGCTCTACGAACATCTGCCCATCATGGGTCGAGTCATCCATTGGCTGAAGAAGAGGTTGGGATGAGCACTCCTGTTGCACGACGCATCTGGTTGACCGGAGCTAGCAGCGGCATTGGTCTGGCGCTGGCCAAAGAACTGCTCAACGCCGGACATCGGCTGGCGTTGACCGCCCGTACGCTTGAACCGCTGCAGAACCTGGCGACTGTTTACCCGACCCAGGTGCTGCTGGTGACAGGCGACATCACCGAGCCTGCGCAGGTCAAGGCCATGGCCGACCTGATCGCGCAGCAATGGGGCGCGCTGGACACCGCCATCTTCAACGCGGGTACCTGTGAATACATCGACGTGCGGCAGTTCGAAGCGGCAATGGTCGAGCGCGTGGTGCGCACCAACCTGCTGGCCAGCAGTTATTGCATCGAGCAAGCACTGCCGCTGTTACGCAAGGGGCATCAGCCGCACCTGGTCGGCGTGGCCAGTGCGGTGACCTACCTGGCGCTACCTCGCGCAGAAGCCTATGGCGCCTCGAAAGCCGGCCTGCGTTATCTGTTCGAAGCGCTGCGTCTGGACCTGGCCAGCGAGAACATCGACGTGACCGTGGTCAGCCCAGGATTCGTCGACACGCCCCTGACTCAGAAAAATGATTTCCCCATGCCGATGCGCTGGCCTGTCGAGAAGGCCGCCAAACATATCGCCAGCAAACTGGGGCGCAACAAACGCCCACTGGATATCGCGTTCCCGGCGCTGTTCATTTTCAGCATGCGCGCGCTGGCAATGCTCCCGGCACGCGCCAGACTGGCCCTCGGCAAACGTATGGCGCGGACCGAGTCGTCGAATAAGGATGCGCAATGAAAATCGCCGTCATTGGTAGCGGGATCGCTGGCCTGACCAGTGCCTACCTGCTCAACCGCGCGCATGAGGTGACAGTGTTTGAGTCCTCCGACTGGGTCGGCGGGCACACTCATACGGTGGACGTGCAGGTCGAAGGCCGGGCTTACGCCATTGACACCGGTTTCATTGTATTCAACGACTGGACCTACCCCAATTTCATTCGCCTGCTGAGTCAGCTGGGTGTTGGCTTCAAGCCCGCCGAAATGAGCTTTTCGGTGCATGATCCGCGCACTGGCGTGGAATATAACGGCAACAACCTTAACAGTCTGTTCGCCCAACGCAGCAACCTGCTGTCGCCCAGGTTCTGGGGCATGCTGCGCGATATCCTGCGTTTCAATCGTCAATCGGTCGACGACCTGGAAAACCAGCGTATCGCGGCCGACACCACGTTGGGCGAGTACCTGAAGAGCGGCGGCTACGGGCAGCGTTTCATCGATCATTACATCGTGCCCATGGGCGCGGCCATCTGGTCGATGTCGCTGGCCGACATGCTCGGCTTTCCCCTGCAGTTCTTCGTGCGCTTTTTCAAGAATCACGGCCTGCTCTCGGTCACCCATCGGCCGCAATGGTGCGTGATCGAAGGTGGCTCCAGAAGTTATGTCGAACCGTTGACGGCGTCGTTCCGCGAGCGGATTCGTCTGTCATGCCCGGTCACACGGGTCGAGCGCGACAGTGACGGTGTGACGCTGCACAGCGCCATGGGCAGCGAACGCTTCGACAAAGTCGTGTTTGCCTGCCACAGCGATCAGGCCCTGGCCCTGCTGGCAAAACCCTCAAGTGCCGAGCAGTCGGTGCTCGGCGCACTGCGCTATGCCGAAAACGACGTGGTGCTGCACACCGATACACGACTGCTGCCCGAGCGCAAACTGGCCTGGGCCAGCTGGAACTACAGGCTCGGCGGCAGCGAACAGCAATCGGCAGCCGTCACTTATGACATGAACATCCTGCAAGGGATCGACAGCGACACAACCTTTTGCGTCAGCCTCAACCAGACCGCTGCCATCGACCCGACAAAAATCCTCGGCCGCTACCGTTACGCGCACCCGCAATACAGCCTTGATGCAATCGCCGCGCAAGCGCGCTGGGAAGAAATCAATGGCGTCGACCACACGTCGTACTGCGGCGCGTACTGGGCCAACGGCTTTCACGAAGACGGCGTGGTCAGCGGCTTGCGTGTCGCCCAGGCGTTTGGTGAAACGCTGTGAACAGCGCGCTCTACAGTGGCTGGATCAGCCACCGGCGATTTGCGCCGCGTGCCCATGAGTTCACCTATCGGATAGGCCTGCTTTATCTGGATCTGGATGAACAGGACAGCGTGCTGGGGCTTTCGCCACTGGCTGGCAGCAAGCGTTTCGCGCCCTTCTCGTTCCGCGAACGTGACTACCTGCCAGCGCTGACCGGGCAAGGCATGAGCCTCATAGAGGCGGTCCGCGAGCAGGTTGGCAAAGCGCTGGGCCGCGTACCATCAGGTCGTGTCTGCCTGCTGACCCAGGCACGCAGCTGGGGCTTGTCGTTCAATCCGGTAAGCTTTTTCTACTGCCATGAGGCAGACGGCACACTGGCAGGCATTCTCTGTGAAGTCACCAACACACCGTGGGGCGAACGCTACAGCTATGTGCTGCCCGCGACAGGTGAAGGACATCAGTATTTCGCGGTGGCCAAGGCCTTTCACGTTTCACCGTTTTTGCCGCGCGACCTTGAATACCGTATGAGCTTCAGCCAGCCCGCCGAGCGGATTGGTGTGCACATGGCTGACTGGCAAGGCGAGCTGAAAATGTTCGACGCCACGCTCAACCTGACCCGCCAGAACCTCAGCCGCCAGACGCTGCATCGTTACCTGATCGCTTACCCGTGGATGACCGCCAAAACCTGTCTGGCGATTTACTGGCAGGCGATGCGTCTGCTGGTCAAGCGCATACCCATTTTTTCTCATCAGGCCGCCGACGGCGAGTACCGTGCTGCCGCCGCGCAAACCAAGGACTCACGCCATGAAAAGCAGTAGCAGTAGTTTTTCTGCCAATCTGGGCACCAATGGTCTGACGGCCAATATCCTGCGCCGAGGTGTGTTACGGCAATTAGCAGGACTGCGCAACGGCCAGTTGGTGGTTATCGAACGGGGTGAGCGCCATGTGTTCGGCAAGAACAACGCGCTGATTCAGGCTGAAATCCACATTCTTGATTCGGCAGCATGGGGCATGGTTGCCAGCAACGGCTCCATCGGCGCTGGCGAGGCGTTTATTCACGGCTACTGGACTACCCCGGACCTGACGGCAGTGGTGCGGGTATTTGTCAGCAATCTGGATGTGCTGGATGCAATGGAAGGCGGCGTGGCTCGCCTGACCCGTCCGTTCATTCATGCCCTGCACTGGCTAAATCGCAATACACGCGAAGGCTCGCAGAAAAACATCGCTGCCCATTACGACCTGGGCAACACGCTGTTCGAGCAGTTTCTCGACCCGACGATGATGTACTCCGCCGCACAGTTCCTCAGCGAGGACGACACGCTGGAACAGGCGCAGTTGAATAAACTGGAACGCATCTGTCAGAAGCTGGCCCTGAAACCTGAAGATCACCTGCTGGAAATCGGCACAGGCTGGGGCAGCATGGCTATTTATGCTGCGCAGCATTACGGCTGCCGGGTGACCACCACGACCCTGTCCAGAGAACAGTTCGCCTACACCGAGCAGCGCCTGATCGAACTGGGCCTGCAGGAACGCGTCACGCTGCTGCTGACCGACTACCGGGACCTGACCGGTGAATATGACAAGCTGGTGTCCATCGAGATGATCGAAGCGGTCGGCCATCGTTTTCTGCCGACGTACTTCAAGCAATGCGCGAACCTGCTCAAAAGCAACGGCATGATGCTGCTGCAGGCGATCACCATCCGCGAGCAGCGTTATGCTCAGGCCAAACGCAATGTGGACTTCATCCAGCGCTACATCTTCCCCGGTGGTGCTCTGCCCTCGGTGGCGAAGATGCTGGACATTGTCGGCAGCGATACCGACATGAACCTGCTGCACATGGAAGATTTCGGCCTGCACTACGCGCGCACGCTGCGCCTGTGGCACGACAACTTCAAACACGCGCACGGCAAACTGGCCGAACTGGGTTACGACGAACACTTCCTGCGCCTTTGGGAGTTCTATCTGTGCTACTGCGAAGGCGGCTTTCTGGAGCGGACCATTGGTACGGCGCAGTTGCTCCTGGCCAAACCCGATGCCCTGCGCGAACCCTTGCTTGGGCGCTTCAATGCTTAAATCAATCGCCAACGCGCTGCTCTTTCAGATCGGCTGGTTCGCCTGCGTATTGGGCGGTAACAGTTACTGGCTGCTGATTGCAGTCGGCGTGCTGGCGGTGCATTTTCTGTGGACCAGCTCATGGGCAGCGGAAGGCCGGCTGATCCTGACGGTTACGTCAATCGGTATCGTGCTCGACAGTGCCTTGATGACACTCGGTGTTTTCGACTTTGGTAGCGGCGGCTACCTGCTGCCGTTGTGGCTGGCGGTTTTGTGGGCGGTGCTGGGCACGACGCTCAATCATTGCCTGGCGTGGACCGCAAAGCCGCTATGGCGCGCCGCCGTGCTGGGCGCTATTGGCGGCCCGATGTCGTACTATGCCGGCTCACAACTGGCTCAGGTCCACCTTCCCCTCGGAGTGTGGCCTGGCATGCTGGTACTGGGGCTGGTCTGGGCGGGGCTGTTTCCCTTGCTGCAATGGCTGGCAGCACGCGCAGCCAGACAATCGGGAGAAACGCTCTGAACGCTACGCTCATTCCGCTCGCAGACATTCACAGCGAAACGGAAGTCACCTGCTCGACCTGCGCAGCCTGCTGTTGCCAACTGGAAGTGATGCTCATCACCGACACGGGCGTGCCTGAGCGCTACATTGATACCGACGAGTGGGGTGGCGAGGTCATGCTGCGTCTGGACGACGGCTGGTGTGCAGCACTGGATCGCAACACCATGATGTGCACGATCTACGAGAAACGCCCGCTGATCTGCCGTGAGTTCGAAGCCGGAGCAGAAGACTGCCTGAACGAACGCAAAGGGATTGCGACGGCATATCTCTGATCAGTGTTGCCTGGTTGATAACTATCGTTCCCACGCTCCGCGTGGGAATGCAGTTCGTGACGCTCCGCGTCACACGGCGGTTCTTCGACATCAGGTGAAAAGGTGCCCGACTCAGGTCACCTTTTCGCCCCTCGGCGAGTTACTTTGATGAGGCCAAAGTAACCAAAGCCTTTCGCTCCTGTTTCCGGCCCGACTTCGTCGGGTTCCTTCGCCCTGTCACTGATCCGGGGGCCGCCGCAACGGGCCATCCTTGGCCCGGTGCGGCTTGCTCGGCGTCATGCCTCGCATCCCCCGGATCAGCGTCAGAGCTCAGCCGTCACTAACGTCGCACTCTGCGTTGTCAGTGCCATCGCGATAAACAAAGCATTTTATGCGCAATGGCTTTTGTGCAGGGCATTACGTTGTGCTGCAGCGAAGCGTTGGCACGAATGCCAGTCAAATCAGAACGGCATCTTGTAGTGCAGTGCGTAGCTTTCTATACCGTCGTTCGGCTCTTTGATGCCGGCGTTGGAATAGTGAGTCGCGCGGATGCCGACTTCATGCCCGCCTGCGAAGCGCAGACCGAAACCAATGCGGTCTTCGAAGTTGAAGGCAGAACCGAACTTGCGATCTTCAACCTGGGTGTTGGAGAACACCGAGACGCCGATACCGGCTTCTACGTAAGGCTTGACGTTGCCGTTGCCGAACTCGTAGACCAGAACCGGGGAGAACGACAGGCTGTGGTTATCCTTGTAGTCCTTGCCATCCCAATAGGTGTAAGCGCCATCCCAGTAGCCGGTCAAACGGCCGATGTCGCTTTGCAGCCAGGTTTTATCCCAATCGAACTGCACGCCCAGACGATAAGTCATGGTCGACTCGCCGGTCTGACCGACCGAAAACTCAACACCATCAGCCTGCGCGATTGAAGCTTGCCCTGCCAAAGCGGCCGCAATCACGGCCAGGCAAAAGAGTCTCTTCATGAGAAACGTCCTAAATATATTAAATTGTACGAAAAGTGTTGGAATTCATCAGCCGCTTTTATAGAAGCCGCGGAGGCGACGTTAGTTCACCCCAAAAGCGCCTTTTTTCACGTTTTTTTTACAAACGGAAGCTTCTCACATTGCCAGGACTTTGCGACAAAAAAGGTAGGATTTTTCTGAAATTGTCCGGAATGTCACTAGACCAATACACAGTATCTCGCGCGTCGCCAGTGGCAAGAAGGCTGGAACGCGACAAAAGACGCTGTAACTGACGCGCTACCGCAGCCCCGGTGTCGATCAGGGTGACCGATTCGGGAAGCATCTCCCGCAACAAAGGTTTGAGAAACGGGTAGTGAGTACAGCCCAGAATGATCGTGTCACAGCGCGCTGCCAGCAGCGGCTCGACATAATGCAGCAGCAATTGACGGATTTGCGGACTGAGCAGATCACCGGTTTCGATCAGTTCGACCAGCCCTGGGCACGGCTGGGTCACGACCCGAACATCGTTGGCAAATCGGTCCAGCAACGCCGCAAAGCGGGCGCTTTGTAGCGTTCCGGTAGTCGCCAGCACACCGACAACACCGCTGCGGGTCGCCTCGGCAGCAGGTTTGACAGCAGGTTCCATACCCACAATTGGCCAGTCCGGGTAGCGTTGACGAATGTGCGCCACACCCGCCGCCGTCGCGGTGTTGCAGGCGACGACCAGTGCCTTGGCACCCTGCTCGCGGAAGAATCCCGCAATTGTCAGGCACCGTTCGGTAATGAATTCAGGGGTCTTTTCGCCATAAGGAATATGCCCGCAGTCCGCCAGATACAGCAGTGACTCGCTGGGCAGCAACTGGCGGATTTCATTGAGCACTGAAAGGCCACCGACCCCGGAATCGAAGATTGCGACAGGCGCATCGCTGGCATGGCTCATCTGCATGTCAGGCATGTTCGCCCTGCCCGCTTGCTGCACTGCAAACGCTGCACGCCGGGTCGCGCTTGACTTTCAGTTCACGGAAACGGGTACTCAAGGCATCAATCAATAGTAGTCGCCCGACCATTGGCTCGCCAAAACCGGCCAGCAGCTTCAAGGCTTCGAGTGCTTGCAGACTGCCAACCAGGCCAACCAGCGGCCCGATGACACCGGCCTCGCTGCAGGTCAGTTCGGCTTCGCTGCCGTGACCGTACAGGCAGTGGTAACACGGGCTGTCCGCACGACGCGGATCGAACACCGACAACTGCCCTTCAAGCCGAATGGCAGCACCGCTGACCAACGGCTTGCCGGCAGCGACACAGGTGGCATTGACCGCTTCGCGGGTGGCGAAATTATCCGAGCAATCCAGCACCAGATCGACAGCCTGCACCGCCGCCTCCAGTGAGTCGGTATCCAGCGCTGAGCGATGAGCGACGAGAGTGATCTCGGGATTGATCGCCTTGAGCCGGGCCAGAGCCGAATCTACCTTGGCCTGTCCGATGCTCTGGGTATCATGAATGATCTGGCGTTGCAGGTTGGTCAGGTCGACGTGATCAAAATCCGCCAGATGCAGTTCACCGACCCCTGCGGCGGCCAGATAAAGGGCAACCGGCGAACCAAGCCCGCCGACGCCGACGATCAGCGCGCGACTTTGCTTGAGGCGCAGCTGGCCGTCGATATCAACGTGTTGCAGCAGAATCTGGCGACTGTAGCGCAGCAGCTCCTGATCACTCAGCACGGCTTGCATCCGAACGTGATGCGCTCGTGCTCACCCAGATCACGGCGGGTCTGGATGCGCTCGAAACCATGACGGATCAACAGTTCGCGCACCGCCGGGCCTTGATCGTAACCGTGCTCCAGCAGCAGCCAGCCATCGGCGCTGAGGTGCACCGGCGCGTCGGCAATGATCGTGCGCAAATCGTCCAGCCCGTCGGAACCGGCAGTCAACGCGCTGCTCGGCTCGAAACGTACATCACCGGCCGACAGATGCGGATCAGCGTCGGCGATGTACGGCGGGTTACTGATGATCAGATCAAACTGCTGCCCTTCCAGAGCACTGAACCAGTGGCTGTTGAGCACTTGGGCGTTATCCAGTTGCAAACGCTGGCGGTTGCGTTCGGCCAGCGCTACCGCTTCAGGCACACGGTCGACCGCTGTGACTTTCCATTGTTGGCGCTCGTTGGCCAGCGCCAGCGCAATCGCCCCAGTGCCGGTGCCCAGGTCAAGTACCTTGGCGGGCGCGAACGCAGGCGCCAGTTCCAGCGCTGCCTCGACCAGCATTTCGGTCTCTGGCCGCGGGATCAAGGTATGCGGCGCTACTTCCAGATCAAGCTTCCAGAAACCTTGCTGACCGAGAATGTAAGCCACCGGTTCGCCCGTGCGTCGACGCTGCAAATAACCTGCAAAGGCCAGCGCAGCCTCGGTGCTGACGATGCGCTCAGGCCAGGTGTGCAGAAAGCTGCGCGGTTTGCCCAGCGCTGCCGCCAGCAGCAGCTCTATGTCGAGCCGCGCGGTCGGTGAATCGGGAAGCTCGGCGCTTCTTAACAAACTTGCGATGATGGTCATTTACTCACCCAGTGCCGCAAGTTGATCAGCCTGATATTCAGCGAGTAGCGGCTCTATCACTGCATCGACCCCGCCCGCCAGAACTTCATCCAGCGAATACAGCGTCAGGTTCACGCGGTGATCCGTCACTCGCCCTTGAGGGAAATTATACGTACGAATACGCTCGGAACGATCACCCGACCCCACGAGCAGCTTGCGCTCGCTGGCGATGGCGTTGGCCGCCGCGCTGGTCTGCTGATCATTCAGTTTGGCAGATAGCCAGGACATTGCCCGGGCCCTGTTCTTGTGCTGCGAACGCTCTTCCTGGCACTCGACGACAATACCCGATGGCAAGTGGGTAATGCGGATCGCCGAGTCGGTTTTGTTGACGTGCTGACCACCGGCCCCTGAGGAGCGATAGGTGTCGACACGCAGGTCGGCCGGGTTGATCTCGATCGCCTGTTGCTCGTCAGGCTCCGGCAGCACTGCAACGGTACAGGCAGACGTGTGGATGCGACCCTGCGACTCGGTCTCGGGCACGCGCTGCACACGGTGCGCGCCGGACTCGAATTTCAGCTTGCCGTAGACGCTGTCACCCTCGACGCGCGCAATGACTTCCTTGTAGCCGCCATGCTCGCCTTCGTTTTCGGACAGAATTTCCACCCGCCAGCCACGCCGCTCGGCGTAACGCGAGTACATGCGAAACAGGTCACCGGAGAAGATCGCGGCTTCATCACCGCCGGTGCCCGCACGGATCTCCAGAAACACGTTGCGGCCGTCGTTCGGGTCCTTGGGCAACAACATGCGCTGCAATTGCGCTTCCAGCTCGACCAGTTGCTGTTTTGTTTCGCGAACTTCCTCGACGGCCATTTCGCGCATGTCCGGGTCGCTGTCCTTGAGCAGCGCCTGCGCGCCCTCCAGATCACCCTGCACCCTGATCAGCTGTTGGTAAAGCGCAACGACCGGCTCCACTTC
Source organism: Pseudomonas syringae group sp. 243L2 (assembly GCF_032587875.1). Classification (NCBI taxonomy): domain Bacteria; kingdom Pseudomonadati; phylum Pseudomonadota; class Gammaproteobacteria; order Pseudomonadales; family Pseudomonadaceae; genus Pseudomonas; species Pseudomonas syringae group sp. 243L2. Next base: position 213,688 of record NZ_JAWHPL010000003.1, read on the forward strand.
GGCGTACTCACGGGAATAGGCGCGAAAGCGTGTCTGATCGCTGATCACTTCGGCATCGCCGAGCAGCGCGGTCAGTTCCTCGAAACGGTCGCTGAGGACATCCAGCTTATTGAGCAGTGAAGCTTTCATTGCGGGGTTTTATCCGTCGAGCCCTCACCGAGGGCAAAAAGTTCCTGGGCCATGGCCAGCGCATCGACGCGACCTTCGGCAGACAGCTTCTTGAGCTGCACGCTGGGTGCGTGCAGCAATTTGTTGGTCAGACCACGCGCCAGCTGGATCAATACGTCCTCGGCATTGCTACCGTTGGCCAGCATACGTTGCGCCTTGCTCAGTTCTTCGTCACGCAGCCGTTCGCTTTGCTGACGATAGGCGCGCAACACATCGACCGCCGCCAGTTCGCGCAGCCGCGACATGAAGTCTTCGGCACCCACGCTGACCAGCTGCTCGGCAGCCAGTGCAGCCCCCTGGCGACTCTTGAGATTTTCTGCCACCACTTCGTGCAGATCATCAACGCTGTACAGGTAAACGTCGTCCAGTTCGCCGACTTCAGGCTCGATATCCCGCGGTACGGCAATATCGACCATGAAAATCGGTTTGTGCTTGCGCAGTTTCAGCGCACTTTCCACGGCCCCCTTGCCCAGGATCGGCAACTGGCTGGCGGTGGAGCTGATCACGATATCGCTGTTGACCAGCTCGGCCGGGATATCCGAGAGCAACACCGCATGGGCACCGAACTCGGCAGCCAGCATGCTGGCGCGCTCCAGCGTACGGTTGGCAACCACGATACGCTTGACGCCCAGGTCATGCAGATGCCGGGCGACCAGAGTAATGGTCTCGCCCGCACCGATCAACAAGGCCTGACTGCGTTGCAGGTCACTGAAAATCTGTTTGGCCAGACTGACCGCGGCGAAGGCCACGGACACCGGGTTTTCACCAATTGCAGTGTCTGTACGCACCTGTTTGGCAGCGCTGAACGTGGCCTGAAACAGACGTCCCAGTAAAGGCCCGACCGTTCCGGCCTCGCGCGCAACGGCATACGCAGACTTCATCTGGCCGAGAATCTGCGGCTCGCCGAGCACCAGGGAGTCGAGCCCCGAGGCGACACGCATCATGTGTCGCACGGCGGCATCGTCCTCATGGACGTAAGCGCTGGCGCGCAGTTCTTCCAGGCTGAGGTGATGGTAATTGGCAAGCCAGGCAAGAATGCTGTCCGCACCGAGATGCTCGTGCTCGATGTACAACTCGCTGCGATTACAGGTTGAAAGAATCGCAGCCTCGCGACTTTCGGTCAGGTGGCAAAGCTGCTGCAACGCCTCCACCAACTGTTCCGGGGTAAATGCCACGCGCTCGCGAACGTCGACCGAGGCGGTCTTATGATTGATACCGAGTGCAAGGAAGGCCATTCAGGGTCGCAGGTGGTGACGTGAAGCCGGTAATTGTCCTACTTCAATAAGCTCAGAACAACCACCACATATTATTGTCCCACTACAATCGATCGTCACAGCCTGCGTTTTCAGGCTCGCGACACTGCAAACACACGCATTGCATCAGTTTTTCCGACGGCTGTGGGTTTTGCCAACAGCCTTGTGTCATGATGCTCCCACCGCAGGTAAGCCGCCCTTCTTATATATGAATAGATCCTCCGCGTTGTTCCTTGCTCTTGCCTTTCTAGGCGGCTGCCAGTCAATGGCCCCCGCCTCGTCACAGCCCGTGCCCGCTCAGAAAGACGCCCCCCCCGCGCCTGAAGCCAAGCCGAAGGTCTATGGTTCGTTCACTCAGGACACCCTGGTCAGCCTGTTGAGCGCGGAGCTGGCCGGCCAGCGCAACCGCTTCGACATCGCCCTGGATAACTACGTTACCCAGGCGATCAAGACTCAGGACCCGGGGGTCTCCGAGCGCGCCTATCAGATCGCCGAATACATGGGCGCTGATCAGTCTGCGCTGGAAACCGCGCTGATCTGGGCAAGAAACGCACCGACCGACCTTGAAGCGCAACGCGCCGCAGCCATTCAACTGGCGCGCGCGGGACGTTACGACGATTCTCTGGTGTACATGGAGAGAGTCCTGCAGGGTCAGGGCGACACGCACTTCGACTTTCTGGCACTGTCCGCGGCCGAAACCGATCCGGACACCCGCAACGGCCTGCTCAAAAGTTTTGATCGGTTGCTGGGCAAATACCCGAACAACAGCCAGCTGATTTTCGGCAAGGCGCTGTTGCTTCAGCAGAATGGTGACGCCGAACAGTCGTTGAAGCTGCTGGAAGACAACCCGCCCAAAGAAGGTGAAATCGCGCCCATCCTGCTGCATGCCCGCTTGCTGCAAAGCATGAACCGAGGCAAGGAAGCGGTGCCCCTGCTGGAAAAAAGCATCAAGAAATACCCGGACGACAAACGCCTGCGCCTGACGTATGCGCGCATGCTCGTCGAGCAAAACCGCATGGAAGACGCCAAAGTGCAGTTTTCCGCCCTTTTGCAGCAATATCCGGACGACGACGAGCTACGCTTTTCGCTGGCCCTGGTATGCCTTGAAGCCAAGGCCTGGGACGAAGCAGCTGGCTACCTGGAAGAACTGATCGCCCGCGGTGCACACGTCGATTCAGCGCATTTGAATCTCGGCCGCATCCACGAAGAGCGCGAGGACCCGCAAAGCGCGCTCAACGAATACGCTCAGGTCGGACCGGGCCCGGACTTCCTGGCGGCTCAATTGCGCCAGGCCGACATTCTGGTCAGCAATGGCAACGGCGCAGAAGCGGCCAAACGCCTGGCTGAAGCACGTGCCGAAGAGCCCGATTTCGCCATTCAGCTGTACCTGATCGAGGCCGAAACCCTGACCAGCAATGATCAACTGGATCGCGGCTGGCAGGTGCTGAACACGGCACTCAAGCAATACCCGGACGACGCCAACCTGCTCTATACCCGCGCTATGCTGGCTGAAAAGCGCAATGATCTGGCGCAGATGGAAAAAGACCTGCGCAGCATCATCAAGCGCGAGCCGGAAAACGCCATGGCGCTGAATGCACTGGGCTACACCCTCTCCGATCGCACCACGCGTTACGCCGAAGCCCGCGAACTGATCGAGAAAGCCCATCAGATCAGCCCCGACGATCCGGCAGTTCTCGACAGCCTTGGCTGGGTGAATTACCGCATGGGCAATCTGGATGCTGCCGAACGCTACCTGCGCCAGGCGCTCGAACGCTTCCCTGACCACGAAGTAGCCGCACATCTGGGCGAAGTACTCTGGGCCAAAGGCGAACAGCGCGAAGCCCGGAAAGTATGGGCCAAGGCCCTGGAACAACAACCCGACAGCACCGTCCTGCGCAGCACACTGCGACGCTTGACCGGTTCAGAGACCCTTTGACGTTATGTTTTTGCGCCACGTAATCGTATTCAGCCTCATCGCCCTGCTCACCGGCTGTGCCGGTCTCACTTCCCGCGAAGCCGTTCAGGGCAAGGGCGACCCCGCGCAATGGCGCGAACACAAACAGCAACTGAGCAGCCTCGATGGCTGGCAGATCAACGGCAAGGTCGGCATCCGTGCGCCGAAGGACTCCGGCAGCGGCACCCTGTTCTGGCTGCAGCGTCAGGATTACTACGATATCCGCTTGTCCGGTCCGCTCGGCCGTGGCGCAGCACGACTGACCGGCAGGCCCGGCGCTGTCGCGCTTGAAGTCGCCAACCAGGGTCGCTACGAAGCCACGACGCCGGAAACACTGCTTCAGGATCAACTGGGCTGGAAGCTGCCGGTTTCCCACCTCGTATGGTGGGTGCGCGGTTTGCCGGCACCGGACAGCAAAAGCAACGTGACGCTTGATGGCGACAGTCGTCTGGCCAGCCTTGAACAGGACGGCTGGCAGGTGGAATACCTCAGTTATGTCGAACAGAATGGCTATTGGCTGCCCGAACGCGTCAAGCTGCACGGCCAGGACCTCGATGTCACGCTGGTCATCAAGGACTGGCAACCTCGCAAACTGGGGCAATGACCATGACTGCATTACAGGATATGGCCACACCCCAGCTGGTTTTGCCTGCCCCGGCAAAGCTGAACCTGATGCTGCACATTCTGGGACGCCGCCCGGACGGCTACCATGAGCTGCAAACCCTGTTTCAGTTTCTCGATTATGGTGACGAACTGGGCTTTACCGTTCGCCAGGACGGCGAAATTTGTCTGCAGACCGATGTACCCGGCGTCCCGCATGACAGCAATCTGATCGTCAAAGCCGCCCGCGCGCTGCAAAAACAGTCCGGTTGCACGCTGGGCATGGATATCTGGCTGGAAAAACGCCTGCCCATGGGCGGCGGCATTGGCGGCGGCAGCTCGGATGCTGCCACCACACTGCTGGCGCTGAATCATTTGTGGCAGCTTGGCTGGGATGAAGATCGTCTGGCGCAACTGGGCCTGACTCTGGGCGCTGATGTACCGGTTTTTGTCCGTGGACACGCCGCATTTGCTGAGGGTGTCGGGGAAATTCTCACCCCGGTTGACCCCGAAGAACCCTGGTATTTGGTGCTCGTTCCGCAAGTCGCTGTAAGTACAGCAGAAATTTTTTCAGATCCGTTGTTGACACGCGACACGCCGCCCATTAAAGTGCGCCCCGTTCCCAAGGGAAACAGTCGAAATGACTGTAAGGCGGTTGTAGAGAGGCGTTACCCAGAAGTACGTAACGCTTTGAATTTGTTAGGTAATTTTACCGAAGCAAAATTAACCGGAACTGGAAGTTGTGTGTTTGGGGCCTTCCCAAACAAAGCTGAAGCTGATAAAGTCTCGGCCCTTCTTACAGAGACCCTTACGGGGTTCGTAGCAAAAGGAAGTAACATTTCGATGTTGCATCGCAAGCTGCAAATTCTGTAACAGGAATTGAGTGCCAGGCACTCGATTGATTCAATACAGGGGCGTCGCCAAGCGGTAAGGCAGCAGGTTTTGATCCTGCCATGCGTTGGTTCGAATCCAGCCGCCCCTGCCATTTTCTATACTCATCCAGGTTACCCTCAGCCTCTAGGTACTGCGCGTGTCCAAGATGATGGTCTTTACGGGGAATGCCAACCCCGATCTCGCTCGGCGTGTAGTACGTCAGCTGCATATCCCACTCGGTGATGTTTCTGTCGGAAAATTTTCCGACGGCGAAATCAGCACTGAGATTAATGAAAACGTCCGCGGTAAAGACGTCTTCATCATTCAGCCGACTTGCGCACCAACGAACGATAACCTGATGGAACTGGTTGTGATGGCTGATGCCTTCCGCCGCTCCTCAGCGTCCCGAATCACTGCTGTGATTCCCTACTTTGGTTATGCCCGCCAGGATCGCCGTCCGCGCTCCGCACGTGTTGCCATCAGCGCGAAAGTTGTTGCTGACATGCTCACCGTGGTGGGAATCGACCGTGTTCTTACGGTTGATCTTCATGCTGACCAGATCCAGGGTTTCTTCGATATTCCGGTAGATAACATCTACGGCTCCCCCGTTCTGGTGGATGACATCGAAGACCAGCGCTTTGAAAACCTGATGATCGTTTCCCCGGATATCGGCGGCGTCGTGCGTGCACGTGCTGTTGCGAAATCCCTGGGTGTCGATCTCGGTATCATCGACAAACGCCGTGAGAAAGCCAATCACTCTGAAGTGATGCATATCATCGGTGATGTCGAAGGGCGTACCTGTATTCTGGTCGATGACATGGTCGACACCGCCGGCACCCTGTGCCACGCGGCCAAGGCCTTGAAAGAGCATGGCGCAGCCAAGGTCTTTGCCTACTGCACACACCCTGTGCTGTCGGGCCGGGCGATCGAAAACATTGAAAATTCCGTGCTGGACGAACTGGTGGTCACTAACACCATCCCGTTGTCCGCAGCAGCACAAGCTTGCAGCCGTATCCGTCAACTGGATATTGCGCCGGTAGTCGCCGAAGCGGTTCGCCGCATCAGCAATGAAGAATCGATCAGCGCGATGTTCCGTTAACTGACATCACGCAGACGAAAAGCGCCCCGCCCTGACATCCGGTCAGGGCGGGGCTTTTTTGCCCATACCGCCCAAGCGCTGGTCGCAAACGCAACGGCGGATGTGGTTAATTTGGAGATACAACATGAACGAATTTACCCTGAATGCAGAACAGCGTTCCGACCTGGGGAAAGGTGCGAGCCGCCGCCTGCGTCGTCTCGCCAGCCTGGTTCCAGCTGTCGTCTACGGTGGCGACAAAGCCCCTGAGTCCATCAGCATGCTGGCCAAGGAAGTTGCCAAACTGCTCGAAAACGATGCGGCCTACAGCCACATCATCGAGCTGAACGTTGGCGGCCAGAAGCAGAACGTCATCATCAAGGCGCTGCAACGTCACCCGGCCAAAGGCCACGTGATGCACGCTGACTTCGTGCGCGTTATTGCCGGCCAGAAACTGACCGCAATCGTGCCGATCCACTTCCTGAACGAAGAAGCTCCAGTCAAGAAAGGCGGCGAGATCTCGCACACTACCACTGAACTGGAAGTGACCTGCCTGCCTAAAGACCTGCCTGAGTTCATCGAAGTTGATCTGGGCGCGCTGGAAGTAGGCGACAACGTTCACCTGTCCGAGCTGAAAGCACCTAAAGGTGTCGAGTTCGTTGCCTTGGCACACGGTACTGACCTGGCAATCGCCAACGTCCACGCACCGCGCATCGTCAAAGACGAAGCAGAAGAAGGTGAAGAAGGCGCAGCCGAGTAATTCATTACTTGGTAACGTCGGAGTTGCTCAGGAAACATCGCGAGCGATAGCAGGCAAAGCGGGCGAGATCGCTGAGTTTACATCATGGTAAATGAGCAGTTTTCGCCCACATTGCCGCTGTCGTCAGCGGTTTAACCCTCAACTCCAAAGGAAGAGCCCCTGTCGTGACCGCCATACAACTGATCGTGGGCCTGGGAAATCCAGGCGCTGAATACGAACAGACCCGGCATAACGCAGGGGCTTTTTTTGTTGAGCGTATTGCTGCGGCGCAGCGAGTCAATCTCGTTCCCGAGCGCAAATTCTTTGGCCTGACCGGGCGTTTTACGCATCAAGGTCAGGATGTTCGTCTGCTGATTCCCACCACTTACATGAACCGCAGCGGCCAGGCCGTCGCGGCACTCGCCGGTTTCTACCGCATTCCGGTTGAGTCGATTCTGGTGGCGCATGACGAGCTGGACCTGCCTCCGGGCGTTGCCAAACTCAAAGTGGGTGGCGGCCATGGCGGTCATAACGGCCTGCGCGACATCATCGCGCAGCTCGGCAACCAGAACACATTTCATCGCTTGCGGCTTGGCATCGGCCACCCGGGCGATGCCAGCAAGGTATCCGGCTTTGTCCTGGGTCGAGCGCCACGCGCCGAACAGGGAAAACTGGACGCCAGTATCGACTTTGCCCTCGGCGTGCTGCCGGATATCCTCGCCGGTGAATGGAACCGGGCGATGAAAAACCTGCACAGCCAGAAGGCCTGACATCACTCGAGGGGAAACACCATGGGATTCAATTGCGGCATCGTCGGCCTGCCTAACGTCGGCAAGTCCACCCTGTTCAACGCCCTGACCAAATCTGGTATTGCGGCCGAGAACTTCCCCTTCTGCACCATTGAACCGAACAGCGGCATCGTGCCGATGCCTGACCCGCGCCTCGCGGCACTGGCAGCCATCGTCAACCCGAAACGCATCCTGCCGACCACCATGGAGTTCGTCGACATCGCAGGCCTGGTGGCAGGTGCCTCAAAAGGCGAAGGCCTGGGCAACAAGTTCCTCGCCAACATCCGCGAGACCGACGCCATCGCTCACGTGGTGCGCTGCTTTGAAGACGAGAACGTAATTCACGTCTCCAACAGCGTCGACCCCAAGCGCGACATCGAGATCATCGATCTGGAACTGATCTTCGCTGACCTCGACAGCTGCGAGAAGCAACTGCAAAAGGTCACGCGCAATGCCAAGGGCGGTGACAAGGACGCAGTGGTCCAGAAAGGCCTGCTTGAACAACTGATCGCCCACTTCAGCGAAGGCAAGCCAGCACGCAGCCTGATGAAGAGCATGAGCAACGACGAGAAGGCCACCATCCGTGGCTTCCACCTGCTGACCACCAAGCCGGTCATGTACATCGCCAACGTTGCCGAAGACGGTTTCGAGAACAACCCTTTGCTGGACGTGGTCCGCGCCATCGCCGAAGAAGAAGGCGCAATGCTGGTGCCGGTCTGCAACAAGATCGAAGCCGAAATCGCCGAACTGGATGACGGCGAAGAAAAAGACATGTTCCTCGAAGCGCTAGGCCTCGAAGAACCCGGCCTGAACCGCGTTATTCGCGCTGGCTACGAAATGCTTCACCTGCAGACCTACTTCACCGCTGGCGTCGAAGAAGTTCGCGCCTGGACCGTTCGCGTCGGTGCCACCGCACCACAGGCCGCAGGTGTCATCCACACCGACTTTGAAAAAGGCTTTATTCGTGCCGAAGTCGTGGCCTATGACGACTTCATCCAGTTCAAGGGTGAAGCCGGTGCCAAGGAAGCGGGTAAATGGCGTCTGGAAGGCAAGGAATACATCGTCAAGGATGGTGATGTGATGCATTTCAGGTTTAATGTGTGATTGAGCACTTGACTTCAGCAGCTTGTTAAAACACTTAGAAGCTGCCTAAGCCCAATAAAACCGCGCCTTTGCGCGGTTTTTTGTTTTGATGGAAAGAATTTTTATCATTCTGCGAACGCGTCTGAACAGCTCAAAAAGCACTTATATCCCCCGATAAGAGCTTGAGCAACGGATTGGGTTTCAACTATTAACGTTAGAAAATCACCTCGCGCCGAGTGCTGACCCAACGAGCAATTCCACAATATTTTGTCTTGGGGCAGCTAAATGTGAGATACCCGAGCGTATAAAAGTTTCGCGTTTTCCCTGGCTCATTGGATCATTGCACATCGAGTAATAGCACTTTAGTATTCCTTCCATCACACATGGAAGATTCAGCAATGACCTACCCCCAAGGAATACTGTGGCCAATACCCATTACCCAATCTCAAAACCCTAAGGTAAAGGAGAGCAGGAAAGCTTCAACGCTTCAGTTTTGCTTATTTGGCAGACCAAGCAAAAATAGCCTTAAACCTAAGAAAAACTTCCTGCATCAGGAGGCTATTTGATGATAGCCACACTGAAGGAGCTTGCTTTCGCTTGGCGCAAGGCGAAGGTAGACCTCTACTATTCAACCCATCCACAGCTACTCGCAATGGCTGAGTATGAGAATGACTTGCTGGACAACCTTAAGAGATTAAAGAAAAAGCTCCTTGGCAAAGATGAACGCTGGATAAAAAAAACCGATTTTCTCGGTGAATGGACGCTGGCACCTAAAGCGCTGAGACCAGCGCCAATCAAAAATGCGCCTGAAAATCCCGGCCTGATCTTCGCCGCACCGGAAGACGACTGGTTAGACATGACAGAGAATGGCAAAGAACCCATTGCTGAGTTTCGTCTCATGGCGCAATGCAGTATGGATTTCCATGTACTGTCGGCGCTGTGGATGATGGAAGTCGGCGATCTCTTCGATAAGGCTTTGGGCGAAAATGTCTATGGTAGCCGATTACGCCGGAACCGCTCCGAACAAATCAACAAATTAGCACTGGGCTCGTTCAAACCTTATCTGAAACCTTTTCGAGACTGGCGAGATGGAGGCATCAAAGCGATGCGCTCTGCCTTGACCGATAAAAAGAAGGTCTTAGCCCTGACGGCTGACGTGAGTAGTTTTTATCATGAACTTAACCCGGAGTTTATGCTGGATGAACGCTTCCTTAGTTTTTCCGGAGTCAAGCTGAGCAAGAATCAGAAAAAACTACACCGAATTTTTATAAGAGCCTTGCAGGCTTGGTCGAAAAATACGCCATTGAAAAAAGGACTGCCTGTCGGCCTGCCTGCATCAGCAGTGGTAGCAAACTCCGCCCTGCTACGACTCGACCAATTCATAGAAAAACAAGTAGTACCTCTTTATTACGGCCGTTATGTAGACGACGTCCTACTTGTGATGGAGAACACCAGCAATATTAAAACAACCGCGCAATTTTGGAATTGGATACTAAACCGAGAGGACGGTAAAGAGCTGCTCACCATTAGCGAACAGGGCATTTTGTTCAACCCAGATTATCTCGTTGATAGCCATATTGCCTTTAATAACAGCAAAAATAAATTATTTGTTCTTGCAGGAAATCCGGGCACAGCTTTAGTCAATGCGATTTCTGAACAAATCAACCAACGAGCCAGTGAGTGGCGTGCGCTACCCAGCTTGCCAGACTCCTCAGCGACCGTCGCTACTGATTTGCTCAAAGCAACTAATAACGGTGGCGAACAGGCGGACAATTTACGAAAAACTGATGCTCTCACTCTGCATCGTGCGGGTTTTGCTCTTAATCTTAGGGATTATGAGGCCTATGAGCGTGATCTGCCACCACAGGCTTGGCAGGCGCATCGACACGCATTTTTTGATGCGGTAATTGACCACCTACTCACGCCAATGAAGTTTTTTGAACTGGCTCAGTACATGCCTCGTATCATTCGCATGGCTACTGCTTGTGAAGATTTTGAACACCTCGGCAAGCTTATCAAGGCATTAGACAAGTTAAGACTTACCGTGGAGACAGACTGCAAACTCGAGATAAAGGCACAGAAAAAGCCAGTCTCAGAAGATGAGTGCATATCGCGCTGGCAGAAGATACTTCTTCAAACCTTGCACGAGAACATCGCCTCGGCCTTCCCGCTCCCTCTGAGCCAAAGGGGAAGTGTGGGCTGGAAAGCCTTTATGCTTATTCTGGAAACCAACCTCAAGTACTTCGGTTCTGCTTTATTTGAGCTACTAGAGGACTTGAACGCCCTACAAAAAACCCAAGCTCTCCTATTCAGCCATGATCTCGCTCACGCGCCTTTACGCTTTGCCGGTATGCCTAAAGAAATGGTCAGCCGGCGTGGCATTCAGCCTCTACGCGACCTCAAGGCTCTGAAAGTCACGGGGTTGCTTAGCCCTGGCGTCACTAACGGGATTAAAGTTGTATCAAACTGGCTAAATCTTGAGAAAGGTGCGCCTGCTGGGCTAATCTTCGCTACACGTCCTTTCAGCCTGAATGAGCTGTATCTGATTGCCCACAAACCTTTCGCATCAGAAAAAGAATCTCAACTGGGCAAGGTTATTTCAGCCATAAGGGGATTTGAGCTTAAAGAGCATCAAATGCCTTACCTTGACCCTGATTCCAAAGTTTTAAGCATTCCAGATGGCAGCTCTAAAGGCAAACCGACTATAGCAGTGTCAAGCTGGGAAACTCTAGACCAAAGCTTTGTTGCGGCAGCGATGGGCAAACCAGATCCTGATAGCCGTCGCCGCTATCAACGGCTCAATCGTCTTATAAATGAGCTAATATCGAGACCAGATGGTACAGGCTATCTCATTCTTCCGGAGTTATCACTCCCACCACAGTGGTTTATGCGTATATCTGAAAAACTTAAAGGCAGGGGGATATCTTTAATTACGGGCGTGGAATATTTACACACTCATGACAGTAAAGTTCATAATCAAATATGGGCATCACTTACCCATGATGGCCTTGGCTATCCCTCGTTAATGCTTTACAGGCAAGACAAACAATTCCCAGCCTTTCATGAAGAACAGGAGTTATTCAGGCTCGCTGGTGCGAGAATGATCCCTGCTGAAACATGGAAATCTCCACCTATAATTCAACATGGAGATTTTCGCTTTGCCCTTCTCAACTGCAGTGAGTTGACAAACCTTCGCTATCGCGCCGACCTCAGGGGTCAGATCGACGCTTTATTCGTACCAGAATGGAACAGCGATACCGATACCTTTAACGCTCTTGTTGAATCGGCAGCACTGGACATACACGCTTACATTATTCAATGCAATAATCGCCAATACGGTGATAGTAGAATCCGCGCGCCTTACAAAGATCGCTGGAAACGCGACCTTTTAAGAGTCAAAGGGGGTAATCATGACTACTGCATCACTGGCGAGATTGATGTTCAAGGTCTGCGTCAGTTCCAGTCCAGCCATCGCTCACCCCTTAAGGATTTCAAACCAGTACCTGATGGGTTCAACCAAGACATGTCCCCCCAAAGGAAATTATTACCAAAAGGGGGGCAGGCATAAACATGAAAAACCCGTTTTATATATTGCTTTTCATTAAGCGGCTCAGTCAATGTTTTGAACTTCTGCAGCCACAAAAAAGCTGTCGATCGTAATAAAATAAGGCGGACTTAGCAAGAGCTGGTTTCTATAAGCAGATATTCACCGAAGAATATTATACCCCTGATAAAGCCGCGATACGTCGCGGCGCTCTGTTTCTGATGTAACGTGCCGGCGAGGCACGTTACATCTGCCGCACAGGAATCAGTCCCGCTTCCTGATAAGTAAGTATCAGCTCATCGAACAAACCGATATCACAGCGGATACGGGCCATCAGTTGCGCACCGGCAACGGCGGTGTAGATGGAACGGGCGCGTCGCTCACAGCTGGCTGAATCGCCCAGTCCTGCGTCAATCAGGACATCGGTCAGCCAGGCCACGTTTGTATCTGCAAACGCCTTTACTTCAACCTTGACCTCTTCGGGCAGGTCTTCGTACTCAGCGGCCATGAAGCTGGCCATGCAAAGTCGGTTGGCATGCTCCAGCGATGTTCGAAATGTTGAAGGATAGTGCTGCAAGCTAAGGCTCGGATCCGGATCTCGTAATGCCTCCAGCACAGCTGCGGCGTCCTGCCAGTAGCGCCTCGCCGATGGTGCGGAAATTTATGCCACTATAGCCGTGCACCTGAGCCGCTGCTTTAGCAACTGCCAATATGGCCTCCCGCGCATTTTCACTCACGCTCAATTCCTCGACTGGTTTGATAGACGCGGATTCTTTTCGCAGATTGAATGCCTGCCAACTGGAAGGTAGCGACACCGCCAGAGCGTTGGCTCACTTGGCCCAATCGGCTCAACACAACCTCACTTTAACAATATTGGGCTGGTGTTTATCTGAAACTTCCTTAAAGCCCCCTTAGCGGTGGGCGATCAACGATGCTTCAGTAGGGTGGTTATATCCTTTATGGGTACCTGCCGAAAAAAAAGCAATCGACTGTGAATTGCGTGCGGCGAATACACCAATGCTGCTGGCAAAGTCTCCATGATGCGGGACAATAATCGCGGTGTATGAAGTATTTGCCAGGCCAGAGATAAGCGAATTCGTATCTAGTCTCATACGCTCATACACGTAGTCACCAGGGATAAGAACCGTCTGACCATGCGTGTGAAAAACACACACAAGGCACTCACCATTCTTGTCATGGTAATGGGGTTGACTACGATGCACATCGAGAGAAGAACCAACCGTCAAAGGAATAAGTGTACCGTCAAAAACCTTGATTTTTTTTGTTTACAGTTTTATCAGAAAAAACCAACTGCTTTGTATTGATCGGCACATAAATGCTGTCTATTTTGCCCGAAAGAGTCGGATCCCATTGCAACAGCCGCCAGTGGTCGAGATCAGGGTGAGACAGGATCATGATGACGCGGTGTAAAGCCTGAACAGCAGTTTTCAAATCGTTTACGAGTAGATCAGGATAGTCCGGTCGTTTTATCGGGCAACCAGCCCCGGCATCAAACAGTACGCCGTCATGCTCATTATCAAGGAGCGACGCCATACCCTGCCCCACGTGAAACGAGTAAAAGCTGTAATCGTCGCCAGCATCCATTTTTATCGACTTTACGCTAGGCGGGGTTGGCAGTTCAGGCCCCGCCTTCGGGTCGAGGTCTAACAGCACGCTACCAAACGTTGGTTTGTTTTCCGAGGGATCACTAAAGGCGGCATAGTAGTAATTACGCCCTTTCCCAGGTGTAAACTCCAGAAGAAACCAGTCGGAGACCGGCTGATGCTCAACCAATGATTGCTTGTGGGTACCTATAAAGGAAAGCCCGTTACCTTTATTGGTTGACCAGAAATCAACATCGATGACATAGACATCAACGCCTTGACGCAGAGATACCTCATTCCATTCAGAACTCTTCACGCCTGTAAATCTCAGGCATCGACCACCCCTCAAATAATCCTTAACTGCATTGTCGTCTTCAAGCTTGCAGTAAAAGCTGATGGGTGAATCTTCAGTTGGTGCGGCTCGATCTGTCACCGGATCCCTCGACTGTATACTCATGTAGCTCCCTTTTTTTGATCGCTGCACTCCTAAGCCCTTCGAAGCTTATCAAATTTATTCAAAATATAGGTAACGCTGCTGAAGTCTCGGAAGACCTCTACACAGCGGCAGGATTTGTTACATCCGACGGTATCGCCACAACTACCTGTAAACATTTCCGTGCAAACAAAAACGCCCCACAAGCGAGCTTGCGGGGCGTTTTGCCAAACGTGGAGCGGTGCCTGAGAAACTTACTTCTTCAGACGCCCGTAGCGGTCTTCAAAGCGGACGATATCGTCTTCACCCAGGTACGAGCCCGACTGCACTTCGATGAGCTCCAACGGCACCTTGCCGGGGTTGGCCAGCGAGTGTTTGACGCCCAGCGGGATGTAGGTGGACTGGTTCTCGGAGAGGATCAGTTCCTGATCGTCGCAAATTACCTTGGCGGTACCCGATACTACGATCCAGTGCTCTGCGCGGTGGTAATGCATCTGCAGCGACAGGCACTCGCCCGGCAGCACGCTGATGCGCTTGACCTGATAGCGCTCGCCCAGATCGATCGTGTCGTAGTGGCCCCACGGGCGGTTGACCAGTGGATGAGTGACGAACTCGGGACGCTCTTCTGCCTGCAGACGCTTGACCACGTCCTTGACCTGCTGGCTGTTGTGCTTGTTGGCGACCAGAACGGCGTCCTTGGTTTCGATAACGATCAGGTCCTCGACGCCGACAGTGGCAACCAGTCGATGGTGCGACTGCACCAGGCAGTTGCGCGTGTCGATTGCCATCACATCGCCTTCCAGGCGGTTGCTATTGGCATCATGTGGGCCTACATCCCAGATCGCAGCCCAGCTGCCCAAGTCGTTCCAGCCAGCGTCCAGCGGTACTACCAGCCCGGCAGTGGTGTGTTCCATGACGGCGTAATCCACTGACTCGTCAGGGCACAGGGCGAACTTCTCGGACGAAACGTGCAGGAAATAGCTGTCGGCTTCGGAGTTTTCCAGCGCTATACGGCACGCAGACAATATGTCGGAACGATGCTTGCGCAGTTCGGCCAGAAATACCGAGGCACGGAACATGAACATACCGCTGTTCCACAGGTAAGCACCCGAAGACAAGTATTCGGCGGCCATTTCCGGCGATGGCTTTTCCTTGAAGGCCTCAATGGCGAAACCGCCCTCGGCAATCGCATCGCCGCAGTGAATGTAGCCAAAACCGGTTTCAGCGTGAGTCGGGGTGATACCGAAGGTCACCAGTCGGCCTGCCTCGGCATGTACCTGAGCAATCTTCACCGCTTGTCGGAAAGCTTCTTCGTCATGGATGTGGTGGTCAGCAGCCAGCACCAGCAGAATCGGGTCGGTGCCGTCGGCAGTTGCTTCCAGCGCGGCCAAAGCGATAGCTGGAGCAGTGTTTCGAGCCAGTGGTTCAAGAATGACGCGACGGCTGGCCATCTTCGCCACACGCAATTGTTCGGCGACGATGAAACGGTGATTTTCATTACTGACCACTACCGCAGGAGTGTGCTCCAGGCCATTGAGCCGGGCCAGTGTGCGTTGAAACATCGTTCCCTGATCCTGACCATCTAGGGCAAGAAACTGCTTCGGGAAACTCTGCCGCGACAAAGGCCATAACCGCGAACCGTTACCGCCAGCCAGAATTACAGGGGTGAACATAGACGCTCCATTCTTGGGCCACAAAGGCGTAGCAAAGGCCGCATTATCCGGGTGCTCCAGCAGGTATGCAACATGAAGGCCACTACAATATGCATACCATTCAGCAACTCCCCCGCCGCGGCCATCCCGCACCCCGTGCGAGCCGGGCTTACCCATGTTAGTCTTCGCGCCCGATTCCGTACCTGCCCTTATATATCCACCGCACGCAAGCGCAAATTTGCTGCCTGAGTACGCCATTGAGAAGTGATGCAATTGATCGACATCGAGAACGACAGAACATGGATATAGGCTTGAGCTGCACGGTCTGGGCAAACGGCGAGCGCGCCGGGCATCTGGACGGCATCGGCATCTATTCCAGAGCCCTGTGGCAGGGTCTGGACAGGCTTGGTCAGACTGAAGATATGCATGTGAAGCCATATGCCTTTGGCCGTGACCTGCCAGTCATAGACTGTGGCAAACCGGAACAGCTGGCCAGGGATTACCGCATCCATGCGGTGCTCAGCGGCGTACTCAAGCTGCCATTGAGCAACTCGGCGAACATTGCCAGAGACGTGCAGCTCTTCCATGCCACTGACCACCAGATCCCGCTGATCAAGGGCGTGCCTGTAGTCGCCACGATCATGGATGTGATTCCGGTGTTGTATCCGGAATGGATCAAGCAAGACCTCAAACGCCTGAAAAGCTGGCTGTTCACCACCAGCATTGAGCGCGCCGAGCACATCATCACCATCTCCGAATACAGCAAGCAGGACATGGTTCGTCACCTGGGCATTGCGCCAGAACGCATCAGTGTCACGCCACTGGGCGTGGATCCTGTGTATTTCGAGCGCATCGACACTGCCGAGCGTGACAGAGTGCTGGCTACACACGGCCTCAAACCTGGCTTCTTTCTCGTGGTGGGCACCCTGCAACCTCGCAAGAACCTGCAACGCGTGCTTGAAGCCTTCCAGCAACTGCCCGCGCAGGTGCGCAAAGAGCACCCGCTGGTGATCGTCGGTCGTGACGGTTGGAGCAACGAAGAACTGCTGCCGCAGCTTGAGGCCTTGCAGCAAAGGGGCGAAGGCCGCTGGCTGAGTTATCTGCCACAGAAAGAAGTATTGTCACTGCTGCAAAGTGCCGGGGCGCTGGTGTTTGCTTCGCTGTATGAAGGGTTTGGTCTGCCGGCTATCGAAGCGTTCGCTGCCCAGTGCCCACTGATCGCATCCAATAACTCTTCGCTGCCGGAAGTGACAGGCGATGCCGCCTGGGCTGTGGATCCGCATAACGCCGATAGCATCAGTGCCGCAATGCTTGACGTGCTGGAACGGCCTGAAGAACGTGAGCGCAAGGTGCAGCGCGGGCTGGAGCGTGCGCGTCACTTCAGCTGGGATGCCTGCGCGCAAAACACGCTCGACATCTATCGCAAGGTACTGGCAGCGCGCAAATAGCGCGCCTGCCGCCAGTACGCAGCCCTGAAACGTGCCGCTGGCGAGATCAGGGCTTCTTTTTCAGAGCAGATTCGGCTGCTTTCTCGACTGCCGGGTTAGCCCCGCCCAACCACACATTGACGCTGTCGACACTCTCTTGCGGCGGGCGGCCAGCCCATCGGTTGAGAATAAACAGGTTGGTGATGAAGTCATACTGGGCCTTGAGCAAGTCACGCCGGGCCTTGAACTCGTTCTGCACGCTGGTCAATACGTCGACCGCGTTAACCACCCCATAGGAAAATGCTTTCTGCGCAGCAATGCTCGACTGTTCTGCAGACGCCAGCGCATTCTTGTTGGCGCGGATCTTTTCGACGCTGGAGAACGCTGTCAGGTAAGCGTTGGTGGTTTCCTTGACGACCTGGCGACGCACGCTCTCGACGTCCTGCTCGGTGGCCAATTGCTCGTTGTACAGGCCCCGCACACGCGCTGACGTCGACCCGCCACTGTAAATAGGCACACGCACGCCGATGGTAGCCACATAACTGTCGCTGCGCGGCGAAAGGGTGTTGTCGTAACCCACGTCACTTTGCTGAGCGCCCAGGGTGAAGGTCAGGGTCGGGTAATGCCCGCCCTTGCCTTCGCGCACTGCCGCATTGGCAACGTCCAGACTGCTTTCCCGCGCCTTGAGCAAAGGGTTGCTGTCGATAGCTTGAGCCACCCAGGTATCCATGGACTTGGCAGGCGCCTGCAAGGCGATATCGTTTCTGATCCGGCTCAACGGCTCGTTGATCGGGCGACCGACAATTTCCGAGAGCCCGGCACGGCTGAGCCTGATCTGGTTGCGGGCATCGACTTCCTGCGCTGCAAGCAAATCGACACGGGCCTTGAGGTCCAGCAAGTCGGTAACGACAGCCATCTTTTTGTCGTACATCGCACTGACGCGATCCAGGCTTTTTTGCGTCGCCCGGCGCTCGGCCATGATCAGCTCAAGCTCGTCATCGGCAGACAGCGCCAGGAAATACCGCTTGGCTAGATCGACGGTGGCCTCAGCCTGAGCATCTTCTGCCTGATGGCTTTTCTGCTCCGTCGTGCTTTTGGCTTTCTGATACGTTTCCCAGGCCTGCTTGTTGTACAGGTACTGGGTCAGGTTGAGCGAGTAGCTGGAGTTGTTGTAGATCTCGCGCTCTGTCTCGTCCTTGCGCAAAATGCGGTTGTAGCTGCCGTTTGCAGTAACCTGCGGCAACAATCCACCAAATGCGTCACGCTCGCTGTCCACTGCGGACTGAGCGCGCAGATAAGCAGACAGTACGCGCGGGTCTTCAAGCCGCGCCTCACGAAACAGCGCCATCAGATCAACCGAGTACGCCGAAGCGCTGGTAACTTGCGGTGCAGCAGGCTGAGTGGCGTCTGCCTGGGCCTGCGCACTGATCAGACCCAGGGAAAAAAACACAGGAACGAAGCGCAGCACAATCATTCCTCGATCATCGATTTGATGAAGACGTTGGAGGCCGGTTTCATCAGGTATTGGAGCATGGTCCTTTCACCGGCATTGATCAGCACTTCGGCAGGCATACCCGGCTGCAACTTGCGGTCGCCAAGGCGCTTCAAACCCTTCTCGGTAAGTTTTACCCGTACCAGGTAATAAGGTTCGCCAGCATCATCTTTCAAACGGTCGGCAGAGATACGTGTCACCACGCCTTCTATCACAGGAGTCGTCGCACTATTGAATGCACTGAAGTGGACATCGGTCAGCTTGCCAATTGAAATCCGGTCGATGTCGTTAATAGCAACATGGGCCTCTACAACCAGTTCGGAAGATTCCGGCACGATATCCAGCAACGG
The DNA here is from genome assembly GCF_032587875.1 of Pseudomonas syringae group sp. 243L2. Classification (NCBI taxonomy): domain Bacteria; kingdom Pseudomonadati; phylum Pseudomonadota; class Gammaproteobacteria; order Pseudomonadales; family Pseudomonadaceae; genus Pseudomonas; species Pseudomonas syringae group sp. 243L2. Next base: position 232,723 of record NZ_JAWHPL010000003.1, read on the forward strand.
CGTACCAGCACTGACAACACCGCCGACGGTATGAACCTTCATGTCCAGTACCATACCGTCTTCAGGGGCTCGAATGACCACGCGAGACAGGCGGTCCTGCAGCGCTGTAGCGGTCTCCTGCAGATCGAAAACCTTGGCCTGCACATCGCTCAACTCTTTTGCCACTTCCGAGCTGAAATTCTTGTTCAACTGGATGATCTGCAGTTCGGTTTCGCTGATCTGCAACTGAGTCTTGGTGATGGTCGATTCGTGATCCGCCACCTCGGACTTGAGCATGTCCAGCTTGCGCTCCTGTTCAAGCAGCCGTTGCTTGTCAACAAAGCCTTGGGACAGCAGATCCTTCAGTTCGGTAATTTCACTGCTGTAGGATTTTTCCAGGCTGACCTTGGTACGGATCATGTCCCTGAGACCAATGATCTGCTGCTTCAACTGCCCAATGCGTTCGCGCTGTACCGATATCTCGGTCTGACGGGAGTTTTTCCGGGTTCTGAATACCTGCTCTTCGCCTTCGATAGCCTCTCTGGCCCGCTGACTGTCGGTACCGCTGATGGTCAGCGGCGGAATCGAGGGCAGTTCGTCGCGCTCAGCGCGCAGTCGCGCCTCCCGAGCCTGGGTGGAAATCAGCTGATTACGGGTCGACTCGTATTGAGAGCGTAGTTGAGAGTCGTCCAGCACGATCAGTGGATCGTCCTTGTGAACAGTGTCGCCATCACGAGCCAGCAGCTCTTTGACGATCCCGCCTTCCAAGTGCTGAACCGTCTTACGATAGCTTTGCACCATCACGACACCGGAGCCGTAAACCGCATTGCCCAATGGAGCCAGTGCCGCCCAGGTACCGAACAGGCCAAATGTAACCAGCACGATTGCCACACCAACCCGGCGAATACCCCGATCGGAAGTAGGCATGTCATCAGAGTGCGCGTCGAGCGTGGATATTGTCTTAATGCTCATTCATGAATTCCTTTCACGCGCCAGGTTGCGCAGGTTGCGCCGGGGCAACACCGGTGGCTGCCGGAGCCACTCGCTGCTGAGCCTGCTGAGCCTTGGCCTGTTGCTGTGCCAGCTCGGCAATGACCTGGTCACGCGCACCGTACAGGGTGATGGTGCCAGCGTTCATGACCATGACCCGGTCAAGCCGCGACAGAATATTCGGGCGGTGGGAAACGATGAATACTGTGGCACCTGACTCTTTGATCAGTTGCAGGGCGACACTCAACGCGCGCTCGCCAACCTCATCAAGATTGGAGTTGGGCTCATCGAGCACAATCAATCGTGGGCTGCCATAGAGCGCGCGAGCCAGACCGATGCGTTGACGTTGCCCGCCAGACAGATTCGCGCCGTCACCGCCAATAACGGTGTCGTAGCCGTCGGGCAGTTGCAGGATCATTTCATGCACACCAGCGGTTCGCGCAGCCAGAACGACCTTCTCGGGGTCCACCTTGGTGAACCGGGCGATGTTGTCGCTGATGCTGCCCTCAAACAGTTCGATGTCCTGCGGCAGATAACCCAGGTGCGGGCCCAGCTTCTGTTTGTCCCAGGCACTGATGTCGGCACCGTCCAGGCGCACCGTACCGTGCTGTGCAGGCCAGATGCCGAGCAGAGCCCTGACCAGTGTCGACTTGCCCGCAGCACTGGGGCCGACAATACCGACGATGGTGCCTGCTGGCGTAACAAAGCTGATGTTACGGATTACCGGATTCTTCCCGCCCGGAGGCGTGACTACCAGATTTTCGACCTGAATATGCCCTTCCGGGTCAGGCAGGGCCATTCGATCAGGTTCGTTATGCAACTTTTCAAGCGTTTCGTTCAGGCGGTTGTACTGCACACGCGCAGCCACAAAGCCTTTCCAGCTGCCGATAATCTGATCGACTGGAGCCAGTGCGCGCCCTAAAAGCAGCGAGCCAGCCATCATCAGCCCCGGATTGATCTGATGCGTAATCACCAGATAGGCCCCCAGTGCAAGCATGATTGATTGCGACCAGTTTCTGAACGTTCTGGATATCGAACTAATGATGCCGCCCTTGTCACTAGCATCGGATTGCAACACCAATACCCTGCGCTGACGCTTGCCCCAGCGGGCCATCAAGGTGTCTAGCATTCCCATTGATTCAATGACTTCGGCGTTACGAAGGTTCTTGGTAGTTTGCAGGTTCGACGTGACATTTTGCTGATTAGCCTCAACCAGCGCTTTGCCGGTGTAGCGCTGATTCAGGTATGCCAGTACCACAAGCACCAACGCAGAACCCACGGTCATCCAGCCGAACCATGGATGAAACATGAACATGACAGCGGTGTAGATGGGTAGCCAAGGCGCGTCAAAGAAAGCAAAAAGGCCGTTCCCGGTGAGAAATTGACGCAGTGAAGTCAGGTCATTGAGCGACTGAGCTGAAGCATCCATTCCCCCGCTGCTTAGCGCTTTTTTGAAGCTGGCACGATACACGTCGCGACTGAGCAGAACGTCCAGCCGGTTGCTCACGCGGACCATTATTCTGGATCGAACCCATTCCAGAGAGCCCAGCGTCACCATCAAAATAGTCATGATCAGAGTAAGCATGATCAGGGTAGGGGCACTGCCACTTGGCACGACTCTGCCAGAGACCTGAATCATGTAAAACGTAGGGACCAGCATCAAGGCGTTTACAAACAGACTGAAGAAACCGACTGAGATAAAGCTGCCTTTGCAAGCCTTGAGGGCTACCTGCAAATTATTTTCGTGTGAGCGACTCATAGAATCCGTACTGATGAGAAAACGGTAAACGCGCGGCAGTGTAGCACCTGCTTTTGGCGCAACGCAGCATTAAAGCGCCATCAAAATACGCAAAATGCAGCCAGGTACAAGTGAAGGTTTCTTAAGCGTCAAGGGGCAAAAACCCTCGATACTCAATTGCTGGATACCCATATATTTACCGAAAGTTCAAAATTTTAACAAGCGAAACAAATAAAAGTGCGCGATATAGAAACTGTCATGTACGCAATAGCGCCTTGACGGCTTTATTAATTTGCCTTCCGGTAAAGCCTATATAAATGCACTCAAGCGGTGCAGTTTCAGGCTGGAACGTTTTATGTCCGAATGCGCCGCAGATTGTAGAACGATCACACCGCCGAGAGCCGCTTGAAGTGACATGTGGCCGACCTCGTAAGTCACCCAGCCTTGGCAGGCTCTGAAGGCGCGGACACATCTTGAATCAGTCTGATCAAGCATAAGAAAAGACCCAAAAAATCTAAGACATTCCGCCACCTATCCGCCAAGCTGCCGCAGCTCTGGGCGGAATCTGAGAGTCAGAAATGTCCTACTGGCGGCGACGAAAATTCGCCCAATTCAAATTGACTTTTCCTACCAAAGGATTAACCTCGCAATCTGGCCAGCACAGAGCCACCAATCCTATGTAGTAGTGCCCGGGTAGCGTGTTATCAGCCTTGTAGAAGGACTAACGGTATAGCCGCTCTGGATAAGAAGGAAGCTTGTTGGGTGCAGTCTCCAGAACTTGATGGACTAAAGATCAGCTCTCGCGTCACGCTGCTTGAGCCGGGAATGTACATTTTCCGCTATGCCTCGCAGCCGCCCGCGGACAAACCTGTGTGCATTGCACTGCAGCAAGCACCGCTTGGTAAGGGTTCCATTGATTTCTTCCCGGCTGAAGGCGTCAGCAAGAACATGCTGACCCGGCTTGGTGACACCATAGTTGCCCGCGTTAAAGGCGGTACTACCACCGTCCTGATTACCGAATACCATATGTTCGACGCAGTCATCGACCCCATCGACTTGCGTATCGACCGAATCGACACTTCCACTGCCATCATGCGCAATTTCGCTATCGTTGCGACCGCAGAGCCGAGCGCGGCGATTTCATCGAGCCCGATGCCTGTTGCGCTGAAGCTGGTTGCGCACCTGCAGGGTGAAGGTGACGTGGTGTCTACGGAAGGCTGGGCGGGTGAGCCTGACGGTTCCAGACGCCTTGAAGGTTTTTCCATTTTATGGGGCGAAAAGCCAGCAGGCGTGGATCTGGTCTACACCAGCACAGTGGCCGGTTCAGGCCCTAGCCCCAATGTCGCTACAGGCGCTTTCACCGGCACTCGTGGCAAGTCTTTGCCTCTGGTCTCGGCAGGTTTCAGCCTGGTAGGACCCAATCAGCATTTTTATGAATTGTCTGGCCACCTTGTCTTCCGCGGCGCTGCGCCGCAGGTCATCGTTGCCAACCAGATGATGTACGGCCCCACCGGCAAAGAGCCTTTGGTGGCGTTACACATTTGCATCGCACCCGCTACGAAGATGAACGCTGCCCGCTATAAGTCTCCGTGGGAAAACTCTGCATTGACGCAGAAAATCAGTAGCACAGGCCAGAAGGCTTGAAGTAACAGGAATTTCCCATGCAATACGATGCCCCGGTAACCGCAACCGAGTTCAGCTCGTTCTTGACCGCTACCAGCCTGACCGACAGCACCACTGCCGCAATCAGCACTCTGCTGGCTCTGGACAGCGCTTCCACTGTAAACCTGGCTAGCTGGGATGGCGTGAACCGCCTGGAAGTCCCTACTGGTCAAACCGCTACTACCGACGTTATCACCGGCACCATCGCTGGTGCACGTGGCGACCTGGTTACCCTGAATGTTACTGCTGAAGTAGCTGCTGCCAAGGCAATCATTCTGGACAGCCAGGCTAACCTGAACGTCAATATCACTCCGACCATCGCGACTGATGCTGCTGCCGACGTTTCCTCGCTGGCTCGCGTTGCTGTTTCTGCTGATGCTTCTGCTACCACTCAGTTCCTGCTGACCACTGGTTCGGGCGACGACGTAATCATCGTCAATGGCGATCAGAACAACTACATCGACGCTGGTGCTGGCAACGACACCATCATCACTGGCAACGGTAACAACACTGTTATCGCTGGTGCTGGCAACAACAACATCATCACCGGCAGCGGTAATGACACCATCGTTCTGAGTGGCACCAACCACGCAGACGTCGTCAATGCTGGCGCAGGCTTCGACGTTGTACAGCTGGACGGTTCGGTTGCTGACTACAGCTTCAGCACTGGCAACAACTTCAACGTCAACCTGACCGGTGCACAAACTGCATCGATCACTGGCGCTGAGTTCCTGACTTTCGTCAACACCACTACTAGCGCTGTTGAAACTGTTGTCTTGGCACAAAGCGAAGCTGAAGCTTCTGCTCTGCGTCTGTATGACGGCCTGCTGGGTCGTGACGCAGATCTGGGTGGCGTTCAGAACTTCACTAGCCTGGTCAATGCCGGTACTTCGCTGACCGATATCGCTAACCAGTTCGTAAATTCCGACGAGTTTGTCAACATTTCGACTCTGGCGCCTATCAACACGCTCTACAACGAGCTGCTGGGCCGTACTACTGGCGCGGATAGTGGTGGCCTGCAAACCTGGCAAACACTGTTGGCTAACGGCGGTACGCTCGGTGATGTAGCTGCAGGTATCGCTGGTTCTGCCGAAGCACGGACTCTCGACCAGTCGAACGGTGACTTTGTTCGTGACCTCTACCAGGTCGCTTTGGGCCGTAGCGCTGATCAGGCTGGCCTGGACAACTGGGTGAATAACCTGTTCAACGGTGCAAGCCGTGCAGACGTAGCCAAGGCAATCGTAAACTCTGATGAAGCTGTACTCAAAGCAGATAGCGATTTCATCGACAACCTGTACCTGACCGCCACTGGCCGTGCTTCTGATACTGCTGGCAAGGCAACCTTCACCAACATCCTGGCTAACGGCGGCACCCACGCTGACGTTGCTATCGGTATCGTTGGTTCGGTAGAAGCAATCGCACATAACGACAACGTTATCGTGCTGCACGGCGCGGTGTAACCAGCCCCGTCGTTGTTACAAGTACACCCGACCGCAAGGTCGGGTTGTATGCAAAAAGGGGCGACTTTCGGGTCGCCCCTCTTTTATTTTTAAAGTGAACACGCCAGCTTATGTCCAGACACCTCGACCGTGGGCGAGAAACGCTCATGGATACGTTCCATCGCCATCGCCAGGCCGATGAGCGTGGCCTTGCCGCCATGGCACTCGAGTGTGCGCTGCAAACCCCTGAATACCGTCCGGAAGCACTTGTCTGGAAAGGTATCGAGGCCCTGCCGCAGGACCCAAAGCTTGCCTTTATTTATTTGCTCAACGCCGCCCACGCCTTTCCTTTGCGTGCAGACACTCATGCCTTGCTTGGGCGTAGCATCATTGCCGCGGGCCACTCGTCACTTGCCAACCTCTATCTGACCAGCGCCTGGCAAAAAATGCCTGAGGACCCATCGCTGCGCATGATGCTCTGGCAGGCGCGTAGCCAGTCAGAGGTGCCTGAAGACCTGCGCCGCATCATTCTGGCTCACCTGCCTGACATCACCGCTGCCAACGAGCTGGCTTTCGTGCTCCGCCTGCTGGCCGCGCAAACCGGATTGCCCGGCACAATAGGTGTGGTCCGCTACCTGCCTGACGTGCAGGAAATTCACGGCTGGGCAATCGACCTGAACAACGTGCACACACCTGCCTCGTTGCAACTGGAAGCCAATGGTCAACTGATCAACATGCTCGCCAGCGCGCCGCACCCTTTGCTGACCGCCGCCGGATTGCCTGCCACTCATGGTGGTATTCGCATCAAGGTGCCCAACGCCACGCCGTCAGTGCAGGTGCGCTTCGATAATGGCACCGCGCTGCTGGGCGGCCCCGTCTCGGCGATGCCGACATTCGTGGCACCGCCCGCGGCGTTGAAGGTGGGCGACAAACAGCCGGTGGACGTACTCATTCCTGTCTACGACGGGCTGGCAGAAACCCTTGAGTGCATTAATAGCGCACTTGAGGCACGCAAACTCAATCGCACGCCCCATAGGCTGGTGGTCATCGAAGACGCAACGCCGGTTCCCGCGCTGCGCAAAGCCCTCAAGGTGCTGGCGGGCAAAGGCAAGATTACGCTGGTGCAGAACCCTATCAACCTGGGCTTCATCCGTAGCATGAACCGTGCGATGGCACTGAGCCCGCGGCAGGATGTGGTCTGGCTGAATGCCGATACCCGTGTGCATGGCGATTGGCTGGACCGTCTGCGCAACGTAGCGTACAGCGATGAAGCCATCGCCTCGGTCACACCGTTCACCAATAACGGTGAACTGATGAGCTTTCCAGAAAGCCGTTTCAGCCACCCGATGCCCAGCGCACCAGAACAAGCCCGACTGGATGACTTGGCCCGGCTGACTGACAGCCCGGCCATGGAGATCGAAACCGGCTGTGGCTTTTGCCTGTATCTCAAGCGCGAGGCTCTGAACAGCGTTGGCTATCTGGATGAAGTCGAGCTATTACGCGGTTACGGTGAAGAAACTGACTGGTGCCTGCGTGCACGCGGCCTGGGCTGGCGTCATGTAGGGGCACCCAATGTGTTCGTCGCGCATCAGGGCGGAATTTCATTCGGCGCTGAAAAAGCGCTGCGAGTGGCGCACAACAACGCCATTCTCAAGCGTCGCTATCCGGACGCCTCTTCGCGCTATGACAACTTTTGCCTTCGCGACCCGATCAGGCCAGCGCGCCAGGCCTTGCAGCGCGCGCGCGTTGCGCAACTGGCAGAACAACTGTCGACGCCGCAACTGAAACAACTGCACATCGGTAACCGTATAGCGCCGCAAGCCCCGTTCAGCCTGACTTGGCGTAACAAGGGCCAGCATGCGCAGGCTACCTTGCACGCCAGCGTTTTACCGCTGGCCTTCAGCCTCGATTACCAGTTACCTGCCGACAACCAGCAACTGCTGGAAGACCTGCGCAGCCTGCCGGTGGATGAGCTGATCTATCAAAATCTTGCCAACTGCCCGGTCGAGTTGTACGCATTGGCTGCACAGCTTGAGAAGCCTTACCGAATCATCTGTCGTGACGACGAGCTGCTCAAGCCAGACAGCCACTGCAAGCAGGAAGATTTCGCGCGCAAGGCGCAGAGCATCCAGTTGCCATGGCGAGCCCTGCGCGAGCGTTACGCCGCCGTTCTGCCACAGGCCAATATTCTGATAGGGCCAGAGCCGCAAAAGCTGGCAACAAACGACACTGCGCCGAGCACCCTGCTGATTGCCGACAGCCTTTCAGGTGCCGACATTGCCGAGCAATGGCTGGAACTGGGCAGACGCATCACACGCGAAAAACTGCCGTTGGTGGTGCTGGTTCCGGGTGACAATCCATGGGTTAAACCGCTGCTCGCGACTGGCGCAATTCATGCGTTACCCAACGCGCAAGGCCTGAGCCTGGCCGACTGCGTCCTGATCGCCGGATGTACCGCCGCGCTGAGCCTGGAACAGAACCCCGGCGCATCGTGGCGCGCTGCGGATCTGGCCGCCGAACTGGGTCTGCCGCTGTACGCAGTACCAGGACCGGTCGCTCGGGAAGCCGGAGCATTACCGATCAACACATTACCTATTTCATTGAGTCGGGCATGATGTCAGAACAAATTTTGGGTAAATCCGACCCAACCGGCAAGCCCATCAGCACTGCCTGCTTCAGTGGCACCATTACCGGACTGTATGGCGACGTGCTTCAAGGCTGGGCACTGGACACCCAGCAGCCGGATGAGCGTCTGGCCGTTGAGGTCTACATCGATGGTGCCTGCGTCTCGTTGGTGCGGGCCGACCAGTTTCACCCCAATGCCGGCGCGGGCGATCAATTCCACGGCTTTGGTGTACAACTGCGCCAAAGCTGGCTGGAGGATGCAAAACACATCAGCGCCCGGGTGGCCAATAGCGGTTACTGGCTTGCCGGTGACTTGCATCTGCCCACTACGCCCAGCAAAGAGCATGCACCGATCGCGTCTCAGGTCTGGCACAGCGGTGGTCTGCGGATCGGCGGCTGGTCATGGGACCCGGATGCGCCGCAACGTCATGTGCACATTACCGTCCGCGAAGGCAGCCGGGTACTTGGCAAGGTTGCTTGCGATACCCATCACCAGGCACTGGTTTATCGCGCCACCAGCGACCACGGCTTCAGTTTTGATCTGCCTTGGGAACTGGCCGACGGCAAACTGCATACTCTGGACATCGAAAACGATCTCGGACATACGCTTTCCGGCAGCCCGATAACCCTATGCTGCTGGCACGACGGGCTGGAGGGTTTGCTCAAACAGCATGAACACGCACCCACCGAGCAAAATCTGGCATTACTGACCCAAGTCGCAGCGGATCAGGCACTGCGCCTGCCGAAAAGCGCGGGCTTTCATCATTACCCGCAGTGGTTTGAACGGTTTCAACCCGCAACGCCCGATCCTCAGCCGCAGGGCAGAATCGGCCTGCTGTTGATCAGTCAGGGCGACGCTACGCTGGAAGCTGCCAGTCTCGCCAGCCTGAAAAACCAGCCAACAGCGCCTCATAAGCTGACCAAGGCAGCGCCGAGCGACGTGCTACCTGCGCTTAAGCAATTGCTGGAGGCGGGCTGCACCGCCGTGGTTCCGCTAGTGGCCGGTGATCATCTTGGTCCCTACGCGCTGCAACACCTCGGCGCACTGCTTGCAGATGGCAGCGCCTGGGGTTATGCCGATTGTGACCGGGATGGCCCGCAAGGCGAGCGCAGCCTGCCGTGGATGAAGCCCGTGTGGGATCTCGACCTGTTCATCGGCGCGGATATATTCACACCCGGTGCAATCTTCGGCGCTGCGATCATCGACAAGGCACTGGCCCTGTTACCTGCAACCGACGCCCCACAAACCCTCGATTGGCATCATCTGAGCGCAGCTATCGCCCTTGCCACTGAGACCAGCCAGGCCGTCGTCACGCATTTGCCGCACGTTCTTTACCACCGCAGACAGTTCGCAGCCGCCAGCCCGGAGCAAGCCGAACCGTCTGCGCAACGCCTGCATGCGATTGCCTGGCTGAGCGAAAGCCTCGCAACGGGTGCAAACGTTACGCAAGTACCAAACTTCCCGGCACTGCTGCGCACGCAGTGGCCATTACCGGCCACCCTGCCCCGCGTCAGCTTGATTGTTCCAACCCGAGACCAGTTGGGACTGCTGCGTGCCTGTATCGAAGGGCTACTGACCGCGACCGATTACCCGGAGCTGGAAATCATCGTTGTCGACAACCAGTCCAGCGATCCGCAGACCCTTACTTATCTGGAGCACTTGTCTGAGCGCGGTGTAAGGGTTCTGCCCTACCCTCACCCGTTCAACTACTCAGCGATCAACAACTACGCCGTCACTCATGCCACAGGCGAGCTGATAGGCCTGATCAACAACGACATTGAAATCATCGAAGCAGGCTGGCTCAAGGAAATGGTCAGCCAGCTAGTGCGCCCAAATGTCGGCGCAGTGGGGGCCAAACTGCTGTGGCCCAACCGCATGGTGCAACACGGCGGCGTGGTAGTTGGCGTCAATGGCCTGGCCGCACACACCGGCAACAACCTGGAACAACGCGACCCCGGCTACCTGGGCATGAATCAGATCACCCGCCGCCAAAGCGCCGTGACGGCCGCATGCCTGCTGTTGCGCAAATCGGTCTTCGACGAGCTTGAGGGGCTGGATGAACAGGCTTTCCCGGTGGCGTTCAATGACGTGGATTTGTGCCTGCGTATTCGCCAACAAGGCTTGAACCTCATATGGACGGCCTTCGCAGAACTCATCCATGCCGAATCCGCCAGCCGCGGCAAAGATCAGACTCCAGAAAAGCGCGCCCGCGGGCAACGCGAACAACAAGGCTTTATCGAACGCTGGTCCCAATCTGGCCAAAGCGATCCGTATTATCATCCGGCGCTGAGTCTGGATTATCTGAGTGGGCCTTATGGGGGGTTGGCGATGCCGCCAAGGAGTTACACACCTCGAAATCACAGGGAGAGAGTACATAACCATCATCATCAATACGCTGATGGGACGTTTGCAATCAAGGAAACGCTTTAATGAAAATTGCTGTTGTCGGTACAGGTTACGTGGGCTTATCCAACGCTGTACTTTTGGCTCAGCACAACAGGGTTGTTGCGCTGGATATACTTCCAGAAAAAGTCGAACGCATTAATCAGGGATTGGCTACCATTATCGACCCAGAAATAGAGAACTTTCTCAAAACGAAGGAACTCAATCTTTTGGCCACTACTTCTAAATACGAAGCGTACGACGGTGCCGCGTTCATCGTCATTGCAACGCCCACCGACTATGACTCTGAAACAAACTGCTTCAATACATTATCAGTCGAATCTGTCATTCAAGATATTCTGGACATACAACCCACCGCCACCATTGTCATTCGCTCGACCGTTCCGGTGGGTTTTACGAAAACAATGCGCGAAAGATTCAAGTGCAACAACCTGATCTTCGCTCCTGAGTTTTTGCGGGAGGGACGTGCACTTCATGATAACTTGAACCCTTCCCGCATTGTGGTAGGCGACACCTCGGCTGTCGGCCAGGCATTCGCAAACCTACTGGTGCAAGGCGCATCAAAAGAAAACGTAAACGTATTATTAACAGACTCTACAGAAGCAGAAGCAATAAAACTATTTTCAAACACTTATCTTGCGATGCGTGTTGCGTACTTCAACGAGCTTGATACTTACGCAGAGCATCTCGGGCTAGACGCTCGACAGATCATTGATGGGGTCAGCCTGGACCCACGTATAGGCAACCACTATAACAACCCGTCCTTTGGCTACGGTGGCTATTGCTTGCCTAAAGATACAAAACAGTTGTTAGCCAACTATTCAAACGTACCAAACGATATTATTCGCGCTATCGTGGATTCCAATACGACACGCAAGAACTTTATCGCCGAGTCCATACTCAAGAAAAACCCGACCACCGTCGGAATCTATAGACTCATTATGAAGTCGGGATCTGATAACTACCGTGCTTCTTCGATTCAGGGCATTATGAAACGACTCCAGGCTCAGGGCGTTGAAGTCATTCTGTACGAGCCCGTTTTAAAAGAAGACGTATTTTTTGAAGCGCGTGTCATGAAAAATCTTGAAGAATTTAAAGAAAAAGCTGACTTGGTCGTCGCAAACCGAATAACCAAGGAAATAATGGACGTGCGTGACAAGGTATACACCCGCGATTTGTACGGCGAAGATTAGAACATGGCTTTTTATAGGTGCGTTCGCAGCGAGGACCTGGCGCTTTGGACCGGATGCCATACGTGAACAGCCCTGATAACACTATTAAATTTAAAGGCACAAGGTTGATACAATGAGAAGTTCTTATCAAGCGCTCTACGATTTCGGATACAGTTTTTTATCGCCTGTGCTCAACCATTACGTTCGCCAGCTGGAAAAATACGCGAAGACTCACCGTCCTGTTTGCCTGGCACGGGAAGGCTGGATTTTCTTCAAACTGCTCAATCAATTGGAATCAAAGGGGCTGATCGAGCTCCCTCATAAACCGGTCTATTTAAAAGTTTCCCGAACACTGCTCTTTAGAAGCTATCTAGGGGACCAGGATACGTGGGACGTGGCCTTGCAAAGCAAATTCAAAGGTTCTGTTCTAGACCTGCTGAAAAATCGCTTTGGGTTACAGTTGCATGAAGCATTCGGCTTGCTTCCACCGATGCTTTTGGATTTCAACCTGACATTACCTGATGACAAAGCTAAAGTAATTCAATGGCTGATACCGCATAAAACCAGACTTCAAGAGTATGTCTCCCCTACTCGCACCGCCCTGAAACACTACTTTAAACAAGAGCAACTATTGGACGATGGCCCTACCGCGATCATGCTTGATCTGGGTTACGCGGGGACTATTCAAAAGCTGATTACGAAAATCATAGATCGAGATACCCTGGGGCTTTACTTCATTGCCAGTAAAGCAGGGGATACTGTGATCTCGAAAAAAACCGCTCGAATGAAGGGCGTCTTTAAGGAGAACGTGGACTGGTCACAGGGCTACCTGATGCTGGAAAGATCTCTTCTACTGGAAAGCTTGATGACGGCACCTCATGGACAGGTGGTTGATATCAGGTTACGTACGGACAATCAGCTCGATTTTTTCTATGGCCGTGCTGCAGCACCTCAACGTTACTATCAAGACCTTGAAACCGTTATGCAAGGTGCTATTGATGGAGTGGAGGAATCCTTTCGTAACGGTATCGAATATAGCGTGGAGGAAGTAGAAGCTATTTATGCAGGCTTCGCTCTTTCACCCAGCGCCATACCCAGTGCAGCATTCCATCTTTTTAGTATTGATGATGATTTCTCAGGAAATGGGGTTATCAACCCTACACAATTGTTCGGATTGTGAACGCCGTCCCCATGACCAAGAACTCAGTTGAAGAGAAGCGACCATGAACACAAATCAAACCACTGAAAACAAAAAACTACAAGCCATTATCCAGCTCATTGAAAACAGTGGATCATTTGACAAAAAATATTATACTTATCAGCTCAAAAAAGCAGGAAAGAAAACAAAAAACCCTGTCGAGCACTATCTTCTGGAAGGGTGTAAAATTGGCTTGGAGCCGCACCCTTGCTTTGTAACAGACTTTTATTTTGAACATAACAAAGATGTTCAGGAGGTCAATGCGCACCCTTTCATACACTTTGTAATGTACGGATATAAAGAAAACAGACTTACACGTGAAGGCTTTTCTCTTAGTCGCTACAGAGAGCAGCACCCTGAAATCGAAAAAACGGGTGCTAACCCGTTTAAACACTTTACAAAAAAATATGGCCAGCATCAGCCGGTTCCAAACCTTGTAGAGGCACCGCAACAAATCAAGTTACCCCAACTGAGTGCCACTGATATTAAAAGCCTCTCTGAACAAGCTGTTCAGCTAGGTCTGTTTGACAGCCAGTGGTATAGCGAACGTTACGGAAAGCAGTTCGATAGCAGCGAAAATGCTTTTGCAGACTACCTGGAAAAGTCTCGTTTTTCCCCAGTAAACCCATCAAATTATTTCGATACCGAGACCTACCATCGCATGAACACCGACGTGTACCATGCGCAAATCAGTCCTTTATATCACTATCTTATTTCGGGTCGGCAAGAAGGTAGGACTTACCACGCCAACGTAAAAAAGTGGCAACCCAATAACGTTCTTGACGTTCAGACGACGTTAAAGCCTGAAGCCGCTCGCCTCAACGTAGCGATCTGTCTGCACATTTTCTATGAAGACTACATAGAGAAGTTCTCACACGCACTGGCAAATTTTCCAATAGCAGTTGATGTGTTCATTACACTCGCCGACCCGAATCACAAGAAAAAAACGATAGCTACTTTCGGCCAGCACCCTCGTGTAAAAAACCTGAAAGTGAGCTGCGTTCCTAACCGAGGAAGAAACTTCGGCCCCTTGTTGGTTGAGTTCTCAAAGGATTTGATGGCCTACGACCTTTTTTGCCATCTACACTCCAAAAAATCCTTGTACTCCGGAAGAGAGCAGACCCAATGGGCTGATTACCTGACCGAGTATTTGTTACGTGACGCTAATATTATCACTCGCTTGCTGAATGCTTTTGTCGACCATAAAGATCTCGGTCTGTATTATCCAACGACGTTCTGGATGATGCCGTCCTGGGTAAATCATGTAACCATGAATAAAGCCTTTATGAATGCCTGGCATAACGAATGGCAAATAGACCCCTGTGAAGGATTTCTGAGTTATCCCGCAGGAGGAATGTTTTGGGCTCGCCCAGAGGCGCTCAAAGAAATGCTGGAGAAAGAATATACTTACGATTTTTTCCCGCAGGAGCCCCTGCCAAATGATGGATCCATGCTTCACGCATTAGAGCGCGTCATTGGGCTGCTTGCAGAAAAAAATGGTTATAAGCAATTCTTCTACTACCCCACCTCGGGCCAGCTCACACTCGACCAGAGCTACACGACTCATAGTTACTGTCAGCGCCTGGAAGATGTTCGAAATCAGCTGAGAAATTTCTCGACGATCAGCTTCGATGTTTTTGACACCTTGGTACGCAGGCAATATACAGTTGCTGATTACGCTAAACTGCTGCTTGGTCAGGAGCTTGAAACAAAAGGTGTCGTGGTTTCAGCACAAGGATTTGTGGACCTGCGCAACGAAGCGGAGTACGAATTACGTAAGCGCGCAAACTTTCAAGGGGATGTTCGCTTAAGCGATATTTACTTAGAAATCGGCTTAAAATTGAAAATCGCCGAAAGTGAAGCGCAACGCATGATGCAACGCGAATTCGAAATAGACCTCGGCATGATTCTTGCGAAAGATGAAATGGTTGATCTGTTCAATGAACTGGGCAGCCATGGACATGTGCTCTGGGTAATCTCCGATACGTACTACAGCAGAGAGCAAGTGGGACTGATGCTTCGCAAAGCCGGGGTGACAGGCGCCTACCGTCTGCTAGTCTCTAGCGAGGAGCAAAAGCGCAAAGATAACGGAACGATGTGGCATATGGTAAAAAATGACCTTGAGCACCATGGCGCAACTCCCCATATCCACATTGGAGACAACGTCGTAGCCGATTGCCAGATACCCGGCGACTTTGGTTTGACCACCCTGCACATTCTGCACCCCAGCGACAAGTGGCAAGCGTTGGGCTTTCCGAAAATCAGAGAAAGCTCGCCCACACTCAACGAATACGAAATTAAAAAGTGGGGAAGGCTTGTCAGTACCGTCGGTCGTTTGCCATTTATATGAAATCCCTATGCTTGACACATTTAAATATTAATTAAAAATTTAAAGCCTGGAAGCGAGGACACTATAATGCAACCCAAAATAAAATTGGCTGCCATTGCAAAAAATGAAGGCGCTTACATCCCGCAATGGGTTTTCCATCATCTGAAGGTCGGTTTTGATCAAATAGAAATATGGATAAATGGAACCACTGATAACTCTGTAAAAATTATAGAAGAGATCGGCGCCCACCACCCAGGCAAGCTGGTTGTTCGTAACGCTGACGCCTTGCTGGAAGAATGCAAAATTCGCAGCGTCAATTTTCAAATTGAAACGTACGCAAAAGTTTTTGAAGAAACCAGGGCATCGGGTGAGTTTACCCATATTTTTTTCCTGGACCTTGATGAGTACTGGATTTCACTTGACCCCAGCATATCCATAAAAGAGTTTATTACTCGACAAAAGAGCTTTGACACCGTTTCTTTTCAGTGGCTTATCGACATACCAAACTATGAAAGAGACATCTTCACTCCAATACTCGCCGCCGAGAATATTTTACAGAAAGACCGGCACGTTAAAACGTTGATTGCTTTTTCCGAGAAGAAAACAAAAATCCTGATTCACAACAGCATTGTGGACGACGGTATCACTCTCTTGGGAAATGGTGATGAGCTCATTGAGACGCATCCGGAGCAGGAACACAAGCAGAAGGTGTCCAATGAGTACTTTAATGAGACCAAAAGAAATATAGATCAATTTTTCATCCTGCATCTGGTGTACAGATCACAAGCAGAATACGTCGCCTCGCTCATGCGTGGTCGAGTACACGTCAATGACAACAACGTATTCAAGCTCAATCGCTTTGGCTACTCTCCCTATGAAAACGATGACCAGCTTTTAATTCGCTTTTCCGAGTCTCATATTCAAGAGTACAACAAGGAGTACGAGGACTTCCTAAGCGCCAACAATCTACGATCCCTGCTCAAGGAAGCGCAGCGCTTTGTTTATGAAAAGTGCAACAGGGTCCTCGACTTGCTGGATCAAGACCCCTCATTATTGGAAATCCATGATCAGCAGCTGAGAGGCGTGCAGCTTCAAAAACTCGAGGACACTCGGCTGAAGTCTGAGTCCCCTCATTACCACATTGATGTCATAAAGCTTTTTACCGATGTTTTGGATATCCGCGGATGGGTTCATGACCCACTTTCCAGTGCCCGGATCAAGTTAGAGGTAACGACCCATCCTTCCAACACCGTTCATATCGAAGCCATAGAGCGTCCGGATGTATTGAACGTCCATCCGGACGCACATCTGGACTGCGGGTTCAGGATTTCCATAAAGCTGGATAGCTCAGAACTCAGCGCACTTGATCTTGCTACTCTCCCCTTCAGGATTGTAGCTGGAAGTCGCCATTTAAAATTCGAGTTAAGAACAGATAAGACTATCACCGTGGTTCATCCCGAATGATCCGCATTTTCATATAAACGCTGACCTGGGACCCCATTCAAGAATAGGGTCCCGGTTTTCATCGTAGTAATAATTGTCTATCCCCGAGACCCTCAATGATCCTAGTCACAGGCGGAGCCGGCTTCATCGGTTCAAATTTCGTTCTGCAGTGGTGCGCTCGCAATGACGAGCCGGTGTTGAACCTGGATGCGCTGACGTACGCTGGCAACCTGGCCAACCTGCAGTCGCTGGAAGGCAATGAGCAGCATCGTTTTGTACACGGCAACATCGGTGACGCCGAGCTGTTGACCCGGCTGTTCGCCGAACATCGCCCGCGGGCTGTGGTGCATTTTGCGGCGGAGTCGCATGTGGACCGCTCGATCACCGGCCCGGAAGCGTTTGTTGAAACCAACGTGATGGGCACGTTCAGATTGCTTGAGGCAGCCCGCGCCTACTGGAATGGCCTGGAAGCAACCGACAAGGCTGCGTTTCGCTTCCTGCATGTGTCTACAGACGAAGTGTATGGCACGCTGGGCGCGAATGATCCGGCGTTCACCGAAACCACGCCGTATATGCCAAACAGCCCCTACTCGGCCAGCAAGGCTGCCAGTGATCACCTGGTACGTTCCTATCACCACACCTACGGCATGCCGGTACTGACCACCAACTGCTCGAACAACTACGGGCCGTTCCACTTTCCGGAAAAGCTGATTCCGTTGATGATCGTCAATGCATTGGCTGGCAAGGCGCTCCCAGTCTATGGTGATGGTCAGCAGATTCGTGACTGGTTGTATGTCGAAGATCACTGCTCCGGCATACGTCGCGTTCTGGAAGCGGGTGCGCTGGGTGAGACGTACAATATCGGCGGCTGGAACGAGAAGGCCAATATCGATATCGTTCATACCCTCTGTGCGCTGCTTGATGAACTGGCCCCCGCAGCTGCGCGTCAGGTCATCAATCAG
Organism: Pseudomonas syringae group sp. 243L2; assembly: GCF_032587875.1. Lineage (NCBI taxonomy): Bacteria > Pseudomonadati > Pseudomonadota > Gammaproteobacteria > Pseudomonadales > Pseudomonadaceae > Pseudomonas > Pseudomonas syringae group sp. 243L2. The sequence goes on from NZ_JAWHPL010000003.1 coordinate 250,664, forward strand.
AAAACAGGCGAGCTGGTCAGCAACTACGCTGAGCTGATTACCTACGTGACCGATCGCCCGGGACATGACCGCCGCTATGCGATTGATGCACGCAAGCTCGAGCGCGAGCTGGGCTGGAAACCTGCGGAGACGTTTGATACAGGTATTCGCAAGACCGTAGAGTGGTACTTGACCAATCAAAAATGGGTGAGCGGTGTGATGGATGGCAGTTATCGTGACTGGATCGTGCAACAGTATGAGGCTTCCAACGCATGAAGATTTTGCTGCTGGGCAAGAACGGACAGGTTGGTTGGGAGTTGCAGCGTTCTCTGGCAGCGCTGGGTGAGGTGATTGCGCTGGATCGTCAGGGCGCTGATGGCCTGTGTGGGGACCTTGCCGACCTTGAGGGTCTGACCGCCACGATTCGTAAGCTGGCCCCCGACGTTATCGTCAACGCAGCAGCTTATACCGCTGTGGACAAGGCTGAAAGCGAGCCGGATGTGGCCGTGCTGATCAATGGCGAGGCACCCGGCGTGCTGGCTCGGGAAGCCGCAGCGCTGGGCGCCTGGCTGATTCACTATTCTACCGACTACGTGTTTGATGGCAGCGGCGATAGCCAATGGCAGGAAAACGCACCTACCGGCCCACTGTCGGTCTACGGCCGCAGCAAGCTGATGGGCGAGCAGGCTATTCAGGCCAGTGGTGCCAAGGCGCTGGTTCTGCGCACCAGTTGGGTGTATGCGGCGAAAGGCAACAATTTTGCCAAGACCATGCTGCGCCTGGCGAGCGAACGCGACTCGCTGAACGTGGTGGCGGATCAATACGGCGCGCCGACCGGTGCCGAGCTTATAGCCGACGTGACAGCGCACATTCTGCACAGGGTGTCGGGTGACCAGGACTCGGCTACGCTGGCCGGCGTTTATCACCTGGCCGCAGCCGGTGAAACGTCATGGCATGGCTTTGCCCGGTTCGTTCTGGAACATGCCGAGCGCAACGGGGTGCAGCTTAACGTCTCGCCCGACAAGATCGGCGCGATTCCTACAGAAGCATATCCTCTGCCTGCACCGCGTCCGCACAATTCCCGGCTGGCTTTAGGTAAACTCGAAACCACTTTTCAACTGAAGATGCCGCCCTGGCAACAAGGCGCACAACGCATGCTGGATGAAATTCAGCGCTAAGGACTCTCATGGCTCGTAAAGGAATCATTCTGGCTGGCGGCTCGGGTACCCGTTTGCACCCGGCCACGCTTTCTGTCTCCAAGCAGTTGTTGCCGGTATACGACAAGCCGATGATCTACTACCCGCTGTGCACGCTGTTGCTGGCCGGTATCCGCGATATTCTGATCATCTCGACACCTCAGGACACGCCGCGCTTTACCCAGTTGCTGGGCGATGGCAGCCAGTGGGGCCTGAACCTGTCCTATGCCGTGCAGCCAAGCCCGGACGGCCTGGCTCAAGCGTTCACCATCGGTGCGGACTTCATTGGCAACGATGCGTCGGCATTGGTATTGGGCGACAACATTTTCTACGGCCATGACTTCCAGTCGCTGCTGCTCAACGCCAGTAACCGTGAGTCGGGAGCCTCGGTGTTCGCTTATCACGTACAGGACCCCGAACGTTATGGCGTGGCCGAGTTCGACGACAGCGGTCGAGTGCTGTCACTGGAAGAAAAGCCCAAGGTTGCCAAATCGAACTATGCCGTCACCGGCCTGTATTTCTACGACAATCAGGTGGTGGATCTGGCTCGTCAGTTGAAGCCTTCTCCACGCGGCGAGCTAGAGATTACCGATCTCAACATGCTGTATCTGGAGCAGAAGCAGCTGCACGTTGAGATAATGGGCCGCGGCTATGCCTGGCTGGACACTGGCACGCATGACAGCCTGCTGGAAGCCGGTCAGTACATCGCCACCCTGGAAAAACGCCAGGGCCTGAAAGTCGCCTGTCCTGAGGAGATCTGCTACCGCGCAGGATGGATTGACGGCGCGCAGCTTGAAAAGCTCGCGCAGCCGTTGATCAAGAATGGCTACGGGCAGTATTTGAAGAACGTGCTGAAAGAAAAGATTTTCTGATTGATCGAGTCGAAAAGATCGCGAGGCCGTTATTGACGGCATCGCGCTCTTCCAGCGCTAAACGGTTGCCCGTTGAATGCTCCATGCTTTGAAGCGACGGCGTAACCACTGCTGCACGGGCGCTTCGAAGAATCTGTGACTGGCGAAGCTTAGCGGAATCAACACCGCCATGAACAACAGCAGCATCCACGCGTTGTAAAATATCTCGCGACTGTAGCCCAAAGCATCGAACGCCATTGCAAACAGGATCTGCAGTGGGAAGTGCAACAGGTAGGATGAATAGCTGACATCTCCGATGGCTCCGAACCGCCTCATTAGCGTCGGCTGCAAATAGGACAGCGAAGCTATAAACATTACCGATGCAGGGAAAGCGACGCCCATGAGCAGGTAGATGTTCAGGCCAGGCGATAGCCAGACGATGCTCCATCCGGCCAGCATTGTTATCAACGCCATAATGCAGCTCACTTCACGGCCTACAAGCCTGCTCAGCCTAGCAAAAATCAAGTACGCCAGCCCGCCACTGAAGAACGAAAAAACGCCGGCAGACAGTTTGTGATACTCAGGGTAGGTGAACCAGGATATGAAAATCAAAAGCGGAACGAGGAGATAGCGAGCCTTGCCCATGAGGCATACAATAAAAAACAGGCCATACAAAAATATTTCAACCGATACCGACCACACGGGACCGTTGAAAGACCAACCTCTCTCCATCCCCCACGCCGGGATCATCAAGACATTAAGAAATGCATGATAAAAATCGTTGTACTGATAGATGAAATAGACAGCGTTGTGTTGAAAATAGACGAACTGAAGTAAAGCGACCGCTGCAAAGCTGATGATATGCAGTGGGTATAATCGACTGAACCTGTTTATAAAGAAGCGAGACGCGTTTATTTTGCGTGATGCAATCTCATTAAAAAAAAGATAGAAAAATACGAACCCAGATATACAGAAGAAAAGCTCGACTGCCAAGGCGCCGTACTTATACAGGATAGTCAGGTGCTCAAAAAAGGGTTGTCGAGCCACGTTGAAAAGAGCGGGTTGGTCCCCCACATAGAAAAAGTGCTGCCAATGCCAGAACACTACTGACAATGCCGCGATACCACGAAGCACATCCAACGTGTAAATGCGTTCTGACCGGCCAATCTGTTCGCTCATGGCATCCTTTTTTCAAGCTGCGCTCTGTCAACTCAATGAGTGAGCATTCCAAACGTCTGGCGGGTTGTTAAGTGCCCGCCAGTCCATAGACATTAATCGACCTTGCGAATTTCAAGCTGATCCAGGCCAAGGCCAAGGGTGCGATCATCCTGACTCATACCGAGTTGCTTGGGTGACGTAGGCAAGGGCACCTTGATGGTCAATACGTCCGCACTATCAACATTGACAATATCCAGTGTGTAGGAGGCGTTGTCTCCAGTCAGTTTTACGGGATAGCTACGGTGGCCTACCAAAACCTCAAATGGCTTATCGACATTTGGACCGAATGCCTTGGCCGTCAGTACGAGTTGGAACTTCTCTGGTAAAGGTTTAGCGAACCTGAAGACAATGTCACTGCGATCCGACCAGGCTCCCCAGCTTTCGGCGTGAGAAAGCCCAGTGACCTTTATCACCGTATCAGGCAATGAGGAATGCCTGAAGTTAATATTCAATGGGTAAAGACTGGTTATTTTTTTCGCCAGGAAGAAACCATTAAGCCTCATCACCTCAAATTCATCTTTTGCGAATTCGATATCTCCGATGGCCAAAACCCATTTTTTATCAGCTGGGGTCTGAGCCGCGGTGTAAGGAACACTTTCGACAAAAGAAAGATCGCGTGAAGCCCCCAAGTCGTCGATATAGACCAGAGACCTTAGTGTTGCTGCAACGCTATTGCCAACCACCACAAGGCTGGACAGCTCGTTCGCAGGCACATAGCTCTTTGCAAAGAGCCCTGCTTTGTCGTACGCGTCTATCACCATTCGCTGTCTGACTTCTGCATTGCTGTGGAGGGCAGTAATCCCCACCGAAAGCGGCAGGTAAAAGAGAAGGAATACGATAGTTCCAGAGCTTGCCGACAAGCACCACAACGCAACCGCGACTGCCGAGAAAGCGGCCAGCGCAATGAACCATTTCACATTTAGCGTATAACCGCGCAACTCCGGACTGTCGACGTAGCTCGGGGTAAATGGATGCATCAGTGTCATCGCGGCATAGCCGATCATGGCCAACACAAGAATCGCGGTAATAAATCGACAGTACTTTAAAGAGGCGGTGTGCACGGCATTGATTTGAGTAGCAGCAGCAATGAACAGCAGCGGCAGCATGAAATCGTAGTAACGCATGTGCAGTCTGAACGCGGTCTCGACCACGTTAGTGCCTGCCACCGATGCTGAAAACAAACCAACGACTACAATAAGATTGAGCAACAACACAAGGGTACAAAAAACAATTTTGTCTTCTGGCGAAATGCCCTTTTTCGTCAACGCTTTTATCGAACCAAATATGATGATTGCCACAGAGGTGCCAAACATCATGAAGGTGGCTAATAGATGCCCCTCAATAATACGTGGTGCCGCCGAAAAAATATCGAGGTATCGCTGTAGCGAAGAAGCGCTTGACTCGAACGTCGAGGTATAAAAATTGCCAAAAAGCGTTAACCCCGACGTACCAGCAATGATGAAACTCACGGCAAATTTAGTCGCCAGCATCACGACCACAAATACAGCACTGTTCTTGAGCCCCGCTATTAGCCACGTGCTCATACTTTTATAGGCAAAGAACACTATGCACAGGCAAAACGCCGGAATCATAAACATCGCGTGTGGTTTGACAAGCGATGAACAGCCCATGATGAAGCCAAACAGTGCCCACTCCTTCGTCGAGGATTGGGCATTCAGGCTCATAAAGTAACAAATCCCGACCCAGAAGGATAAGAAAAACAACGGCTCAGGCATGAAGTAAGCCGTGTAGCTATTCACAGGGCCCAGCATACTGAGAAACACAATCAACACGGACAATTGACTGCCACAAAAACGTCGAGCGGTCATGTATATAAACGGTGCAGCGGCCACAAAGAACACAGTATTGAAAAGCTTCGAACACTCCAAAAAGCCACTGCCGCACAGGTTGGTGGACTTATAAATGGCGAGATAAAGATAATCCGGAATATAGGCGGCAGACAAAGGCATCAATCTGGCCATTGAACTGTACGTGTACTCATCGCCCAAGACGCCTGGGTACAGCCCAATGGACCGTACCAAGAGTACGATCAGGGCCAGGACCATAATGCCCGCAACCGCTGCAGGCGCACCTAGCTTTATTCCGTTTTTAAATTGCATGCCGCTTCCCACTCTACAAATATAATGCCACGTTTCATACGCAAGACAGCTATGACTTGACGGCCAGTACGATGCCAAACATGATGAACAGGACACCTACGAAATACTGGACCTGAAAGCGCTCGCCCAAGATGAAATGGCTACCGATGGGCACTAATACAAATGCCATTGCCATCAAGGGGTAGGCTTTACCAAGCTCTATTTTCTGAAGCACCCATACCCATGCGATCGTCGTTAGCCCATAAAGGGCAAAGGCAGAACCCAGTATCATGATGGTTTTCATGTCAAAAAAAGTGCCTGCTTTCTGCAAGGAAATGGCACTTAGTTTAAACATTATCTGTCCCGCAGCGATCCCCAATACACACAAGACAGCGATGGCATATACCATTACACAGCCCCTGCTTTGGATTTTACTTTGGTTTTGACCAGGTGAAAGGGCCTTCTGGGCACAGAGGCGATATCCTGCCCCAAAAATGCCAATATCAGCTGAATACCCAGGATAATCGGCAGTGCTGAAAGCATGACTGTACCGGCCGAGTTGGGAATGCCAGTATAAATTGAACTGATCCAGTGAGAAATACCGAACACGCTGCCGGAAAGCAGCAGCGTCAGGCCCACGGGTAATTCAATGGAAGCAAGCGACATATCCCTCAGGTAATAGTTGTAGAAGATTCGCTTACCAAAATTCCTGACGTGCTTGACAAAAAACTCACCCACGACCTTGGATACTTTCAGGTTACTGACTTCATCACCATATTTGGCATGCATGGGAATGTCTACGACAACGGCACGCAAGGTGTTGAGCCGAAAAAGAATGTCTGTTTCAAAAAAATAGCGACGGCTTATCTTGTCCAAAGGCAGGTGTTTCGCTACATCTCGATGAATCGCTGTGTAACCGTTGGTCGGATCAAACAAGTCCCAATAACCCGAAGAAAATTTCGTCATAAAGGAAAGTACGGCGTTTCCAAACAGACGAATGCGCGGCATTGCACGGATCTCTTCAAGATCAAAAAAACGATTGCCTTTTGTATAATCCGCTTCGCCGGCAAGAATCGGATTAATGAAGTTCATGATCAATGCAGGGTCCATCTGACCGTCGCCATCGATCTTTACAATCACGTCCATATTTTCTTCGATCGCGGCTTTATAGCCGGTCATAACTGCACCACCAACGCCCTGATTCTCAGGGTTACGCAGAACAACCACGCGTGGGTCGGTACAGTGTTGCTCGACATACGCGCCAGAATTATCCGGGCAGCAGTCGTCAACGACATAAATTCTGTCAACTTCTGGTCCGATATCCGCAATCACACCCAAGATGTGCGCAACCACTTTATAAGAAGGGATCAAGACTGCGATCTTGCTCCGCCCCTCGATATCGACGGTAGAGGTCACGTCTGGCTTGATCTGGTGTTGCTGGCCGATTGTCATATATGAAATTACCTGTTGGTCCAAATCTTCTGATAGTGGGGCTGCGACTCGACAGTATCAGTCGCTCAATATGAGTGCTGCCTGCAGTTGCCTCGCGCTTTGCTCCCACGTCAGCCAAGGCATGTCACTTGAGTCTGGATGCGTAGAGCTCTTGTATAACTCCAACCAGGCCGCGATTGCTACGCTTAGGTCAGTCGCGTCCAAGCCGCTGAAATAAAATGCGTGGGCACCCGCGATTTCCTTGAATACAGGCAGGTCACGAATAATCATTGGCAGATTATATTGAGCCGCTTCAATCAATGGCAGACCAAATCCTTCGCCCTCAGAGGCAGCAATCAGGCAAGTCGTCGCCGAATAGATTTTCTCGAGGTATTCATCACTGATGCCTTCCAGCCAGAAAAGTCTGTTGCCTTTTTCAGGGTGGTTTTCGAGACGCACAACAAGTTCGTCGACAAGCCAGCCTCTTTTGCCGACGATCACCAGGTTGATATCCTGGCCTTGCTCCCACAGCGTTTCAAAAGCAGCCAGCGTCTGTGCATGACCCTTGCGCGGCTCAATGGTGCTTACCATCAGAAAGCTCGGCTTTTGCGCCAGACGTGCCAGCAGGTCCCACGCATCATCAGGTAAACCTGCTGATGGCATGCTGTTGTCAATATCGGCGCCCAAGTGGAAGCTTTTGACATTCGGCTTGTTGCCGGCACATTTGTCTGTGTTGTCCGCGAGCCATTGCTTGAGTTCATCTGCAACGGCGCCTGATATGCAAATCAGGTTACTCGCGACCATACTGATTTTCTGCAGCCAGTCGTTGAACAACTCGGCGTTAGGTGCCACCCACCAGTCAGGGCGATGGAACAGCAGCAGGTCGTAGACGATGTAGCTGACTTGCACACCCATCTGACGCATCTGGCTGTGCAGCGGATAGAGCTGGCTGGCCAAATGCATGTTCAGGTCCAGAGACAGATAAATGTCATCCTGAGCGAAATCGATAATGGCGTCGGTCGTTTCCGGGAATTGCGCATAGATCCGCGAGGCGAAAGCATTGGCATAGTAATACTGGCCGTCCGCGTAATAGATCGGTCGAACATTCAAGCCTGCGGGCTGCTCGTTCAGAAACTCGTGAAGCAGGCTGCGCACAACGCGCTGAATACCTGACTTGGCATCACTGTGAACGATGCTGGATACATCCAGCAGCAACTGTCTCTGATCGGCGCCGACGAAATCGAAAGCAATACTTTTTGCGATCTGGAACAGTTCGATATCCGTAGGCGCGCTGTCCGATAGCGAAACCAGACGTTCCAGCAACTCGGCACCCGGATCAGGTTGATCAATGGTGTCGTCAACAATCGGGGAATGCCTGAGTTCAAGGGCAGCAATGGCCTTTTTGGCGGACTCGTCCCATGAGAACTTCGTACATTGCTCACTGGCATTGGCAAGCAATCTTCCCCGGAAGCCTTCGTCTTCCAGTCCTTCGATCATTTTCTCAGCGATGGACTTGACCGACAGCGGATCAAACAGCGCATCAGCAAAGCCGATGACTTCCGGAACGCTACTGCAGTTGGAACCAATAACAGCAGCACCGCATGCCATGGCTTCCAGTACCGGAAGACCGAAACCTTCGTGCGTGGACGGGAAGACAAACAGTTTGGCCAACGAATACAGGGCAATCAGATCAGCGTCATTGACGTAACCGGTAAGCACCAGCTCCGAAGATTTGACTCCGTATTGCTCTGCAAACGCGAGCAGCTCCATTCTCTGCTGGGCATGCAACTTACTGGCGATCACCAACTGATGACGGCTCTTCAGGGTTTGGGGCAACAAGCTATACGCTTCAAGCAACCGCGCGAAATTCTTACGAGGATCAAACCCGCCCGGTGCGTAGAGGATGAATTCGGACTTGATGCCTAGGCGCGCGAGCATCGCCGTGCTTTTGCTCAGGTTCACTTCATCTGGAATGAACTGGTCGCCAATGGCTGCTGAAATGTTGGCTATTTTCGCCCGATCAATGCTCAGGTGAGTAACCGCTTCCTGGCGCGAGGAGTCGGAAATGGCCAACAGCGTATCGGCCTTCTTCAGCCAGTCTATTTTACGGTGGTAGTAATCCTTCAGTTCCGCCGTAGGGAGATAGACATCCTCATTCATGAACGGAATCAGGTCATAAAGAATAACGGCAGTCTGATAGGTAGCGGGGATAGCCCCGACGGAAGTTACAGCGTTGGCCCAGTAACCTTCAAACAGGCTACTGACCAGCACTGCGTCTGGCTTGAGCGAGGCCAGGAAGGACTCTCGGACAACTTCGGATGCTCGCGCCACCCAGGGAGTGGGGTTGGCGTCACTGGGCACATCGAAGATACGAATTCGGCTTTCCGGGATAAGCCCGGAGAACGCTGCCCTGATGTCCGGAATGCTCTCGGACATGCAATTGTTGAGTGCCAGCCAGATTTCATGCTCTCCGGCATTGCGTGCCATGGCCTGGGCCAGGGAAAGAGAGTAACGGCCAATACCGCGAAAACGACTTTCAGACTGAGCGCCTTGTAGATCAATGACGATACGCATTAACGGTTTTCCTTGCGCTCAAAAGCCAGCTTCAAATCAGAATAAACACGCGCCACTCTTGGGCTTGCAGTTGGAAAACCATCGTCAGATGCTTCTGTTACCGCAGTAACAGGGCTCACCTCATGAGGCTGAGGCTGAATAATTCCGTGCCGCAAAGCAAATTGCCGGACGCTGTTGAACAGGCTCGGGTATGCACGTGCCTTGTTGGCAAGGCGCATCCGCAGCCCCGGCCTATTTAGAACGAACCTTAATGAACGAGCCAATACCGAGCGTGTTGCGCGCCTGGCTATATTGAAGGGCAACCTTGCTGCTGTGCCGGAAAGTTTGGCGGAAACACGCAGAGGGTGGGTGATGCGCCAAGACCTGCTGTGTTCGAGCTCGTTAATACGCGCTTCGTAAGCAGTTGCCTTGAGCCACCAGTGGTGTGCATTGATCAGCGAGTCGTTCAAGCGAACATGAAGATCATGCAGCTCCTGATGTTGGGCTTGTGCAGCAGAGACCTTATGCGCCGCAGCATCCTGCTGTAACTGCTCCACCTGAGCCTGAACATGCTGGAGCGCCGAAAGCGACTGACTCAGATGCTGCTCAGCCTCACGGGCACGCAGCAGAGCTACATCCTGATTCAGCTGGACATTATGAAACCGTGATTCGGCCAACTCCGCACGTAGCGTTGCCTCTCGTATCTGCGCTTCCAGACCGCCTACCCGAATTTCCAAATCATTATTTTCTTCCAGGGCACGGACGGCAAGCTCAAGATCCTGCCCCTTTTGCTGGACCTGACTCAGTTGCTCACGCAACTCGGCGTTGGCCACATGACTTTGCTCGACCCAACCTGCTATCTGAGCGTCATAACGTCTGGAGATTGACTCAAGCGACAGGCCGTATTCTCTATCAAAAACAGCATCGAACTTCTGCATCTGCTCAGGCGCTGCTTGTTTTTGCGCGACGATCGCGTAGTCAGGGCTGACACCGTGCAGCACGCTGAACAAGTCGACAGGACCACCTTCGGCCAGCGCGGACGATTCTTGCAGACGAAGGAGTTGCGAACGGCCAAACCGGGAGTATTCGGCCAGAAAGCTCAACAGCAAATGCGGTATCGGACAGTTATGCGTGGGGTCCAGATAAAACGTCTGCGTGCCGACCACCAGGTTTTCTGAGTTGGGCGTTTCGAGAATCAGCAGCCCGGCGGGCTTAAGCACCCGAAGCGCCTCGGCTACCAGTACTTTCAGGTAATCAAACGGAACATGCTCAGCGATATGAAAGCCTGATACTACGGTCAGGCTTTCATCCGGCAGGCTTTTCAGTTTTTCCAGCGCATCAATATTTTCAACAGGAAGCCCTGACGCCTTACAGGCCTCTAGCATGCCTGCATCCAGATCGATGCCAAGCGCCTGAAAGCCGTTCTGGATCAGAATTTCCAGCCACTCGCCGCGTCCGCACCCCATATCAAGAGCAGAACGCTCTGGATACATTTGCTTCAACGGCTCAAGGAATGGTATGTAAACCTGCTGGCGCTCATGAATCAGCTCACGCGAGCCACGATAACGATCTTCAAAGGCGCGGTAGAACGGAATACTCATCGGCTGCACTCCACGACAGGTGGCAACCAGGCCATTCCGACAAACTCACTTTGTGAAATATTGACGACGTTGAACACGAGCGTTAGATCCACCCATTCATAGTTGCGTGATAGATGACTGTCGGTTGTATGCAGTGCCACGGCAACCGAATACGAGCCAGGCCCGAGATTGGCCGTGAAGTTGAAAGAGTAATCCAGGGATTCGCCCGCCTGCAGATCACTGACTTTGCAGCCCATGTGATGGGTATTGGTCCCATAGACCGGCTGGCCCAGGCGATCCTTGATCAGATAACCCACAACCAGTTCGGGAATTGCACTGTTTACTTTGGCATTGATGCGCAAGGACACCGACTCGCCAACGGGAACATATTCAATACGCTCGCCAGCAGCGTTATGTAGAGTCACCGGGCCGATGGTAGCTTCGCCACTACCAGACCGCGTCTGTACCGAACCGTCTTCGAGTTCGCGAAGCTGAACCGTTGCGTTCTCTTTTTCAGCGATCAGGGCATTGTAGAAGTCCATGACCTCTTCAGGCTTGCCGTCTTTTATGACGGTGCCTTTTTCAAGCAGGATTGCCCGATTGCACAAGGCCTGGATCGAGCCGCGGTCGTGCGAAACAATGAGCAGAGTCGTGCCCTGCTGCTGAAACTCGCGAATGCGATCAAAGCTTTTATGCTGGAAGTAGCTGTCGCCGACCGACAGAGCTTCGTCGACAATCAGGATTTCGGGCCTGATCGCAGTGGCTACGGCAAACGCCACACGCATTTGCATGCCGCTGGAATAGGTGCGCACTGGCTCGTCGAAGTATGTGCCGATTTCGGCAAACGCTTCGATTTCCTTGATGACTTCGTCAATACGGTCAGCATTGAAGCCCATCAAGCCAGCAGCGTGATACACGTTCTGCCGACCTGTAAGGTCAGGCGTAAAGCCCATGCCCAGTTCAAGAATTGCAGCGATGCGCCCATTGACCTGAACATTGCCTTCAGTTGGTTGCAAGGTACCGGTGATCATCTTCAACAGCGTTGATTTGCCCGCGCCGTTCTGCCCGACGATGCCAATGGCCTCACCGGCATGAATCGAGAAATTGACGTGCTTGAGGACCCAGTGTTCTTCCTTGGGTTTGGTGCTTATTCCGAACCAGCGACCTATACGCTGAAACTCGGAGGCGTAAACACGATAGGCCTTGCCCAGATTCTTGACAGTCAACAGACTCATAGTACGTCCACCATTTCCGGTGCTGCACGGCGAAACATGAACAGCCCCAACAGCATCAGGCCAACGGCAACCGCAGCGGTTACAGCCATGCTTTGCAGATCAGGCGCTCGCGCGTAAACCAGAACATCGTGATAAGCACTGACGATCGGGAACATGGGATTGATGCCCATGACGCTTTTGAATTGCTCGGGAATGATGTTGAGCGGGTACACGATCGGGGTGAACCAGAACCAGACCTGCAAGAGAATTGGGATCACCTGGCCAACATCGCGCACAAATACGTTCAGGACGCCAAGGATCAGACCCAGGCCGACGGCCAGGGCAGTCACGACCAGGGTCAGCGGAATCAACCAGAGCATTTGCCAGTGCGGCCATTGCCCCAGTGCAGCAAAGACCAGCAGTATCGCAGCGAACAGCAGGACATAATTGAGCAGGCATGAACCCGCGACAATCACCGGCAATGTAATGCGCGGAAAGCGCATCTTCTTCATCAAGTTGCCTTGGTCTATGAACAGCGTCAGGCAACGACCGATGATTTCCGAAAAATAGCTCCAGGCCAGCATGCCCGCCATCAGGTAGACCGCGTACGCGTACTTGTTATCGATGCCGGGTAGTTTGGCTGCCAGAACGTTGGACAGAACCAGCGCGTAGATCGCAACCTGTGCCAGAGGGTTGATGATCATCCACAGCCCGCCCAGGCGGCTACGGGAGAATCGTGCGGAAAACTCGTTACGTATAGATGAAAAGACGAATCCCCGGTAACCCCAAAGGCTTCTGAACAGCTCCAACATTGATGACTCCTGAAAAGGGTGAAGTCGTGCTTACCCTGAGTGTTCCTGTTTCGTGCAGTTAACATGCAAGGTCCCGACGACAGTGCGCGGGGCGATGGTTTCACCTGACGACGAAACGCAAAAAAACAGAAAAAGGTTTCTGGGGGCGCACTATATCGCCTTCGCTGAAATAGTCACCGTTTAGTCTATAAATCGGCACCTTGCAGACGAATTATTCATGAATCATGTCGGCGAAAAATGATGAAATCCATCTGAAAATCAGGCAATTGGAGAACACCTGCGCATCCGCACCGTTATGAGTGGCGACGAACGGTCAGGTCAGGGTAATGCCCTTTGGCCACATTAATAATTACGGCAAGCGGTCGATAGCAGAGGGTTGCGGTGTTCAAATTGGCATAATATCTGCCAGACAACCGGGTGCAGCAGTCGTCTACACGCTTGCTAACCTGTATCATTAGCCGCCTCGAATACAGCACAAGCCCCCCGTGAACAATCTGGGGCACCCGATCTTTGATGGAGTTAAAAAATCTAGCATGAAAGCAATCATTACCGGCATTACTGGTCAAGACGGCGCTTACCTGGCTGAGCTGCTGCTCGAAAAAGGCTATACCGTTTACGGCACCTACCGCCGTACCAGCTCTGTCAATTTCTGGCGTATCGAAGAGCTCGGGATCCAGAACAACCCTAATCTGCATCTCGTCGAGTATGACCTGACTGACCTGTCTGCCAGCATTCGCTTGCTGCAAACCACTGGCGCTACCGAGGTCTACAACCTTGCGGCACAAAGCTTCGTGGGTGTGTCGTTCGAACAGCCGTTGACCACTGCCGAAATCACCGGCATTGGCGCGGTCAACCTGCTGGAAGCCATCCGTATCGTCAACACGAAGATCCGCTTCTACCAGGCCTCGACTTCCGAGATGTTCGGCAAGGTTCAGGCTATTCCGCAAGTAGAGAGCACACCTTTCTACCCACGCAGCCCGTACGGCGTGGCCAAGCTCTACGCTCACTGGATGACCATCAACTACCGCGAGTCGTACGACATCTTCGCCACCAGCGGCATTCTGTTCAACCACGAGTCGCCGTTGCGTGGCCGTGAGTTCGTAACCCGCAAAATCACCGATTCGGTTGCCAAGATCAAACTGGGCCTGATCGAGTCGTTCGAACTGGGCAACATGGACGCCAAGCGCGACTGGGGTTTTGCCAAGGAATACGTCGAAGGTATGTGGCGCATGCTGCAGGCTGATGAGCCGGACACCTTTGTCCTGGCCACCAACCGCACTGAAACCGTACGCGACTTCGTGAGCATGGCATTCAAGGCCACTGGCGTGACCATCAAGTGGGAAGGCGAAGCCGAGTCGGAAAAAGGCATTTGCGCAGACACTGGCAAGGTACTGGTTTCGGTCAATCCGAAGTTCTACCGCCCAACCGAAGTCGAGCTGCTGATCGGTAACCCTGCAAAAGCCAAGGAAGTCCTGGGCTGGGAACCGAAGACCAATCTGGAAGAGCTGTGCCGCATGATGGTCGAAGCGGATCTGCGTCGTAATGAAAAAGGCTTTTCGTTCTGATGAGTATTGCCGGCAAGCGCGCACTGATCACCGGAATCAACGGCTTTACAGGCCGTTTCATGGCGAACGAGCTTGCCGCCCAGGGCTGTGAAGTCCTGGGTGTCGGCAGTCAGCCTTCCGACAGCCCTGGCTACTATCAAGTGGATCTGGCAGACGTGGCCGGTCTTCGCACGCTGCTGGCAGACACTCAGCCGGATATCGTCGTGCATCTTGCGGCGCTGGCGTTCGTCGGGCATGGCGCAGCGGACGCGTTCTATCAGGTCAACCTGATAGGCACCCGCAACCTGCTTGAAGCGATTGATGCCTGCGGCAAGGTGCCTGACTGCGTGTTGCTGGCGAGCAGTGCCAATGTCTATGGCAATGCTTCATCCGGCATGCTGGATGAAACAACTCAGCCTGCACCGGCCAATGACTATGCCGTGAGCAAACTGGCGATGGAGTATATGGCCAGCCTTTGGCACGCCAAATTGCCCATCGTCATTGCCAGGCCGTTCAATTACACCGGCGTCGGGCAGGCAGAAAACTTTCTGCTGCCCAAGATCGTTTCGCACTTCACACGCAAGGCCAGTACTATCGAGCTGGGCAACCTTGATGTGTGGCGTGACTTCAGCGATGTACGTGCGGTTGTCAGTGCCTATCGCGGCCTGCTGGAAGCCCGCCCGCTGGGGCAGACGATCAACGTCAGTTCCGGTGTAACGCACTCGCTGCGTGAGGTGATCGACATGTGTAGGGAGATCACTGGTCAGGATATCGACGTTCAGGTAAACCCTGCGTTCGTCCGGGCCAATGAGGTCAAAACCCTGTGTGGGAACAACGCTCGCCTGCGCGCGTTGGTCCACGACTGGCAGACCCCGCCGCTTCGGGAAACACTGAGCTGGATGTTGACCTCCGCTTGATTGGTGGGCAGTTACAAAATAAGGCCTGTCTACCTGGTAGACAGGCCTTTCCTTTTTAAACACCCTTAAAGCCCGTGGTGAAAGACTCAGCACGCATGGCTGAATCAGGCAGACGATGATCAAGGTTCTTCACTTCTTCAAAACCTACTACCCGGACACTACCGGCGGGATAGAACAGGTCATTTTCCAGCTCGCACAAGGCTGCCGGGCTTTCGATGTGGAAAGTCAGGTGCTGACGCTAAGCCCGTCTCCCTCCCCCGCTCGCCTGCAGGTCGGCGACCATCAGGTCACGCGGGTAAAGGAGAACTTCAATCTGGCGTCTACCGGCTTTTCCGCCAGGGTCTTCAGCCAATTCAGGGAAATGGCCGCAGAGGCTGATCTGATTCACTTCCATTTTCCGTGGCCATTGATGGATCTGGTGCATTTCGCCACCAGCCATGGCCGACCGACAGTGCTCAGTTATCACTCGGACATCATCAAGCAGCGCACATTGCTGAAGCTGTACGGCCCGTTGATGAACCAGTTTCTCAAGCGCATGGACCGCATTTTGGTGGCCTCGCCCAATTACCTGCGGACCAGCGAAACCCTGAAGCCTTTCGCTGACAAGACTGTAGTGGTTCCTTACGGACTGGATCAGTCGGCGTATCCGCTGGTCCCGACTCAGAAACGAGCAGAATGGCAGCAGCGTGTGCCCGCCAGGTTCTTCCTGTTCGTCGGTGTGCTGCGTTATTACAAAGGCCTCCATACGCTGCTCAGTGCTCTGGAGGGCGTTGATTACCCGGTGGTTATTCTGGGTGGCGGGCCTCAGGAGGCAGAGCTCAAGGCGCAGGCCGAGAAGTTGCAGTTACGCAACGTGCTGTTTCTCGGCCGACTGGATGATGAAGACAAGGCGTGCCTGCTACAGATGTGTTACGCGCTGGTCTTCCCTTCCCATCTGCGCTCGGAAGCGTTCGGTATCTCGCTGCTTGAAGCATCGATGTACGGCAAGCCGATGATCTCCTGCGAGATTGGCACGGGTACTACCTACGTGAACATTGACGAAGAAACCGGGCTGGCAGTACCACCAGAAAATCCGCTGGCCTTGCGCGAAGCGATGCGTCGCTTGTGGGAAGCCCCGGACGAAGCTTCAGGTTTCGGGGAAAACGCTTTTGCACGGTTCCAGCAACTGTTCACTGCCGAGCGAATGTGCGCATCGACCGTACAGGTTTATCAAGACCTGCTGAAGTGAATGCCTCGCGCGCCATTCAATGAAAAGCCCCACCAGCGGGGCTTTTCATTGATAGCGTGAAGCATCACCATCACCCCAGCCGGAATCGCGCCGTATTGTCATTCAACGCCCGACTGCCCTGGCTCAGGGTATCCGCTGCCTGATTGACCGCTCGCGCACCTTCCAGCAAACGTCCGGCTGCCTGATCGACCTGCTGGATGTTGCTGCTGACCTCGTCGGCGGTCGATGCCTGTTCTTCCACGGCCGTCGATATTTGCGCCAGCGTATCGGTAACGCCCTGCACTGCCGTGGCGATTTCGCCCAGACGAACACCCAGGCCGGTTACCGACTGCGCATCGTTGACGGCTTGTCCGCAGGCAGCTTCCATCAGGTTCACAGCCTGAGTCACGGTGGAGCGCAAGCTGTCGACCGTCCCGGCGATCTGAGCGGTCGAGGCCTGCGTGCGTTGCGACAGACTGCGCACTTCATCGGCAACCACCGCGAACCCGCGCCCTTGCTCACCTGCCCGCGCCGCTTCGATCGCCGCGTTGAGCGCCAGCAGGTTGGTCTGCTCGGCGATACCGCGAATGGCGTCCACCACCGATTGAATCTGTTGGCCCTGCTCGCTGACCCGGCCCAGGGCGGCGGCGGTTTCGGTCAGACGCTGATTGAGCTGCTGGATGCTATCGGTGGTGCGCTGGCTGTCCTGGCTGCTTTGCTCGGCAATACGCCGGGTATGCCTTGCGCTTTCAGATGCCTGCTCACAGCTTCTGGCCACACCTTGAGAAGTAGCGGCCAGCTCAGTTGCTGCCGCAGCGATCTGGCTGATCTGCTGTTGCTGGTCTTCGACCTCGGTCAGCGTCCCGCTGGACTGAGCATTCAGCGTCAGCACTGCATCGCCGACACGCACGGTTTCTTGATTGACGCCCAGCAGACTGTTGCGCAGCTGCACAACCGCGACATTGAGCGCCCTGCTGATAGCGGCAAGCTCGTCACGCCCCTGCACGGCCACTTCGACACACAGATTGCCGTCACGCAGCGATTCAGCCAGCGTGGTAATGCCGCTGGCGCTGTTGCGAATCGAGGATTGCAGGCAGGCGAACAGATAGATGGCCATGATCACCAGAACACAGAAGATCACCGCCATCGGGATGAACTCCATATTGGAGGTTTCATGGTAGTAATCGAGACGGCCGTTGAGCGCATCAAGCGACTGCCTGCGCAGACCTGCCGTGCTGCCGGTCAAGGTGTCGATGCTCTTTTCAAACTCTTCCGGCTTGAGTTTGATACTACCGCCGAAAACCCCGTCATCAATGACCTTCAGTTCGGTTTCCAGCACTTGTTTGACCGCAGCGTACTTGTCGGCCCAAGGCTGCAACTGCTCGGGGAGCTTGGATAACAGCAGGCTGGCAGCCTTCTGCATCTGATCTTTGGAATCATCGATACGACCGCGCAGATCGCGCATCTGCAAGCGGCTCTGCAGGCTGAACTGACCCGAGGCCACCGACGTCTGCCCCACACTCGACAAGCGACCGATACGCTCGATCAGGTCCGGTACTTGCTGGGTGGAAAGCTGCATGAGCATGTAGGTTTCAAGCCAGGGGTCGAGAATCAACCCGCTGTCCATTGCGATTTGCTCGCGCAGCGCCTGAACCAGGTTCAACACCGTCGTGAAGCGCTCATAACCATCGGGCCACCAGCCCACTGTACGCAGTGACGCAGTGTCCAGACCAGTGACTGCCGCCTGAAGCGCCTTGAAACGGGTCATCGTGTCGGCGGGCGCATTTTCGCGCTTCAATGCGGCATCAACGCCTTCCAGGGCTTTGCTGATACGCGGGATGCCTGCATCGACGTTGGCCATCGCAGCTTTCGCGGCAGGGGTCGGCTCGCGCAGAATGTCGGCAGCCTTCCAGCGAGCGGCATGGTCGCGCTGGGCAGCCAGTTCAATATTCAGATCATCAAGTGCCAGCAACTGACGCACGCCCGATTGCTCTCCGGAAATGACATCGAGCTTGTTGCTGTACTCCTTGGTGATGACCCATGCGCTGCCCGCCAGCGGCAACATGAACAGCAGGAACAAGACCTGAAACTTGCGAGCGAAACCAAAATGTCCCATCAGGCGCATGCCTGGTGACAAAAGACTGTTCATGTCCTGCGACTCCCCGTGAACACCTGCCAGACCTGAGCAAACAGAGGCGATGCTTTTTTTAAAAAACGCTAACAGCAAAATGCCATGTTCTTGTTTCAATGGCGATACGTGTCGCCTCACATTGGTACGAAAAGCACGGCCGATGATGGGTTTTCGTACCATATAGCGCAGCAATTGACGTACCGCCGACACTGAAGCAAGAACCGGACCGTACACGAGGCTGGGAACGTTCTTTCAGGGCAGCACAATATTCATCCCGAACAGGGCACTGGAAACGTAAACTTCGGCAAACCGATTGACCCCGTCTTAGCGCTCCCCTCGTCAAGGAGGTCTTGCCATGACCACACCGCCCGCCTCACCGCGTATCGTCGCGCAACCGTCCAGGCCTCAACTGAGCGCCGGTCAGAAGAAATTCAACACGTTGATGGAAAAGCTCGAAACCAGGCGCAAACTTCTGCAGCAATGGCTCGTTATTTCAACAACCTGCGAAAAGCTCTGGGTCGAAGAGCTGGTCCCGATGCTCAGCGAGCAGGCCGAAAACGAAATTACCAAGCTGCGCCTGCTCGACGTGGCCTTCGATCAGTTCCGTCTGAGCAAGAAAGACAGAGCCACGTTGCTGGAAATCATCTGTGTCATGACGATGTCGCTCATGGGCGGCGAACACGATGAAGAACTGAAGCAGCTCTACCTCAAATACACCGGCAGCGATTACGACGAGGATGAGCGCCTGCAAAACCAGCTGTTCAAGTCCTCGCTGGAAGAAGAGCTGGGCGTGGAACTGGGAGACGATGTCGACCTGAACTCCATAGATGATGTGACCCAGCACATTGAAGAGAAACTGCGCGAGCAGGCCGAACAGGCGCAAAGCACCCAACAGCCGAAGAAGCCCACTGCCAGCGAAATTCGCCGTGAACAGGAAGAGGCGGAAGGCAGCCAGTCATTGCGCGAAATCTACCGCAAACTGGCCAGCGCCTTGCACCCGGACCGCGAGCAGGATGCCGATGAGCGCGAGCGGAAAACGGCGCTCATGCAACTGGTCAACGAAGCGTACGAAAATGACAACCTGCTGGCGCTGCTGCAAATGCAAATGGAGATCGAGCAGATCGACCAGACGCATATCGACAACATCACCGACAAACGCCTGAAGCACTTCAACCGTATCCTGAGCGAACAACTCAGAGAGCTGGAAGACGAAATCCACGACCGCAAAATGCTGATCCGGGAACAATTCCTGATGGACCCCTATGAGGACATCCGACCCAAGACGGTCAATGCAAAATGTGCGAAGCAGCTCAAGGCCATACGTGAACACCTCGACGACGCGCAGGATGAACTGGACGCACTGACTGACCCGAAAAGCCTTAAAGCCTGGCTCAGGGATCAGCGCGACATGGCAGAGATGTTGGAGCGGGCAGAAGAATTCGATGATCTGGAGTTGCTGGACACCCTGCTCCGGTAAAAGCCCGAAAAACCTGCCTTTCGCGAGGTCAGCCAGCTAACCGGTTGATCGCACGCAATTATTTTTCACAACAACGCTTGACACATATGCGTTCTCCGAGAATAATGCGCGCCACTTGGCTACATAGCTCAGTTGGTTAGAGCATAGCATTCATAATGCTGGGGTCCGGGGTTCAAGTCCCTGTGTAGCCACCAAGTACAGAATGACAGATTTCAGCTGAAGCCTGTCATTCAACAAGAAGCCCGCCTCGTGCGGGCTTTCTTGTTTCTGGCTTCCATCCGGGTCTACCCCCGACCATCGCTCCCGTGTATGCCCTCTCCAATGCTTCAATAAAAATTGACCCAGGAAGTGGGTAACAGGCTAACGACACGAGGCATATTCACCGACTGGACGTATACCGGAACGCCTACTCCAGAACCGCACTCACATCGCCTTCCAGCATGCTCGCCACCCTGATGGCAAGCGACTCCAGTGTGAAGGGCTTCGTCAGAAGCTGCATATAGGGGCCGAGAAAATCAGCCCTGGTCAACGCACCTTCCGCATACCCCGTGAGAAATAAAACCGGCAGACGCGGACTGAGTTGTTGGAGAATTTCGGCCAGTTGACGACCATTCATTCCTGGCAATCCGACATCCGTGAGCAGAAAGTCGATCTTTTCCAGGTCGTTAAAAACCCTCAAGGCCTCTTCACCGTCACGTGCGACGTGAACCCGGTATCCAAGCTCTTCGAGGACCTCCTGGTTGATCAAGCGCACAGAGTCGTCATCTTCGACCAGAAGAATAACCTGACCCTGACCCGTGCTGAATTCCGAGGACGTAAACGGTGGGTCCGATTCAACCTGCTTATATTTGGGCAAGCAGATTGAAACAGTCGTCCCGACTCCGGTTGTGCTTTCGATTGAAAGACGTCCATTGCTTTGATTGGCAAACCCGTAAACCATCGACAGTCCCAAGCCTGTGCCTTGACCAATAGGTTTGGTCGTGAAGAAGGGCTCGGTTACCTTGTCCAGCATATCCTTGGGGATGCCATGCCCTGTGTCGCGCACCTGCACACATACATGCCGCAAAGGCTCGTCCTGGGCTTCCTGCTCCACGCATGTAGCAATGGTTAAACCACCGCCATGCGGCATGGCGTCTCTTGCGTTGATCACCAAGTTGAGTACGGCGTTCTCCAATTGGTTGGCGTCTGCAAAAACCCAGGGATCTTCGGGGCTCAAATCGAACTTGATAATAATTTTTTCAGTAACGGTTTTCTGGAGCAGGTCGGCAAGAGCAGTGATGAGGTTATTGACCGATACTGCTTTTTCATCCAAAGACTGGCGTCGGGAGAATGCGAGCAATCTATCCGTGAGTGACGCGGCCCTTTGGGCTGAAATGAGTGCGGCGTCCATGAATCGCTCAACGCCTTCCAGTCGCCCACTGGCCATTCGGAGCTTGATCAGGTCGAGCGAGCCAATTACCCCGGTCAGCATGTTATTGAAGTCGTGGGCGATTCCGCCGGTCAATTGACCTACGGCTTCCATCTTCAAGGACTGTCGTAACTGCTCTTCGGCGCGGGCTCGCTCTTCACTCTCGGCCTTGAGCTGCTCAACAGCAGCGTTCAGCTCTTGCGTTCTGGCTTTGACTTGAATCTCTAGCTCTTCATTGAACCTGCGCAAATTCAGCTCAGCCTGTTTTTCATCGTTGATATCAACGATGACGGAGGCCGCACCAATTATGTGGTGTTTTTCGTCATACAGAGGTACAGCACTGACACGCATCCATGATTCCCGACCTGCATCCCGGCGATGATAAAAGTCCACGCCGGTTGCCGCATCGCCTCTCAGAGCTCTGGCACCAGGGAACATGTCGGGCTCCAGGCGCTGACCTTGCGCATCGAGCCCTACCCACCTTGCAGCGCCATCTGTCTGTCTGGAAGGAATCACATTCTCCGGCACATATTGGCGATACAAAGGATTGCTCACCAGGGAGGTCCCTTGTGTGTCCATGAAGCAGACTCCAACCGGAATATTTTCGAGCAGGATCTGCAACCGGGTTCTTTCTTCAGCCAATTGAGTGAGACTTTGCCGCATCTCGAACTGACGCTCACGGGCTCGCCAGGCCGCGGCGATCGCGCTCAATAACGAGGACGAGCTGAGAGGGCGCTCCAGGACGATCACATGTCCTGCCGATTTTGGCAGCCTGCGCCTGGCCATCTCGGTGTCTCGCCCAGAACGACCTTTATTCGACGCGAGCAAGATGACGGGGATCTCCGACCAGCCCGGTTGCCGGTCCAAAGCGTTTCCGAAACTCAGCACATCCCCCGAAAGGCTCTCCTCCGTGAGTATCACCAGACCAGTGCTTTCACCCAGAGCGATTGAAAGCGAGGCCAGGTCGTGGTGAGCTTGAACGGGGTAAATATCGCCAAGCAGTTTACCGAGGCTTATTGCATCTCCCTTGAAGGGAGCCACAATCATCAGGGTTTTGCGTTCAGAGAATTGCTCAGTCGCCACGCTTGCGCTCTTCCATCAGCGGAAGGTTGGCACCGAAGTACTCTGGAGTACCCGTCAACACGCCGCGGAAATCGACTAATGGCGCACCGACGCGAATACCCCTGGAATCAATCCGGAGTTCGCGAATCGCGTCCTCATGGGCTCCGGTGCGATGTTTCAGAACAGAGATGGCCTTGCGCAAACGCCCTTGCGCCTCGAAGAAGCGAATGAGGATGACAGAGTCCGCGACATAGGAAATATTCAGGTTGGTTGACATCGACCCTACCAGACCATGCTGAGGATTGATCAAGAACGTAACGACGCCCAGTTGGCTCAGGTATGAAAGCAACTCGTGCATCTGCAAGATCAATTGCTGTTCCTGTGGCATCGCCGCCATATAGCCGTTAAGGCTATCGACAACGATCATGGTACTACCGCGCTCTTCGACCTCTGTGCGAACCCGCCACGCAAATTCCCCGGGAGAAATCTCGGCAGGATCGATTTGCTGGATGATCAACTGACCGCTCGATACGTGGCGACTTAACTCCATGCCCATGCTGTCTGCCCGGGAGATCAAAGTAGCAATGCGCTCATCGAATTCGTAGATGGTGCATTTTTCACCTCGTGCGCAGGCTGCCGCCAGATAGGCAAGGGTAACGGTGGTCTTTCCAGAGCCAGCAGGCCCTGTGACCAAGGTACTGGTTCCCCTGAGCGGGCCACCGACCAACAAGTCGTCCAGCTCCTTGACACCGCTAGGCACAGGCTCCGCTTTGAATGGGACATGGTGAGTGGCCGCAATCAACCTCGGATACACCTCCAATCCGCCCCTGCGAATAGTGAAGTCGTGAAAGCCTGCGACAAAGTCAACGCCTCGTAACTTTTGCACCTGAAGTCGCCTGCGGGCGGCACCGAAATCCAGTGTCAGCCTCTCAAGCGTGATCACACCGTGGCATAAGCTATGCAGATGGTTATCGCGTTCCCCCGTGGAAGCCGTGAGATCGTCCACAAGCAGGACCGTGATATCCCGACCTGCAAAATATTGCTTGAGCGCCAACACCTGGCGACGATAACGCAGAGGATCCTGAGCCAGAAGCCGCATCTCGGAGAGGCTGTCGAAGACTAGCCGTCTGGGCTGAAGTTTATCGACTCGCTGCTGAATAAGCTTGATGGTATCGCCCAGCTCCGCCTCCCACGGATGCAGTATAGACTGCTCGTACTCATCGCCCAGTACTTCCTCTGTTGAGGAAAACTCGAACAAATCAATGCCGTCCAATGACCAGCCATGTGAGTGAGCGACGCTTTCAAGCTCTTCGCTGGTTTCTGAAAGCGTGATGTACAACACGGACTCACCGGCCTTCACCCCATCGAGCAAGAACTGGAGACCCAGCGTTGTCTTGCCTGCTCCAGGCGTACCCTCGAGTAAATAAAGCCTGTTGTTCGGCAGACCACCCTTAAGGATCGAGTCAAATCCGGCATTGCCCGTCGAGACAATCGGACGAGGTAGAGTCATTTTAGCCTCAAGGGAAAATGTGAGAGCACGTGTAAGTGTAAGGCCCATCAGTATGGGGCCACCTTGAAAGCTGCGCCATTGGCAGATGAGCCGTTTCCAAAATAAATCAAACTTTGAAGGAGGGCTATTTCGTCGATTGAAACCAATAGCATTGCCGAGGATGCAATGAAGCTACAGTCCGAATGTTTATGCGGACTGACGGTGCTTAAACTTCTTGGCTTGCGAAGCTGAATCACAGCCCTCAACGTCGTCTGTCTGGTCTATGCTGGAAATTGATGGTTCATGAAGGGCCAGCATTTTTCACAAGGAGCAAAGCATGCGCAAACTCGTACTCTCAATGACTGCCGCTCTCTTCCTCGCTGGCGCTGTGGCGCCCGCGGCCTTTGCAGAGAGTGAGTTGGAAAAGGGCGTCCGACACGATAACCGTGAGCTGGATAAGGGTGTTGATCATGACGCCAAAGAAGTGGACAAGGGCGTCAAGCATGATGCTGACGAGGTCGACAAAGGTGCAAAGCACGATGACAAGGAACGTCACAAGGCTGACAAGCATGTCGATAAAGAGGTTAAAAAAGATCTGTGAAAAAAAGCCTGCCATCGAGCAGGCTTTTATAGTCGGACCCCGTATAAAGGGTCCGACCTCTGTTACTGGATGTACGGTCAGATCTTGAAACTGTCGACCAGTTGCTTCAAACGACCGGCTTGTTGCGAAAGCGCGGCACAATCCTTGAGGGTTTCATTAAGGTTGGCCACACCTTGCTGATTAAGTGTGTTGATCTGGTTGATATCGATATTGAGTGTTTCCACAACCGCGGTCTGCTCTTCCGTGGCAGCGGCAACCGACTGGTTCATGCCATCGATATCACCAATGCGGCGCGTTACATCGCGCAGACGACTGCCCGCCTGATTGGCAACTTCGACACTTTCCTGACTCGACACCTGGCTTTCATTCATGTTGAGCACGGCATGCTGAGACCCGGTTTGCAGCCCGCCGATCATCTTGTGAATTTCATCAGCCGATGTCTGCGTGCGATGAGCAAGGTTGCGCACCTCGTCGGCAACCACGGCAAAACCACGTCCGGCTTCACCTGCACGGGCCGCTTCGATGGCAGCGTTGAGCGCCAGCAGGTTGGTTTGCTGCGAGATGCCTTTGATCACGTCCAGAATGTGGCCGATGTTGTCGGTACTGGCGTTAAGCTGCTCGATCTGCGTGCACGAGTCGCTGATTTTGGCGGACAACGTACTCATGGCGTGGATGGTTTTTTCGACCACCACCTGACCGTCTTCAGCCTGGGTGCGGGCCTCACTGGCCTGAATCGAAGCGTCCGAGGCGTTGCGGGCAATCTCCTGAGTGGCCGCGCCCAGTTCGTTGATCGCAGCGGCAACGCTGTTGGTACGGGCGCTCTGCTCGTCAAAGCCGACGATTGAAGAGTTGGAGGAATTGACCACTCGCTGCGACAGGTCATGCACCTGCAGTGTTGCGGAGGAGACCTCAGCGATGGACGCGTGCACGCGCTCCACGAACTGATTGAACGAGCCACCCAGCTCGGCAAACTCGTCCTTGCCCTGAATGCTTAGACGACGGGTCAGATCACCCTCGCCTTGGGCGATGTCCTGCATCGCACGACCCATGTCGGTCAGCGGCCGCATCAGCGCACGGATCAGCAGGCTCAACAGCAAGGCAATCACGGCCACCGCAATCAGTACGGCGACCATCGCCGAGCTGCGGAACTGGCTCAACGGTGCATAAGCCTTGTCCTTGTCGATCGACAGACCAATGTACCAGTCGGCCGAAGGCAGCCCGGTGATCGGGGTAAACGACAGCAACCTCTGCTGACCATTGAGCGTGACCTCACGCAGGCGCGCATCCAGACTGAGGGGCTGGCCCGGGTAGACGTCCTTGAGGTTTTTCATCACCTGTTCCTTGTCCGGGCTGACAATGATCTGCCCGTCCCCACTGACCAGAAAGGCGTAACCGAGCCCGCCGAACTCCACCGAGTTGATGATCTTGACCAGCGTGTCCAGGCTCAGGTCACCGCCAGCCACGCCAGTTATCTGGCCTGCAGTCTTGACCGGGCTGGCGATAGTCACCACCAGGCCGCCCACGGAAGCCAGATAAGGCGGGCTGAGAATGGTTTTGCCGGCGTCGACGGTGGACTTGTACCAGGGCCGCTGACGTGGATCGTAGCCAGCCGGCATATCGACATTGGGCCGCTGGGTGAACACACCTTTGCTGTCACCGACGTAGGTGAACTGAAAGGTCGACACCAGCGAAGACTGCGACACCAGTCCGCTCAGGTCGGAATTGACCCCTTGGAAGGCTACGTTCTGGGTGAGGTTTTCCAGCACCAGAATGCGTCCGCTCAGCCAGTTCTGCACGCTGCTGGCCGTCAACTGACCCGCCTGGCCCACCGAGGACTCAAGGTTCTGATTGATGGTGGTGCGTTGCAGGTAGTCGTTGTAAAGGGTGAACAAGGCAAAGGCCAACACCACAACACCGGCCGCAGCCAGAAGAATTTTATGACGAAACTTCAAATTCATGACAAGGCATCTCAACGTGACCGGAAGAAGGCTCAGATGCCAGAACAACTTGTGACGTAAAAATGTCACGCACTGCAAAAGCAATGAACCTGAAGCGGGTAAGGTTTCCACTGTCGCGAGCATAGACAATATTTTGCCGCA
The DNA here is from genome assembly GCF_032587875.1 of Pseudomonas syringae group sp. 243L2. Classification (NCBI taxonomy): domain Bacteria; kingdom Pseudomonadati; phylum Pseudomonadota; class Gammaproteobacteria; order Pseudomonadales; family Pseudomonadaceae; genus Pseudomonas; species Pseudomonas syringae group sp. 243L2. The sequence goes on from NZ_JAWHPL010000003.1 coordinate 277,532, forward strand.
CCCTATGAGAGGCGGCGCTCTATTTCAGTCTTTTCAGCGATTCTTTATAGCGGTGCATTGCCGTGAACGATAGGGCCTGAAAAAGTATTTCAAGCGTTTTGAAACTTTTTCTTTTTTTTATTTCAGCTTGGCCACCACCTGCCGATAGTGTCTGTATACCACCCCCTTCCCCCCTGACCTGTATGCCATGCCTTTCAGGGGCTCTACTGCTTTTAAATGGCTGTTGTTGGAGAATTCAATGAGTAGCTGGTTTGCAAACATCAGCGTCAATATGAAGCTGGCCCTCGGTTTCGGTCTAGTACTTGTTTTTACTGCGATTCTTGCGCTGACTGGCTGGACCAGCATGAGCGGACTGATCAATCGCAGCAACTGGATGAGTGACATTACTTCGCTCAACTCCCAGTTGACCAAACTGCGTGTGACCCGTCTGCAATACATGGTCGCTGACGGCGACGAGAAAGTCGCAGAGACCGTTCAGGTCTCGCTGGACGGCTTCAAGAACTATCAGCAAAAGCTGCTGACCTCGTTCAAAAGTCCCGAAAACGTGAAAATGCTCGAGCAACTGGGAGTGGTGATCGCTGACTACCAGAAATCGCTGAACAACATGCGCGGCGGTTACAAGGCCAGCATTGTGGCGCGTGATGAGCTGAGCACGAATGCCGGCAAAAGCATTGATGTGTTTGAGCTGCTTCAGGCTGAAGTGAAAAAAATGGACCCTGCCGATGCCAATCGGTTCGAGCAATACCAGATCGTCACCGATGCAAAGGAAAACCTCAGGCTCGCGCGTTATGAGGTGCGTGGCTACACCACCAACCCTACGGCAGAAACTGAACAGACCGCCGTTGCAAGGCTGGATTCTGCCATCAAGGATCTGGACACGCTGAAAACGACGTTCAGCGGCACCCAGGCTGATCAGCTCAAGCAGCTGGAAACCTCGTTGGCCGCGTACCGCAAAGCCCTGCAGAGCTTCAAGGCCGCAACTGCCGACATCGCTCAGGCTCGTAAGGAGATGACCGTACAGGGCCAGGATATCGTCAAGATCAGCGAAGCCATGTACCAACTGCAACTGGATCGCCGCGATCAGGAAAGCGCACAGGCTCGCACTACGCAGATCACCTGTACGCTGCTGGCAATTATTCTGGGCATGATTGCAGCGGTGATCATCACCCGGCAGATTACCCGTCCATTGCAGGAAACTCTGGCAGTGGTCGACCGTATTGCATCAGGTGACCTGACCCAGACCCTGGCAGTCACTCGTCGTGACGAGCTGGGCGTTCTGCAGCAAGGCATTCAACGCATGGGCAGCACCTTGCGCGAGCTGATTGGCGGTATCCGCGACAGCGTTGTGCAGATTGCCAGTGCCGCCGAAGAGCTGTCAGCGGTTACCGAGCAGACCAGCGCCGGCGTCAACAGCCAGAAAGTCGAAACCGACCAGGTGGCCACCGCCATGCATGAGATGTCGGCAACGGTTGCAGAAGTGGCTCGTAACGCCGAACAGGCCTCGCAGGCAGCGTCCAACGCCGACCGCGAAGCGCGTGACGGTGACAAAGTCGTGGGCGAAGCGATTGTGCAGATCGAGCGTCTGGCCAACGAAGTGGGTCGCTCGGCCGATGCCATGAACCAGCTGGAGCAGGAAAGCGACAAGATCGGCAAGGTCATGGACGTCATCAAGGCTGTGGCCGAACAAACCAACCTGCTGGCCCTCAACGCAGCCATCGAAGCGGCCCGCGCCGGAGAAGCCGGACGTGGTTTTGCCGTGGTTGCCGACGAAGTCCGCGGCCTGGCACAACGCACGCAGCAGTCCACAGTCGAGATTGAAACACTGGTTGCAGCCCTGCAAAGCGGCACGCGCCAGGTGTCCAGCATCATGCTCAGCAGCCGCGAACTGACCGTCAGCAGCGTACAGCTCAGCCGTCAGGCGGGTACATCGCTGGGCAGTATTACCCAGACGGTCTCCAACATTCAGGCAATGAACCAGCAGATCGCTGCCGCAGCCGAGGAGCAGAGTGCCGTAGCTGAGGAAATCAGCCGCAGCATCGTTAACGTCCGCGATGTGTCCGAGCAAACCGCCTCGGCCAGCGAGGAAACCGCTGCCTCCAGCGTCGAACTGGCACGCCTTGGCGGGCAGTTGCAAACGATGGTCAGCCACTTCCGTATCTGACCTCCCGTAGCAACCTTCAAGCCCGGCTTTTGCCGGGCTTGTTTGTTTCAGGCACGTGTAAACACAGGTTTGCATTCAACGTAGCGAAGCAGCCCGGAACGTTTCCGGGCTGCGAGCATATGACTCTCGTCGACCGCATCAAGCCTGCGGCGGCTGTCCGTTGGACGCGGACAATCCGCCATCCACCGGCAAATTCACGCCGGTCACGAAGCGTGCGTCTTCACTTGCCAGGAAGGCAATGACATCGCCGACATCTTCAGCTTCGCCTGGACGCCCCAGCGGGATGCGCTCCATGAATTTTGCCATCAGTGCCTTGTCGCCAAGCATGTCTTCAGTCAGTTCGCTGCGAGTCAGTGACGGGCAGACGGCGTTGACGCGCACACCGTCGGCACCGTGGTCCATCGCCAGCGCGCGGGTGAAATTGGTGATTGCGCCTTTGGCCGCGTTGTAGAAGCTCATGCCCCAGTCGCCGCCCAGGCCGGAAACCGACGAGACGTTGATGATGTTGCCTTTGCTGGCGATCAGCGCCGGCATGGCGGTACGGGTGCAATAGAACACGCCATCCAGATCCACTGACATCAGTTCTTTCCAGTCGTCTACGCCCAACTCCGTCACTTTGCCGGACTTGACGATACCGGCGTTGTTGACCAATACATCCAGACGGCCGAAATGCGTGGCGACCTCCTTGAACAGCGCTTCCACATCGCTGGGGTCCGCCACATCGGTAGCACGGACCAAATGCCCTTCGCCCGCCAGTTGCGTGGCCACTTTGTCGAGTTTGTCGCGATTACGGCCGACCAGTACAACGCTTGCACCTTCCTGGGCAAAACGCTTGGCGGTGGCTTCGCCGATCCCGGAACCAGCCCCGGTCACGACAACAACTTTCTGGGTGAAACGATTCATGCAGCAGCTCCAAAAAAATAATGGGGTTATGAGGTGGACTGCCCGGTTGCACACAGCGTTCAGTCCAAATCATTCACTGCCTTACGAGGGGTTAAAAATCAGGTGAATCGGTAAACCTCGACTAACAGCGCGTTGACAAACCGAGGCCGCGCTGCAAATATCACCGCGGTTGTACGACAACCTATAACGCCAAAAATAAAAACAAGACTGGGCCAACCATGAAAACTCTCGTCTGTACGTCTGCTCCACCGATTATCGAAGCCTCATCTGTTCCGACAGTTTCGCAGCACCCGACATCCTTTCAGATTCATAACATTCGCTGATACATGGCGAACGGTACTCGGCCGTCTGTCGGTCGAGGCCATGCCTGGCAACAGGCGTCACGTAATCCTCAAAGGTGTCGGCTACTGCTTGCGCGCGGCCAGAAAAGAGGACGGTTTCGATAAACAAGGGAGCAAAACAATAATGACATCTCACACTTCCCGCTCACGCATCCTGCTGGGTGTTGGCGGCATGACACTGATTTTCCCGATGCTCGGCATGGCAGAGGGTTTCGTCGACGATACCAAAGCCACACTTACGCTGCGTAATGCGTACTTCAACCGCAACTTCACCAACCCGGCCTTCCCCAACAGCGCAGCGCCGCAGAGCAAAGCCGAGGAATGGACACAAAGCTTTATTCTCGACGCCAAGTCGGGCTTCACCCAGGGTGTGGTCGGTTTCGGGGTTGACGTGCTGGGCCTGTATTCGCTCAAGCTCGATGGTGGCAAAGGCACAGGGGGCACTCAGTTGCTGCCGATCCACAGCGACGGTCGCCCGGCCGATGATTTCGGCCGTCTCGGCGTTGCAGGCAAGGCGCGGGTTTCCAAAACCGAACTGAAAGTCGGTGAATGGATGCCGGTGCTGCCGATTCTGCGCTCCGATGACGGTCGTTCGTTGCCGCAGACTTTCCGCGGTGGCCAGGTGACGTCCAAGGAGATCGACGGCCTGACGCTGTATGGCGGGCAATTCCGCGGCAATAGCCCGCGCAACGATGCAAGCATGGAAGACATGTCGATGAACGGCCGAGGCGCGTTCACGTCCGATCGCTTCAACTTCGGCGGCGGCGAGTATGTCTTCAACGACAAGCGTACCCAGGTAGGTGTCTGGTACTCGGAGCTGCAGGACATCTACCAGCAGCAGTTTTTCAACCTGCTGCACAGCCAGCCGGTCGGCGACTGGACCCTGGGGGCCAACCTGGGTTACTTCATCGGCAAGGAAGACGGAAACAAACTGGCCGGCGATCTCGACAACAAGACCGCTTACGCATTGCTCTCGGCGCGCTATGGCGGCAGCACGTTCTATGTCGGCCTGCAAAAGCTCACCGGCGATACGGCGTGGATGCGCGTCAACGGCACCAGCGGCGGCACGCTGTCCAACGACAGTTACAACTCCAGTTACGACAACGCCAAGGAGAGGTCCTGGCAGTTACGCCATGACTATAACTTCGCAGTGCTCGGCGTACCCGGCCTGACCCTGATGAACCGCTATATCAGCGGCGACAATGTGCATACCGGCAACATCACCGACGGCAAGGAATGGGGACGAGAATCTGAACTGGCGTATACCGTACAAAGCGGTGCACTCAAGAACCTGAACGTCAAATGGCGCAACTCCAGCCTGCGTCGCGATTTCAGCACCAATGAGTTCGACGAGAACCGCGTGTTCATCAGCTACCCTATTTCGCTGCTGTGAAACCTGTGGCGAAGCCTGCCTGAAAGCGCATCTATAGGGGCAGGTTTTGCCTTGTTACAAATGTGTCTGCACAGGCGGGCACACAGGTCGTTTTTATACTTTGGCCGCGTTGACAATCAGCGTATGCGGTGTCGATAATTCGGCAAGTCATACGACAACAGATGACAAAAATAACAATCGGGACTTTTCTCATGGCATCGGCTCATACCACTCAAACTCCCTTCAATCGCCTCCTGCTGACCGGTGCGGCAGGTGGCTTGGGCAAGGTCTTGCGCAAAACACTGCGCCCCTACGCAAACGTGCTACGCCTGTCCGACATTGCCGAGATGGCACCGGCGGTAGATGACAGTGAAGAAGTTCAGGTCTGCGATCTGGCTGACAAGGACGCCGTATACCGCCTGATCGAAGGTGTGGACGCGATAGTGCACTTCGGCGGTGTGTCAGTCGAACGGCCGTTCGAGGAAATCCTCGGTGCCAACATCTGCGGTGTGTTCCACATCTATGAAGCGGCCCGTCGTCATGGCGTGAAACGCGTGATCTTCGCCAGTTCCAACCACGTGATCGGTTTCTACAAGCAGACCGAAACCATCGACGCGCACTCCCCGCGCCGCCCGGACAGCTACTACGGTCTGTCCAAGTCCTACGGCGAAGACATGGCCAGCTTCTACTTCGATCGTTACGGCATCCAAACCGTCAGCATCCGCATCGGCTCGTCGTTCCCTGAACCGCAGAACCGTCGAATGATGAGCACCTGGCTGAGCTTTGGCGACCTGACCCAGTTGATCGAGCGCTCCCTGTACACGCCAGACGTCGGTCATACAGTGGTCTACGGTGTTTCGGACAACAAAACCGTATGGTGGGACAACCGTTTCGCCAGCAAACTGGACTACACCCCCAAAGACAGCTCGGAAATTTTCCGCGCCAAGGTTGAAGCCCAACCGGAGCCTGCGGCTGACGACCCGGCGATGGTTTATCAGGGCGGTGCGTTTGTGGCCTCCGGCCCCTTCGGCGATCAATAAACAGCCCCTTCCGACTACAGAACTCTGGTTGCAGAACGTTGGAGATACGACCTGTCATGGATGCCGAACTGATTGTAGATGCACAAAACGCCACTGGCGAAAGCCCGGTCTGGAGTGCACATGACCAAGCGTTGTACTGGGTGGATATTCCAAAGGGCACCTTACTGCGCTGGAGCCTCGCCGATGGCAGCATACGCAGCTGGAAAGCGCCGCAGATGCTGGCCTGCATCGCAGCCGACAGCCGCGGCGGCTGGATTGCGGGGATGGAAGACGGCATTTGTCATCTGCAGCCCTGTGAAGACGGCAGCCTGATCAGTACTCTTCTGGCAAGCGTCGAACATGCACAGACAGGCATGCGCTTCAACGATGGCCGATGCGACCGGCAAGGACGCTTCTGGGCCGGTACCATGCTGATGGACATGGCAGCAGGCGCAGAGGTAGGTGCGATGTATCGCTACAGCGCCGGGCAGAAGACACTCGATGCACATTTAAAGGACTTCATTGTCCCCAACGGCCTGGCGTTCAGCCCGGGCGGCAAGACCATGTACCTGTCCGACTCGCATCCCAGCGTGCAGAAGATCTGGGCTTTCGATTACGACACTGATAGCGGCACGCCGCACAACCGTCGCCTGTTCGTGGACATGAACCACCACCTGGGCCGCCCTGACGGTGCAGCAATCGACACCGATGGCTGCTACTGGATCTGCGGCAATGACGCGGGCCTGATCCACCGTTTTACGCCCAACGGAAAACTCGACCGCTCGCTGGTCGTGCCGGTTAAAAAACCGGCCATGTGCGCTTTTGGCGGCCCCAATCTCGATACCTTGTTCGTAACGTCCATTCGCCCGGGTGGCGATATCAGCGACCAGCCATTCGCCGGTGGTCTGTTCGCTTTGCGCCCTGGTGTCAAAGGCCTGGAGGAACCCGTGTTTCAGGGCTGACAGTGCCCAACGAAAATCCCATAGCTCGACCAAAAATAACAAAATCGGAGATATCCATGGATTTCAAACGCAAGCTTCTCATCGCTGCACTTCCGTTGGCCTTCTGCGTGTCAGGCATGGCTCAGGCAGAAGTCAAAATCAAGTTCGCCGAGGTTCACCCCGCAGGCTACGCGCCGGTCGTGGCGGAACAGAACATGGGCAAGAAGCTCGAAGAGCAATCCAAGGGCGAGATTACCTTCAAGATGTACGCTGGCGGCGTGCTCGGCTCCGAGAAGGAAGTCGTTGAACAGGTCCAGAGTGGTGCCGTGCAGATGACCCGTGTCAGCCTGGGCATCGTCGGCCCGGTCGTGCCGGACGTCAACGTCTTCAACCTGCCGTTCGTGTTCCGTGATCAAGCGCACATGCGCACGATTATCGACGGCGAGATCGGCCAGGAAATTCTCGACAAGATCACCAACTCGCAATTCAACATGGTCGCACTGGCCTGGATGGATGGCGGCACCCGCAACCTGTACACGAAGAAACCGGTACGCCAGATTTCCGACCTCAAAGGCATGAAGATCCGTGTTCAGGGCAACCCGGTATTCATCGAAACCATCAACGACATGGGCGGTAACGGTATCGCCATGGCCACTGGCGAAATCTTCAGCGCCCTGCAAACCGGCGTAATCGATGGTGCGGAAAACAACCCGCCGACCTATTTCCAGCACAACCACTACCAGAACGCGAAGTTCTTCACGATTACCGAGCACTTGATTCTGCCCGAGCCCATCGTGATGGCGAAAGCCACCTGGGAGAAGCTCAAGCCGGAACAACAGGCGCTGGTGAAAAAGCTCGCGCGTGAAGCTCAGATGGAAGAGCGCGCGCTGTGGGACAAGTCTTCGGCCGACGCAGAAACCAAACTCAAGGCAGCAGGCGTGGAGTTCATCACCCTGACGCCGGAGCAGAAGAAAGCCTTCTACGACGCCACCCAGCCGGTGCGTGACAAATTCGGTGCGCCTTACAAGGATTTGATCAGCCGCATCGAAGCGGTCCAGACCAATCCGGCACTGGCTGCACCCGGTACCCAAGCGGCCCAATAAGCCTGTCCGATTATGCTGCGCGAATGAGTGAAAGCTCGTTCGCCGCCGCAGTGGTGAGCCCAATGAAAAATACGCTATTGCGCATCAACGACACGATTTATCGGGTCTGCATCGGCATTGCCGGTCTGTCGGTGCTGATCATGACCCTGATCATCCCCTGGGGCATCTTTGCCCGTTACATACTCGGCAGCGGCTCCAGCTGGCCGGAACCCACGGCCATTTTGCTGATGGTGGTATTTACCTTCTTCGGCGCTGCCGCCAGTTACCGCGCCGGTGCACATATGGCCGTTTCGATGGCTGTGGACCGTATGCCGCAACAGGTGCGTCGCAGCGCCTCGATGGTCGTGCAGATCCTGATGGCAATCGTGGCCCTGTTCATGATCTTCAAGGGCTTCAAGCTGTGCGCTACCACGTGGAATCAGTTTGTCGGCGAGCTACCGTTTCTGAGGGTCGGCATCACTTACCTGCCAATCCCCATCGGCGGCATCGTAACCCTGATTTTCGTATTGGAAAGACTGTTTCTGGGCGACCAGAGTCATCGCGCGGTGATGCGCTTCGATGTCATTGAAGAAAGCGAAGGTGCCGCATAAATGGACGCTTTTATACTGCTGGGCAGCTTCATCGCATTGATCCTCATCGGCATGCCTGTCGCCTATGCGCTGGGGCTTTCGGCCCTGATAGGCGCCTGGTGGATCGATATTCCAGCCGATGCGCTGATGATCCAGATTGCGGGCGGCGTGAACAAGTTTTCGCTGCTGGCGATTCCATTCTTCGTGCTGGCCGGGGCAATCATGGCCGAAGGCGGCATGTCACGACGGCTGGTCGCCTTTGCTGCTGTGCTGGTGGGTTTCGTGCGCGGTGGGCTGTCGCTGGTCAACATTGTGGCATCCACTTTCTTCGGCGCGATTTCGGGTTCCTCGGTGGCCGATACCGCTTCGGTAGGCTCAGTGCTGATCCCGGAAATGGAACGCAACGGCTATCCTCGGGACTTCTCGACGGCAGTGACCGTCAGCGGCTCGGTTCAGGCCTTGCTGACGCCACCCAGCCATAACTCGGTGCTCTATTCGCTGGCGGCAGGCGGTACGGTATCGATTGCTTCGCTGTTCATGGCCGGGATCATGCCGGGTCTGTTGCTCAGCGCAGTGATGATGGGCCTGTGCATGATTTTCGCGCGCAAGCGCAATTACCCCAAGGGTGAAGTGATTCCGCTGCGCAAGGCGCTGAAAATTGCCGGTGAAGCGCTCTGGGGCATGATGGCCATGGTCATCATTCTCGGCGGCATTCTGTCGGGTATTTTCACCGCCACCGAGTCGGCCGCCATTGCCGTGCTCTGGGCGTTCTTCGTCACCATGTTCATCTATCGCGACTACAAATGGCGCGATCTGCCCAAGCTGATGCACCGGGCCGCACGGACCATTTCCATCGTGATGATTCTGATCGGTTTTGCCGCCAGCTTCGGGTACATCCTGACGCTGATGGAAATCCCGATGAAGATCACCACGGCGTTCCTGACCCTGTCGGACAACCGCTACGTGATCCTGATGTGCATCAACGTCATGTTGCTGCTGCTGGGCACCGTGATGGACATGGCTCCGCTGATTCTGATCCTGACTCCGATCCTGTTGCCGGTCATCGTCGGTGTCGGCGTTGACCCAGTGCATTTCGGCATGATCATGCTGGTCAATCTGGGGATCGGGCTCATAACACCGCCGGTGGGTGCGGTGCTGTTCGTCGGTGCCGCGGTGGGCAAAGTCACTATCGAAGCCACCGTGAAAGCTTTGCTGCCGTTCTACGTCGCGCTGTTTTTGGTGTTGATGCTGGTCACCTACATTCCCGCCATCTCGTTGTGGCTGCCGAGCGTCGTGCTCTAACGTCATCAGTTGCAACGCTACCGGAGCGCTTGAAACCGCTCCGGTATGCACCTCTGTTGTCCAGCCAAGGAGGCTGGTTGCGTATGTCTGCCCCTGCCCTGTTCCCCCGCCACATTGCCGTGCTGATCCTGGCATTGCTGGCCTGTTCGTTTGCCGGCAACCACATTGCGGCACGCATCGCTTTCGATCATGACACCGGCTTGCTGCTGGCCATTCTCTGCCGCTCCGGCGTCACCCTGCTGGTGCTGGTCAGTCTGGTGCTCTGGCAACGTGAAAAGCTCAGTCTTCCTGCCAGCACCTGGCGCTGGCAATTGCTTCTGGGCTTGCTGATCGCGACTCAGAGTTTTTGCATTTATTCGGCGGTAGCACGTATTCCGGTGGCTCTGGCATTGCTGGTGGTCAACGTCTCGCCGATTCTGCTGGCGCTGTTGACCTGGGCACTGGGCGGCGCAAGGCCCACACGACGTGCCGCAGGCCTGATGGCGTTGATTCTGTTCGGCCTGACGCTGGCGCTGGATGTGCCGCAGCGGCTGTCAAACCCTGGCAGCAGCGAACCGCAGTGGCTGGAAGGTATCGCCTATGCGTTTACCGCAGCGGTGGTGTTCGCCTTTGCGCTATGGATCACCGACAACAAACTGGCCAGCATGCGCGGCACTGTGCGCAGCATGCTGACCATGGTCGTGGTGTTCGCGGCGGCTGCGCTGGCCGGTGCCAGTGGCCTGTTGCCCGGTGGCGTGGATCTGCCGTCAAGCCGCATCGGCTGGACTGCGCTGGCCAGTCTGGTGGTGCTCTACGGGTTGGGCTTTTCGCTGCTGTTCATCTGCATGGCGCGGCTGGACATCGCCCGCAACGCGCCGGTGATGAACATCGAGCCGGTGGCGAGCCTGCTGTTCGGCTGGCTGATTCTCGATCAGTTGCTCAGCAGCGGCCAGGTCATCGGCGGGCTGATCGTCGTCAGCGGTATCGTCCTGCTGACCTGGCGGCGCGCCACGCCATCTGCCTCTCAACCATCCAGCCCATCATCCAAGAAGGTTTTGCATCATGCCCGCGAACGTACTGACCCTTGAAGATGGCCTTACCCGCCTCACTCTGGCTCCCGACATCGGTGGCAGTATCGTCAACTGGACCGTATTGGCCAGCGGGCACCCCCTGCTGCGCCCGAGCGACGAACTGGCACTGGCTGCCGGTACACCTCGCCGACTGGCCTGCTACCCGCTGGCACCCTGGTCTAACCGGATAGGCAACGGCGGTTTCGATACGCCGGATGGCTGGCTCGCACTGGCCGCCAACAGCGCCAACGAACCATTGCCGATTCATGGCAGCGCCTGGCAACAGGTCTGGAGTGTTATCGAGCAGACCGCAGAGCAGGTCTGCCTGCAACTCGACAGCCAGACGCCGTTCGCCTACCGCGCGCAACTGCGCTACACCCTGCAAGACGGCAAGCTGAGCATCGAACTGACCACCACCCACCTGGACAGTCGCGCCGCCTGGCACGGGCTGGGCTTGCACCCTTACCTGCCGCGCACGCCTCACACACGCTTGCAGGCCAAGGCTGCGCAGGTATGGATGTGCGACGACGCTGGCTTGCCTGCCGAGTTGCAGGACTTACCCGCCGAGTGGGACTTCCGGCACAGCAATACGCTGCCTGAAGCACAACTGGACAACGGTTTCACCGGCTGGGACGGCCACAGCATCATCAGCCAGCCAGACCTGGGCTATGAGCTGCACTGTCAGGCCACTGGCAGCGACTACTTTCTGGTGTTCTGCCCGCCGGGGTTGGGTTTCTTCTGCTTCGAGCCGGTTAGCCACCCAGTCAACGCACATCATTTGCCCGGCCGGCCGGGATTGAGCCTATTACGTCAGGAGGAGTCGATGGAGTTGACGATCAGTCTGCATTACAAGCCCTTGTAGCAGCTTTATGCGTGCATGCTCCGTGCCTTTCGTTACGGGGTAATCAACAGTGTTGAAAGACCGCTGACGCGGGTAACGCCGGTGGCGGTGTCGCAGCTGTTGTTCAACGTTGACTGAAGATTGCCAAGTAAAAATGTACTTGTCGCATTGGCGCCTTTATAACGGCCATCCACAATTGCCCCGACACCAACAATGGTCGTGTTCAAAGTACCAATATTATTGATCGTCGCGTTGAACTTGTAAGTGCTGGTGACTCCATCGCTCCAGCTAATGACCCATGTTCTGCTGGACGTTGGTAGCAGTAACGACTCGCAGGAAAACGTAGACTGGAAGCTTTCGCTGGACGAAGCGCTGGTAACCGAAGGGAATGAGAGCGAAACACACGGGTTCCAACTGCTCGTCGTCGATACAACAATCGTCTGACTGGTGTTGGTCAATCCTGGCGACCAGTTTGTAGTATGGGTTCCTGTACAGGTAACCAGATTTACAGCCTCAGCCTGAGCTCGCCAAGGTGCAAAAAGAAGCCCCATACAAATGATAACCAGCAGTACACAGGCCAGCTTGGCCAGCGTAGATGAAGCACGTGCAACGTGAGTGTCCATAATAGTCTCCCTGACCTTGATAGCATCCAGATCACAGGTTAAGCAGCCAGCTGCTAATAGCGCTACTGGCAGAAATGACAGCGACTGTCTGCATGACTGGCCCGTGGTCATTGCCATGGCAGCACCTGTAAAATTCCTCCACGCCGCTCGTCATATCCTGTGATCCACTCCCCATCCCGTTGCGTAACACCTCTGCATTGCGAACCAAAACCAGACAATGGTGATCAGAAGGTGGATCATGCGCACTACTGCCAGTCTCAGGACCTTCTGTCACTTGTCCCCCCCTCACAGCGAATCGACAATAACCCGACTTTGGATTGATGAAGTCGCCGCCGTGGCCCGCCAGAGGGACCGCGAAAGCTTCATGCGCATCTACGATCACTTCGCGCCGCGCCTGTTACGTTATCTGACCGGGCTGAATGTGCCTGAGGGGCAAGCCGAAGAATTGGTGCAGGAAGTGCTGCTCAAGCTGTGGCACAAGGCCGATTCCTTCGACCCGACCAAGGCCAGCCTGGGGACATGGCTGTTTCGCATCGCCCGCAACCTGTACATCGACAGCGTGCGCAAGGACCGCGGCTGGGTGCAGGTGCAGAATTCGCTGGAACAACTCGAGCGCCTGGAGGCCCCGGTAGATCGAACGCTCGATTACAGCCAGCGCCAGGAGCAACAACTGAACATTGCCATTCAGAACCTGCCAACCGATCAGGCCCGGGTATTGCGAATGTCTTATTTTGAAGCGCTCAGCCATCGGGAAATTTCCGAACGCCTTGGTATGCCACTGGGCACGGTGAAATCGTGCCTGCGCCTGGCGTTTCAAAAATTGCGTTCGCGGATAGAGGAATCATGATGAGCCCACGACATCATCCGGATGACGCGACGCTGGTCAGCTATGCAGCAGGGGCGCTGTCGCAGGTCCTTGCGGTGGTGACTGCGGCGCACCTTGAACGCTGTGCCGAGTGCCGTGCGCGACTCAGGCAAGCCGAAGAGATTGGCGGTGTATTGATGCAGCAGCACACCAGCAGCGTGGTGCCGCTCAAGGGCAGGTCAGCAATGCTGGCGCGCCTCGATGAACGGCAAACGGGCGCTGAGCCGGCAATGTATTCGACGCCGGCAGCCAATCAGGACCCGGACTTGCTGCCTGTCTGCATGCACGCGCATTTCGGTCGGCAACTGAGCACACTGAAGTGGAAGACACTGGTTCCTGGCGTGCAACGAGTACGTGCGCAAGGTATTGAACAAGGCAACCTGATGCTGCTGAAAATCGCCCCCGGCTTCAGCATGCCGGTGCACAGCCATGAAAGCGGCGAGATGACTATGGTGCTCAAGGGCGCGTATCACGACATACAGGGAGCGTTCGCGCTCAATGATGTGGCCGATCTGGACAGCCACATCCAGCACCAGCCCATCGCTTACCCTGACCGGGAATGCATCTGCGTACTGGCGACAGAATCAAGGCTGCGCTTTTACGGGCTGCTGGCGCGGATGATGCAGCCGTTCTTCGGGATCTGAAAAACGGCTCCATAGCTGCTCTCAGCGCTGAACACGCACCCCCAGCGAAGCCAGTGCATCCCAGTAACCCGGGTAGGTCTTGCCGACGCAATCGGGGTCGAGAATGCGAATACCGGCAATCTTCAAGCCTGCCAGCGCAAAACACATGGCGATGCGATGGTCGGAGTGGGTGTCAATCAATGCGTCTACCGTGGTGCCTGCCAGCGCCGGGTTGGCGTGCACCAGCAGATCGTCGCCCTCCTCTACAGCAAGGCCCGGCGCGATGGCACACAGGCCGTGGGACAGTGCTGAAATACGGTCACATTCCTTGACCCGCAGGTTGGCGATGCCGACAAAGCGCACTGGCTGACGGTTGAAGGCGGCGAGTACCGCCAGCGTCGGAATCGCGTCCTGCATTTGCGAACCGTCGATCACGGCAGGCATGTTCGGGAAGCTTGCGATGATCTGACTGGCCAGGGCATCAGGCTGAGTGAATGCGTCGCTGGCCACGCCGAGGTCGATATCGCCCTCGGTCAATGCTTGGGCGGCCCACAGGTAGGTGGCCGCCGATGCATCCGGTTCGATATGGAAGTCCGTAGCGCGATAACCAGTGGCCGAGACTTTCCAGGCGGTTTCGCCGATGGCCTGAACCTCGGCGCCGAAGGCCTGCATGGCCGCCAGGGTCAGATCGACATAACCACGCGCGCCAATCTCGCTGCCGGTCAGGGCGACTTCGACCGGGCCCTTGCCGCAGGCTCCGGCCATCAGCAACGCTGACACGTACTGGCTGGACAGGTTGCCATCGATTTCAATACGTCCGGCTTCCAGACCGCCTTTGCCCTTGATCGCCACCGGCGGGCAGCCACTGGGCGCACTGACCTCCACACCCATGCGCTGCAAGGCATCGACCAGCGGGCCGATCGGGCGCTTGCGCATGTACTCGTCGCCGTCGACCACAAAGTCGCCTTCGAAGTTGGCCAGTGCAGCGGTCAGAAAGCGCGTTGCGGTTCCGGCGTTACCGAGAAACAGTGCCTGCTGCGGTGCCTGCCAGTGGCCGCTGCTGGTGACCACGAATGTGCTGTCATCCGGCTCGTCGACCTGCACGCCCATCAGACGCAGTGCTTCGGACATCACGCGGGTGTCGTCACTCTTCAGCGCGCCGGTCAGGCGGCTGGTGCCTTTGGCCAGCCCGGCCAGCAACAATGCGCGGTTGGTGATCGACTTGGAGCCCGGCGGGCTGACGCGCCCGACCAGCGGGCGCTCGACAGGCAAAACAGTGAGGGTGGCTTGAGGTCGCATGATGTCCCTGAGCGTCAGCGGAAAAATCGCGATCCTAGCACGAGCGGGATCAAGCCCGCAGTGCGGTTTTGCTGCCCCAACGAGCCAGACAGCCGTTTACTTTTGTTCAGCACCCGACAGTTGCTGCAGCTTGTCATTGGCTGCCTGCAATTGATTGCGGTTGGCTGCCACGTCGGTGACGTCATAGATCACCAGGCACACATGGCTGATCGCCCCGGTGGTTGAACGCAGCGGAAACAGCGTGGTGTTCTGGTACATGAACTCTTCGTGCCCGGTGATCGGCTGGTAATTCTTGAAGCGCACCAGATACGGCCGCTGTTCCCAGATGGTGAATGCCGGTGTGCCAAGGGTCACGACGTTATCGATTTTCTTGCTCAACCATTGGCGGTTGACCTCCGGAAACAACTCGAAGAAGGTCTTGTCGATGGCCACATAAGGCACCACGCCAGAGCGGTTTTCCATGAAAGTATTCCAGACCGTCACCCGATAGTTCAGGTCCAGCACCACAATGCCTACGTCAATGTTCTGCGTGACGGCCAGCAACCAATGGAGCTCGTTGATTTCGATAGCGTTGCTCATGGGTCAGCTCATCATGTAGGCGAGTTTTTTGGTAAGCAGCTCGACCGAGTCTTCGGTGAACAGCATCAACAGATCGAAATGAATGTTATGGCCTTCTACGCTGTAACTGATTTCAACCGCCAGGGTCTTTTTCCAGCGCTGCTGATTAATACGAATAAGCTCGTCGATGCCACCCTGCGCGCCCAGCAACTGTGGATGGCCTTGCGAAAACGCGATGTCGATCTGCTCGGCAATACCGCTCAGGCAGGCACCGATCAGGATCGTGGACAGGTCCAGAAGCATCTCCATGTTGGAGCTGTCGGAGTTATCGTCGCCCATCAGTTTCGACATGCCGGAGATTTCCGAGTCATGGAAAATCAGCAGCGCTTCACCTGCAATGCCGCCACCGATGTAGCCCTGACAAACCGCCGTCAAACGCTGATCAGCGTGGGCATCGGCCAGCGCCATGTGCAACTCGCCGACTTCGAGCATGTTGACGTTGGGCACCGGCAACTGCACGAACACGCCCAGCACCTTGGCCAGCAACGCCGCAGCGCGGCCCATGGCAACGTTAATGGTTTCGCGGAAGGCATCCTGAAAGCTGATCACCCCGCCCTTGTTGTTGAGGGCCGGCAGCGCAACAGGTGACACCGCCGGCTTGCCCAGCAGGCCCAGGCGTTCCAGCGTGCTCTTGAGTTCGTCCGGGTCGGCAGGTTTTTTCAGAAACGCCAGCGCGCCCAGCTCCATGACCCGGCGCACCGCTTCGTCCTGCACGTCACCCGACACCACAATCACCTTGGTGTCGAGGTTTTCGGCACGAATCGCCGTCAAGGTCTGGTAACCGTCCATCACCGGCATGGTCAGGTCGAGCAGCACCACCTGGCCTTGGCCTTTACGGATAGCTTCCAGACCTTCCTGCCCCTGGGTAGCGAGCGTTACCGATACATCCCAATCAGCAGGCAGGGCACGCAAAAGCTGCTTTCGCGCCATGTTCGAGTCATCGCATATCAATAGTGCAAGCGTGGACATCGTGTGGTTCTCACTGCAAAAAAATCAGGCTGACAACGGCGGACAGCACGTATACGTTCGACAGCACTATCGAAATCGACTGACACTGAGCCTATAACGCTCGATCAGCAACATTCAAACTAAACCTATAGCCTTAAGTCGGCGATGTTTGCAGTTTCTGTAATTTAAGTCGCTTTCTGTTGCTGCAAATCACTACCGCGCCCACCCAAACCAGCCTATTATCAAGTGATAGATTTAATAGTAATCACTCGATAGACAGGTGTGTCCATGTCTCTGCCCATAAGCGACTACCATCCGGCCCTGCCCCGGCAGGACGATTTCTGGCAGCATCTGGGTATTCCGGCCCGTGGCACGCGCCTGTACTCGGCGCTGCACGACGGTTTGCCGTATGAAGTATTCGAGCGTCTGGCGCATTACACCGACCTGAACCGCTCGACCCTGGCCGAGCATCTGGGCATCGCTCCCGCCACCTTGCAGCGACGCCTCAAGGTGCGCCGCTTCAATGCCGAGGAAAGCGATCGGCTGTTCCGCTTGGCAGCGGTTTACAAAGCGGCGCTGGACCTGTTCGAAGACGATGCCGAAGCGACCCGTCTGTGGCTGGCCAATCCGGTCTATGGGCTGGGCAATCGCAGGCCGCTGGAAATGCTCGCTACCTCGGCAGAGGCGCAGGCAGTGCTCGACCTGATCGGTAGGCTGGAACACGGTGTCGTGGCGTGATTGCAGTCTATCGACTGGTAAAGCGCAAATGGCTGGCTCAGGCGTTCGACGGTGAAGGCGCCAAGCTCTATGGCGGACGCTGGAACAGCAAAGGCAACGCCTGTGTGTACTGCGCAGGCAGCGAATCGCTGGCGCTGCTGGAAGTGCTGGTGCACCTGGGCAATGCTGGCGTGGCCCGGCATTACGCGATGCTTGAGCTGCAGATTGGCGAAGAGCACATCCTCAATGCACGGCCGGATACCCTGCCCCCCGACTGGCGCGAAGAGCCCGCACCACCGGCAACAGCCTCGTTCGGCGACGACTGGCTTGCATCGGGTCAGAGCCTGGCACTGGCCGTGCCCAGCGTGATCATCCCGCGTGAATCGAATTACCTGCTCAACGTCCAGCACCCGGAATTCCTGGCCGTTGTGGCAACGGCCAAGGAGCTGGAGTTTGTGGTTGATCCGCGTTTGAAATGAGATTGATACAGGGCAGCCAGTTGTTCGATAGCGTCAGGTGCGAATTTGATAGCGTTATGGCCGAAGGTTGATCACCTCATAAACCGTTTGCAGATCCCGCTCCGGGATTTCCCAGATCAGCAGCTTTGGCGGGGTCTGGCGAAAGGCCGGGTTGTCGAAATAGACGTTGGCTGCCCCCGAGAACTCGCCGCCGTCCCTGGCGAAGCTGCCGATCGGTGCGCCGAGTTCGCGCTGTAGAAAACCGGTAAAGCCCGAATTGCGTGAGAAAGATGTGCCGATCAAGGCGACGTTGGGCAGGTTGCTGTCGCCAAACAGGTCGTCGAGGTTGTCGCCGCCTGACGCTGCTTCACTGGCAAGCTCGGTGATTTGCGTGGCGGCTACGCTTTGCGGCGCGGGTTGCAACGACAGCGGTAGCCAGTCGAGACCCGCTAAACGCACCAGATCACCGGAGCGCTCGGCAATCGGGGCGATGCTGGTTTGAAACTGCCGTTGCGGAGTGGCCTGAAAGCCGGCTTTGCGCAGGTGCAGTGCCAGCGCTCTGGCGGCCGCGTTGGCACCGCTTTCGCTCCAGTGTGTGTCGGTACGCAGGTACGCTGTGTCACCCAGCGGTTGCAGGGTAGTGGTCAGGTCCAACGTATCAACACCGGCGTCCTTCAGGCTGTTGGTCCATTGCACAACACGGGCCTGCTGTACCTCGGGGCGATAAAGCCCGCACAGTTGGGCGGCAGCAATGCGGCTTTTGTCTGGCACCACGGCGACCAGCAGGTCGATGCCGCGCTTTTTCAGGCTGCGTTGCACATCGATAACCGCCTGCGCCTTGTGTTGCGCATTGGCCTGCGCGTCGCGATTGAGCCTGAATTCATCGGTCAGGAACAGCCAGCCCGGACACCCCTGACGGACCCGCGGACCGGTGTCGTGAAACAGCAACCAGCTTGCGCCACGCTCGATATTCGCTGCGCGCTGCGCCAGAAAAGTCCCTGACAGTTGCTTGGCCAGTTTGTGAGTCACCTCGCCATGCAGCGCTGCATCGAGGGTCAGGGGTTTGGGCAGCAACTCGACCTTGCCGCTGGCCAGCAGCATGCACGAGGCCAGCAAGCCGACGCCGATGAAAGCCACCAGCGTGATTCCCGCCACGCCACAGGTGCGCACGGCCAGTTCGCTGGGCAGAGGCGGTACAGCAGACGGAGCAGTCATGGCCACTGACCTCAGAACTGGAAGTAAAGAAAAGGAACTGTCTCGCGGCTGGCAATCAGCGCGAACGACAACAGAAAGCCGGCCACCGGCCACAATGCGGCGCCCGCTATGAACAGAGGGTGGCTGGCGAAACGCTGCTCAACGCGAACCAGCAACAACGGCGCGAGCACACAGGCCATGCCCAGCAGCGCCGCCATGCCGTGCGCCGGGCGCAGGGTTACGGCCAGTGCATCGCCCAGCTCCAGGCCATGCAGGCCGAACTGTCCGGCATACATGGTCAGCGCAGTGGCAAAGTCCGGGGAGCGGAACAGCGTCCAGGCGAGGCACACAAACAGCAGCGTCAACACGTGCGCCAATGGTTTGGGAACAGTGGGCAGGCTGGAGCGCGACCAGGCGCGATCCACGCACAGCGCCACGCCATGTGCCGCGCCCCACAACAGGTAGTTCCAGCTGTCGCCGCCATGCCACAGACCGGCGATGGCCATGGTCAGAAACAGGTTGCGATAGGTGTTCCAGACGCCATGCCGGTTGCCGCCCAAGGCAATGTACAGGTAGTCGCGCAACCAGCTGGACAGCGACAGGTGCCAGCGCCGCCAGAAGTCCTGAATGCTGCTGGCCAGGTACGGCCGGTTGAAGTTTTCGGGAAAGTGAAACCCCAGCATCAGCCCAAGACCGATGGCCATGGCGCTGTAACCGGCAAAGTCGAAGAACAGTTGCAGCGAGTACGCCAGACAGCCGATCCAGGCATCGGCCAGCGACGGCTCGGGCAAGTGAAACGCCACATCGACCAACGGTGACAAGGTGTCGGCCACCAGCACTTTCATGCTCATGCCGATCATGAAACGGCGTGCGCCTAGGGCGAAATTCAGGCGGTTGAAACGGCGCTGCACCAACTCGCGGCGCACCCAGTCATAGCGGATGATCGGCCCGGCAATCGAGTGGCCGAACATCGAGATGTAGGTCGCGTAATTGATGAAACTGCGCTCGACCGGCACGGTGTGCCTATGTACATCCACCAGATAGGAAATCGCCTGCAACACGATGAACGACAGCCCGGCCGGTAACGCCACGCGCTGCCATTGCAGCGGCATAGCTCCGTAATACGTGATCAGCTGATTCCAGCTGCCGGCGACGATGTTGGCGTATTTGTACCAGCACAGCACGGCGGTGTTGAACACGATCAGTGCCACCAGCAGACGCACCCGCCCTGTTGAGCCTTGCCGCGCCCGATCGACCAGCAAACCGCCGACCCAGGCCACGATCGTCAACACGATGTGCAGGCTCAGAAACAGCGGGCTCAGCCAGCCGTAGAACAGCCAGCTGCCGATCAACAGAACGACGTTGCGCCACGCCGCCGGGCTTGCGGCATAGGCCAGCAAAAAAGCCGGCAGGAACACCATCAGAAACTCGAGCGAGGCGAATACCATAACGACCACAGAACCCGATCAGTTGGACAGCGTGTCCGTGGCCGACAACAGGCGCGGTCCGGTGGCGGACGGCACCAGCAAAACGCTGTAGCGTTCACCGGCCTTGAGCTCCCCCAGATCCAGCGGTGCGCCGACAGTGGCGTTGGCGCAAACCAGCTGTACCGAGAGGCTCACCGGATTGATCGAGCGGCGCTGCAACGTACCGGTCGGGATCGCCTTGAACAAATCAGCCGTGCGACCGGCAGGACGCAGGTTTGCCTCCACACAACCGGCATCCAGACTGAAAAACGCCAGCGAAGCCTTCAAACCGTTGAAATCATCAGGCTGCTCACGCACTGTCACCGGCGCAAGGCTGCCATCGGCCTGCACGGTGAGGACGACGGTGGCGAACTCGCCCGGCTCGACGCTGACGTCCATCGGCAGCTTTTTCTCACTGCTGATCAATGTGCCTTTTATCGAGCTGCTGGCCTGCACCGCAAAGAACAGCGACACCGGTTTTGCCGCGTCCAGTTGCAACGGTGCCTGGCCTTCCCGGGCAACCACTTGCAGCGGCGCGGCAGTGGCATTGACGAAGCGAATGAACGCCGAATCCTGCGCCGGGCCTGTCGGGTACAGGGCGATGTCGGCCGCCTGCGCTTGAGCACCGATCAACAGGGCCGCGACGCTCGCGGCCATCAGGCGCAGGGCGATCATTGCTTCGCTCCGGCTGCGCTGACGCTGGTGACCGGGAGTTTGCCCAAGGCATCGCCAATCGCGGTGCCCCAGGAGTTATAACCGGCGACGGTAAAGTGCTGACCGTCGGTGGTGATCCATTGTCCCGGTTTGGAGAAACTCAGCGAGTCGATGTACGTGCAGGGCGCCACGTTGCTGGCCAGAAACTGCGACATCAACTGGGTACGCGCATCGTTCTTCTGGTACATGCCGCCCACCTTGCCCCACGCAGGGCCGACCCAGGCGCACTTGGTGCCGGTGGCCGCAATCGCCTTGGTCAGGCCGGTGACGCTTTGCCATGCCCAGGCCTTTGGAAACGAAGGCTTGTCATAGGAAGCCATTGTGTCGCCGATCACGATCACCACCAGATCAGGCTTGTCGGCCGCGATCAGCTCGCCGATGGGCGTGGTCGTGGCGTCACGTCCCTTGATGACGATCTTGCCGTTGCCTTTTTGCTCGGCCCCGCAATCGACCTTTTTGGTGATCAACCAGTCACCGGCACTCGCGCCACAGGCACCGATCGAATGCACGATAGCGCCCTGCCTGGTCAAGTTGTCGTGCAGCGGTTCCATCAGATGATCGGCTAGACTCATGTGGCTTTCTCCCAGGACCAGAAGGGTCATACCGGCAAGAACGGAAGGCATCGAATTCTCCAGAAATCAGTTGGAATAAGGTGAACGGTAAGGGCTGACCGGCAGTGCCATCGGGCCGGTCATGTCCTCGAACATGTAACGCAGGTAAAGCGCGCCGCTGAACTGGCGATAGTCACGGGCATTGTCCAGGCCCAGATTGGCCCCCATGAACAGGCTGGAATCGAGCTTGTACTCGCCTGCCGCGCTAAGGTTGTAGCCAATTCCGGTTTTGCTCTGCCCTGTGTAGCGCTGGCCGGACGCGGCCTGCAGCGTGCTGTCGTCGGGGAAGAATTCGGCACCGTCCTGCTTGAAGTGCTGGACCCCGACCGAACTCTTGACCTGATAGCTGAAACGCTCGGTGCGCTGTGCCCACATCACCGGCACGCCGATGGCATAGAAGCTCTGCGGGCTGAAATAGCCACCATGGCCGTAAGTGAAGTAGCTCTGGTCATTGTCATAGCTCATGCCCATCAGGCTCAGGCCTGCGGTCAGCTTGCTGTCCTCGGCATTGCGCAGGTACCAGTAAACGCCGCCACCCACTTCGCCTCGGGTATTGGATTTCACGTTGTTGCCGACCAGCTTGTGCCACGAGCCGTAGCCATAACCGCCGATGGTCTGGTCGTCATAGCTGATCTGCCCGCGGCCGCCGTTGGCCGTGACGCCGCCCCAGGACAGGCCGCTGCGCTCGTCGGTGGAACCGGCAAACGAGGTCACGCTGTCCGTCACCGGACGCCGTGACACGTTGAGGCCGTAGCGCAGGTCCGGGTTGTCACCCAACGGCCGGTCGACACTCGCGCCACCCGCGACCGTGGTGTATTTGAAGCCCATCGGCGTGGTGCCGATATCGGCCTTGAGGCCTTCTTCGGGGCGCTCGAACGCTACCGCCAGACCGACACCCTTGTCGCTCTGCGAACCTGCAGCACCGCTGGTGCCACCGCCAAAACGGGCACTTGCATCGGATTTCACGCTCCCAGCATTCAGCGACACCGGCGTGACGCGCACGGCCACCCGGTTATCACCGGCAGGCACGTTGATCTCAAGCGGGGTCTCGACCACGGTCAGTTTGCTCAGACCCGCCTCGCTGTTATTGCTACGCACGCTCAGGCCCTGACTGACGAAGCCACTGCGCTGCTCAAGAATACGATTGAGCGCCTGCTGCGCGCTGCTGGCCTGATCGCGGTCGGTGGCTGCCATGAACGGATTGCCGCGCACGCTTTGCGCACGTGCGGCAGACAGCGGCTGTTGTGCGGCGATCTGGCCGGGGTAAGCCGTTTCACGCGTGGCCGGCAAGCTCGTCGCCGCCCCGCCGCTGAGCGACACCTGTGCCGGTGCCGGGATGGCAGACGCTGCGGCCAAGCTGCGTGAACCGCCCGCCGCGAACGGATTGGACGACGTCACACCCGACCCGCCCTGCGTAGCCATCAGACGCTGTTTTTCGCTTTGTTCGATGGCCACGGCCTTGCGCAGCAACTCGGTGGCCGCGCCAGTCTGCCCCATGCTCTGGTAGATACGTGCGGCTTCGGTCAGGGTCTGCGGGTCGTTGCGCTCCAGTTTGCGGAACTGGCTCAGGGCTTTTTCGGCAAAGCCATAATCATGCGCTTTGACCGCCGCATCAGCTGCGCCCAGCAGCACTTGCGGGTCATTGGGCTGACGCTGCAACAACGGTTTGTACAGCTCGAACGCGCGAGCGCTGTCGCCATTGGCGGTGTACATCCGGGCGAACGCCGACACCGCCTGAATGTCGTCCGGGCGCTGCGCCAAAGCCGGTGCCAGCGTGTCGTACGCGCCCGCCAGATCTCCACCCTCACGTAGCAGATCGGCCTGGCGAATGCGGTAGCGGTACAAAAGGTCATCGAAGCGTTTGCGGGTCTGCGCGCTCATCGGCTGACCCTGCACGTTGCGCAGGATCGCATTGACCTGCACATCATCACCCGCTGCGAGCAGCAGACCGGCGTATTGCAGCATCAGATCGGCCGACGGCGCCGGGGCCTGAGCGATGGCGGCAAGGGCCATTTCCTGACCGCGCGCGGGCTCGCCCGCATCAATGTAAGCGTTGGCCAGCGTGAGTTGACGCTCCGGGCTGCCGCTGGCGACCGGTTGCAGGCGATCGAGCAGCGCCAACGCTTCCTGGCGCTGACCGCGCCGGGCGATGCCGATGGCCAGATTGATCTGCACGGTCATGGTGATTTCGTCAGCGAGCGCTTTCATGTCCGGCGTGCGCTGATCCACCGGGATGCGCGCAAACGTGGTTTGCGCGTCCTGCCACTGGCCCATTTCCACCGACAGCAGTGCGCTGGTGTAAAGCGCATCGATGTTATTGGGCTGGGCCTTGAGCAGCTCGTCGATCAGCACGCGCGCCTTGGGCGCTTCGTCGGTCTTGAGGTACAGGCGCGCCAGGTCAAAACGCGTCCAGACATTGTCCGGGTCGCTCTTCACCGCGTCTTTCAAGGCCGTCTGAGCAGCGCGAACATCGCCACGCTGCTCGGCCAGACGCGCCACTTGTGTGGAGCGCAGCGCCTTGAAGCGACCGCTGTCGCCCAGTTTGGCCTGTTCGCCCGGCGACAATGTGTCGAGCAGGCGTAGCGCTTCATCGGCCTGACCACGCTGAGCCAGCACGTTGATCAGCCCGCGTATTGCTTGCGGATTGCCGCGCTGGCTCGCGAGCACCTGACGATAGCCTGCCTGCGCGGCGTCCAGTTGCCCGGCCTGCACCTGCACGTCGGCCAGGGTCAAACGCACGTCGATGTTGTCAGGGTTTTCCCGCTGCGCCTGCGCCAGCAACGCTTGAGCCTTGCCGGTCTGTCCTTTGGCCTGTAGATCACGGGCTTGTTGCAGCGAGGTCCAGAGCTGTACGTTTTCCAGCGCGTTTTTCCAGCGCGCACCGCCCGGCTGGCGCGTGGCGCGGGTCAGCAATTGTTCGGCTTCAGGCAGCCGGTTCTGCTGCTGACGCACCACGCCCAGGCCGCCCAGCGCATCGACATCGTCCGCCTTGATTTTCAAGCGGGCGGCAAAGGCTTCTTCGGCCGCCGCGTGATCATTTCTTTCCAGCGCCTTCAAGCCACGCGCCACCAACGGGTCCTGCTGCCAGCCTGAGGCAGCGCCGCTAGTGTTCTGCTGGCGGCCCTTGTTCAACTGGTCGCGGATTTCCTGATCGTCGGGATGAATCTTGAGAAACGCGTCGAACAGTGGCACCTGCGCAGCCGCAGGCGGGCCGATCCAGACCAACGCCATGCGCCAGCTCTGATCGGCGTCCCCGGCGATGTCCGGGTGAGTGCTCAGGCGCGCCAGCGCAGCGATCCCTTCGGCCCGGGTGTCTTCGCGGCGGGCCAGGTGCTTGGCGAAGAACAGCGCCAGAATCGAGTCGTCCGGATTCTGCCGGATCAGGCGTTCGAAGCCTTTGCGCGCTTCGGGCCAGTCCGCGCTGTTGAACCCCAGGTTGGTGTAGTACTCGCGTCCGATCGTGCCCTCGGGCAAACGGCCGTTGAACAGTTGGCGAAAGACCCCGGTCGCCTTGTCGCGCTCACCGGCATCGGCGAGGCGTCGGGCCTCATCCAGCAAGGCCTGATTCTGCGGCTGAGCGAGGGCGATGTCCTGCTCCAGTTGCACCGACTGCCACGGCACTGGCGACAGGGCCTGCAGACGAGCCAGGTAAGTCTGCGCCTGCTGCGGCTTGTTCTGTTTGACGCCGATCAGCCCCATGCCATACAACGCGTCGATCTGATTGGGGTCGATCTGCAGCACCTTCTGCCAGACCTCGGCAGCCCGCACCGGGTTCGAGCGAGCCTGCCAGTACTGGCCCTGCTCGATCAACTGCGCCTCGGCGGTGGCGGCCTGAGCCTGAGAAACGCTGGCTGCGATCGCGGCAACCAACCCGATGACTAACGTGTGGCGGCGCGCGGGCATGACGTCTCCCAGGATAATTTGAGGGTTCCGTCTTCACGGAACTGATAGCGTTTTTCGACCCAGCCCAAGGCAAACAGGCTGAGCATGAGGTTGTAATAGGCAGGTTCGGTGCGATCTGTCGGGTCGCGGGCCAGCGCCGTGCTGACGCCTGCTTCGACCCTGCGCTGCTGCTGTTCCGCCAGCCACGTCTGGCCCTTGGCCTGGAAGTACGGCAGCAACGCTGCCGAGTAACCAAACGGAGCCTGGCCCTGGCTCATGCCACTCATCACCTGGACTTTTTCCGGGGGCGTGCCGCTGGAGGCCGTGCTGACCGCCATGCCGTCGAGACGCGCCAGCAAGCGCGCGGCCAACGGGTCGGACGCAGGCGTCATGCCCGCCCAGAGGTAGACGCGAATCGCGTCATAGCTGCCCAGCTCGCCGGTGACCGGATCGACTACGAACAGCCCGGTTTTCGGTGATGTGCCGCGATAACCCACCCAGTCGGCGATAAAGCCTTTCGGGCTGGATGCGTCGATCAGTTTTGCCGTGTTGTCGGCGATTTCCTTCCACGGGCCAGCCGGTTCTTCCTTGGCCAGACGCCGTAACAGCGGCACCGGCAGGTAACTGGCGTTCAAACGCCATAAGTGGTCAGGCTGCACGAAACCTTCCGGGCCGGGCAGGAGCATCTTGCCCAGCCCCGGCAGGTTGACCACCAGCCGTGATTCAACGGTCTTGAGCAGCGCCAGCGCATCGTTTCGATACGCCGGGTGCTGCCAGATGCGGGCGGCTTCCAGCAGCGCATAGATGATCCACAGGTCGGCGTCGGACGCAGAGTTGGCGTCCTGCAGTTTCCAGCTGCCGTCTTCGCCCTGCCCCCACAACCAGCCGGGCAGGCGTGTCCTGGGGTCGGCGCCGGTCATGTTTTCGGCAGTCCACGTCCACAGCGTGTCGAAGCGCTCGCGATCATTGGCCACCAAGGCGAAGAGCATGCCGTAGGACTGGCCTTCGGAGGTGCTGTGGTTGGCTTTCAGGCTGGATTCGAGCATGCGCCCGTCGGCCTGCACGTAGCGCGTGGCGTAGTCCTGCCAGAACGGCCAGGCCGGGCTGTCGCAGGTGCTGGCCGCAAGAACCGGCGTCAGCGTCGCCGACGCCAGCACACCGGTCATCCAGCCAACAGCGCGGCGCAAATTGATTACCAGGGCCGGCATGATTTATTCATGCTCCAGTCGGCGTTTGGCAAGCGAACGCAGGGTCAGGTAAGCCACCCCGGTGACCAGCACCACACCCACGGCGACTACCAACAACAACCACAGCACGTTGCGCGACATCAGCCACTGCACGTATTTGATCGGCCCAAGATCACCGACGTAGTAATTCTGTTCGGCAACCAGTGCTTCGACGGAATCGCCGCGCACCACCACCAGACTGCCCTGAACCTTGTCGCTGTTGCTCAGCGCACGGGCCACGTCGCTCATGCCGCCGGGTTGGCCACTGGAGATCAGCACCACGCTGCGGCCTTTTTGCAGCGGCGATTCGAAGCCGGTCAGGAAGGTGCTGCGCGCATCGCTGGAGAACGCCATCGCCACCCGCGCCCGACGCAGGTTTTCATCCGGGTCCGGGCTCATCCAGTCACGCAGGCGGAACGCCAGATCGGAAAGTTCGAAGCTCTGCTGCTGACCGTTGCCGGAGGTCGGCAGGCGGTTGGCCCACAGGTTGAGCAACGGCTGATCGGGCCCGGAAGACATGACCAGAATGTCTTTGTCGGCGGCGCTGGCGATCTGTGCGGCCTGCATCACTGTGACGCCGGTCGCCGGGTAACCGGTGGACTCACCAAAACGACCCAGCACGTTCAGGTACGCGCTGATGTCTTCGGTACTCGGCTGGTCAGCCAGCACCACCGCCGTTTGCGACAGGTCAGCCAGACGCGTGAACGGGAAACCCGAGTCCTTGAACACACCCAGGTTGGGCATCGCCATGAAGTGCTCGTAGCCGCTGAAATCCAGCGTTGATTCCGGGTCGATGCTGCCGCGCATGTTGTCAATGATGATGTCGCCACATTCGCCCTGCTTGAGGTAATCGAACATGTAACGCAGTTGCAGACGCGATTGCAGCGCCACCGAATTGAGCGGCAGGTACACGTGCGCTTCACGGCTGACCGTGTCGTTGCCACCGGTCAGCCGGGCCAGGATCGAATTGCTCAGATTATCGATCGACGGCAGCGGCTCGGCCTTGATCAGGGTGTCGTTGAGGCTGACCATGATCGACGAATTGTTGGAGCGCTCCTGAGGTGTGTAGCGGTATTTGAGGTTCAGCGGCACACCGTCTTCGCGCCAGCTGAACAGGTCCGGCGGCAGGTTCAGCGGCACAGTGATGTCACCCGGATCGTAACCGGACACATTCAGTTTGTTGGCAGGCATCAGCTCGCCAAGCTTGATCGGCCGATCACTCGGCAGCCAGTTCGGCGCGTCGTAAGGCTTACGCGGCGCGAGCATGTCAACCCGTTCGATCAACGCACTGCTGCCGACCAGGCTCTGCCCGCCGACCACCAGCGCGTTGACCGCTTTTTTCAGCTCGGCGGAATTACGCCCGGTGATCACCAGCAACTTGCCGTTCGGATCGTTGGGGTGCGTCACCATCGTCAGAGTCGGGCCTTTTGCCGCAGGCATGGTCAAAGCGCCCAGTTGCAGCGGACCGTCGCCTTTGAGCAATACCAGCGCATTGCCCTTGGCCGGCAGTTCGTTGAAGTGCGCCGGGAAGCTGGCCATGCGCGAGCGGGTCTTGGCCGCACCGATCCACGAAGCCAGCGCACCGGCGGCTTCCAGCGTGGCGTTGTCGGGTGCCGCGCCCATCACCACCGGCAGGTTTACGTCACGGTCATCGCGACGGTCGAAGAACGGCAGCGGCAAAATGGCCAGATCGTTGGGCAACGCGAACGGCGTCACGCGGATATCCAGACGCGTGTCGTTGTTGATCCGCGCCCACAGGCTGGAATGCTTGGGGTCTTCGCAGCTCATTGTGTAGTGGCCGATGAACTGCAGGTTCAGGCGGTTGAACTCGGTGATCATCTGCGGTGGAATCTCGATCACCTGAGTCTGCGGCTTGCCTGCGCCCTCTTTGGGCAACGGCAGGGTGGCTGCGACTTCGTCGTTGATCATGACGTTGATCTGCGACAGATCGGCCAGTAATGCCGGTGAGTAGCTGTAACTCAGGGTCAGGCTTGCGCCAGTTACCACCTGATCGGCACGCACGTTGAAGTTGACGCTGTCGGTGGCTTCCACACCGCGCAGGTTCATCGGGTAATTGCGCCCCAGTTGTTGCAGCGTCACGCTGTAACCCTCGTTGGCACCCGTGGTTTCAGCAGCGCTTGCCCACATCCCGGTGGAGAGCACGGACAACGCACAAGCCAACAGGGCCCATGAGCGGCGAACGGCGAAGCGTTCGGCACCGAGAAAATACCGTTTAGTCATGACTACTCAATCCATCAATTTGCGGGAGGTGGGGAGATTTTTTTACGTGTGGGTAACAGTCGGCCGAAATCCTTGCGGGTGGCCTTGAGCAGCTCGACGACGCCACGAACGCCGATATGGCTGACTTCGCGCAGCGCGGCCAGCGGCGTATCCGGTTTGCCACGCCCCCAGGTCGATGCCCAGGTGTCGGCCCGCCCGAACGTCAGGCGTACCAGTTCGCTCTGCTGGCGCAGTGACAGATCATCGAAACGGGTGCCCAGATAGCCATCGCGGCAGAACATGACCGTGGCGGGGAAATGGCTGGTCTGCGCACCGCGATACAGCGACACCGTAATGCTGTCGCCACTGTCGATACCGGCATCGGCAGGCAGGACAAGCCCCAGGCCGGTCTGCGAAAAGTCCTGCGTCACAGCGTTGAACACCACGCCATCGGCGCGCGTGACACGAATCGGCAGTTTGGCCTGCACCCGCGGTTCAGTGCGCACCTGGCGGATCTCGCTGGCCACCGCAATCGCGGCGCTGGTGATGATGATGTTGTAGATCGTCCAGGCCATGTTGATGATGATGGTCAGGGTGATCGCATCGTTGTTCCAGCCCAGTTGATACAGGCTGTAGATACCGAGCGCGAAAACCACGGCGTTGAGCGTCAGCAGCACGATGTAGGGCCGCGCCAGCGTCCAGTCGAAAAACTTCTCCTCGACCACGCCGCCCTTGTCGGTCACGTTGAAACCACCGAACTTCGGGTTGATCAGCGCCATCAATACCGGGCCCATGATGTACCAGGCCAGCACGGCCTCGTAGACCTCGTTCCAGAACGAATGGCGGAAACGCCCCTGAATCCTGGAGTTGGTCAGGCTGGCGTGCGCCAGGTGTGGTAATACGTAAGCGGTGATCATCAGCGCCGAGGCGTGCATGACCTCGGCACCGAACAGCAGGTAGGCCAGTGGCGCAGTGAGAAATACCAGACGCGGCAAGCCATAGAAGAAGTGCAGCATGGAGTTGGCGTAGCACAGCCGCTGGCCTATCGACAGGCCCTTGCCCAGCAACGGATTGTCGGTGCGAAAGATCTGCGCCATGCCACGCGCCCAGCGAATGCGCTGGGCCACATGGCGCGACAGGCTTTCGGTCGCCAGCCCCGCCGCTTGCGGGATTGCCAGGTAAGCGGTGTTGTAACCGGCGCGGTTGAGCTTCAGCGCGGTGTGCGCATCTTCGGTCACGGTTTCGGTGGCCACGCCGCCGATTTCCAGCAGCGACGAACGCCGTAGCACTGCACAGGAACCACAGAAGAAGGTCGCGTTCCACAGGTCGTTGCCGTCCTGCAACAGGCCGTAAAACAGCTCGCCTTCGTTGGGCACACTGCGGAAGGTGTCGAGGTTCTTTTCGAACGGGTCAGGCGAGAAGAAAAAGTGCGGCGTCTGCAACATCGCAAGCTGTGAGTCTTTGAGGAACCAGCCCATGGCGACCTGCAAAAAAGAGCGGGTCGGCACGTGGTCGGCATCAAACATGGCGATGTATTCGCCATCGGTGGACTTGAGCGCTTCGTTCAGGTTACCGGCCTTGGCGTGGTAATTGTTTTCACGGGTCAGGTAGCCAACACCGATCTGCTCGCAGAACTCGCGAAAGTCTTCTCGGCGGCCGTCATCAAGTACGTAGACACGCAGTTTGTCTCGCGGCCAATCAATGGACTGCGCCGCAAAAATGGTCAGTTTGACGATGCTCAGCGCTTCGTTGTACGAAGGGATAAACACATCCACAGTCGGCCACTGACTGGAATCGCTCGGCATGATCACAGGCTTGCGGTGCAGCGGCCAGGCGGTCTGCACATAACCCAGCACGATGACGATCAGCGTGTAGAACTCGGCGACGATCAGCCCGTAGCCCAGCAGGCTGTCCAGCCAGTTATCGAAATCCAGAGTCGAGGTCAGCCGCCAGTACATGTACCGAAACGACGCCAGCAACGACAGCGTCACCAGCGCCAGCACCGAAATGCGCCCCGGCATCTTGCGAATCACCAGCATCGCGGCAAAACAGGCCAAGGCAAAAAAGCACTGCGCGTAGAGGTCCAGAGGCACGGTGACGACCAGCGCCATCAGCAGCAGGCCGACAACAATGGCCACGGTTTTCAGTGCGCGGCGCAGGGTCCTGGACTGCTGGCCGAACCTTGCCGACAAAGCATTCAGCCACAGCGATGAGCGCGTCCGGGGTGGGGACGCGTCGAGCGACAGGTTAGTCATGACAATCGGGTCTCTTCTACGTCCTGAGTCAGCAGTTTGGTGATCAGCAAGTGACTCAGCACGCGCAGGTCCTGAGTGCCTGGGGAGGCGCTCGGAACCTGTACCGCGTTGTGTCCGTAAGCCAGCGCTTCTGCGAGCGCGTTATCCTTGTGCACGATGCCCAGCAAACGCCCGCCAAGACGCTTTGCCATGACATCGCGCATGTCGCGACTGAACGTGCGCGATGCATCGAACTGATTGATGACGTAATGACAGACCGGCGGCTGCGGACCGGCCAGCACAGGCTCAAGCCAGCCCTGCATCTGGTCCAGCGTCAGGTAGCACGCCGCATCGGCGGTGAGCACGACCAGCACTTGGCTGGCGGCATTCAGTGCCTGTTCCAGCATGAGCAAATCACCACACGGGACGTCGAGAACCACCACGTCGCGCGCGCTCAATTGCATGCGCGCAATCTGGCGAACCAGCCAGTGCGCGTCATTTTCCTGAAAACGCTCCAGAGAACGACGCTCGTCAAGCTGCAGCGCGCCATACGCCAGCAGCTGCGTGTCAGCAGACCCGCTCAGTAACAGGGCCCGCCAGTTCTCGCCGCTCAGGCTGGCACCACCGAGGCCTGCCACATCCGGGCTGGCGTTGAGATGGTGCTGCAAGGCGTTTTGCGGGTCGAGGTCGATGGCCAGCGTCTGCCCGCCTGGCACCTTGACCAGGCTTGTCAGCGCCGCGCTCAAGGTGCTTTTACCCACCCCGCCTTTGGCTGACACCACCGCGATGACGTGTGCCGGGGTTCTGGAAAGTTGGCCTTTGCCCATCGACTGAGCCAGTGCCTCGTTGTTACGCGCCTGCGCCTCGGCCTGCCGCGCCTGAGCAGCCTCGGCGAGCAGTTTCGCCAATGTGTCAGCGGCTATGCGCCTGGTTTTATCGGGCGCTATCAAATCAGGTGCAGTCGAGTTGTTTTGCGCCGGCAGCGTTGAACAAGGTTGCTCAAGAGACGGCTGAGAGGTCGCGCGTTGCAGTGCAGCAGACGGGGTTCTGGAAACAGACGATTCCTGATAATCCAGGCTGTTGTCTATCTCCAGATAACCGTCAGAGCTCGCGCCGAAACGTTGAAACAGATTGGCCACATCGTCAGCACGACTCATTCTGTACGACCTCAAATGGGGCCGCCAAGCACACCCCCTGTGGAAAAGCGTTAATACCAATGTGTAATGTCATTGTGACAGTGTCAGGAAACCGATATATGACGTCCACAATTTACCGATGAGCGGTAAATCACTCGTTTTTCGACATTTTATTGGCGTTAAAAAATTGTGGATCTGGACACAATCGGCGGCAAACGGGACTGAATCGAGGGTTTTTCTCACCAGCAGCTATATATCCAGTGGATCGGATATATAGCCGCTAATGGGAAGGGTCGAATTAAATCAGTGGCCAGCGGGCGCAGATACTGCATCGACAGTCTGCGGCAACGCCATACCCTTGGGCCACAGCAACCAGATATTGCCTTTCTGTTTCATGTCACCTGCCAGCTTCCCGGCCTCATCGCCAGTGCCCCAGAACAGATCAGCGCGCACTTCACCGGCAATCGCACCGCCCGTGTCCTGCGCCGCAACCGGGCGCACCACGCTGCTTCCATCCGGCCGTGTGGTGGAGAGCCAGAGCAGACTACCCAGAGGAATCACCTTGCGATCGATGGCTACGCTGTAGCCCGGTGTCAGCGGCACGTTGAGCGAGCCGCGCGGGCCTTCATTGCTGTCGGGGTTACGGGCAAAAAACACATAGCTGGGGTTGCTGGCCAGCAACTCGCTGACCCGCTCCGGATGCGCTTTGGCCCAGGCTGCGATGCTGCCCATGGTCACGTCTTCCTTCTTCAACTGGCCCTGCTCCACCAGCCAGCGACCAATCGCGCGATAAGGGCGGCCGTTCTGATCGGCATAGCCCAGACGCAGCTGCGAGCCATCCTCCAGACTCACGCGCCCGGAGCCCTGAATCTGCAGGAACTGCACATCCATCGGGTCGGTCAGCCAGGCAATCACCGGCGCATTCAACCCCTGCGCGTTGATCGTCGCGGCATCGTCGTAAGGCTTGAGCACCCGCCCCTCAAGCCGACCGCGCAAGCGCTTGCCCTTGAGTTCGGGATAAATGCTGTCCAGATTGACCACGATCAGATCGTCCGGAATGCCGTAAACCGGCACGTTAGCCGTGGCGGTCTGAGTCAGGCTGCCAGGGTAGACAGGCTCGTAATAACCGGTGATCAGGCCATCGGCACTGCCGCCATCAGCGCGCAGGCTGTAGACCTGCAACTGGCTCTGCAAAAACGTACGGATCTGCGCCGCATCCGGAGCCGCCACAAGGCTGCCCGCCGCCGCACAGGTCGGTCCCCACACGGCATCAGCCTTCAGACGAACACACGCACTGCGCCATGAGGCAAACCCGGCTTGCAAGTCGGCGTCCGACACGGCTGGCAGCGCGTCCCAACCAGCCTGGCTATAAGTGGTGTGTGGCGGTGCAGGCGGCGTCACCGGCTTATCGGACTTGTCACACGCGGTCAGCAGGGCAGCCAGTGGCAAAGCCAGCGCCAGCCCACGGAACCATGGCTTGAAAGAGAGCATCATCAGCAGCAATCCTTTTACAGCCCACAGCAGGCTGGAGGGTAAAAGGCGTCATTGTGGCTGAAGCGGACAGAGGGGCCTAGTGGGAAGCTTCATTCATCACCAGAGTCGGGCATAGCGCTCCTCGCCAGACCTGTTCCGTCCAGACCCAGACGCATTCTGATTGTCGATACAACCCGCCATGCTTAACGCCCGGCGTCGCCCTTCCGGCTGCTGGCCTGCTTACTTTCAAGGCCGGCCCGGATGCGGTTCCGGGTAGTCGCGGTTGATGTCGATTGGTTTGGCGTACGGCCCGCCCCATAGCTGCTCATGCAGAGCGCCGATGCGCTTGGCCATTGTGCTGTCGTGCATCACCACTTCCAGGTTGCGCGAGTTGTCGAGGTAGCCGCCGAGCCAGTTACTGGTGCCGACCCATGCGACCTGATCATCAATGTCCATGGTCTTGCTGTGAATCACGCGTGCATACGGGATGAACCCCTCGGCAGCTACGGGCAGTGTGACAATGCGCACCTGCACGTTTGGCACCAGGGCCAGACTCTTCAAATAGGCTACTTCGGGCATGCCTGTGTTCCAGTCCGACACCATGAGTTTGATCGACACGCCACGGGCGGCAGCGCTGCGGATGGCGTTATCGATGACCGCATAGTAAGGCCGGGTTTTGTCAGGTCCGTAGGACAAGGGTGCGTAATCCAGCAACTGGACGCGAACCTCGCGTCTGGCTTGCGCCAGCAAACGCGGCAGCTCGGCCTGGGAGTCGAGTACGCCGGGCGGGTTATAGCGCTGCGGACTGGCGACCAGATAGTTGCCAGCAGGCAAAGCATTCTTGTTCGAGTGTGGCACCGGAATCGGTTTGCCTTCGGCGATGGCGGCCTGGGCTAGCCAGTCCTGATCGAACACGGCCTGCGTCTGGCGCACGACATTCGGCTCGTCGATGCGCAGGCCGGTTTCATGGATGTGCTCCAGAGAGCGCCAATCGAAATTCTGACTGCCTATGAACGCCTGCCGGCCATCCACGACGATGAATTTGGCGTGAATGATGCCGCTGCCCGTGAGCTTGGCGTATGGCAGTACGCGCAAGGTGAGGTTGGGTATCGCCCGCAACCGTTCAAGGGTCTGCGGATCGGACATTTTCAGGCCTTTTTCCTCCAGCAGAAAACGGATTTTCACCCCGCGCTGCCCCGCTGCTGTAAGGCTTTCAAGGACCTTATCCATCACCGAACCGGCATGGTCTGCGGCATAGAACTGCTCGATATCGATACCCTTGCGGGCTCCATCGAACAGCTCGCGCCAGACCTCGCCGGGCGCTCGCAGGTCAGGTGTCTGCAGGTCGGTTCCGAGCGGAACGGTGTGTACCAGCTCGAAACCTGGAATAGCGAAGTCGGCCTGCGCAAACGAACTCGTCAGCAGTAACGCTGCGATCACGGCGCGGGAGCGTGCAAGTACCCTACGACCTGGAAGATTAAAGAACATGCGGGCCTCATCGCCGGACGCAGGCAGGAAGGCGCATGCCAAGGGCACACGCCGGCAGGTTGATCAGGCAGTGCGGTATTTCGGTTGGACCGGGGCAGCCGAATGCTCGGTTTCATCCTGCACCTGTGCGCCGCTGGAAGCGCGGATCAACAGGATCTTGAGTTGATCGTTGATGCGTTCCAGGCTGTCCTGAAAGTAGTTATGAAAGACCACGCAGAACAAGGCGATGGCAATACCCAGCCCGGTCGCGAACAGCGCCGTGCCGATACCGGCAGAAATCTGCCCGGGATCGGACACCCCGGCACTGGCCAGCGCCTTGAACGTGTCGATGATGCCCAGAATGGTGCCCAGCAACCCCAACAGAGGTGCAGCGGTAGTGATGGTCTCGATCAGCCAGAGGCTGCGGGCCAGCGGCGCGCGAGTGCTCAGGTACTGGGTTTCGATGACATCATCCAGATCCCTGCGCGAGCCCTGAGCATTTTTTTGCGCAAGCACCGGCAGGACCATGCTCAGCGGCAAACCGGCCCGGCGTGTCAGCGCCTCCGGCAGGTCCTTTTCACTGTGCACCGAAGCACTGAGTGCCGCTTGCAGCGCCCGTGCCTGACGGCGTACGTAAGCAAAGTAGATACCCCGCTCGATCGCGACAAAGATCGCTATCGCGATGGCGGCGTACATCACATAGAAGGTGATGTCGTGAAGCTGATTCATGTCCATGGCACAGACCTCTGGTCAATGAAGATTAGAAATTGGCTTCAAGAGAAACGGTAACGGTACGCTCGACGCCGACGATGTACGCCGGGTCGCCATCGCGGAAGCCGCTGTATGTACCTGCGTTGGTCTTGGTGGTGTACACGCCGTCCAGGTACTCCTTGTCGAACAGGTTGTCGACGTTCAGACGCAAGGTGGCATCCTTGACGATTTTCTTGTCCACCGGCAGATAGATGCCCGCGCCCAGATTGAAGATGGTGCGCCCCGGAATGCTTTCGTCATTGGTCAGGTCGCCATACAGCTTGCTGGTGAACTTGGCTCCGAAGGTGCCGTAATAACTGCCGTCGTCGTAGCCGATGTTGGCGGCCAGCATGTTCTTCGGCACGTTGGCAAACTGCTTGCCGCTGGTAGGCAGCTCGATGGCGGCGCCGTTATTGAAAACGGTCAGGTCATCCTTCTGTTTGGCGCGGGTGTAGGTGTACGAGGTGTAGTAATTGAAATGGTGCGGCAGCAGGCCGCTCCACTCCAGTTCAAGCCCGCTGTTATCGACTGCACCGGCATTGATGTCGGCAAAGTCACCATTGATGTCTCTCGATGACACCTGACGGTCCTTGAACTGCATGTAGAACAGGGTGGCGGCCAGCGTCATGTCCTGTTCGGTAAAGCGCCAGCCCAGTTCGTGGTTCCAGCTGGTCTCCGGCTTGCTGTTGATGGAACCGGTGCCTGGGTCATAAAGGACATAGTTCTGCGGTATGCGCATGTTGCGCGACAGGCTGTAGAACAACTGGTCACGCTCATCCAGCTGATACTT
This sequence comes from Pseudomonas syringae group sp. 243L2, assembly GCF_032587875.1. Classification (NCBI taxonomy): domain Bacteria; kingdom Pseudomonadati; phylum Pseudomonadota; class Gammaproteobacteria; order Pseudomonadales; family Pseudomonadaceae; genus Pseudomonas; species Pseudomonas syringae group sp. 243L2. Next base: position 314,447 of record NZ_JAWHPL010000003.1, read on the forward strand.
GAGGCCTACGTTCGGCAGCAGCTTGTTGTAGGTCTGGTCACGTTTTTCCGGCCGCTCGGTAAGGCTGCCGTGGTTATTGCCTTCACGCTCGACATTCATGTAGGCCAGGCCGCCGATCAGCGTCCAGTCCGGGGCGAAATACCAGGTGTCCTGAGCCCATACTTTTTGTGCAGGCGTCACGGTATAGCGATCACGGCCCTGGATCTCATTGCCGTTGGCATCGACCATGTAATCCGAGTCTGGCCAGATGCTTTCCGGCTTGCCGTTGCTCTTCAGGCGAATGAAAGGCTGAGTCTGCAACTGACGCGCGCGCTCATACCAGTAGCCGACTTGCACGCTGTGTTCGTCGTTGACGTCCCAGTTCAACTTGGTGGTGATCCCCGGACGCCACGTCTGGGTGCGCGAAGGCCGGTAATACACGCCAGTGGTCGATGAGCCATCAGCGTTATAAGCGGCAGCCGTCGGCAAGTTGCTCAGGTCGAATACACCGTTCTGATTCGAGCCGCGGTTGAGCGCATAGGAGGAACTGTTTACACCGCTGCCGTTGCCCCAGAAGTAATAGGGGATGACTGAAAGTGCCAGATTGTCGGCCAGTTTGAATTGGGTATTGAGCACGGCGGTGAACGTCTGGAACGGGTTTTGCGCCAGTTCGTAATAACTGGACAGCTTGCCGTTGCTGCCCCGCGTGGGCGTCGAAGGATAGGGGTCAAACTTGCGTCCGTTCTGCTGAAACTGGCTCTTGGTGAGCTGACTGTAGCTGTTGTTGTCCTGCTCGTGATACTTGAGGATCAGGTTGGCCGTATTGCCCGAGCCCATGTCGAAGAAGCTGTTCCATTCCACCTTGTCAGCGCGCACGGCACCGTCACCGCGCCATTTCTGGCCTTCGGTGTGAGACATCGACAGCCAGTTGCTCAGCCCGTTGATTTCACCGGTATTGAGCCGCGCAAAGGTCTTGTAAGTACCGTTGCTGCCTGCACTTTGTTTGACGAATGCGCCGGTTTCCTTGGTGGGCCGAATGGTGACAATACCGATGTTGCCACCGCTGGAACCGATGTGCGGGCCGTCACTCTCGGCAGAGCCCTGGGTGACGAAGATCTGATCAATGTTTTCCGGGTCGCCCAGCAGGTTGGAATACAGTGCATAGTTGCCGGAGTCGTTGATGGGCATGCCATCTACCGACATCCCGACCTGATCGGAGTTGAGGCCGCGCATGGTAAAGCGAAAGCCCGACAGGCCGGTGGCATCTTCACTGGAGATATTCAGGCCCGGGGTGTATTTGAGTTTGTCGATCGCGTTACCTGTTGCGGTCTGCTTGTCGAGCGCCTCCTTGGTCACTGTGGAGCGCGCCTTGATGCTCTCCTCCTGAACCATATAGCCACCGCCCACCGTCGCCTTCCCTTGTACGCCAATGGTGCCGACGTCACTGGCACTCGAATCAGCCATGGCCATGCCCTGGCTCATGCCAGCGGCGACCAACGCAAGGTGAATTCTGGAAAACTTCATCACTCTGTTCCTTGTCAGTGCTATTGCACGCTGTAGTTGAAGGTGGCGGTGAAGCGCTGTTCGCTACGCCCGCCGAAGGCTTGTTCGGGAAACGGTTTGACTTGCTTGATGCGTCGCAGACTGTTGGCTGCCGCGCGGTTGAGAAGCATGCTGGACGCCTGGGTCTGAATGCCGGAGTCCAACACTCGCCCCTGGCGATCAACCAACAACCACACCACTACCTCGCCGCTCGGGCGCTCCAGCGAGGCCTGGCGTCCGGTCGGGTACTGTTTGTAGCCATCCAGATCGTTACGCAGCCCTTTGAGGTAGCCACCTTCGAGGCCCTGCGTGTCTACTTTCGGCTGCGCCGGTGGCTGAGGCGGCGCGACGACAGCGCTGGCCACAGGCTTACTGGGGGCCTGGACCGGCTCGGCGGGCTTTACTACCGCCGGGGCTGGCTTGGGTACAGGTTCCGGGCGCGGCTTGGGTTCCGGCTTGGGCTTGGGCACGGGCTTGGGGACAGGTTTAGGCATGGGCTTGGGCGGTGGCGGAGCAGGCTCGGCGTCTTCGCTTTCCACCACGGGCGGCGGTGGCGGCGGCTCTTCAGGCTGAACCGGAAGCGGCTCGGTCGGCACCACGGGCTCTGGCGCTGGAGGCTCAGGCTCGATCAACGCCAGCTCCACGGCTGACTGGTCATAAACCGGCTCTACCTTAAGGGCCCGCGTCTGCACCCCCATCACAATCACGATGAGCGCCACCAGCGCTGGAAGGCCTGCGAGCCACTGACGTACACGAAACAGGACATACATGGTCAGGATTTACGCGTGGCAATGGAAACCGAGGTAAAGCCACCCAGACGCAAGGTGTCCATGATCTCGACCAGACGTGCGACCTCAACGCCCTTGTCGCTGTTGACGATAATGGTGGTTCTAGTATCGGGCTTTTCCAGCGCCTTCAAGGCAGGCACCAGAGCCTCGACTGTGGTCGCCTTGCCATCAAGCTGTAATTCGCCGTTGAGGCCCAGGGTCAGGATCGATTTGTTCTGCGGCTTGAGCTGCTGTGAACTGCTGGCGCTCGGCAGCTGGGTTTTCATCCCCAGAGCCGGAATCACGTTCAGGCTGACCAGTACGAAAAAAACCAGCAGAAACATCATCACGTCGATCATCGGGATCAGTTCGATGTGCGCCTTGCGTTTTTTAGGTTCGTCCCACGTTCTCATACCATCCGCCCTTCTTGTCAGAGGCCGAGAATCTAGCAACCGAATATGACCGATCAGTTAGGTTTACATGACTGTTACATGGCCTTTGTAAGCTCTTTTGATGGCACTAAAATGTTTCTCGCAGCCGTCATAAAAACGCCATGGAAACGCGGCAATTCTTGAGTATTCAACTCAACGGAAAACCCGGGATGCGTCTCGATATGCCCAGTATCCGCACCTCACGACTATTGCTCTGCCCGTTGCGAGCCGAACAGGCCAGCGCCTTGTCGCGACTGGCTGACGACCCCGTGATTGCGAACATGACGGCCACAGTCCCCTCGCCCTATACCCTGGAGCATGCACAGGCTTTCATTGCCGATGCACCGGAACAATTCGCCGCTGGACGAACATTGAGCCTGGGGGTTCATGCCCAGGAAATCGGGGAACTGACCGGGGTCGTCTCACTGCGCCTGTCAACCTCGCATCGCAGCGGCAACCTGGGTTACTGGATCGGTGCCGATTACCGAAATCAGGGCTACACCAGCGAGGCGGTGCAGGGTTTGCTGATGCATGGCTTCACCGTCATGAACCTCAACCGCATCGCCGGTCAGTGCTTTGCCGACAACATGGCCAGCGCCAGGGTGCTGGAGAAGTGCGGACTGTCGTATGAAGGCTGTATGAAAGAAGCATTTTTGAAAAACGGTGTTTTCAAAGACATGTTGCTGTTCGGGCTGTTGCGCTCGCAGTACGAACCAGCAGAGGCCGCGCAATGACTGATTTCAACCCGGATCGCCGACGCATCATTACCGGCGTGGCCGGTGCCACTCTGCTATCGATCCTCAGCCCGTTTGCCCGCAGCGCGGGTGTCGATTATCCGTTCACGCTGGGCGTGGCATCCGGCGACCCGCTGCCTGACGGCTTCGTGATCTGGACACGCCTGGCGCCACAGGTGATGACAGCCACGGGCGACGGCGGCCTGAAAAAACCCGTCGAAGTACGCTGGAAAATCGCCAGCGATGCAGCGATGACTCGCGTCGTACGTGCGGGGCAAGCGACCGCTCAACCGCGCTTTGCCCATTCGGTACATGTTGAAGTGGGCGGTTTGCAGCCTGGACGTCCCTACTGGTATCAGTTCGAAAGTCTGGGCGCGCAAAGCGCCGTGGGTCAGGCCTGCACTGCGCCGCTGGCAACCGCCATGGTCTCGGCACGGTTCGGCTTCGTTTCATGTTCGCATTGGGAGGCGGGATATTTCAGCGCCTACAGGCACCTGGCTGCGGAGCGACCTGAAATGGTGTTCTTTCTGGGTGATTACATCTATGAAATGAACGTCTCTCCCACAAACATACAGTTCCCGCGCCGCCATGCCACCTCAGACCCGATGGACCTGGCGGGCTATCGCAACCGATACGCGCAGTACAAGACCGACCCGGACCTGCAAGCGCTGCATGCCTGCGCGCCGAGCATCGTCACCTGGGACGATCACGAAGTACAGAATGACTACGCCGCGCAGTGGTCCCAGGACCCGAACGTTCCTGTGGACAGCTTTCTACGTCGCAGAGCCGCCGCTTATCAGGCGTTTTACGAGCACATGCCCTTGCGCGCGAGCAGCCTGCCCAAAGGACCGGACATGCGTATTTACCGGAACCTGGACTATGGCCGCCTGGCACGCTTCCATGTACTCGACGGTCGGCAGTATCGTTCCGAACAGGCGTGCATCCAGCCCAACGGCAGCCGCCGAGGCTACGTAGCGCCCAGAGACTGTCCGGATCTGAGTGATCCGAAACGCACCATGCTCGGCTGGGAACAGGAAGCCTGGCTGGACCGCAGCTTCGCTGAGTCACCTGGACAATGGAATGTCATTGCCCAGGACTTGCTGGTCGCTCCGCTGGAACAGCGCAATCTCAAAACGCAGGCGCTGGGCCACTGGACCGACGGCTGGGACGGCTACGCGGCGACCCGCGAGCGCATGCTGGCATCCCTGCAACGCCAGCAGACCCGCAACCCGGTGTTCTGGGGTGGCGATATCCATTCGTTCTGGACCACAGACCTGCACGCCGATGCGGGCAATCCGGACTCAGCCGTCGTCGCCACTGAATTCGTCGGCACCTCGGTGACATCCGGCGGACCGCCATTCGACGCCTTCAACAGCATTCTGGGGCTCAACCCCCATGTGAAGTTCTTTGACAGCCGCCAGCGTGGCTACGTGGCGGTGGACCTTAGCGAGCGGCAGATGCTGACCCGCTTCCAGGTGGTGTCGGATGTGCTCGACCCCGCTGCCAGTGTGTCGACGCTCAAACGCTTTGCGGTGGAGGCTGGCAAGGCCGGGGCGGTTTCTGGGTAGGCGATTCATAGGGAGGGCAGCACTTGGGACAGTATTGTCCACTGTGAAGAGACAGTAAAACGCGCGTCAGGCGCTTTTTCCCTTTCCGGTGAGCTACTAATCTGAACCCACGTTGAACGCCACACCTCACCTACCCAAACGAAAGGACTTGACCATGAAAAACGCCCCTTACAGCCGCCTGAACAAAGATGACGCCATCGTGCTGCTGATCGATCATCAGACAGGCCTGATCTCGCTGGTACAGGACTTCACGCCGAACGAGTTCAAGAATAACGTCCTGGCCCTGGCTGACCTGGCCCGCTTCTTCGAACTGCCGACCATCCTCACCACCAGCTTCGAACAAGGCCCCAACGGTCCGCTGGTGCCGGAACTCAAGGCCATGTTCCCCGATGCGCCATACATCGCCCGTCCAGGCCAGATCAACGCCTGGGACAACGAAGATTTTGTAAAGGCGATCAAGGCGACCGGCCGCAAGCAGTTGATCATCGCTGGGGTAGTGACTGACGTGTGCGTGACCTTTCCGACCCTGTCGGCACTGGCTGAAGGCTTTGAAGTGTTCGTGGTCACCGATGCATCGGGCACCTTCAACACCACTGTCCAGCAAGCCGCCTGGTCGCGTATGACCCAGGCAGGTGCGCAGTTGATGAACTGGTTCTCGGTGGCCTGTGAGCTGCAAGGTGACTGGCGCAACGATATCGAAGGGCTGGGCAACCTGCTGTCCGAGCGGATCCCGAACTACCGTAACCTGATGAACAGTTATTCGGCACTGACTGCCCGCTAGAGGCCCTGCTTCAAATCAACTCCCACGTATCATTGGCCTGCCTGCAGAATGTGTTGTCCTGCTTTTCAGTGGTGCCACCGTTGGCTTCCAGGCTTACAGAAAGCGGTCGACAAGTAGTCTCGGCCGCTGTTTTGCCGGAGGGCAAGGAAGAGATTGAGCCCAGATCGAATGCTTCAGTCTCTTTACTGGCCGACACATTCATATCATCGAACCTGACTGAAGCAAGCCTCTTTCTGGTATCGGCATCGGACTGCGTCATCACGTAGTCCTTGTGCACGTAGCCCACGGTCACGCCCTTGCGTCCCACCAGAATCCAGTCACCGGTAGAACCCACGGCAGTGAATTGCGTATTGCCCGGCAGGCTGCCCACCTTGTCAGCGTTCATGTTCGGTGCAGAGCGCACGTTGAGGGTAGACCGGGTGACATAGGGTTGATTGATCAGCTTCATCGACGGCACGCCCTGAATGTTGGGCGTGCGTTTGACATCGATGGTCCGGACCGCCTTGAACTCCGGGCCTGGCGTGATCCGGGCGCTTGCATTGGAGTGATCGGAACGCCAGATGGCCGTGGGCTGCGCTACAGGAGTTGCGGGCTGACTCAGAACTTCCTGAGTGCGCAGCGCCAGTGCCTGTTTATCCCTGTCGTCGAGCAACTGACCGATGCGGTTACCAATATAGCCGCCGATGCCTGCAACGATCAGCGCGGCTGCGATCTGACCGTTACCCTTGCCCATCGTTGCACCGACCGCCAGACCGGCGATACCGCCGATCACAGTACCCGCCTGTTCCTTGCTGATGCCCATCTGCGCGCATCCGGTGACTGAGGTGGCGATGCTTACCGCCAGAATTGATGCAACGAATTTCTTGCGCACGGGGCTTACTCCCTTTTGAAACGTTTTACTCGGCGTTGAGCAGAGGTCTGGTCAAGTTGTACAACATGGCTTCTGCAGACATCGCCCAATGAAAGACACCGGCCATGAGGGTCGGGCCGGCCTCGATGTCCTTGAACGCAGTGCGATAGCCTGGCGATTGAATGATTGCGTTACCGGCGAGCAATGGAACCATCACGATCAGGGCCACCGCTGCCGCTCTGACGGCGACAAGCCTCTTCTGTATGAACGCGCGCTGCTCGACGGTCGACAACAACAACCCGACGATATTGAGCGCGCCCATGAAAAGACCACTCAGCAACGACCAGGGTACGAACCACATGTTTTTGAGGACGCTCAGGCTCTGTGCGCCATGCACATCAGTGCGCGCGACGTCGCTGGCCATGTTGCTGGCGATGCCATTGAGGTACGTGTTGAATTGACTGGGCGTGACAAGCAGGTCCATTCCTTCCACGTAGAGCGGGCCCAGGACCTGACGCGCCATACCGCGCACCTGCGCAGTATTGGCCATCGCTTGACGGGTACGCAGGCCTGAAGGCATCGCCAACGCGTAGTCTTCGGCGCTCGGCGGGTCCTGTTGCAGGGCTGCGTTCGGGAGGGCAAGCGGTTTGCGTTTATTGCCCGCTACGCCAGAGCGCCGCAAGGCTTCTACCTTTGCGTATTCACGGGCGATATCGTCAAAGACCGGGATGACTTCCGCTTGCAGCCGGCTGTAGAGCCGATCGGCATTGCGCCGGGTATAGCCCTTGAAGACGGTTTGGGCGAAGCCCTGAAAATTGTGGCCAATCTGCTCGACGTACGAGCCCTGAACACTCATGAGTACGCCAAGATTGGCGATGAAGGCCTTGCCCTCGCCCTTGTCGCGATATTCCTGATAGGGAATGCCGGGTATCTGCACCGAATCGTAGAGCAGGCCTTTTTTCGTCACGTAGGCGTAAAGGCTGTAAACCCGCAGATCGGCCGGAAACGCTTCAGCAATCGCGTCCGGCACCACACCCTGAACCCACCAGGTCAGCGGGGCCAGTACCACGGTACTGAGCAGGATGGAGCGCATGAGATGCTGCTGATGTCCCCATTTCCCATGAGCCCAGATACACAGGCGCCAGGCCGCCAGGCACACGCTCACTGCGGCAAGGCTCTGCCCGTATATTTCCAGCGCCTGCAGGTTTTTGAGGGGAATATCGGCGCCAGCCTTGTTCAACAACTCTGCGTTGAACAGCAAGCCACCGATCAGGCAAAGGGCATTGAGAACGGTAAGTACAGCAAGCAGCATCCAACCAATCCTTGTCAGAGTGGAACCAGTGATTCACAACACTTGAGTGCGAAGGTGCCCACTGACCAACTGCGGCGCATTCTGCCTGCCGTCCAAAAATGATGCCAGAGCTATCAGGTGTTGCCGGTCGTCCGTGCCCTGCAACACCTGAAATACCGACAGTGACGTCAGCCGCTACTTCAACTGATTGGCAAACCGACCTACCGCACCCACCACCTGTTTGGCCCCTTCCTGAATCTCGACGATCACCGCGCCGGCCTCGTTGGCCAGCAAAAGACCCTGTTCCGCCTGAGTGCGGCTGTTGGCCATGCCGCGTACCGCCTCATCGGCCAGCGACTGGTTTTGCTGCACGACGCTGACGATCTCTTCGGTCGCAGCGCTGGTGCGGCCGGCCAGTTGGCGGACTTCATCGGCGACCACGGCAAAGCCCCTGCCCTGCTCACCGGCGCGCGCGGCCTCGATGGCGGCATTGAGCGCCAGCAGGTTGGTCTGCTGGGCGATGCCGCCGATGGTCTGCACGATGGAGCTGATCAACAGGGACTGCTTGCCCAGTGCTTCGATGCCCGACGATGCCGACTGCATCTCTTCGGATATCTTGCGCATGGTCTGCACAGTGTTCTGCACCACATCCGCGCCGCGCTGGGCGCTGACGTCGGTCTGCTGGGAGATTTCAAACGCCACGCTGGCCGCCTGGCTGACTTCATCTTCGCGGGCGACCTGATCGGTCACCAGCGTGGCGAACTTGACGACCTTGTAGAGTTTGCCCTGAGCATCATGAACCGGGTTGTAAGTAGCCTCCAGCCAGACCTCACGCCCGCTGTTGTCGATACGCTTGAAGCGCCCTGCGACGAACTCGCCGCGGTTGAGCATCGCCCAGAACTCCCGGTACGGTGCCAGTGAAGTTTCAGCCGGATCACAGAACATGCTGTGGTGCTTGCCCTTGATCTGCGCCAGGTTGTAACCCATGCCACGCAGAAACTGATCATTGGCCGTGAGCACGTGGCCGCCAAGATCGAACTCGATCACGGCGGTAGAGCGCAGCAATGCCTGAATGAACGCAGAGTTCTCGGCAGCGGTCTCGACGGTCTGGGTGATGTCCGACCCGTAGCATTGCAAGGTCACCAGTTTGCCCTGGTCATCCAGAACCGGCTGCCACATGGCACGAATCCACACCAGACTGCCGTTGGCATGCAGAAAACGGTAGTTGTCGATCACCGACTCGCCTTTCTGCACCGCCAGCTTGAGGTTACGGTAGCAATCGAGCTGTTTGACGTAGGACGGCACCATCTGGTCCAGATCCTTGCCCAGCAACTGGTCGGCAGAATAACCAAGCGCCCTCAGGAAGTTGTCATTGGCATGGACGATACGGTTATTGGCGTCCAGACTCAGCGACACCATCCGCGCGTCCATCCCTTTCTGCATTTGCCGATACATAGATAACTCGGCGTGTTGTGCCTGTAATTCCTTTTTCAAGCGAGTGTTGAACATGACGGCACCAGTAGTGGGTTGTACGTATGTATCGGCCTAAGCGTAGACGGGATTAAGGCGTTTCGTCTGATGATGGCAGATTGAATTGATGTGGGTTGCCCGCATAACCGGGGCCTGCAATTGCGGAACCTTGAATGGGCAGGCTGATGACGAATGTGCAAGGCGAAACAAAATGCAGGAGCCATAGGTCACAACGGGTTGACCAGCTATTGCCTGCTAGACTCACTTGCTTGCAGCAACGCCATTAAGGACCCTCAATGATGCGACGCATTCTGATCACCGGTGCAAACGGTTTTGTCGGGCAGATGCTGTGCCGTAAGCTGCAGCACGCCGGGCACCATATTGTTGCATTGGTGAGCCCTGACTCTCCCCGCTCCGCTTATGCTGCCGAATCGCTGCATTGTGACATTCGCGACGCCGCTGGCCTTGAGCAAGTGGTGTCTCAGGCAAATCCCACTCACGTTGTGCATTTGGCGGCTATTACGCATGTGCCTACCAGTTTCCAGGACCCTCTGGCCACCTGGCAAACCAACGTCATGGGCAGCGTGAACCTTCTACAGGCATTGCAACGCAAGGCCCCTCAGGCATTTGTGTTGTTTGTCAGCTCATCGGAAGTCTACGGCGAGGCATTCAAGCAGGGTATTGCGCTCGACGAAAACAGTGTCTGCAAACCCATGAATCCCTATGCCGCCAGCAAACTTGCCGCCGAAGCGGCCTTTCATGAGTACTTTCGTCGTGGCCAGAACGGTATTGTCGTACGTCCGTTCAATCACATTGGTGCCAGGCAATCGGCTGATTTCGCGACCGCGTCATTTGCTCGTCAGATCGCCTTGATAGAAGCAGGCAAGCAAGCACCACAGTTGAAAGTCGGCAACTTGCAAGCGGCGCGAGACTTTCTCGATGTGCGTGATGTGTGCAATGCCTACGTCGCCCTGCTGGACATGGCCACCAGGCAGGAAGCCTATCCTCAATGCCTGAATATCTGCAGCGGCGAGCCCGTCCGTATAGAGGCAATACTGAGTCAGCTCATGGCACTGAGCTCAGAGAGGATCGATGTGATAAACGATCCCGAACGAATGCGGTTATCTGACATCCCCTGCGCGTTCGGTGATAACTCCGCTATCCAGAAAGTCACTGGCTGGACGCCCACCACAACGCTGCAGTCTACACTCACGACACTGCTGAATTACTGGCGCGATGAGATAGCTGCAACGGCTTGAGCTACCGGTTTATGCGTGAGGGGCGTTGCGATCAACAACGCCTGAAACACCCACCCTACACCTACCAGAGTATGAAAGAGGGACGCTTAAAACGATGTTCCCTGCTGGTTACGCTTCAGATCGGCATCCACCATCAACCGGCATAGCTGCTCGAGACTAGTGTTCGCTTCCCAGCCAAGCACCTTCCTGGCTTTTTCAGGGTTGCCGATAAGCAGCTCCACTTCAGAGGGGCGATAGAATTTTGGGTTGACTTGAACAAGGGCTTTGCCCGTGGCCGCATCAATGCCCTGTTCGTTCTCTGCGCTACCTTTCCACTCCAGGTCAATATCGACAGCCTTGAAGGCCATTGCCACAAAGTCTCGAACGGTTTCGGATCGATGGGTGGCCAGTACGAATGAGTCGGGCTCATCAGCTTGCAGCATGCGCCACATGCCTTCGACATACTCCTTGGCAAAACCCCAGTCACGTCTGGCATCCAGATTGCCTAATTCCAGAAGTTGTGACATACCCAGTGAAATACGTGCGGCAGAATCGGTAATTTTGCGGGTGACAAACTCTTTTCCCCGCAGAGGAGACTCGTGATTGAACAGAATGCCGCTGGCACCGAAGACCCCATACGACTCCCGATAGTTGATCGTCATCCAGTGCGCATAAAGCTTGGCCACACCATAAGGACTGCGAGGATAGAACGAGGTGCTTTCGACCTGTGGGACTTCTTGCACCTTGCCGAACATTTCAGAAGTGGACGCCTGATAAAAGCGTATTTTCGGGTTCACTATGCGTATCGCTTCAAGCAGGTTGACTGCGCCCAGGCCGGTAATTTCAGCAGTCGTTATCGGCTGGTCGAAGGAAACACCAACAAAGCTCTGCGCCGCCAGGTTGTAAATCTGGGTGGGCTCGGCTTTTTGCAGCAAGCGAATACTGGCACTCAAGTCAGTCAGGTCGTGTTCAACAAGGTGCAAATTCGGATGGCTGGCCACGCCAAGTTCTTCAAGACGCCAGAAGTTGACCGAGCTGGTACGGCGGTAGGTGCCGTAAACCGTATAACCTTTTTCCAGCAGCAACTGAGTCAGGTAAGCGCCATCCTGGCCAGTGATACCCGTGATAATTACAGATTCTCTAGGTGCATTCATAAATAGGGGATTCCGGTCCGGGCTGACGCGACTTCATTTATTACGCCGAGGTGCATTCATGACGCTCGGCACGCTCGCTTCGAAGGCAACCCACAGCGCTTGAGTCGAAGCATATGATCACTATAGATGCGGAATCTGATGTGCAAGCAGTCATTTTCAGTAAGTTATGTTTGCGAGCTGCTCCGAACAAATATCAGAACAGGATAAGTAGGCCGTGCGGTTTACCACTCTCACCGTGCGATTACCCTAGCGCAGATGACCAAAAGGAGAACAGCAGTCGTCCTGACGCCTTGCCGGAAAGTCGAGAGGAACCGCCGGTCGCCTTCAGGACACACACACTACACGCTGATAGCACTAAGACATCATTCGTGATGTCCTAATGTTTCTCGATGTTAATGTACCGGTGTCACATGCTCGTTTCTGCCCTTGAACGCCCCGATCCTGAAGATGCACAACTCCTTGCGGAGGTAGAGCAGACGATTACTTCAGGTGTGGGTGCGTTGCGCTTCAGCCGTGTGCTTGAGCAACGCTACCAGGCGGAAACCAGACCACAGCGGCGCGAATTCCTGACGGCGGTGGGGATTGGTGGCAGCCTGATCTACAACCTGTTTCTGATCAGTGACTGGTTGATTCTGCGGGATGTGTTTGTCTACGTGGCGCTGGGGCGTCTGTGTCTGATCACGCCGATGTTTATTGTGCTGTTAGTGCTGGCGCAACGCTTTTCCACTCGCTGGGCAATGGAAACGACAGCTGCGACCGCGACGGTACTGTGCTCGCTCATGCCCATGCTGGTGATGATTCACAGCCAGAGCCCGTATCAAATCTTTTATCAACTGGGCATGCTGTTGATCATGGTCTATTGCACCATGATCCAGCAATTGCCCCTGCGCCATGCAGCCGCCGCGATGTCATGCATGCTGATCATCCAGTTGGTGACAACCTACATTGCCAATTTCGCAGACTTTGTGATCTGGCAGGCCAATGCAGTGCTGTTCGTCTCCACGGTAGCGCTGCTGTTGATGGCTTCGTATTTTCTGGAGCGCGCCAGCCGCATGAGCTACCTGTTCGCGCTTCGCGGACGCCTGCTGCAAGTGCAGTTGATGGAGTTCGCACGCACCGATGGTTTGACTCGCCTGTTCAATCGACGCTATCAGGACGAAGTGATGACCTCGGTCTGGGAACGCGCGCGTAAAACACCGGCGAACGTGGCCATCATCCTGCTGGACATCGATCACTTCAAATCCTACAACGACAACTATGGACACCCACAAGGCGATACCTGCCTCAAGTTGCTCTGTCAGAAAATCCAGCAAAGCGCGCATGAAAATGGAGCCGTGGCGTTTCGCTTCGGCGGTGAAGAGGTTCTGGTTCTGATGAATGGCGATGCCGGACAGGCCAGAGAAATGGCCGACGCCCTGCAGGCCGCTGTCGCGGCGCTCAAGTTACCGCACCCGGTGCTGGGCGAAAGCGCGTTCGTGACTGTCAGCCTGGGGGTCGCGTGTGCAACCGCACCGCAGACCACTGCCGACCATCTGATCAGCGCTGCTGACAATGCCCTCTACGCCGCTAAACGCGCAGGGCGTAACTGCGTGTGCTTTGCGTGAAATGACGCTTTGCAGGGCCTGGCTTTACCCCACATCCTTGCCGCTTTAAGCTCGTCGCGCAAACCAAGGCTAGGAGCCAGCGCATGAGCGTTCACATTGATGTCAATAACAACCCTACAGAAGAAGATCGCCTGGCGATTCTGGAACCACTGAAGCGCTTTAACGCCGAGCAAGCGGGTGACGGTAAGTCAGAGAAAGTGGCGATGTTCATTCGCGATGATCAGACCCGGGAAATTCTCGGTGGCCTGCACGCACGCATTTTTTATCAATGGTTGTTCATCGAGTTGCTGGTGGTGCCGGAGCAAACCCGGGGGCAAGGCATGGGCTCGCGTTTGATGCAGATGGCTGAGGATCTTGCGGTCGAGAAAGGCTGTGCAGGGATCTGGCTGGATACCTTCGACTTCCAGGCTCCGGATTTCTATCGCCGCCACGGTTACACCGAGTTCGGGCAGATTGACGACTATCCGCCCGGCAGCAAGCGCTTCTTTTTCCAGAAGCGCCTGCCGGTATCAGCGTCCTGACGCTTGCGTCAGACCTTGAACTTGCCTACCAGGTTGTTGAAGGAAATCGCCAGACGAGACAGCTCCTGACTTGAAGCGCTGGTCTGGTGAGCGCCAGCAGCGGTCTGGGTGGAGAGGTCCTGAATGTTGATCAGATTGCGATCCACCTCGCGCGCAACGTGGGACTGCTCTTCGGACGCGGTAGCAATCAGCATGTTGCGATCGTTGATTTCGGCAATGCTCTGCGCAATGCGCTCCAGCGACTGGCCGGTGGCCTGAGCCAGGGATTGAGTATTGCTGGCGAGGGTACGGCTGTTACCCATGGCCCGCACAGCCTGATCGGCACTGGCCTGCACGCTGCCTATCATGGTTTCGATTTCACCTGTGGACGCCTGAGTACGAGCGGCAAGCGCACGTACTTCGTCGGCCACCACGGCAAAGCCGCGGCCCTGCTCACCGGCGCGCGCAGCCTCGATGGCGGCGTTGAGGGCCAGCAGGTTGGTCTGTTCGGCGATACCACGGATCACGTCCAGCACCTGACCAATCTCACGAACCCGCCCGGCAAGCTCTTCAACCATTGAGGTGGAGCTGCTGATCTCGGCGCTGACGTTGTTGATCGCACTGACCGCATCACGCGCCTGATCACGCCCGGTAGCCGCTTCGGTACTGGTCCGCTTTGAGGCGTCAGAGGTAGACATGGCGTTACGCGCCACTTCTTCGACCGCAGCGGTCATTTCGGTGACCGCCGTGGCAGCCAATTGAATCTCGTCGTTCTGTCGCATCAGGCCACGGCTGCCTTCTTCGGTAACGGCATTGAGTTCTTCAGCAGCCGAAGCAAGCTGGTCGGCAGCGCTGGAGATCTGTCCGATGGTGCTCTTCAGGCTGTTCTGCATATCACTGAGCGCCGTAAGCATCAGGCCTGCTTCATCCCGGTGAGTGCTGACGATCGGCTGGGTCAGATCGCCACCGGCAATGCGCTGCGCACTGACAAGGGCAGAGGAAATGGGCGAACTGATCACACGACTGATAAACAGTGCCAAAAGGAAGGCGGCCACGAAGGCAATGCCGATCCCCATATACAGATTGAGATTGGCCGCTGATTCTGTTTTTTCAGCGGCGATTGCACCTTCACCTATCTGACGGTTGTTGGAGCCGACCATGATGTACAACTCGTCCACCACGGTCAGATAGGCCTTGCGAACGTCGCCTTCGATCAGCGCCCTCGCGGCTGCAACGTCTCCGGAAAGGACAACAGCCACAGCACGATCAACCAGCGTCTGATAGACGGGCCAGTCCTTGTCCATCTTATCGCCTGCAGCGCGCTCGTCATCTTCAAGCGGTGTTGCACGATAGGTCGCATAAGCTTTTTCTGCTTCTGCGCGATTGTTTTTCATACTGGCGAGAACTTCATCCTTCACGCTTTGTGGCGCGTTGCTGGCAGTGACCGAAAGCAAGCGATACAAATCACGATTCTGCTCGACAACATTGATGGTGGCCTCGTTGGTTTTCGACACCGACACCAGGTTGTTGGAGAACGCAAGTTTCAGGTTGCTGGCGAGCTCACCGATCCCCCGGCTGGCAACCATGCCCACCGCGAGGGTGATAACCGCGCAGAGTGCAAATGAGATAAACAGCTTGGTGGAAAGCTTGGCGTTGTAGAACCAGTTCATGGAGAAATCTCTAGTTTTAACAGCTGGCTGAGGCTGGGCTGCGGTGCTCGAGGACCGGCAGTTTCAGGCTCTGTATAAAGCGTCTATCGGCAGCATCAAGCACCACTGAAGTGACATTCATCCGATTGGCCGCCAAGGGCTCAGGGCTAATGGCGCAATGCTTTGAAACAGGCTGAAGGTAACGGCCCAGCGGTGTAACAAGAACTTTCCGCACTGACTGCGTTAGTATTTCCGGCCTACGATCAGTCAGAGCCATGAATCAGGATGCCGTCTTCGCCCGCCGAAAAACGTCCATTACCGTCCATCCTTGCCGGTCCGCTGTTACGCCGACAGGAAGCCGGACGCCTGGTGCTGTGGCTGGTGGGCTCGCGCCCGCTCAAGCTGATACTGCGTCTGCGTCATGGCGTTGAGAATGCAGCAGATGACTTCAACGACCATTCACTGACCGATCAGCAATGCCAGATCGTCGCGGTAGGTCGCCACGCATTCATTCATCTGATCGACCTGCAACTGGAGGCCGAGCTGCCCCTGGACACCTGGATCGATTACGACCTGTTGGTAGATGGCGAACCTGGCGGTATCGCCGAGTGGGCACCGCACCTGCTGTACGACGGTGCCCGTTATCCGAATTTCGTGGTACGCAGCAGCATTGATCAGCTCTTGCATGGCTCGTGTCGCAAGCCACATCACAGCGCGGCCGAGGGTCTGCTCTGCGTGGATCGCCTGTTGGCCGGCAACCAGGACCCGTTGCAACGCCCTGCGCTGTTGATGATGAGCGGCGATCAGATCTACGCCGACGATGTCGCCGGGCCGATGCTGCGCGCCATTCATGTGCTGATCGAACGGCTGGGGTTGTTCGATGAGCAACTCGACGGTGCTGTTGTCGACGACAGCACCAGCCTTTATGCGCACCCGGCCAGCTATTACCAGCGTGCCGACCTGCTACCCGCCCTGAAAAGCAACGACACGCTGCGTGAGCGGTTCTTTGGTGGCACCAGCAAGCCGGTATTTACCAGCAGCACTGCGGATAACCATTTGGTCACTCTGGCGGAAGTGGTGGCGATGTACCTGCTGGTCTGGTCACCCACGCCCTGGACCCTGATCGAGCCAGGCAAGCCGCATCTGGAAGCCGACGAAGTCGAGCGTTATGCCAGAGAGCAGCAACTGGTCGAGGATTTCACTGCGGGGCTTGAGGGCGTGGCGCGTGCGATGGCTCACCTGCCGTGCATGATGATTTTTGACGACCATGACATCACCGATGACTGGAACCTGTCGGCAAACTGGGAAGAAACCGCGTACGGCCATCCCTTCTCGAAACGCATCATCGGCAATGCCCTGCTCGCCTATCTGCTCTGCCAGGGCTGGGGTAACAATCCCGACGCACTCAACGACCTGGTCCGGCAGGTACATGAACTGAGTGCAGCGGCTGTGCGCAAGGATAACTGGCTGGACAGCACGGCCCAGGACGCGCTGATCGATCAGTTGCTGAAGTTTCAACAGTGGCATTACGTTCTGCCGACCAGCCCGGCGCTGGTGGTACTGGATACGCGCACCCGACGCTGGCGCAGTGAATCGAATTTCAATCACCCGTCCGGCCTGCTGGACTGGGAAGCGCTCAGTGAACTGCAACAGGAACTGATCGACCATAAATCGGCGATTATCGTGTCACCTGCCCCCGTGTTCGGCGTCAAGTTGATTGAGGCGATCCAGCGTGTCTTCAGTTGGTGCGGCTACCCGTTGCTGGTCGATGCGGAAAACTGGATGGCGCATCGTGGCGCAGCCAACGTCATTCTGAACATCTTTCGCCATTCCAGAACCCCGGGCAATTACGTGATCCTGTCGGGTGATGTGCATTACTCGTTCGTCTACGAAATCCTGATCCGTCAGCGCAGTGGCGGGCCTCACATCTGGCAAATCACCAGCAGTGGCATCAAGAATGAATTCCCCCGTCGTCTGCTGGACACTTTTGATCGGCTGAATCGCTGGTTATACTCTCCCCGCTCACCTCTTAACTGGTTCACCAAGCGCCGCCTGATGAAGGTTGTTCCGCGCACGCCCGAGCACAGCAAGGCCGGTGAACGCTTATGGAACTCGGCAGGTGTCGGTCAGGTAATGTTCAATGAACAGGGCCAGCCGACCCTGATCAACCAACTCAATGCCAACGGTGACGCGCCTACCTGTTTCGTCGAACCGCAAGATTCCAGAGACGAGCGGTCTGACACAGATCGTGGTTTTCTGGAAAGTAACCGGGAAACAAGGGATAGTCACCGCTAAACTTATCGGCAATTGCCGGGTCGATAGTTGCTACCGGTCAGGTTTGCGGCACACCCTGGCAAGCATTATTTCCTGGAGAGCGCCCCCGTGATAACCAATCAACGCATAGCCAGACTCAACGCCTGGGGCGCGCATGGCTTCACCGCCACCGGCGTCGTCCTTGCGTTCCTGGCTACCATTGCCTTGTTCAACAACGAACCCAAAGCATGCCTGCTGTGGCTGGGCGCCGCCCTGATCGTGGATGGCGTAGACGGCTCACTGGCTCGCAAGGTCAATACCACCTCGGTACTGCCGCACTTCGATGGCTCGGTGCTGGACCTGGTCATCGACTACCTGACCTACGTGTTCATTCCGGCACTGTTCATCTATCGCTACATACCAGTGCCGGATTACACGTTGCTGCTCAGCGTATCGGTGATTCTGGTGTCGTCGCTGTTCTGCTTCTGCAACGTCGACATGAAAAGCAAGGACAACTACTTTCAGGGCTTTCCCGCGGCATGGAACGTAGTTGCCCTGTGCCTTTACATTCTGTCGCCCGCGCCGTGGCTGACGTTCATCACCATCATCGCCTTGGCATTGCTGACCCTGACGCGCATGAAGTTTCTGCACCCGTTTCGTGTGCGTCGTTTCATGCCGATCAACATCGCAGTCACCACCGTGTGGTTGTTGTCCAGCGCGCTGCTGATCATCAACCACCCACACAACGGTCCTGTGGTCATGGGGCTGTGGCTGGCGATGTCGGCGTATTTTCTCGGAATTTGTGTCTGGAGAACGTCGCTGGAGTGGCTGGGACGGCTTAAAGCCTGACGCCGAGGCCTGAACAAAAAGCTCGCTGATCGCATTGCGCGGTCAGCGAGCTTTTTTATGCGCGCCCTATTTGCTCTCGGCCTGCACCTCGGCAGCAGGCGGGATTTTGCCGAAGTAATGCGTCGTAAAGCAGCACAACCCCAACCCGCCCAAGGCCAGCAGGCCGCCGACAATACCGACATTGGCAACCCCGAGATGGCTGCTGACCACGCTGCCGAGCAGCGCACCGCCACCAATACCGATATTGAAGATGCCCGAGAACAGCGCCATTGCCACATCGGTCGCATCCGGTGCCAGCGAGAGTACACGCGCTTGCAAGGTCAGCCCGAAGCACATGATCGCCATGCCCCAGATAATGGTCAGCGTGCCGAGCGCTGTCGCATCGCCGGAGAGTGGCAATAGCATGAGCAGGCAAACGGTCAGCGTGCCAATGGCGGTGATCAATAGCCCGTTAGGGAAGCGGTCGCTGAACAGGCTGAAGATGATCGAGCCCATGATTCCTGCACCGCCAAAGACCAGCAGCAGAATCGTGGTCATTTCGCCGCTGAGTCGGGACACAGTCTGGGTGAACGGCTCGATATAGCTGTAGGCGGTGAAATGAGCGGTCACCACAATCGCGGTCAGCAGGTAGATCGCCATTAACCGTGGGCGTTTGAACAGGATCGGCAGGCTGCGCAACGAGCCGGAGTTCTGGCTGGGCAGCAAAGGCAGCGCGCGAGCCAACAGGAAGACTACCAGCGCAGCGATGCCGGCGATGCCCAGAAAGGTAGTCCGCCAGCCCAGGGCCTCACCCAGCACGCGGCCCAGCGGAATACCCAGCACCATCGCCAGCGACGTACCGGTCGCCAGCAGGCCAAGCGCCTGAACCTGCTTGCCGGGCGGTGCGATGCGCACGGCCAGCGACGCCGTGACCGACCAGAACACCGCATGTGCAAAGGCGATACCGACCCGACTCACCAGCAGGATTGCGAAGCTGGGGGAGATTGCGGAGAGTACATGGCTGACCACAAACAGGCCGAACACGAACATCAGCAACTTGCGGCGCTCGATGTTGCGCGTCGCCAGCATCATCGGCAACGACATCAGCGACACGACCCAGGCATAGATCGTAAGCATCAGCCCGACCTGGGCCGGGGTCATCTCGAAGCTCTGGCCGATGTTACTCAGCAGACCGATCGGCACGAACTCGGTGGTATTGAAAATGAAGGCCGCCAAGGCCAGCGCGAATACGCCAAGCCAGCTACCTGCTTGCTCGTTTGGAGGTGAAGTTATCAAGAATCGCAACGCCCTGAAAATGTTCCGACCCGAAGGCCGATCGCCACGCATGAACACGCACGCCTGACACCTGTATGGAACCGCGGCTCGCCCCCACTGAAAAACCAACGCAAAAACGCTCCGCTCGACCTTCTGAATCGGGCGCAGTGTGCAAAGTGGATTATTGTGGATATGGGGAGTGAAGCCAGATGACACGAATTCTACGGACCGCCAGAGTGGATCACAACCCGTACAGTCATGACAGACTTTACAAATGACCGCCGGTCGTCAGCCGTCAAGGAAGCGCTGGCGGTTCTCGGGCGACGGCAACAGACAGTGATCATAGCGCCCGAACAGGCGATATCGGTTGAGCGCGATACGGTTGTAGGCCCAGTCCCTTAGAAAGCGTGGAAAAATACCCAGCACTTTCAGCAGCGGCCACGGCGCAGGCAGCAGCCCCATGATGTGCAGAAATGCATCCGAGCGTACGAACACCCGATTGTTAACGATGACTGCGATGGTATGAAAATCGTCGAGCGGCAGCCCGGCCCACTTCAGCAATGCCTGCCCTTGCTCCGACTGTACGGCGGCCAAGCGCAGACGCTGGTGCGGATCATGGCGAATCAGAAACTTCACCACACCATTGCACAGTTTGCAGACGCCATCGAACAGCACGACACATTCATCGGGTTTCAGATACGGGGCGGGGGTAGTCGTCGGCACGGTATTCACCTGTTCAGGAAAAACAGCCCTGGCGCGCCCGGAAACATGAACGCCCCGCCAGTCGAAGGACCGGCGAGGCGTTCAGGCTAAAGCCATTGCTCGACAGAATCAAACCTTGCGGACGAACTCGGACTTCAGCTTCATCGCGCCGATGCCGTCGATCTTGCAATCGATATCGTGGTCGCCATCGACCAGACGGATGTTCTTGACCTTGGTACCGACCTTGACCACCAGCGAAGAGCCTTTGACCTTCAGGTCCTTGATCACGGTAATGGTATCGCCGTCCTGCAGCACATTTCCCGTGGAGTCCTTGATGACTTTCACGTCGTCGGCTGCATCGGCGCCAGCAGCGTCTGCAGACCATTCATGGGCGCATTCCGGGCAGATCAGCAGGCTGCCGTCTTCGTAGGTGTATTCGGAATTGCATTTCGGGCAGGACGGTAAGCTCACAATGGTTCTCGCATCGAGGGGTAAAAACCATGAATTATAAAGGGCTTTTACACTTTCAGGTTGGAAGACGCTGATCCACTGGTGCAAACCTGTCGATATAAACCGGCTTCAGCCATTGGACAGGAGCGAATACCTGAGCTAAAAAATACATCACTCTCTCCTTCGATTCCCTTCTGATCCTTCATCCCCAACGCCTGCGCCCTGCGTTGGCGGTAGCTATTGCAGCGCGCATTTACCGCCTTTCACCACTTCCTGTATCGAGCACACTTCATGGGCATTCCTCATAACCCGGCGCTCGGCTATCGACCCGAAATCGATGGCCTGCGCGCGCTCGCGGTGATCCCGGTCATCCTGTATCACGCGGGTTTGCCGTTATTCAGCGGTGGATTCGTGGGGGTCGACATCTTTTTTGTGATCTCTGGCTATCTGATCACCTCGATCATTCTTGCGCAGATGCTCAACGGCAGATTCTCGCTGATCGATTTCTACGAACGGCGCGCCCGACGCATTCTGCCGGCGCTGTTCGTGATGATGCTGGTCTGCCTGCCTGTCGCGTGGTTGACGCTCGATCCGTCTGACCTGAAATACTTCGCCAAGAGCCTGGTGGCGGTGCCGACCTTCTCATCCAACGTACTGTTCTGGCTGGAAAGCGGCTATTTCGACGCAACCGCTGAACTCAAACCCTTGCTGCACACCTGGCCGCTCGCGGTAGAGGAGCAGTACTACCTGTTTTTCCCACCGCTACTGATGCTGGCCTGGAGCATGGGTCGCAAGTGGCTGATTGTGCTGCTGATCGCAGCTGCCCTGGCAAGCCTGGCGCTGGCGGAGCTGGGGGCGCGTCATAACGCCAGTAACGCTTTTTATCTGCTGCCTGCACGCGCCTGGGAATTGCTGACGGGCTCGTTCATCGCCTTCTACTTTGTCTGGCGCCCGCGTAGCGTTGATAGCGCCAGCCATCTCGATCAGGCGGCGACGCTGCTGGGGATTTTGCTGATTGGTTATGCCGTGGTTTGTTTCGACAGCAGTACACCCTTCCCTGGCCTCAACGCGCTGCTGCCTGTGCTGGGTGCGGCATTGATCATTGTCTTCGCCAATGGCCAGACCTGGGTCGGCAACGCGCTGAGCTCACGGGTAACGGTCCTGATCGGCATGATCAGTTACAGCGCCTATTTGTGGCATCAGCCCGTCTTTGCCTTCGCTCGTCAGCGCAGCCTGATTGAGCCAGGCCTGCCGCTGATGCTGGCGTTGACCGTGCTCTCGCTGCTGCTGGCCTGGCTGAGCTGGCGCTTCGTCGAGCAGCCCTTTCGCAAGGCCGGTGCATTCAACCGCCGTCAGCTCTTCGCCTCGGCAGGCGTTGCTTCCACGCTATTTGTCGTGCTGGGGCTGGTCGGCTATCTCAATAACGGCTTTAGCCAGCGCTTCGCTGTCGATCCGGCGATGCATCAGGCATTTGTCGACCCGCAGATACGCGAAAAATGCGACCGGAACCTTGATAGCCAAGGCTGGAATGTCGATTTTTGCCTGTTTGGTCTTGCCGACAGCAACGTCGTACCGGAGATGGCTCTGTTTGGTGACAGCCACTCAGAGGCCCTGTTATCGACGTTTGACGCCGCCGCGCGGGATCTGGGCAGAACCGTCGCGCACATAGGTCTGGGCGGTTGCCTGCCCTTGCTCGGCGTGGACATCGCCAAGGGTAACTACCCTGCCGGGGTATGCGAGGCGCTGGCCAATCGCGAGTTTGAATACGTGAAGCAGCGGCAGATCAAAAAGGTCGTGCTGGTGGCACGCTGGACGCTGTACACCGACGGCAATTACGGCGAGCGGAAGATGAGCAAGTATTTCCTGACCTCCCGCACCCACCCGGAAAAAAACCGGGAAACCTCGCGAGCAGTGTTCAGGCAGGCATTTGAAACCACGATAAAGGCCTACCGCGATATCGGCACCGAGGTATTCATCGTCGCGCAGGTGCCGCAGCAATTGATCAATCCCGAGAGCCTCTACTACCGCCTGGCCCGTGATGCCTGGGACAGTGATGCGCAGAAACTGCAGCGGGTCAGTGAATTGTCGGTGCCAGTCGAAAAACATGCTCTGTTGCAACGCTTCACTCGCGAACTGTTCCTGCACGCCAGCCAGGCGAAGCAGATCAGGTTGATCACCCTGGATGAAGCCTTTTGTAAGGACAAGCAATGCCTGATTGGCGATATGAACTCGTACTACAAGGATTTCAACCACCTCAACGCCCGGGGTGCGGGGCTGCTTGCAGGCCAGATCAGCCATATTCTTGACCAGTGACAGGGTTTTATCAGGCGGCATTGTCTGTAATGCTGATACCCGCACAGACGCTTGAGGACCATCGCATGACCGCCGCCAGCTTCGCCCCGTTTCAGGATCTGGCCAGCCTGCTGATCCCGCATACTCATGCAGAGAAAATCGATGGCGCGCACGACGTCTCGCACTTGCTGCGCGTCTGGAAAAACGTCTGCGCCATCCGTGACCGGGAAGGCGGCGATGCCCGCGTACTGATCGCCGCCACGCTGTTACACGACTGTGTTTCGGTCGAGAAAGACTCACCGTTTCGCTCCAGTGCTTCGCGACTGGCGGCAGCACGGGCCCGCGAATTGCTTACCGAGATGGGCTGGGACGAAGAAAGTATCGCTGCGGTTGCCCATGCTATCGAAGCGCACAGTTTCTCGGCGGCGATAACCCCGCTGACACTGGAAGCCCGAATTCTGCAGGACGCCGACCGTCTGGATTCTCTGGGCATGATCGGCGTGGCTCGAACCTTTTACGTATCAGGGCGGATGGGCAGACAGCTTTACGAACCGAACGACCCGCATGCCAGCCAGCGCCCGTATGACGACAGGAACTTCGCCGCCGACCATTTTCATACCAAGCTGCTGCACCTCGCCGACAGCTTTCAAACCGACACCGGGACACAGATGGCGAAGATCAGGCACGACCGGCTGAAGCGTTTTCTGAATGAACTGATGGAGGAAATCGGCGCGCCTCAGCCATGATGGGTTACCTGTTTCCGATATAAACATCAGATGTCATAAAGACATCACACAACTGCCCTATAAACGGCTCTCCGAGAAGGTCTGCGTGTTTATAGGGGTTGTGTGCCGTGAAAAGATTTATGCCTCGTTTCCTGCGTCGGCAATCCACAACGCCAACACTATTGCGCCGCTTCAGGATTACCCTGCGCCTGGTGATCTGTTTCGGCATCACTTCCCTGCTGATGGTCGCGCTGGGGGCTTTCTGCCTGCTGCAGATGCAGGAGATCCGCAATCAGGGCGAAGCTGTCGAGAGTGGTGCGCTGCCCAGTATCGCCATGGCCGATGCCATCGCCATCGGCCTGGTCAAACTGCGCAGCGAGACCACCCGGCTGATCGCCAATGCCGACGATCCGGGTGCGGTCATCAACAGCAAGATCAATGTCGAACAGCTCAAGAACGAAGTCGAGAAAGGTTTCTCGGAATACCTTGCGCGTGTTCAATCGGGCACTGAGCATGACTCTATCGTCGCGTTGCAGGATGCCTATAAGGCGTTCATGCCCGGCTTGCAGAATCAGATCACGCTGATCGAGCAGAACAAGCTGGATGAGGCCCGAATGCTGGCCAATACCATGCTCGCGCTGCAAGGCGACCTGATGGACATGCAGGTGCAGTTGCTGCGCGAGCTGAACAAACAGAGCGCTGCCGCCGCCGTAGAGTCAGCAGGCACCCGTTACGAGCAGGCGAGAATCATTGCGCTGAGCGCCATCGCCGTCGTATTGGCTCTGACCCTGCTGCTGGCCTGGCGTCTGAGCGTCAGCATCATTCACCCGGTCCGCCAGGCTTTGCACATTGCCAGCACCATCGCCGATGGTGATCTGACAGAGCACCGGATACCGGATGGCAAGGACGAGACCGCGCAGTTACTGATCACCCTGGGGCGCATGCGCACCAACCTGCACGGCACGATTGATCAGATCTACGCAGCGGCGACGCAGCTGTCGCAGTCGGTTCAGGAGATGGGCACCATTGCCGAAGCCAGTGCGCTCAATCTGCAATTGCAGAACAACGAAATCGAGCAGGCCGCAGTCGCCGTCAACCAGATGAGTCAGGCGGCCATCGAAGTGGCAGGCAACGCCAGCAGCACCGTGACCGAATCAAAGGCGTCGACCCAGGCGGCAGCGCAAGGGCAGGAAAAACTGTCGGCGACGATTCTTTCGATCAAGCAACTGACTGAAAACGTACTGGACTCCTCGCATCAGGCTGAAGGACTGGCCGAGCGCACGCAGAGCATCAGCAGCATCCTCGATGTGATTCGCGCGATCGCCAACCAGACCAACCTGCTGGCCCTGAACGCCGCCATTGAGGCAGCCAGGGCGGGCGAAGCCGGGCGCGGATTTGCCGTGGTAGCTGACGAGGTTCGTTCACTGGCGCAACGCACCAGCGCCTCGACCTCAGAAATCGAAGGGCTGATCAGCGGTGTGCAGCAAAGCACTCAGCAAACGGCAAGCTCGTTGCGCCACACGGCAACGCAAGCCAGCCTGACGCTTGAGCAAGCTGCATCAACCGGCGAAGCATTGACCGTGATCATCCATTCAACGGGCACCATCAACGACCGCAACCTGTTGATTGCCAGTGCCGCAGAACAGCAAGCCCAGGTTGCGACTGAAGTAGACCGCAACCTGAGCAGTATCCGCGACCTGTCGAGCCAGACAGCGTCAGGCGCGCAGCAGACCACCGTGGCGAGCAATTCGCTGTCGATGCTGGCGGCTGATCTGAACCTGATGGTGCAGCGCTTCGTGCTGTGATGACCTGCCTGTCGCCAACCAGCCGTCGCAAAAACAGACTGGCTGGCGATGCTGCAGCCTGAGGGTGGCTGTCAGTCCTGCGGACGCAGACGGTACTGCGGCGGCAACTGCTCGAAGCCGCTGATGGTTACGTCGAGGCTCTTCCAGCGGCCGTCCTTGATGCCGTAGATGCAGCCATGCACAGACAGGCTCTGCCCACGGTGCCAGGCGTTCTGCACAATGCTGGTGTGACCGACGTTGGCCACTTGCTGAATCACGTTCAGCTCGCACAGACGGTCGACACGCTCTTCCTCGGTCGGCAGCTTGGCCAGCACTTCACGGTTTTCGTAATACAAATCACGAATCGTGCGCAGCCAGCCGTCGATCAGGCCAAACTGGCGGTCCTGCATGGAGGCGCGTACACCGCCGCAACCATAGTGGCCCGTCACCAGAATGTGTTTGACCTTCAACACGTCCACTGCGTACTGGATCACCGACAGGCAGTTGAGGTCGGTGTGCAACACAACGTTGGCCACGTTGCGATGGACGAACAGATCGCCGGGCAGCATGCCGACGATCTCGTTGGCCGGGACACGTGCATCCGAACAACCGATCCACAGGAACTCAGGTGTTTGCTGGCGGGCCAGCTTGGCGAAAAACTCTGGGTCTTCCTGCTTTATCGCATCGGCCCAGCGTGCATTGTTATCAATCAGGTCTTGTAGCTCGTTCATGCTTTGACGCCTCGATAATGATGCCCAGCCTTGGACTGGAGTCGAATCCTTCAAGTCACGCCTATTTGCCACTACTGACAAAATTCACCAAAGCTCGTCGGTCAACAAAAAGGAATCTTCAAAGTCATGGCCGGTCCATTTTTTACGACCACCTGAAATGAGGATTTCCCATGAACGATTCACGCCGTCCGTTCGGTGCTGCCGAACCGGAACCCATCGACGATAACGAAGACCGTATGGGCTCCATGGAAACACTCGACTTCGACGAAGAAGATCGTGCCCGTATCGGTGATCTTATTCCTGAAGACGAACTGCAACATGAAATTCCGGATCAGCGTGTGCGTGAGGCAGGCCTGACCGGTGCCTCGACTGACGATCACCATTCGACCGATGACGATTTGTCTCCGGAAACCCTGATCCGCGAAGACGGTGCCCGTTCACCGAATGAGCAGGGCGAAGACGATCCTGCCGACCTGGAGCGGACTATAGTCGATGAAGATGACATCGGTGGTGGCAACGGTCTGGACGAGGAGGAACTGGCAATCATCGACCCGCTGGATGGCAATACCCAGCGCTGACAGCCAGCACTATTCGAAAAGCGTACAGGCCATGACCACAGCGTCTTCGCGGCCGCCGACTGCCGGGTAGTAATCGCGACGCCGGCCTATCTCGTTGAAACCGTAGTTTTCATACAGACGATAGGCTGGACGATTACTGTCACGCAGCTCCAGAAAGCATTCCCGAGCGTTTAGCTGATAAGCACGCTTCATCAGATGATCCAGCAGCAGCAAGCCAAGACCACGGCCCTGATTTTCAGGTTTGACGGTGATATTGAGCAGATGCGCTTCATCGATGATGACCTGAATCACACCGTGCCCGACCTGCTGCGCCCCTTCGAACATCAGCCAGATCTCGTAGGACTTGAGGCCATCGAGAAAGATGCCGCGTGTCCAGGGATGGCTGAATGCTGCGTATTCGATTTTCAGCACCGCATCCATATCGGCTTCGGTCATGGGGCGGAAGGTTACGGCATCACTCATCGATCGATTTCCAGCGCGTCATCAGCCGACGCATGGCTTTCCAGACATCGGCCTTGCGCTCAGGCTCGTCCATCATTAATTCAAGACCCGGCAACGCCCAGGCAGTACCCAGACCTTCGATCTGCAATTCGCGGTTATAGGATTCGGCGTCGGCTTCACCGGCGAACTTCATCGACGGCAAACCGATCAGCCACAGGCACGCACAGGGTTCGTCCTCAAGCCGGGCACCGACAAAGCCTTGCACGAAGTCGCGCGCCGCTTCCGGGCCCTGATCCATCTGGCCGCGCACCAGCAACGGCCAGCGCACCGGTTCGCCGATAATCTGCGGGCTGTCGGGCAGACCGGCAGCGCGCAGCATGTCCTTGAGCAGCAGGTAGGACGGATCGCGGCTCTGAAACGGCTGGCCGGTGGTCAGTTCTACCAGCAGCATGCAACGGCCGGCACGCAGCAATTGCAGGGCAAAACGCGGTGGCGGCACAACCGCGGCCTTGGGCGGCGCAGGCGCGGCCTCTTCGACCGGGGCAACTGTGCGCGTGCTGGCCAGTGACGGACGCGGCACCTCGACCTTCGGGCGCTCGGGCTGCCGGGCGATTGGCACAACGTTCGCAGCTTCGACCGGCGCAGCGTGCGCAGATGGCGCGGCAGCAGGCGCAATGTTCTGCACCTCGACCGGCGGCGGTAACGGCGCAAGCAGCTCCGGACGCGAGGGCGCAGCGAATGGCAGTTCTGTGCGCGGCAGCCAGTTGACCACCTGCATGGCGGTCAAATAAGCGCGGCGACGGGACTCGTTGAGCAAGGGTCAGCCACCTGTGGATAAGTTAAGCGCGCAATTCTAGCGTTGTTCGCCTTTTTGCGCTGCAGCATATCGCCCGCAGGTGAAATATCAGGCGACTGATGCAGTACAATTGCCGCTTTTCACTTGCCAACAGTCGGCCTAACGATGATCGAACCCAAGCGCGTCCTGCGCGCCCTTGCCGAGCACTGGGCGCTACTCGAGCCCTTATGCGAACACTTCGACCAGGGTACGTTGAGCCTGAGCGAGCTGCGCCTGCAATTGGGCGCTCAGCAGCAGGACAGCACCCCGCAAGACATCACCAACCTGCTGGACGTGTGGATTCGTCTGGACATTCTGGTGCCCGTCGCGAAAAGTCCGAACCGCTTTGAGCTCAACGCACAGATCCATGACTTCCTGTCCTACCTGCGCCGCGAGCACCGGCTGGGCCTGTGCCTGGAAATCGAGGCTTATCTGCGCCATCTGGAGCGCCTGGCCGGTTACATTCAGGACGCGTTCGATATTCGCGATGCCAATGATCTGGCCAGGCAGCTGCGGCTGCTGGACATGCGGGTGCGCGACGTTCTCAAGAAGCTTGCCAACGACGAACAGGCACTGGTCGCGGTCGCCGACCGGGCCAAGACCAGCGACCGGCAGATCCCTTTGCGCCAGAGGTATGCAGAAGTTCTGGCCACCTGGGACGAATACGTCGAGCCGATGATTCAACTGGTCAATGCCGACGGTGCTTTCGAACAGGGTGTGCGCAAGGTCGAGAATGTGCTGCTGCGCCTGTTGACCGAGCAACAACGCCTCGGTCATCTGGTCGACGACGACATGCTGCTGCGCACCCATGCGCGCATTCTGGAGATGCAGACCAGCGCTCAGTTGACCTTGCGCCATGCACGCGAGCTGCTGTTGCCGCTGCGCGAGGAGGCACGTCGCCATAATGCGGTGACTCGTGGCGCGGCACTGGCCTTGTCGGCGATTCGGCGCAAGGGCCTGGACGCAGTGCCACAGGCTGCCATGCCATTGTTTACCCGCCCGCAAAGTACCTTTCTGGGCAGCGCGAGCCAGGTCGAGGCTTACGTCTATGCCTTGGCGCGCTTTGAACCCAAGCCCGCGAAGTTCCCCAAGGCCAGTGGTACACGCAAGGGCGAACCACCCCGCGCGCCACGTACGGTCAAGGAAATGCTCGAGCGCTGCGAAAGCGCCCTGCCGATGCCTGACCTGATGGTCTGGTTGCTGGAGCAGGAACCAACCGGCGAAACCGACGAGCTGTTGTACTGGTTCTCGCGGTTGTCGCGGGACAAGCGCTTCGCCCGTGAACGCCTCGATCGTCGCGAATATTTCACCCGGGAGCACCGCGTCAGCCTGCGCTCCTTTGCCCTGCTCGCCGCAAAAGACGAGCAGCCAGAGCATTCCGAGAGCCCTGTTCATGCATCTTGATCTATCCGAAATGTCCCAGCTCGCGCCGATCTTTCGCGAGCTGTTCAAGGGCTATCACATCAGCCGCCGTGACCCGGAGCTGTATGCCCAACTCTCCAACTGCCAGGACCAGTACCGCGCGCTGTTCAAGGCATTGGGCTACGAACTGATCTGCGACACCCGCGGTTTCTACTATTTCGTGCCTGAACTGGCCGCCGCGCAGGTCAACAAGACCGCTCAGCGTCTGGCGCTGTTCACCTTCATCCTCGTCGAGCATCTGGCCGATCAGGGCCGTGACCCGATGGCCGTGCTGGATGGCGGCAGTCTGGGCCGTGACGAACTGCCTTCGATGCTGGAAAAGTACCGGGACCTGTTTCTTCAGGCGGAAGTGCAGACCCAGGAAGAGCTTGAAGAGAAGATCATGCGCCGCATGACGCAACTGGGTTTTGCCAGTGAAGAGGTCGGTATCTACCGCTTCCTGCCGCCGATGCACCGTTTTCTCGATGTATGCCTGTCGGTGCAACAGGACCGCGATCTGGCGGCCAGCCTGCATAGCGCCCTGCCACTGCCAACGCCTGTGCTCATCGATGACGACAGCGACGAGAAGCTGCTGGAAACCGATGACCCGCTGGACCTGGCTGAATTCGGTGAAGAAACCGAGGAAGAGGCACTTGCCCGGGCAATCGCCGATGAGCAACGACAGGAGATGGACACATGAGCCAGGAACGTTATGGCATCCGCCGCTTTGCCCTGTTGAACACCGCCGGTTACAGCCTCGGCCTGTTCCCGCTGGAAAACCCGCTGTCGGTGTACGGCGCGAATAACCTCGGCAAGAGCGCCTCGATCAACGCCCTGCAATTCCCGATTCTGGCACGCATGTCGGACATGAGCTTCGGCAAGTACAGCCTTGAGCAGTCCCGGCGCTTCTACTTTGCCACCGACACCAGTTACATTCTGGTGGAAGTCTCCCTGCCCCACGGCCCGCATGTGATTGGCGTGGTAGGCCGCGGCCCGGGTGGCGGTTTCGGCCACCAGTTCTTTGCCTATGCCGGCGAGCTGGACCTGGGTCATTACCAGAAGAACGACACCTGCCTGCGTCAGAAAGAGCTGTTCAGCAACCTGGAAAGCCAAGGCCTGAAAGCCTACGAACTCAAGCCGGACGAGTTGCGCCGCCTGCTGGTCGGCGGTCATACCTCGATCCCGCTGGACCTGACCCTGATCCCGCTACGCTCCACCAGCGAGCAGAGCCTGAAGACTTTCCGCGCGCTGTTCATCAACCTGCTGCACATGCGTGAAATCACGGCAGCCAAACTCAAGCAGCTGTTTCTCGATGCGTTCGAGCACAGCCTGCGTTCGGGCAGCGTCGACTACATCGCCGCCTGCGAAGAGGCTTTCCGCGACGTGCGGCGCATGGAACAGGATTACAACTCGCTGGTACTGGCTGGCCCGCTGGTCGAGGCACTGGCTGCCGGGGTCAAACAGCGTGATCTGTTGCGCGGCAAACTGCATCGTCTGTCGCCGATCCTTGATTCACTGCTCGGCACTTGGTCGGACTACTCCGGCGCGCGCAAGGAAGAACTGGTCGCTCAGGCCGAGCATTACCGTGCTCAGCAGGATGAGATGCAGAACGATCAGCGCAGCAGCACTCAGGAACTGATGCGTCTGGAGCGCGAGATCAGCAGTATCCAGCGCTGGGTCGGCGAGCTGTCGGTGCTGAAGAATCGTTTCGCGCTGGTCGATGACGTCAAGGTGCTGGAGCAGCAACTGCTTGCAGCCAAGGATGCTCACGATGAGCTGGCCGGTGCGCTGGCCCAGTCCCGGCAGTTCAGCGCCGAAGACCTGGACGAGCGTTTGCGCGACCTGGAGAAACGCCTCAAGTCGGTCAAGCAACAGCTCGACCACGCGGACAACAACAGTTACGCCCGTCTGCGTGAAGAGTTCTCCCAGCCGGACGTAGAACGCCTGATGCGCCTGTTCAACAGCGCGCTGTTCAGCCTGCCACTGGGTGAGCAAGGTATTGCGCTGGACGACGGCGACGCGTGGGTCAAATCGCTGGAGACCATTCTGGATGGCTTCAAGGGCGATCAATTCGCCGTACCCGGGCTGACCATCAACCTGTCGAGTATCGAGCCTCCTGCCCTGCAGGCGCTGGCCGATCGTGCTGCGCTGCGCGATCAGAAAGAGCGTCTGGAAAAAGAGCTCAAGCAACTGAAAACCCAGCAGGCTGTGGCCGCCGACCGTTCGGCGAGCAAGACCCAGACCGAAGCGCTGTACCAGCAGGTGCTGGATGCGCAAAAGGCACTTGAAGACTTCCGCCGTTGCCAGACCTTGAGCGCAGAGGAGTCCGGCAAGCTGGAAGAGCTGGCGCAGATGGAAGCCGCTCAGGATGAACTGAAGCGCTCCAGTGATGCGTTCACTGAGCGCGTCCAGCAGCTCTCGGCCAAGCTGCAACTGATCGCCCGTCAGATTGGTGACATGGAATCCAAGCAACGCACGCTGGACGACGCGCTACGTCGCCGCCAGTTGTTGCCTGCGGATCTACCGTTCGGCACGCCGTTCATGGACCCGATTGATGATTCCATGGATAACCTGTTGCCACTGCTCAACGATTATCAGGACAGCTGGCAAGGTCTGTTGCGCAGCGATGGGCAGATCGAAGCGCTGTATGCCCAGGTTCGCCTCAAGGGCGTGGCCAAGTTCGACAGCGAGGACGACATGGAGCGTCGCCTGCAACTGCTGATCAATGCCTACGCACACCGTACCGATGAGGCACTTACGCTGGGCAAGGCTCGTCGCGCTGCGGTTACTGACATCGCCCGCACCCTGCGCAATATTCGTAGCGACTACGATAGCCTTGAGCATCAACTGGCGCTGTTCAACCGCGAGATCAACAAGCGTCAAGTCTCTAACCTGGCAAGCTTCCGTATCGTGCTCGCGCCGAACAAGGAAGCACTCAAGCACATCGATCAGATTATCCACAGCGCCGGGCAATATGAAGAAGGCGAGACACTGTCAGTCTTCGACCTGAGCCAGAGCGCCGAGCAGGACAACAAGAACGAAGAGGCCAAGGAGTATCTGGCGCGACTTGTGGCTGCCAACCATAACCAGTTGGGCTTGAAGGACTTGTTCGAGCTGGCATTCGAGATCACCAAGGTCAATGGTCAGCCGGTTATTCACACCGATATCGACGGCGCAGCTTCCAACGGCACCACGATGACCATCAAGGCATTGACCAACATGTACCTGTTGCTGCACTTGATGGATCGGGATCAGGCTGGTCGGGTGCGCTTGCCTTATTACCTGGACGAAGCAGCAGACATCGATGAGAAGAACCAGGCTGCGCTGCTGGAAACGAGCCTGCAACTGGGCTTCGTTCCGATTCTGGCAAGTGTGAAGCCACAGGTCTCGGCTCACGTTGCTATCGACCTGGAAGGCGGCAGCGGACCCAATGGCATCTACATTGATGAAGCGGACTGGAAATACATTCAGCGTCGCGATCAAGTGAAGCCAGCGGTTCCAGAGCTGGCTTCGTAAGGGTCGTTAGCTGTAGTCAGAAGGCCGCATGAGAATGCGGCCTTTTTTATTGTCTTTGAATTGAGTGAGGCCATAGTGCAGGCCTTGCACAAACAGACTCTTTATTCATTGAATTCACAATGGGGTGCAGCAAACACGCATAGGATTGCGAGACGCTGGCCTGGAGTGACCTCATGAAAACCATACTGTTGACGGTCTTGCTGACCGTTGCTGCAACAGCGCATGCAACCGACTATTACGTTGCCCCAAATGGCAATGATCACGCTGCCGGTACAAAATCCGCACCATTGCAATCCATCATGCGTGCGCAGCAAACCGCAAAAGCCGGCGACACGGTGTATTTTCGCGGCGGAATCTACACCTACACAGCAGGCATCAACAGCTGCGCTACCCGCACAGACACCGTCAATGCCATCACCCTGAACAACAGCGGCAGCGAAAACAAACCTATACGTTACTGGGCCTATCCGGGCGAAACACCGGTGTTTGATTTCTCGGCCATGAAAGACGATTGTCGCGTCAAAGGCTTCAACGTTACCGGTAGCTGGTTGCACCTGAAGGGGCTGGAAGTAACCGGCGTGCCTCAGCAGCCGGATAACCATCTCAATCACGAGTCCTGGGGCATCTGGAACAGCGGCAGTCACAATATCTTCGAGCAACTCAACTTGCATCACAACATGGGGCCAGGCCTGTTCATTCAGAACGGCGGTTATAACCTGGTAATCAATACCGACTCGCACCACAACTACGATCCTTACACCTCAAACGGCGCAGGTCAGAGCGCTGACGGCTTCGGCGCACACATCAAGGCGGGGCATCCAGGTAACGTATTTCGCGGTTGCAGAGCCTGGGCCAATTCCGACGACGGCTTTGACCTGATCAATGCCTTCTCGCCGGTAACCATCGAAAACTCGTGGGCATGGCAGCAAGGCTACCTGCCTGGCACGCACACCAAACTTGAAGCGGGCAACGGCAATGGCATCAAAGCGGGCGGATACGGTGGCAAGTATGTGCCCAACGGCGTGAAACATATCGTCCGTAATTCAGTTGCCTTCGACAACAAATCCGCCGGTTTCTACGCCAATCACCATACCTTGGCGCTGGACTTCATCAACAACACGGCTTTTTCCAATGGCGCAAACTACAACATGGCGGGTATCGCGCCAGACGGCTCGCTGATCCCTCTCGGCCACCTGCTCAACAATATTGCCTACAAGGGACGTTTGATTGTAAACAGCGAAGGACTGGATATGGCCCACAACTCGTGGGCGCTGCAAACGCCTGTAACCGACGCTGACTTTGAAGATGTCTCGGATATTGGTTGGGATGCGAAGCGCCAGCCGGACGGAAGCCTGCCAGTGCTGAGCAGCTTCCATCTGCGCCCCGGTAGCAGGCTGGCAGGCATGGGGGCGTTCAACTGAGCTAGAGGGGGAGTCTCTGACTTCAATACTGAAAGGTGTGGTTATGAGTTCAGGAGAATGCAGAGGTTTGTGGAACCCCAGACAAACAAAAACCCTCAACGCGTAAGCGATGAGGGTTTCTGGAATTTAATC